>ONJY01000011.1 GCA_900318275.1 uncultured Bacteroidales bacterium | reverse complement strand
TCAGTTGTTTGTGCCCAGATAGTCAGCGGCATGAGCATCGTCAAGAGTAATGTGAGCGCTTTGCGTCGCATTAGTTTGTTTTCAGTTGTGGCAGTTTTGATCATTTTTACGATTGCCTTAATATAATGTTCTCCCTTGTGGATGATATTTTATATATTCGCATTTCGCGCACGTAGTTGTTATTTAATTTTTTATACGTTCGAGCGCGCTATGAGAAAAATGCAAATATACACTTTTTTTCAAACATGGCACAAAAAAGTTATTTATTTCCCCTTCTCTCGCCGCCTCCTTTTCTCCTCGGAGTTCCTACGGAGCCGGTATGGCAGTTCTTCAGTGTTATACTGAAGAACTACTGAAGAACTGACATAGGGACTCCGAAGAGGCTCCGGACAAACGGCTGAACGGCTACTAAACGGCTAGTAAACGGCATGAAGAAGGCATGAAGAGGGCGAAGGGGCGCCCGTGTGGTGCGGTGCCGCATAATGTCCAATGAAATAAGGCTAACGGATGAGGAGCACGGAGCCTATGACCTTCTGGTAGGACGACGGCCGGTAGGTGGTGGAGTAGCGCAGGTGGTAGATGTAGTTGCCTGGGGGGCAGGGTTCGCCGCGCATGTTGCGTCCGTCCCACCCTTGGCCGATGTCCTCGCTGTGGTACACCATCATGCCGCGTCGGTCGTAGATGCTTATCTCATAGCCCGATATGTTGAGTCCGGCCACCGTGAAGCGCTCGTTGCCCTCTACGCCCGGCATGAAGGCGTTGGGCATGATGAGGTCGCTGCGCCGTATGGGCAGCAGGGCTATGGCGGTGTCGCTGCAATGGCCATCATAGACGACGAGCCACACCTCCACGGTGTCGGCCTCGTCCGTCGCCTCGCCGTAGAGAGTGTAGGCTCTGGTGGGCTGCTCGACGCTGTCGATAAACCACGCACGCGATGCGTAACCAGCTGGGCTGATGTCCCTTGCCTCGAAGGTTAGGCTCTGCGGCGTCAGCTGTGCCGGCGTCACGTGCATCTTTGCCGTCGGGCGCGTGAGAGGGTTGAGGGTCACCTGTGTGCTTGCCGGGCACATGGGCCTGTCGGCGTAGTCGGTGAATAGGGTATAGGTTGTTGTCGTTGTGGGCGCTACGGTCAGCGTGCCGCTATGGCGCTGGCTGTCGAGCAGCGTGTCGTTGGTGTCGGCTGTCCACAGCAGGTAGGGTACCGACGAGTGCGCCACGAGGCTGTAGCTCAGGGCGTCGCAATGGTATATAGTGTCCACGCCGAGCTGCGGCACCTCGAGGCGTGTCAGCCCCACGGCCAGCACGCTGTCGCAGCCGCGTATCGTCTGCAGCGTGTCGGCATAGATGCCGCTCTGGGTGTAGACGTTGCCTCGGAAGAAGTAGAGTGAGGTGGCGCAGAAGGTGTCGTAGTATATATTATAGTATGAGCTGTTTACCGTGAGGTTGAGCGTCACGATGCTGTCGCAGCCGAAGGTGGTGTGCAGGGTGTCGTCGACGCCTGTGGTGTCGGCGGTGTAGAGTGTACCGTCTATCCAACGCAGCGAGTCGCAGACCTCCTGCCGGTCGGTGGTGAAGCGTCTAGGCATGACGGTGAGTGCGAGGGTGACCACGCTGTCGCACCCCAACGTCGTGGTGTCGTGGTGGGTGTAGTGGCCTGTGGTGTTGAGCACGGTGTCGAAGAAGGGGCGTGATGCGTCGTCGCAGATGGAGTCGACGGGCTGGTGGTAGTAGGAAGGCCACAGGTGCAGGCTCAGGGTCATGGTGCTGTCGCAGCCGTGCTGTGTGTGGCGGTAGAGGTTGGCGGTGATGTCCGACTGGCTGGAAGTGAAGCCTACTGTGGTGTCGAGCCACGCGTAGGTGAGGTCCGACGAGCATACGGAGTCGCTGTAGTGGCGGTAGTAGGTGGGGTGCACGCTGACGGTGTGCCGCAGGGTATCGCGGCAGCCGTTGGAGTCGACGGTGAAGCACGTCAGGGTGGTGTCGGCCGAGGTGAAGCCTGTCAGTATCACGTCGTTGCTGTCTATCGTCGCCGCCCTTCCGAAGGCGCCGTCCAGCCATCCGTAGGAGGTGGCGTTGAGTACCCGCAGGGTGTCTGTGCCGTCGTTGCGGCAACGGTCGTTGCGGCCGTCGATGGCGGTGGCGGGGTAGGGGCGTTGCACGTTGATGGTGCGCCGCAGGGTGTCTATGCATTGGTTGTTGGCGATGCCTGCTATGAGGGTGATGAGCACGTCGCCGGTGTCGGCGAGGTGCACGCTGGGAGCCGTCGCCGAGCTCTCGGTGCTGTCGGGCAGCAGCCAGCGGAAGGTCTCCACGGGCTCGCCGGTACCCAGCGGCGTCACGCCGTCGCCGCTGATGGTGCTGCGGTTGGTGAGCTGCAGGTCGAACTGGCAGTTTTCAACCGTGAGTGTTGTGTCGAAGAGCGCCAAGGGGTAGCGTGCGCCGGCGAAGGCGCTCATGGTGAAGTGGCACTGTGGGTTGTCGATGAACGAGAGCTGGCAGAAGTAGGTGATGCTGTTGTCGCTGCGCACCCAGATGCTGGCTGAGTCGGAGATGGTGGCTGTGGTGTCGGCCGATGTGTACCAGCGGTAGGAGAAGCCTGTGGGCACCGTGAAGCGGTTGTTGGGCACCGTGCTGCACCCCTCGGTCTGCATGCGTCGTGAGCCGCAGCGCAGGGTGAAGTAGGCGTAGCCGAAGTGGCTGCCCTCGCCGCAGTCGCGTGTGGTGAGGCGCACGAAGATGGTCTGGCCGTTGTAGGGTGTGAGGTCTATACCCACGGTGGTCCAGTCTTTCCACAGCACCTCGTTGGGGGCCTGGTTCCAGCCGAGGGCGGCGTTGGCTATGAAGTCGGCCACCGAGCAGGAGTCTATGGGCTGGCCGTACTGGTTGAGTATCTCCAGACGGAAGCGAGGCTGCAGCGACGGCGAGTGCTCAGGGTCTTGGAGTACGGCGGCATAGCGCAGCACCAGCAGGTCGGCGTCGTCGGCGTCTACGTTCATGCCGTAGGTGATGCTTTCGGCTTCGGGAGCGGCGTTGCCGCCGCTGTTCCAGTTGCCGAGACGCACCGAGGCCTTCTCGCCCTGCGGTATGGTGCGCAGCAGACCGCCGGTGCGGGCGTCGCGCTCGGTGGTGTCGAAGTGTACCGTGTGGCGGCTGTTGGCGCTGAGGTAGCCGTTGTCGACCGCCCCGACGTCGGCTGTGGGGTTGCTGAAGCTGCCGTAGCTGCAGGTCACGTAGGCGGCATGCAGGTCGGTATAGTCTATGCAGCCTGTGCCGCCCTGCGGCGTGAAGGTGTAGAAGGTGTCTATGGGCATCGCCGCCGTGCTGTCGCAGCTCTCGGCGCAGCTGTGGGTGGTGTATATCACGTAGTTGGTCAGCGGCAGGAGGCCGTCGATGCGGCAGGGTGACGTGGTGGCGTGCACCGTCGTCAGCGTGGTGTCGCCGATGGGGCGGTAGCTGATGCTCACCGTCGGCGTGCCCGTCTGCTGCCACTCTATGGTCACGTGGTCGGCCTCCATTTCCGTCATGCGGAAACCGTAGGCGGCGCAGGTGGTCACCTGCAGGTCATCGATATAGGCAATGTCGTCATCCTTGAAGCGCAGCGCTATGAAGTGGCCGTTGCCGTAGTAGTTGGCGAGGTCGAAGAAGCAGCGATGGTAGGACCCTTGTAGCGAGGTGAACGAGGCCAGCGAGTCGAAGCTCTGCGGGTTGCCGGCGTCGCTCATGGTGCCGAGGGTGAGGCTGTGGCCGTTGCTGCCCGTGAAGCGTGCATAGAATGTCACCGCCAGACGCCGCAAGCTGTCGACGTCGGGCTGTGGCGGCACCAGGTAGGTGGTCCCCAAGTAGTTGCTCACTTTGAGGCTTGCCGTACCGCCGTGGGCACTGCCCGTGGTGATGCTGGCGTAGTTGCCGCTGCGGTCGGTCAGCACGCGCCATCCTGCCAGAGGCTCTTCGAAGCCTTCGCAGTAGGGCAGCGGTGCCGACGAAGCCAGTGTGGCCACGCGCTGCGGTGCGCGGTCGGTGAGCTCTGCCGAGTCGCAGCGCACATAGATGTCGTAGACGGTGTCAGGGTCCAGTATCAACGCCAGCGGCGGTGCTGTGACGTGCGTTGTAGTGCCGCTGCCGGCTGCGCTGCCGGCATACATGTATTCTATCCAGAAACTGCCGTAGGAAGCATCCCAGCTCAGCTCCACACGGCCGTTGCCGGGCTGTGCCACCGTCAGGCTGTCGGGCAGCGGACAGCGGTCAATGGCCGTCGTCAACTGCTGCGGTGCCGCACAGGTGGCAGTGGTGCTGTCGCAGAGCCGGTAGAAGTCGTAGGTGGTGTTGTTGGCGAGGGTCACCGTCGCCGGCGTTGCCACCATGGTGCCGGTGCCTTGCGAGAAGCCTGCAGGACCGTATTCCACAACACCTGTACCCTCTATCATGGCACTGTTGTCGGGCGTCAGCGACACCGTTGGTAGCTCGCAGGGCGACACCGTGAGGCCGTCGATGATGGCGTTGCCGCCTCCAACGGTGCGCAGTGCCACGAAGCGTCCTTCGCCGCCGTAGGATGCCAGACTTACGTGCATGTCTCCCCAGCTGCCTGCCGGTGCCTCTACGGTGTCGATGGGCGTGAAGCTGTCCCATTCGCCGCGCTGCGAGAGCACGCCCACGGCTACCGCCGTGCCGCCACGCAGGCGGAAGTAGAGGTGCAGGCGCCACAGGCTGTCAATGGCCACCTCGGGCAGCATGAGGCTGCTCACGGTGTCGCGACGGTGGCAGTAGGGGAGGCTCTCCTCCGACGGCATGGTCACCACCGTCGGCGCCAGGCATGTAACTGTGCCGTCGTGGCTGCTGTAGAAGCGGTAGCTCTGTTCCGGCTGCAGGCCGCCGATGAGCTGCGACGCTGTGGTGATATGAAGCGCGGTGCCTTGTCCGGCAGCTGTGCCCACAGGCGCATAGTCGATGTAATAGTCGGTATCGCTGTTTGTCAGCAGCACGCTGCGTGCCGACACCACAGCCACTGTGGGTGCCAGGCCGCGCGTCACCGAGAGGTCGTCCATCCAGAGGTCCACGCTTTGCGTCGTAGCCATAGCCATGAAGGCTATATTGTCGGTACCACTGAAGCGAGTAAGCGGTAGTTGCAGCGTCTGCCACTGCCCTGTGGCTGTGACTGCCAGCGTGTCGTGTGGCGTGAATGTGTTGGGGTCGGTAGGAGTCGCCATCTGTCCAACCACGAGGCGGGCACGGTTGTGGTTGCTGGTGCGAAGCTGCAGGGTTAGCTGGTGAGTCTCTATGTCAGTTACCGCCAGCAACGGCATTACGGCTATCGGTGCGTTGCCTGCGGTGCTATGTAGGTGTAGTGTCTGGCTGCCGCCGAAGGTCGCCATCACAGGTGTGCCATTATTGCTGCGTCCCACGGCCCAGCCGAAGGGGATGCCTGCCGGAAGCGCCGCCTCCATATCTTCGCAATAAGGCGTCGCTGTGGCTGCCGTTATTGTCGTCATCAGGCGCTGGCAGGTGGCGGAGGAGCCGCAGAAAGGTGTGAGGTATATGTCGTAGTTGTTGCCCTCGACGAGACCCGTGAGGGGGTGCGTGTGCATGCCGTCGCTGCCGCCGATGCGCGCCGTGTCGGTTTGACCGCTGCCGTCGCCGGGGGTGAAGCCCGCCAGCCCATACTCTATGAGCACGCTGTCGACACCGTGCCACGACCGCCACGTCACGTTCCCTGTCGCCGTCGTCGCTGCCTCGCCTATGGCGCAGGAGGTTACACTCATCTCGTCGAGGTAGAGTGTGCCGCTGCCCGTCGGCGTACGCAGGGTGATATAACGTCCTTCGCCACCGTACCCGGCCATATCAGCCACCAGATGCTGCCAGCGGCCCAAGGCCGTCAGACGCAAGGTGTCTACCGCCGTGAAGGTGTTGAGCGAGTCGGGGTCGGTCATCACACCCACCACTATGGCGGTGTCGCTCAGCAGACTCTCGTGCATGCCGTAGAGGTAGAAGTTCATCACTGTGCCCGAGACATCGCTGATGGGTGGCAGCGAGACGGGTGTACCGCCCGTGAGCTGCAGGCTGTGGCTGCCGCGGTAGAGGTTACGGTCGGTAACGGCGCCACCGCCACGCATGCGCCAATGATATGGCGTCCAGCCGGTGAGGTAGCTGTCAAAATTGATGCAATAAGGCGCGTCATAGAGCGGTGGCCTCGTGTTTATGGTCACCGACGTACGGCCGTTGTTGTTTGTGTTGCCCGTGGAGCCATAGCCTCTGTAGTATGCCGCCCCCGAGGTGCCGCAGGCACAGAGGGCTTCGAAGTTCAGCGTATAGGTGTTGTCGCCGTCAAGTCCCGTGATGGTGGCTGGCGACGAGCGCAGAGTGTCGATATGCTGCTGGCCGCTGACGTTGTATCGGCAGAGCAGTTCGAGACTGTCGGTGGCATCCCAGTAGACCGTGGCGGAGGTGCTGTCGAGGTCGCCGACCCTTATGTTATAGGCTATGCAGGGCTCCACACAGATATTCTCAAGGTAAGCCGTCGCCGTGGTGCCGTCGGTGACGAGCATCAGCGCCAGATGGCCCGGCAGACTGTCGAGGTGTGCAATGTGGTGCTGCCAGCTGTCGGCCTGACTGAAGGTCATGGTGTCGACAGCCACGAAAGTGCCAGCGTTGGTGACGTCGGTGATGTAACCCGTCAGCATCCGTGCTGCGGTGTGGCCCGTCGTGCTGTTGACCCAGAAGGCTACTGTGCGTGCTGGCAGGCAGCTGTCGGCATCGGGCAGGATGGCCACCGTGGGTTTGCCCGCCTGCGCCGTGAAGAGCAGCGAGCGGCCACCCGAAAGGTTGCGCTGGCTGCTGACGATAGGATAGGTGCCCACCTGTGACAGCCGTCTCCATCCATCGGGGTAGGAGCCAGCAGCTAGTGCGTCGAAGTCTTGACAGAAAGGCACTTCAAGTGGTGGTGTCAAGGTGGTGAACGTCAAGGTGATATGGCTGCACGCAGCAATGTCGCCACCGTCGAGAGGAGATACGTGCACGGCATAGCGTGAGGCGGGCTGTAAGCCCGTGAGGGTCAGGCAGCTGTCGGCCTGAAGCACGGTGCCGTTACCTGCGCTGAAGTCGCTGGTGTTGCCCGTCAGCAAAGCATATTCCACCATGGCGCTTTCGCCGTCGAGGAAGGTCCACGCCACATGTGCCGAGGTCTGGCTGATGGCGCTGACGGCAGCGGAGTTTATGACCGTTGTGCGCAGACTCAGCATGTCGATGCTCCATGCCGCCGAAGCGGTGAACGACAGACAGATGCCCGCGGCGTCGACGACGGGCACCACATAGCGTTGCCAGGTGCCGTTGCCGTAGACGGTGTCGGTAGGTGTCACCGGTTCGTAGGGAGTGGCGCGTCGTCCCACGACGAGACGGCCATTGCCAATGGCGTAGAATTCAAGGTAACAGGTGTCGGGTGTGGCGTCGTCCAGCAGGGGCATGGTGGCTGTGCCGCCGGCCGCGAGCATCAGGGCGCGGCTGCCTTGGTAGGAGTCGGACCCTATCGTGGCGCCGCTGTTGGCCACCCATCCCATGGGCATGGTGCCGTTGCCCTCGAAACCTTCGCAGTAGGGCGGCACTACGGCATGTGCGAAGGTGCTGAAGCCGAGGTGGTCGCATGGCGCAGGTGCATCGCCGCACGAAGGCCATACGTACAGGTCTATGGGACTGTTGCTCGGCAGGCCGGTGAGCGTCAGCGGGCATTGGGTCGCCGTGACGAGCGTCCCTGTGCCGTGGGTGAATCCCTCCGGGCCGTATTCCACCAGTACCGCGGCGGCGTCGGCCATCAACAGGGTGTCCCATGCCAGCGTGGCCTCGCTCTCGGTGATGTTGTATACGCGTTGTCCGCTGAGCAGGCAGCGTGCCAGTCGCAGCTCGTCCACCGTCACCGTGCCGCTGCCCACGGCCAGCAGGGCGGGGTAGGCGGCAACGCCCGCGTAGTTGTGCAGCGGCAGCACAACGGGCTGGGTGGCTGACGGTTGCAGGGTATCTATGGCTATGAATGTGGCGGCCTCCTCGGGGAACTCCACAGCACCCACCACGAGGCGTGCCGTGCCTGTGGCGTTGTAGCGCAGCGCGAGGGTGAGGTCGGACAGCGCCGCCCAAGCCGGCAGGGGCATCACAGCCATGCAGCTGTCGTCGGCTGCGGGCATCATGCGCAGCATGCCGCCGACCACCTGCGGCTTGTTGGCCGTCGGTCGGCGCCAGTGGCGCGGTACCACGCTGTCGGTGGCGTCAAAGTTCTCGTAGTAAGCCAGTTCCATGGCAGCGCTCTCCATGGTGCGCACGCTTACGCTCTGTTTCTCGCCCCCCGAGCAGCCCACCTCGAAGGTGTAGAGGCGGTCGGGGGTGAGGCCGGTGAGCGTCAGGGGCGACACGGCGGGGCTCACGGTGTCGCCGTCGTAGGTCACCTCCACCAAGCCGTTGCCGAACGGTTCGAAGTGCAGCGTCAGTTGTGTGCTGCCCACATGGGAGACCGTAGGCACGGTGGTGCCGCAGCTGCCTATGCGCACGTCGTCGATGAAGACCCCTGTGGCGTCGGGTTGGAGGCCGCGTTCCATGCGGAATGCCAGCCGTCGTCCGTCGCCGCCGTAGGCCGACAGGTCGATGAGCATCTCTTGCCAGCGTGAGCCTTGGTCGACGTGCAGGGTGTCGATGGGCTCGAAGGCCCGTGTGTAGCGGCCGGTGTCGGCGCAGAAGCCCACGACGAGGCGTGCCGCCGTTGAGGTGGAGTAGAGGTAGAAGCGCAGGAAGAGTCCGTCGAAGGAGGTCAGGCCCGCCAACGGCGGGGCGATGGCTATGCTGTAGTGGCTCTCGGCGATGGTGCCTGGGTAGAGCGCCAGCGAGGCCGTGCCGCTGCGGGCGGGCTGTGGCGAAAGGTGGGGCGGGTAGCCCATGTCGTAGTTGCGCTGTGCCACCCAGCAGGCTGGCAGCGCCTCCACGCCGTTGCCGTAGCTGTCGAAGTCCTCGTGCATAGGCACCGTTAGCGAGTCGCATGGTGTCTGTGCCGCAGCGAGGACTGCCGTCAGCAGGAAGGCCGTCAATATGAGCGCCTTTTTCAGCATAACAGCAAATACAACGCGCATGGGCGTGGATTATTGTGTCGTGGGTCAAAAATCTTTGTCTTGGTTGTGGGCGGTTTGATGCGGTTTAGGACGGGTTTAGGACGGGTTTAGGTGCGGCGGCGCACCAGTAGCGTTCCGGTATGGCAGTTCTTCAGTAGAACACTGAAGAACTACTGAAGAAATGCCGAAGGATCGCCGAAAGATCGCCGAAGGATTGCCGAAGGATTGCCGAAGGACCGCTGGGGATCTTTTTTGTGCGTGTATGCGAAACTTTTTTTCTTGTATTTTAAAAATATTCGTATCTTTGCGCTTTGGATATGACGAAGTACAACCCCAATATGACGCTGCATAAGCTCTTCTTAAACATCAAGAGAAGAGATGTTTATGTGGTGTTGTAGATACCGGAGCGGCATGTGTTGAAGGACTTGAAAAGTGGTAAAAAAAGGCCGCAAAGTTTGTTTTCGTGCATATTCAGTTAACCCAAAACGTAAAATTAAAAATAAAAAAACTATGGAACTTCCCTTTGCAGAAGCATGGAAAATCAAGATGGTAGAACCCATCAAGAAAAGCACTCGCGAACAGCGTGAGAAATGGCTCAACGAAGCCCACCAGAATGTGTTCATGCTGAAGAGCGACTATGTGTATATCGACTTGCTGACCGACAGCGGCACCGGCGCCATGAGCGACCGCCAGTGGGCCGCCATGATGATGGGCGACGAGAGCTACGGCGGCGCCCGTTCGTTCTACCACATGAAAGACACCATCACGGAGCTCACGGGCTTCGAGTATGTCATCCCGACCCACCAGGGCCGTGCAGCCGAGAATGTGCTGTTCAGCTACCTGGTGAAGCCCGGCAACATCATTCCCGGCAACGCCCACTTTGATACCACCAAGGGCCACATCGAGAGCCGCAAGGCTTTCGCCATCGACGTGACCGTCAAGGAGGCCTACGACACCCAGCTTGAGGTGCCCTTCAAAGGCAATGTCGACTTGGAGAAGCTTGAGAAGATACTGAAAGAGAACAAGGGCAATGTGCCCTTCATAGTGCTCACCGTCACCAACAACACCGTCGGCGGCCAGCCCGTCTCGATGCAGAATATCCGCGAGACCTGCGAGCTCTGCCACAAGTACGGTGTGCCGGTGAACGTGGACAGCGCCCGTTTCATCGAGAACGCCTATTTCATCAAGACCCGTGAGAAAGGCTACGAGAACAAGACCCTGCGTGAGATCTGCAAGGAGATGTTCAGCTATGCCGACAGCATGACCATGAGCGCCAAGAAGGACGGCTTGGTGAACATGGGCGGCTTCATCGCCACCAACAAGCAGGAGTGGTACGAGGGTGCCAAGATGTTCTGCATCCCCTTCGAGGGCTTCCTCACCTACGGCGGTATGAACGGCCGCGATATGGACGCTCTGGCCGTCGGTCTGAAGGAGAACATTGAGTTTGAGATGGTCGAGACCCGCATCAAGCAGGTCCACTACCTGGCCGCCAAGCTCGACGAGTACGGCATCCCCTACCAGCGTCCCGCCGGTGGCCACGCCATCTTCGTCGACGCCGACAAGGTGCTGACCAACATACCGAAGGAGGAGTTCCCCGCCCAGACGCTGACCTGCGAGCTGTACCTCGAGGCCGGTATCCGCGCCTGCGAGATCGGCTATGTGCTGGCCGACCGCGACCCTGTGACCCGCGAGAACCGCTTCGGCGGCAACGACTTCGTGCGCCTCTGCATCCCGCGTCGAGTGTACACCAACAACCACATGGACGTCATCGCTGCAGCCCTGAAGAACGTCTACGACCGTCGCGACAGCATCAAACGCGGTCTTGAGATCACCTGGGAGGCTGAGCTGATGCGCCACTTCACCTGCCAGTTCAAGAGACTCGGCTAATAAAGTGAAAAATCAGAGAAGATGCGCTTGAAAATTGTTAAAGCGATTGCGTTAGGGGTGGCGATAATGACGTTGGCGTCGTGCGTCACCCCCAGACGCGTCAACTACCTGCAGGACATGACGCATGGTAGCCAGATACAGCTCGAAGACCGCTTCGAGGCCCGTATAACACCCTACGACGACCTGAGCATCGTCGTGTCGAGTGCGCAGCCGAACCAGGAGCTTGTGGCTCCGTTCAACGTGGTGCGAGACACCAAGGGTGGCTACCTTGTGGATGTGGACGGCAACATTGACTTCCCGGTGCTGGGCAAGATGCATGTGGCCGGGTTGACGCGTCTGCAGCTGCAAGACACCATCATCGCGCGGCTGACGCGCGGTGGGTACCTCGACGACCCCTTCGTCGTGGTGCGCTTCAACACCTTCAAGATATTCTTCATAGGTGCTGGCGGCGGCAAGGTAATCAATGTGCCGAACGAGCGCTGCACCTTCCTCGAGGCGTTGGCGTTGAGCGGCGGCCTCGACAACTTCACGCCGCGCGACCGCATCGCCGTGATGCGCGAGGTGAACGGCAAGATGGTGATGCGCTACCTTGACCCGCGCTCGTCGGATGTGTTCAACGACCCCTTCTTCATGCTGCATCAGAACGATTTCATCATCACCGACGGCGTGAACGGCGGCACGATGCGCAACGAGATAACCTTCTGGACGGGCATGGTGTCGACGATACTCTCGATGGCATCGCTGCTGACCTCCATAGCACTATACAGGGCATTGAGTAAGAACTAATAACTAATACTAATGGCAGACGGCAAAGAAAATAACAACATGGCATTCCTCGACGAGAAGAAAGGACCCAAGCTTCACGTCAAGGATATAATGTTTATAGTGTTGCGCAACCTTCACTGGCTGATACTCTGTGCCGCTGTGGGAGCCTTTGTGGCCGGTTATTGGGTGCGTCACCAGAACCACGTCTACCAAAGTTCGGCACGAGTGCTCATCAAGGGCTCGACGACCGGCGGTAACGACAACTCCATCCGTGAGGCTTCGATAAAGAATATGTTCGCCACCAAGGCGCTGTACAACAGCAACATCAACAACGAGATGATGATATTCTCGTCGAAGTCGGCGATGCTGGAGGTGGCGCGCACGCTGGAGCTCAACGTATTCTATACCTCCAAGACCAAGTATGTGAACCGTGTGAAGGACCTTTACGGTGAGTCGCCGATAAAGGTTGACTTCATAGACAACGGCGAGGACGACTTTGTGGCGTTTGATGTGGTGTTCAACAGCACGTCGTCGCTTACCGCCACGCAGGCGGGTTACGAGCCGATAAAGATTGAGTGTGAGGACACTGTGGCCATGCCGTTTGGTCGCATCGTGGTGCATCCCACCTGGTTCATGTCGGAGTCCTATGTCGGTCAGACCCTGCATGTGGAGCATCGCAGCATGAACGCTGTGGCCGACTACTACCGTGCCGCCATGCAGGTGTTCCGCGACGATGACTTCAACACCATCATTTCGATTGTGTTGCAGGATGCTTCGCCCATACGTGCCACCGACGTCATCAACGAAGCCATACGCGTCTATAATGACGACGCCGTCAAGGACAAGAAGCGCATCATCGCCTACACATACGACTTCATCAACGAACGTCTGAAGCTGTTGCAGAGCGACCTCGGTGTGCAGGAGAACGCCTTGGCCGACTTCAAGCGCGAGAACCGTTTGCTCGACCTTTCGTCGTACGGCCAGTCGTACCTGGCAACGAGCATACAGAGCTCGGAAGAGAAAGAGCGCCTGAACAAGCAGCTCACCACGGCGCGCTACCTGATACAGACAAACGAAAGCGATGAGACTCACTTGATACCCAACAATGTGGGTGTCGATGACGAGCACATCACGCAGCTTATTGCCAAGCACAATGCGTTGGTGCTCGAACTGAAGAAATACCAGAGCCAGAACAACCCTGTGGTGAGGCAGAAGATGGCTGAGCTGGCTACGCTGAAGAGCGATATGAACACGCTGCTCGACGTGTATGTCAGCGTTTTGCAGGAGCGCATAGCCGAAGCGCAGATAACGGCAGACATGGCGAGCTCGAAGATGAGCCGTGTGCCGCAGCAGCAGCTCTACATAGAGAGCTTGGAGCGTGTGTCGAAGATTAAAGAAGACCTCTACCTGCATCTGCTGAGCCGTCGTGAGGAGCTGATGATCAGCCAGCCCTCGATCGAGCCTAACGGCAAGGTGCTAGACCCTGCGCGCATCAACCGCACCCCTGTGGCTCCCAACGAGAGCCGCACCACGCTGCTGGGCTTGTTGGTAGGTCTTCTGATACCTGTGGGCATCTTCTTCCTGAGGCGTCTGTTTGACACCAAGGTGAAGTACCACAACGACATAATATACGCCACCTCAGCGCCCTTCCTGTGCGAGATACCGTCGCGCGAGAAGGATGACGACCGCTCCATCGTGGTGTCGGAGAGCGGACATGACGCGATGTGCGAGTCGTTCAGGCTGTTGCGCGCCAAGGTCGACTTCCTCGGCACCGACAAGGACCAAGGCTCTTCGCGCGTGTACCTTATTACATCGCTCATGCCCGGTATGGGCAAGACGTTCATCTCGTCTAACCTTGCCGCCAGCTTCGGCTTTGCCGGCAAGCGCACGGTGGTGTTGGACCTCGACCTGCGGCGCGGATCGCTGACACGTCTGTTCTATTCGCGCCACCATACAGGTCTCTCCAATTACCTGGTGGGCAAGGTGGACAATATAGAGGATATTATAAAGCATGACCTCGTGAGCCGTGGTGTCGATGCCATCTTCACCGGTCCCATACCTCCCAACCCCACAGAGTTGCTTGGCAATGGCCGACTGGATGCTTTGGTCGCTGAATTGCGCAAACGCTATGATTATATAGTCCTCGACTCGGCGCCGACGGGTCTGGTGGTGGACACCGATGTCATCAAACACTTGGTGGACAACACATTCTTCGTCATCCGCTCGGGTAAGTTCGACAAGCGTATGCTTGATAATATCGAGGAGCTGTACCAGGGTCATGCTTTCCCGAATATGGCGCTGCTGCTCAACGATGTGCACTACCGCAAGCTGATGCCTTACGAGCGTAAGTACGGCTACGGTTATGGCTATGGCTACGGTTATGGCTATGGCTATGGCTATGGTTACGGTTATGGCTATGGCTACGGTTACGGCTATGGTGCAGAGGATGAGGAAAAAACGGAGAAACATAAAAGAGTGAATAATACAGATACTAATACTAAAGAAAACTAATAAAAAGAGATGAGAAGGTTTACTGTAATTGCTCTATTGCTTCTGGCTACTGTAAGTGTGTCTGGCCAGAGAAGTAGGGGGTTTGCCCTCGGTGCCGATAGGGATACCTTGCAATACATTATTGCCTCGCCCTTTGATAACTGGTATCTTGCGTTATCGGGCGGTATCCAGACCTTTATCGGTAATGAGCTTGTGGCATCGGCACGTATGAACAAGCTCAACTTCAACGCCAAGATAGAGATAGGTAAGTGGGTTATACCCGATATCGCGGTGTCGTTGAGGCTATATTTCTTCAATGTCGACGGACAGACACAGTATGGCAGGCAGCCCTTCGTTGACTATTCTACGGACGCGAGGAATGATAACGGCTATACTCCGTTCCATGCCCATGCGGCAGCTATTTTGGGTTTTGTGACTCTTGACTGGACGAACTTCGTTATGGGATATGAGTCGGGAAAGCGTAACAGATGGCATGTATTTACTCCTATAGGACTTGGTATGTCAATGCTTTACGGCATACAGCGCAACCCTGTGGGCAGTTATGAAGTGGGTAGCTTCCGTCGTAATCTGGAATTGGCCTTCTCGCTCGGCGTCGGCGTCGAGTATATTATCTCAGAGCATGTGACGATACACTCGCATCTTGATTTGTTCGGCTCGGAGTCGACATGGGACTGGACGCCCTACAAGAACGATTACTCAATCTTTGACCTTAACCCCAGCTTGAATATAGGTGTCAAGTTTAACTTGCTGAAGAGTATCACCAAGTTCAATCCTTACACCAAGACGTCGGCACGCGAGAAGGTGAACCATGAGTTCCTGTCATTCGGTACTCGCAACACTGTGTCGACGCTGCAGGGTAGGATAGACCACCTGAACAACGCCATAGACTCGGTGCAGAACCTCTCGCATGTCAAGGGTGAGCGTGACTCGCTGATGTTGGTGGATATGAGCAAGGAGCGCGACAGCCTGCAGCAGCGTCTTGATTCGGTGGAGGACTTCTTGGGCCGTGCGCCGGTGAACGTCATAGAAGAGCTGTTGCAGTCCAATGAGTCGCTGGGTCTCCCGGCCACGATAGTCTACTATCAGCTTGACAAGTACGACGTGGACTATAACGGTCGCAAGAAGTTGCAGAAGTTTGCCAAGGAAGTCAACAACCTTGACGACACGATAGAATACTATGTTATCGGTGCTGCTGACTCGATAACCGGTTCGATACGTCATAACCAGTGGCTGTCGGAGCGTCGATGCGAAGCTGCCTATAACATCCTTGTCAACGACTTTAATGTCAGTTCCAACCAGCTGTTGCTGATGCCTGTTGGCGGTATCATGGAGTATGATCCGCAGGAGAACAACCGTATGGCGCTGATAATACAGCGTACGCCGCAGACAGAAGCGATTGTGAACAAGTGGATGGAGAAGTACAGGAACGTACGATAAATGCAAAAGAGAGAGGGCCGCGACATCTGTCGCGGCCCTCTCTCTTTGTGTGGTATTGTGTGGTTAGTGACGTGTGATTACGATGACCCGTTTGGCGATGTTCTTCGCTTGTTGTAGGCCGGCTTCCATCATCCACTGTATGCCGAAAGGCATCCAGCGCTGAGGGTGGGTGTTGACGAGGAGTGATTTAAGGTGTATGGGGTGTTGCGGGTTGTTAAGTGCGTTGATAATATCGTCGGTGCTGTGGAAGACAAGACCTTCGGCAGTCCATTGTTCTTGATATCGAGGTACCTTGTCGCGGACACTCACCTTATATCCATCCCAGCGCCGGCCAGTGTCGGTAAGGTATAGGGTCTTGCTGAAGTCGGTATCCTGCATAGGCTCATAGTCTATTCCCAGTGCATGTATTTCGTTATGCAGCCAGATATCCTGGCTGTTCCAAGGAGACCTGGGGCTGCCGTGTGCACAAGCGGTGGTGATGGGAACGATCTTTCGTAGTCTCTCCAGATTAAGGCAGAAGTCATCGTAGGCAGCCTTCATGTCGCCGTTGCATGTGGTAAGGCATTCATAGTGGTAGCCAGCCCGATGGCCCAGGGAGACTATTTGTTGTATAATTGCCTCGTCGTAACTCTCCGGCACCGTGCGGAAGTAGTATGTGGCGGTGAGACCTGAGGCAGCCTCTACTTGCGCTATGCGAAGCGAGAAGTCAGGTCTTAGATCGACATCGTGCCTGAGGCTAAAGCATTTATGCTTTTTCAGGGCCTCCAGTAGTTCCTTGTATTTCTCAACAGTAAAGTCCATCAGATATTAAGTTGTTTTACAACCTTTGCGGGAACACCGGCCACCAGTGTCCGAGGAGGTACGTCTTTGGTTACTACTGCGCCGGCGGCCACGATAGCCCCTTCGCCTAGTGTGACGCCAGGAAGGATTGTGGCATTCACCCCAACCCATACGTTACGTCCTATAACTGTCGGTGCTACAAATGATTCCATGCATTGTTTGTGGTATTCCATAGGTGTGCTATGCGCTAACACATAGTTGTTGCCAGCCAACGAGGCGCCGTCTTCAATGATGACAAAGTAGGGGTATGGGTAGTCGAGAGTGCATCCTGGACCGATGTGCACGTTGTGCCCTATTTGCACTCCGCGCCATCGTTGTAGTCTTATTCTTAGGGCGTTCCAAGGGCAACGCATTGCCCACTGGTTGAACACATGATCCTTCCAACGTATGATAGCAAACCACAAGGCACAACGATATCCGTGTACGCGAGCCGATTGACGTATGGTTGCCCATAGGTTTGCTCGTTTATAGTGCGGCAATGGTTGCCGCTTCAGTTCAAGATAAGCTTTCATTGTTCTCTATATAGTTGACGAAGAAGTCGGTAGGGTCAATCATGTCATCTATCATCCGCTGTTGTTTGGCGTGCCATTCGTTTCTGAGTTCTTCGGGGTCTTTTGCCAGCAGTTGTTCAATGTGATGATACATTTCATCGAATTGCTGTGGTTGGTAAGCGTAACAGAGTCCGTATTTGTTTTCCAGCATGTTGGGCACGGATAGCCGTCCGGCGAAGGTGTTGCATTTCAGTGCAGGCACTCCAAGTACAGCGGCTTCGGAGGTCATCGTCTGACTGTCGCCGAGGAACATAGCACTGTAAGCCATCAGTGAATGTATCTCCTCCGGTGGTACCGGCAGTCGGTATTGCTCAAACTCAGGCTCGATGGTTCTCTCAGAAGTGATTATGACGCGGCCATGCGTTTTCAATAACGCTACCAGCGCTTTCTTTTGGTCCATCGTCAAACCTTGCTGTCCCACATCGTGGTGACCTTTCAGTGCCACGAAGCGCATGATGAAGAAGCGCTCGCCTTCTTGTATACCAGCATGTTGCAAAACAACAGGATTGGGCGAGAAGCGTTTTGGGTGCAGATAAGCCAACTCATGGGTACCAGCATAGTAGACGGCATGTTTTGTCTTCCTCCGGATGCAGTCGGGGGTGAAGACCACATCGCTCAGAGGGTGACCGTATTTAACTATCAAAGGCTCCGCAGCGTCGTCATCGTCGTCGAACACATAGGCCTTCATAGAGGTTAGTTTAGACACATGACTGAGCACAATGCCGCTGCTTAAACCGATGTTGATATGGTTTCGCTGTACAAACTTAAGTAGCTGAATGTCTTGGTGCAGTACGGTCTGTGCTTTGCCGGTCAGGCTATCTTTCTTGCCGCCAAGGTCTACCCATGGACTCATCCTGTAGTGCTCCATTAACCGCTTGGCGACAGGAATGTCTCTTACCGAGTAGAACACCTTATGTCCTCTCGCAATCATCTCTTCCGCTACCCCATGCAGCAGATGTACATGCCCTGGGTGTCCGATGTCAATAAGTATGTTCATCTAATGTGATTTTCTTGATTACTTTAGCCGGGTTGCCGGCGACGACGGTATGGGGTTCCACATCCCGTATCACCACACTTCCACAACCGATAATGGCTCCATCGCCAATGGTCACTCCGTTCATGATGATTGCTCCGGCACCAATCCAGGCATCGTTGCCGATGGTGATTGTATTGTCGTGATGTGTCACGTGCTTAGATGCCGATGAAGCGTTACTATGTGAAGATAAGATCAATGTTACCCTTGGGGCGATGGATGCCCGGTCGCCTATGGTCAGCGAGCCACGTTTGTTGACGAAGTTGTGTGGAATACAAACATCAGATGGGATATATACGTTTTGTCCTACCGAATAGCCCTGCTTGCGGAGGGCCCATATACGTATTTTGTTATAAGGCATACGCTGCATTACCTTGTATAGGAATGCGTTTCGGCAGCGTGTATAAAGATTCTTTATTGTCATTTTACGTTACTGATTATTTTCATGAATAGTTTTCCTGCACTGTAAACCAATGGCTGGCAGGTGAACAGAAATCGGCCATGTTCCACAAGCGTGCCGCCAAAAAGGGCTTTGAAGTTACGTACCCCATACTCCACATCTGGCTTGCCGGCACCCATAAAGTCAAAACGAGGGCATCCTTTGTCGGCTGTAGCCTTGATGCCGGCGTAGGTGGCGAGTTCCGATGGATAGAGATTTTTGAATGCTTCGTCCTTACCGCACACATACCATTCGTAGCCAACCTTTTTGTTGAGGCAGACGTATGCCATACCGCCAATTACTTGACTGTTGTATCTGACAACAAGGATTTTCGCAGAATCAAGATGGTGTAGTTTATGGAAGAATTCGGGGGGGGGCAGAGGCTTCTTGACTTTCGTCTGGTACAGGTCGAGGAGAATTTTGTAGAATTCATTGATATCGTTATCCGAGGATGCTGTCTCCAGAGTTGCTCCATCGCGTAAACCTACGTGGATGTGGCGTTTACGTGTGCGGCTCAGGTTGCTGTTGATAACATCCAAGGAAGTGGAGTCGAGGTGAAAATTTAGGTGCGCCTGGTACGAAAAGCCATTTGCTTCAAAGACACTCTTCCACGACGAATAGTCGTTGAGGTTGCGTGTCTCTATGTAAATACATCGTTTGCGAAGGTTCTCCCGCAAGGCGGAGAGCATGGAGGAGAGGTGTGCCTCGGTGGTTTGGCACGTAAGAAGAGGACCTCCAATGATGATGGCACGACGAGAGAGTTTTTGTTTCAGCCACCCCCCATCGCCTTGCAGGTAACCCACTGTCAGACATACAATCTGGTTGTTGTCGGACACCCCAAACACAAAGGGCTCCGTGAAACTGAGGCTATCGAAGAAGTTATAGGCTTCTCGCGTCTGGAACCACGAGGTTACCGGTGAGTTCCCTACCAAGGCATCCCACTGGTCTGACGGTATTTGGGAGTAGTGTGTTAAAAGTTTCATGGTTCGAAGATGATGGTTCGCCTTTTGTTGTTATGCATGAGGGGTATATCGTCTACAAGACTGACGGAAACGCTGGCACCGAGTCTTGGCTGCCAATAATCGACAATATCCTGGATTCTTGAGGAGTCAAAATCTTTGTTGGTAACAATATTGAATGTTATAGAGTCGTCACGATGGCGTACTATTTGGTAGCAGTCCACCCCCGGGATGTCATAAATGAAGTAATGTGAGAAATTATGCACCGTGTATATCTCACCGCCATTGGCAAGATAAGCATCGCTCTCGCGACCCATAATACGTGTAATTTTCCCGTTGTGGACTTCGACAAGGTCTTTGGTATCATAGCGTATGAAGGGGAGTGCCATGTTCCAGAGGTCGGTGCTGACCACACGGCCGATACCGTCAGAGATTTGGTATCCATCGTTGTCAAGCACTTCGATGATGCCATAGTGGCCACACACATGGTAACCGTCGTGATTTGGTGTCTCATAGGTGTTTGGAGTGCCCTCGCAACTGTAGGAATCGATGATATCACAACCGAAGGCCTTCTCTATTTCCTCGCGGTAATCGTCGGGCAACGTTGATCCTGTGGTAAATATCCGTCGTGGGTTGTATGTGTACCCTGTGTGGCTGTTGCGGTAGCGTGCAAGCAAATAAATAGGTGCCGGATAGGAGCGTATGTATAGAGGCTGCTCCCTTTCGATGGTGTTCAGAATGTTGCTGAGCGATGTGTCGTCAATGGAATAGAAGGGTATATATATACAATGGTTTATCAGGTCTTGCCATTTCTTCATTTTCCCATGGCGTTCACCGTTGGCAATCTTCATGTAGCAGTCGCCAAGACGATACCCGGCTTGGTACCATGTGCGTAGTTTTGCTGCTGTGTTGACTGACGAAGCCTCGCGTGAAACATAGAATGAGAAAGGCTCTCCTGTGGAGCCGCTTGAACGTGAGAGGCTGCGGTCTTTCTGGGGGAAGTATGTGGCAGAAAAGCGTTCAATGCCTTCTTGGCGCATGATAGCCTTGTTGATTATAGGCATCTGTTTGAGAGTGGCATCTTGTGGATTAAGTCGCTGGTCGTGGAACCAGTCACGATAGAAAGGTACCTCCTTGGCGACATATTTGAGAAGATTTCGCAGACGTTGCTGCTGGAAATCGGTCATCCGGTCGGGTGTCCAGTGCTCTGACTCTTTGAGTATCCGCAAATATTTGTGCACCGATTCCCCTCTGAGTAGGTCGCTGAGAGGCAGTATTATATGTTCATGAACGAATGCCATAGACAGTGTAGAGTTGGTCTTTGATATTCTCCCATCGGTAGCGAGCGACATCTTTGTGTGCTTGCATGGTTATTGTAATGGCAATAGATTGGTTCTCAATGGCCCATAACATCTTTGTGGCTAATTCATCGCTGTTGTCGCTTTCGAAGAGCAGGCCGGTGTTGTTGTTTTTCACCATGTATGGAACACCTCCTACATTGCTTGAGATTACCAGCAATCCAGCATTCATTGCTTCGAGTAGAGACACTGGCATGTTGTCCACCGTTGGAGAAGAGAGCATTATATCAGCTTTGTCAAGGTATGAATAGATGTCCTTATTGTCGACCCTTCCAGTAAAGGTTATATTGTGTAAGCCAAGTTTCTCTGACATTTTGATGAGACTTTCGTGTTCATTGCCGCTGCCTACAAGAGTCAGAGTGGCTTCTGGGTGTTCGGCTTGTACCCTTTGGAATGCTCGCAGAATACAAGGGATGTTGTATAATGTCTCGTGGGCACGGGTGCATATATAGTTGGGCTTAATGGTGCCACGCAGACGATAATGAGTGTCGTCAAGTTCTATGATGTTAGGGATTACAGAGTAGGGGAGCTGGTGTTTGTCGAAGACGCTGGCGAGGAAGCCCGAGAGAACGATATTGGCATCGGTACGGGTCATAAAGTGGCGCACCAACCGGGTATGCTTGTCAAAGAACTTCTCTCCACCACCACCGTGGTAGGTCAGCACGATACGTTTGTCCAATCGCCGTCCAACAGTGACACCAACTATAGCAGGCAGGAAGCCCCAGTGAGAACAGCAATGAATATGTAAAACGTCGTAGTGTTTGGCTGCAGAACGGAGCTTGAGCGGGAGCAGCAGCCGTTTTAAGACAGAGGCTTGGGTGGAGAATATATCGGCAATATGGCCATCCTCCCGCAGTTTCCGCTGCAGAATTTCCACCTGCCCCGAGATTCCTCCGACACCAGGCTTATAATTGCATACTATCAGAATATTCATCTAACCGAAAAAAACGGAAATAACCGAAATCCTTGATTTAGGATTCTAACCGGATAAAAGTATTTATACTTAAATTCTAATCTAAAAAGCCGAATGAACCCAAATTATATGACCCAGTCGGGGATGGGTTTATTGTAGCGTAGGTTGCGAATCTTGTCATACCCTTGTCCCAAAGTGAAATTAGGAACGTTAAAATTGATAAGGTATCCCAAAGGTTTATCTGTGAGTAAAAGGTAGTTAAGTAATTGTTTGTAATGGATATCTTCAAGTTTTGCTATCGACTTCAATTCAAGCACTATAATATCCTCTACCAAAATATCCATACGAAAACCAATACCAAGGTTCTCTCCTCGATAACTAACATCTATTGGAACTTCTGACTCTGCTTGTATTTCATTATACGCCAACTCTTTTAATAAAGCTTTTTGATAAACAGACTCCAATAGTCCTGGACCAAGAGCCTTATATACTTCCATTGCACATCCAATAACCATGTAGGCCAACGTATCATTCTTAATATTCATGATTTAGGCTTTTTCGTATGATTCTGTTAGAGAAGAAGTTGTTCGGCTTGTTTCGGATAGTTCGGTTAGCTAGAACATCGTATGATTCTGTTAGAGAAGAAGTTGTTTGGCTTGTTTCGGATAGTTCGGTTAGCTAGAACAGGCCTCGGGAACCAAGCTTGAAGAATGCCCAAGTTATGGCCATAATGGGTACGACATAGTACCACATCTTGACAAACTTGTAGTTTTTGGCGTTGAGCAGAGTTATGCCGTAAGCCGCCATGATAAGCAGGACCGGCAGTGCTGGCAGTAGGAAACGTTCCGAGTTGGCGAATCCACTGGCCGAGATGATGCCTAAGTATGCAATGGCGAAGGAACCTATAAAAGAGAGGTCGCGCCAGTTCTTGGTAATGAAAATAGCGCTGAACACGGCTATCAATACAAAGACTCCGAAGAAGTTACGTACATAGTTTCCTCCACTGATCATCTGCTGGTTGTATTGTTGGTCTACATCCACCATTGTAGGGAACGGCATGACGAACATCATGGGAGCCATGACAGTACCGGTGGCGTACTTAGCCCATTGGTTACCTTTGTTGGTCTGGTGTGTGCGTTTGGCCACCTGGTTCTCGCCACGATCCTCCCATGTTGCTTGCAGTTCGTTGCTGATGACTCCGCCAGTCAAAGTTGTCACAGCCAGTACTCCCCAGGCGATGAGCATTATGCGTTTCCCCCGGCCTACAATCGAGGTGTTGGTGAAAACCAGTGCTGTAGCAAAGGCGAATACGGCTGCGGCGCCCAGGACGGTGCGGAAAGTGAAAAGTGAGACGACCAATAGTATAGGGATAGCTATAGTGAAAACATTGTATTTCTTGCTACGCAACAGATAGTCAGCGCGCTCGAGATAGGCAACCAAGAGGAAGATCATCAGCGTTTCCTTCAGGTGCAACCCGCAATAGAAGATAAGGTTGGGCATGAAACATGCAAAGATGGCTGCCATTCGGCCACCTTCTTCGCCTATGTTGCGCTTGGCCAGAAAGTAGACCAATAGAACCATTACTGCGCTGAAGATGCCGTTCACCAGACGCGGAAGCAGGATACTATAGCCCGTAATTTTAGACAGCAACGAAAGGTAGAGCACATAACCAGAGTCGGATATGGTTTTGGAGTCAACAAAAAGATAACGCCATATATCTGCTATATTGGCATGCACGTTGCCCATGGTTTCTTCGTAGTACCATATGGAGTCGCCAGCCGAGAACTCGAAAGGAGCCCCTGTATTGTACATGTAGAAAATATAGGCGAAGATAGTCCATGACCAGCGAAGCCCCAAAGCGCTGAGAAACAGGTTGCGCAAAAGCTTCTTTTGGGGAATCGTTTGCCATTTGATACTGCAATATGAACTGAGCAGGAAGAATCCCACCACCCACACTATTCCTATAATGTAGAATGTCAGTGACATGGTGTGACGGATGAAGAATATGGTCACAGCAGCCAGTGCCCCAAGGTAGAGGTAGATGGCGGTGTTGGATATTTTCTTTGGCAGATAGGGTACCATTGTCAACCAATAAGTTTGCGTTTCGTTTTTATCAAATATGTCATGACTCGTTGGCCTACGAGGTTCTTGATGAGATCTTTCCATCCTTTTGTATCACGGCTGCTCCACGATCCCATAAAGTGGTGGTTACAGTAGGTGTTCTCGGTAAGTAGGTACTCTCCTGTGGTCTGGTGAGGGCAGAAGTATTCCGAAGGGAATACGGTCAGGTCTTTGTATTGTCCTTTCTTCCCATCGCAGACAAATCCATTCGCCTTCATGATGGCGCTGATACGTTGGGTGTTGGTGGTGGTGTCCAATGAGCCGTCTTCGCGGCAGAAATGCTGTCCGTCGTAGGCATGTAGTTGTTCTTCAACCCATTGCCCCCCAGCTTTGCTGGCCATCAAGCCTGTGACTGGGGGCTTGTGTTTGCTACCCTCATATCCAGTGAATGCATCAAGGTGAAGCAGGTCGTCCAATGGTTTCAGTATTTCCACATCGGTGTCCATATAAACCCCGCCTTCGGAGCTGAGGGCGTAGAGTCGCACATAGTCGGTCACGAAAGCATATTTCCTTGCTGAGTAGGCCTCTTTGGTGTAAGGGGTACTGTCGACATCAAAGTTGTCTTCATTCCAAAGTTTGTATTCCCAATCGGGCATGTGCTTATGCCACGAGGCGATGCAGTCTTTAGCCAGCTGCGGCATCTCTCCGCGCCCGAACCAGCAATAGTGTATTGTCTTAGGTATCATGCTTATTGTGTTATTCCCATCAGTCTCAGTGAGGCCTGCGGTGTTCCGTAGTCGCACCAATACCGATGGATGTTGTTCTCCAAATGTTTTCTGTACGCCTTGTCGTTGAGCAGCAGCCTGATGGCATCGTCCAACGCCGTCGGCGAGGTTACATCCACATAGTGTATATGCTCGCCTTCCACAAGCGGCGACGGAAGGTCGTTGCTCAATGGGGTGCTCAGGATGGCTTTCCCCAATGCCATGTATTCGCCCAGTTTCCATCCATGGCAGTTCCAGTAGGCGGGGGTGTTGAACACAAACGTCGACTCCTTTGTCTTCTGCAGACACTCGTCGGCAGGCAACCTTTTGCTCAGACAGTCAGTGAACTGGGCGATGCTGTCACCGGTTCTTGATGTCACTAAACCTCCCTCAAAAGTCATCTCCGCACCCAATGCTTTGCAGGCTCTGATAAACAATGCACGTCGTAAGTTCACACCCTCGTCATTCCGATTCCATTCGTCACTCTGCCACAATGTTGAGAGATGGAAGACATAGCCTTCGCGTGGCTCTTGCATGGTGTATGCCTCCAACCGTGGACGTTGCATGGTCCGTTTCCAACAGCCGAGGTATTTCCGTTTGTTGCGTTGTGTGTGTAGCAGTCCGTTGAGAGTCGGAACAATAGCATGGATAGGGTGCGTGTATTGTATTGCGAACGACGGACACAGCGATATCAGTTTCTTCTGTAGCGCTTCGGGGGTCTTGCTGAAATTGGCGTTCACGCTTCCGTAGGCGTCGCACCATTGGTACAGAACCTCGTTTACTCGGTGGCTGTCGTTGGTGTCGATTGTGTATCTTCTCTCGGAGGAACCGGTTTTGATAATAAAACGCATGGTTCTCGTATGACGTTCCTCTGACGGCAGCTCATCGAAGGCTTTGTGGTTGAACACTACACTCTCACGACCGAACATCTCCTCAAGCCCTTTGATGTAGAAACTCATGTATTGTATGTCGTCCTCGGGATCGATAATGATTTTCATGAGCAAAGCTTTTTTATTTTAACCCCTGTAAGAAGGGCAAATCTGCGCAGACGCAATATCCCGACAGGCAATCGATAAAGGCGGGCGGTATTGGCCGGCTGTCGGCTCCAATCCACCTTGGCCAGTTCCTGGCGGGCGGCGCTGCGGTATTGTTTGGTGAGCAGATAGGGCATCAGGCTGTAGGTGCGCAGGTTGTCGATGAGTTGTTTGTAGTCGGCATTGGTCTTCTCTTCGGGCTCCAGATAGCCGAGGTTCCACAGCATGTGCTCCTTGGGGTCGCGCAGGTGGTGGGTGCCCCGATAGGTGACATCCACATCCTGGTTGTAGTTGCTCAGCGGCTTGTTGAGGAAGACGGTTTTGTGTTTCAGCGCTATGCGGACCCATAGGTCGAAGTCTTCGCCCAGCTTCAGGTGGGGCTTGAAGCCGCCCGTCTCGTCGAATACCGCCTTCGGCATTGCCACAGTTATGCTCGTAAGTGGCATACAGAGCGTCTTGGCATAGACCGCGCAGTAGTTTATTTCGCCTTCCTCAAACCCCTCGTCAACACCTATCGGCGCCAGCCGTTTCTTGCCGTTCTTCACGATATAATAGCCTGTGCCGTAGATGCCTGCGTCGGGGTGACGATCAATGAGTCCGGCCATCTCTTCGAGGAAAGTGGGTTCCCACCAGTCGTCGGCATCGAGGAATGTGACGAAGGGTGCGGTGGCCATAGCGACACCTTTGTTGCGGGCGTTGCTGACGCCGACATTTTCTTCCAGTCGAACTATAGTGATGCGATGGTCGGTGAACGCTGCCACAATCTCGTGGCTGCCGTCGTTCGACCCGTTGTCGACGATTATCAACTCATAGTCGCCGAAAGTCTGGCCAAGGACGCTCTCTACGGTCTTGCCGACGTAAGGCGCTTTGTTGTAGAGCGGTATGATGACTGAGAATCGTGGCATGTTATTTCATCATGGAGTTTTGGCTCTGTACGATAGCAAACCTGTTCTTCAGCCGCAGGAACGGGCTTTCGAAGAACTTGTAGGACAGCCAGGCGACAAACACCGTTGCGGCGGTGATGATGACGTATATCAGTATTGTGGCAGCGGCTTCCGGCAGTTGTATGCCGGCGTTGCGATAGAGCGCGGAGAGACCGAATATCAGCAGCGGATGGATGACATAGATGCCGTAGGATATCTTGCCGACGAAGTCGCACACTCGGTTCTCGAGGTTGATTATTGGGTTGTCCAGCTGGCTGGCTATGCAGACAAGCGAGAGGATGGCAATCAGTTGGGGCCTTATGGGCGCGGGAATGACATTGGCCCAAGGTAGAGAGAACAGCAGCAGCAGGAAACAGACGACTCCCAGCGCGCGGTTCATCAGAAACTTGGTGAACAGCTTGCTCTTCATGAAGTAGAGTATGGCCCCGATGGCGCCTATCATCATGCAGTCGAAGCGTGTGACGGCAAAGAAACGGTAGGCAGTATTGGTGCCGTAGGCCAGGTAGAGGCCCCATTTGCAGGCAAGCCATACGACACACACGCTCGCGGCAATGACCAGCAGGCGGCTGTGTCTGCCTTTGGTCAGCTTCACCAGCCAAGGCCAGAACAAGTAGAACTGCTCCTCGACGCCGAGGCTCCAGTAGTGCACTATGGGCCAGATGCCGACTGTCAGGATGAACGGTATGTTGGCGGTGAAGAAGCAATAGTACCAGATGTTGGGGTCGTGCCAGGTGGATGTGGAGAACACCGCGATTAGCAGATAGAGGTAGTATATGGGCCATATCCTCAATATGCGTCGCATATAGAACTTGGGGATGCTAACCGTCCGGCTCTGCTCCTGCTCGTGCAGCAGCAGGTAGGTGATGAGGAAGCCGCTGATGACAAAGAAGAGAGTGACTCCGTCGGCCACCACCGGCAGCTTGAAGCCTTCCACACCCCAGTCGCCGAAGTCGCGCTGGAAGGTATGGCCCCACATCACCGAGAGCGCCGCGATGGCTCGCAGCCCGTTGAGGCCGGGAAGGTGGATGCTTTTAGCCATTATTGATTATTCTCTTTGCGGTATGGCTCAATCCGAAGTGTTGTTGACAATACCGATGTAGCTCGAAGGCGAGACGGCATCCTTGCCGTCCCAGCAGAAGCCGTAGATGTGGGATGTGCAACCCGCCCAACTCTCCGGCAGATTAATCTCGGCCTCGCCGGCGCTGCGGAACACAGGCTCCGACAACATGCAGTTGCGCTTCTCCGGCAGGTAGGCGACAAGCATCACATAGTTGAGCCGGTTGGCTTTCGCGGTGTTGCTGAAGGCCACGCGTATCGTGCGGCCGTCGGCAGTCGAAGGCTCGCCGAAATCGACAGCAGCCAACGGGCCGTCGGCGACCTGAAGCTGGGTGTAATCCACAATCGCTTCGTCGTCCACGATGCTGATATGCTGGCGGTTCAACCGCACGAAGACGTTCTTCTCGGTGGTGCTCCTTTCGGCGGCAATACCGCGGAACCCGATTCGGACAACCTGCAGCAGGTCGGCCCCGAGGCTCGACACTTTCCCGAAAATCTTCCGTGATGCCAGCTGCGCCGGCGTCCTGGGGTCGTTAGGCATCACCCATTCGCGCGCGCATTCCCGGTCTTTCCATTTGTATCTCACAATGTTACCGAGTTTCCCGCTTAACCCGTCGGTTTGTCCTTTCTTTATGCTTGCCATAAATCTTCTGCTTTTATGTGCTTTCCTTATTCTTTAGAGAGAAGTCTTTACTGTAAACGTTTCGCCGGTTGACCCCTGTCGGTAGATACCTACAATGCTTCCACAACAAATCCGCTTCATATCATCCTCACCAAATCGTGATGTGGATGTGATGATGATGTGTGGTTGGTGTGAGGAGGGTGTGAGGAGGGTATGCTGTTTAATCGTGGTATCAGTCTCGTATACAATCGGCTATTCGCTCGGCGGCATGTCCGTCGCCGAAGGGGTTGGCGGCATGGGCCATTGCGTTGTATGCGTCGTGGTCGGTGAGCAGGAGGGCTACGGCATCGACGATGGTGTCCTTGTCGGTGCCCACCAGGCGGGCGGTGCAGGCCTCGATGGCTTCGGGCCGCTCGGTAGTGTCGCGCATTACCAGCACCGGCTTGCCGAAGGCGGGAGCCTCCTCCTGGAGGCCGCCGCTATCAGTCAGCACCAAGGTGCATTGCTGCATCAT
Organism: uncultured Bacteroidales bacterium; assembly: GCA_900318275.1. Taxonomy (GTDB): domain Bacteria; phylum Bacteroidota; class Bacteroidia; order Bacteroidales; family P3; genus Colimorpha. Next base: position 35,216 of record ONJY01000011.1, on the reverse strand, counting down.
GCCGATGAATTCCAGGTAGTTGAGCGGCTCCATCAGGTATATGTTCCTGAGGCTTCCGTCGACGATTTCGTGTACCGGCTTGCGGATGTTCGGGTTGAGGTGGATGGGGTAGACAAAGTCTACGTCGGGGAACCGCGCAGCCAGCGTGTTGATTGCCTGGCATATATGGGCCATACCGTCGCCGAAGTTCTCGCGGCGGTGCCCGGTGATGAGCACCATCCGACGGCTTTCGTCGCGTCCGAACTGAGGGGCTTTCGCTTTGCCCGAAGTTGCCACCCAATGCAGGGCGTCGATGACGGTGTTGCCGGTGACGGCAATATGCTCGTCGGGGATGTTCTCCTTCAGCAGGTTCTGGCGTGCCCGCTCGGTGGGCGCGAAGTGCCAGGTGCAGAGGCGGCCGTTCAGCTGGCGGTTCATCTCCTCGGGCCAAGGGCTGTAGATGTTGTATGTCCGCAGGCCTGCTTCCACATGCCCCACAGGTATCTGCTGGTAGAAGGCGGCCAATGCCGCGAAAGTGGAAGTGGAGGTGTCGCCGTGCACCAGCACGGTGTCTGGTCTTTCGGCTTTGAGCACGTCCTTCATTCCGAGCAGTATGCGTGAAGATATGTCGTAGAGGTCCTGCCCTGCCTGCATGATGTTGAGGTCGTAGTCGGGGCGGATGTCGAATATGTCGAGTACCTGGTCGAGCATCTCGCGATGCTGGCCGGTGACGCATACTGTGGTCTTGAACTGTTGGCTGCGTCGTTGCAGCTCTTTCACCACAGGGGCCATCTTGATGGCCTCCGGTCGGGTGCCAAAAACGATGAGGATATGTTTCATTGCAGTAATGCTTTCAAATCTTTCGCCAGTTTGGTGGAGAACTGCTCCGCACCAAGGCGGTTCATATGGCTGGCGTTATAGAAGTTGATAGTGTCGTAGCAGATGCTGTCGTAGAGGTAGTTGAGGATGTCGCAACCATAGCGGTCGGCAAACGACTGGTAGAGCGCGAACATCGAGTCGACGGCGGGTCCCATCTTGCGTGTGGCTCCGATATAGAACGGTGCGTATACCATCACCACATGGATGCCGTCTTTCTGGCATTGCGCCAGATAGCGGTCAAAGATATCCACCGCCTCGGGGTTGCACTCGAAGCCAAGGGTGTCTATCTGCAGGAATGCAGAGCCGTCCCACACATCGTCGCGCGGTACATATCCTTTGTATATTGCCGGTCGAGCCAATTTGGCGGGCAACCCCAAGCCTTCGAATATCACATTGCGGTAGCCGGCATAGCGCACCAGCGGCAGCCAACGGTCGGCCCAGTTGAAACCTTCGTTGTCACGCGTCTGCTTGTAAAGGTCGTCTTTGTCCAGGAAGGGCAGGTATTGCTCCCGCTCATAGCCGTTGCTCATCTGCAAGCTACCCCAGTCGATGTTTTGGATTATAACCTTGGGCTTAGGTGCATGGTGGCGATAGGCGTTGTAGATGACCACTTCGGCATCGATGCAACGTCCGTCGACGCTGAGGTTGTAGCAGTTGAGGCCGGCGATGCTGTCGAGAATGCGTACATCATACTGTACCTGACCGCGCGAGGACCCCATCACAACGGCATCGCACCGCAGGGTGTCGCCATAGATGGCGTTGTAGGTGCTGAACATGCGGGCATCGGAACGCCTAAGATTATGTGTAATGACCCAATCAAGCCCCCAGGCCACACCACACAAGGCAACGGCAGTAATACCGAGTTTTAACAGAAAACGTTTCAAGGGTTTCTTTTGCAATCTGATTGAAATTAGAACTGGAAGTATATGAAGGTCTCGTTGAATACACCAAACACGAATATCAAAGCCAGCACACACACATAAAATATATATCGTATCACCCCGCTTCTCACCCCCGACATGTCAAGTCCGTGCTCACGTTTACGCTGCAACCATTCCACCAGCAGCATGATGGCTACAAAAACTATGGTTCGCATGGGGAGGTTGGCTCCGGACAAACCGCCGGTAAATAGGCTTGTATAGAAGTCAATGGCTTCGCCGATGCTCTGGCTGCGGAAGAGAATCCATCCCAAGGCGGCAAGGACAAAAGTGAGCAGCATTTGCCCCAACTCCTTGATGCTGGGCAGCCAACGGTCGGCAGCCACGATATCGGTGTATTTGCGGTTCTTGCCCATCAGTATCAATGGCAGGAAGAGTAGCGCATGGAAGGCACCCCAGAGGATGAAGGTCCAGTTGGCTCCGTGCCAAAGGCCGCTGACGAGGAAGATGATGAACGTGTTGCGCACCACCTTCCACTTCGCCACTCGGCTACCCCCGAGAGGGATGTAGACATAGTCGCGGAACCAGGTAGTAAGACTGATGTGCCAACGGCGCCAGAACTCGGCGATGTCGCGACTGAAATAAGGCACGTTGAAGTTGCGCATCAGCTTGATGCCAAATAGCTTGGCACATCCGATGGCTATGTCCGAGTATCCCGAGAAGTCGCAGTAGATCTGGATGGAGAAGAGAGCCGCCGCCACTGCCATGTTAATGCTGCTCTGACCTGCGAAATCGCCCCAGATATCGTCTACAAACGTGGCGCAGTTGTCGGCAACCACCACCTTCTTGAAGAATCCCCAGAGCATCTGGCGGATGCCGTCGACAGCCATAGCATAGTCGAACTGCCGCTGCCTATGGAACTGTGGCAACAGGTTGGTGGCGCGCTCGATAGGGCCGGCCACAAGCTGGGGGAAGAAGCTGACGTAGGCGAAGAAGGCAATCACGTCGCGCGTGGGCTCCATCTTGCTGCGGTAAATGTCAATAGAATAGGAGAGGGCCTGGAAGGTGTAGAACGAAATGCCGACGGGCAGGATGAGGTGCAGCATCACGCTGTCTCCACTACAACCCAGCAAGGTGGCCAATTCGGCAGCGAAGAAATCATAGTATTTGAATAGCCCAAGAATGGCCAAATTGATAATGATATTACCCCACAATGCTGTCTTGCGCCAGCGCCTATCGTTGATAATCAGGCCGCTGAAATAGCTGCATGCCGAGGTAAAGGCTATTAGCAGCAGGAACCGCCAGTCCCACCAGCCGTAGAATACGTAAGATGCTGCTACCACCAGCAGGTTCTGCCACCGCAGCTGACGGCGCAGAAGCCAGTAGAGAGCGAACACTATCGGCAGGAAGACGAAAAACTCTATCGAAGTGAAGAGCATAGGCGATTATAGAGTCGAAGAAGTGACGGGCTTATGTGGGCAATAAAATATAGTTTCCGATGCCGCGGGGTGACGCAGACTTCCCTGAACTGTTGCCACTCGCTTGCGGTGAGGGTGTTGTCTTTTATGGAGAGGTGGTTGATATAGTTGGAGGCCAAAACCTGGTAGATGACCATCTTGTTGATGCCCAGCATAGGGATGAAGGTGTCGGCAAGAATTTGCTGTACTCGCCAGCTGTCGGCATCAAGTTTCGGGTCGCTGCTTCGAGTGATGCTGCCAGGCCGCACATGATATATATACAAACTGTCGGCAATGGCCTTTACGCTACGAGCATGTAGGAAAGCTATTGTGGTGAAGAGGTCGTCTTCGGCACGTTTTAAACCGTCGACGAAGCGGAGGCTGTGTTCTTCAAGGAAGGCTCTACGGTAGACGCGCTGCCAGATACATACAAAATGTACGGGTCGGGATATGAGCCGTTCGCGATTAAAGTAGTCCCAACCTGTTGTTGAGGCGATGGCCGCTACGCTATTGTTGGTATATGTGCAGTCGGTTTCATTAAATATCCGTGAGCCAAAGCCTAAGATGTCCTCTCCGCCGATGTGCTGCGCAAGGATTGCGAGGGCATGTTCAATGATGCGGTCGTCGCTGTCAACAAACATGATATACTCGCCGGTAGCTTGTGCGAGACCATGGTTACGGGCAGAAGCCATGCCTTGGTTCTTTTGCGTTATGACATGTAGATTCGCATATTTAATGGCATAACTATCTAAGATGGCAGCTGTCCTATCTGTGCTTCCGTCGTTGATGACAATAACTTCATAGTTGGTGAAGTCCTGCATGAATATGCTGTCCAAGCATCGTGGCAGATAGTTCTCTGCATTGTAAGCCGGTATGATAATAGATAGGAGTGACATTAGTGAAAGAGGTTGTCGATATGTTTTTCAAGCGAGTTGAAGTACCCAGTTATCACCTGCCAGGCGTCGTTTTTGAGACGTGGCTGCTCGAAGAACTCCCGATAGAGTTTATCGTTGCTTTGCAGCGCCTCTATCTGTTTCAGCAGGCCTGTGTTGTCGCCGTCTGGGTTCCAAAAGAGGATGGCGTCGTGGTTCAGCACGTCGGGTTCTGGGTTGCCGTTGGCGCCCCAATAGATTGGGATGCAGCCGGAACCGATGGCATGGAAGACTTTTTCTGTGACGTAGCCTTCTACAGAGGCGTTCTCGGGACAGATGTAGAACTTGTACTGCTTGAGGAATTCGGCTTTGTTGTCGTTGTATTTCGTCTTCAGCTCATCGGTGTTATGTAGAAGTTTCCCGGCGCAGTCGACGGAGGCGATGGCGTTGAGACTCCCCACTAGTCGTGTACGCCGCTGTGCCCCAGGGTCGTTGGGCCCGCGATTGCCGGAAACCAATGCACAGAAGCGGCTGCGCGCAGAGGCATCCCACTGCTGGTGGCTCAGCTGGTCGCAGATGCGCTTGATGTCCTGCTCGGTAGACTTCGGAGGAAACATTTCCAAGAGCCACAGGGGGAAGCGCAGGTATCGAGGGTCGTCGGTATAGTCGAAGCCGAGGCTGAGGTCAATTGACCGGTAGTCAAGGAGGTTGTGCAGGTATGGGGCGAAGTTGGGATGGTGATTGTTCTCGCCGTTGAAATAAAGGTGCTTGCGGTTGTGCGAGAAGGGGTGCGCCAAGGTGTCCAGGCGCAGTAGGTTTATGTTGCCAAGAGAAGAAAAGAAGACGAAGCGTGCCTTAGGGAAACGTTTGGTATAATCCCTATTGTGCAGGAAGGTGGAGAACCAAATTTCGTCGACAGGCTGTTTGTTCCACCAGTTATAGTAGATGATGTGCCCGTCGTAGGATGTCAATGGGGTGCGGTAGCGTCGGAAGAGGGATCGTAGACTCATTTGACGTAGAGCATTTTTTGGGCTTTGCGGACCAGATGTTTGTATTCTAATAACACGGTGTTGGTGTCACGTTTTTGTATCAACCGCATCCATGCCAGTTGTAGCTCCTGTTTCAGCACCGAGAGTGTAGACCAGTTCTGCATCCAGGGCTTCTTCTCTCCTGCATAATGGATGATGGCAACTGATTTTGTGTCTTCGATATTGTTGGTGTAATGGTAGCCAAGATGCTTCTCATAGTAGTCGGCATAGTAGGCTATTATACCGTATTTCTCGCCCATATCCAGTTCAGGGTGCTGAGGCCAGTCGGAATAGTAGGATTGCAGGATGTCTTGGTCGCCACAGGCACCCTTTTGTTCAATCACGTCAGGTATCTTGTTTGCAATCTTCTCAACAAGGCCGTTTTGTGGAATGATGGTCATGATGCCCGATGTGAGATCTATCCAATCTTCGTTTCCGGGGTAACTACGTCCGGCAATCATGGCCGACATATGGGGCATGTTGAAAAGATGATCCAGCGAGTGCAGGATTTGTATGTCGGCATCAAGGAAGACTATTTTGTCAAACTGCGTAAGACCAAAGATGAGCAGTTTATCAAAAGTGTGACTGAAACGATGGTCGCCTTGAGTGGCATTGTTGTCAATGAGTTGCTGTGGAATATCAACAGAATGACTATATTTCAAGATGTTGACTCCGCTTTTCTGAAGACTGTCTATGGCCTTTGGTTCTGCAACAACGAGGTTGTGAGGCAGCATGGCATAGAGAGGGATATGCGTACCAGTTTGCTTAAGACTTAAGTACATGGCCATCAAACCAGGCAAGTAGTTTTTGCTGGTGGCCATGGTGACATATGCATAGTTGGCGCTCATCGTGTGAGATGGAATAGTTTCTTGATACGGTAGTTTATTTCTTTCTGCCACGTGCGTTTTTTCATGCGCTTGCGGGTGGCCCAAATGGGGTAGTCTTTCAACTCTTCCCAATTGCCCTCTGTGAAGAATTCTTCTACAGGAAGTTCTACGCCGCCGTATTTTACCATCAGGAGGGAAAAGACACTTTGGTCGTGGCGGTTCTCCTGGAAGTTGGATACATTGGGAATCTTTGAAGGTGAATCTGTAGCCAGGTCGTGTTGGAAGTGCATGATATAGTGCCATTCGTCAACGAGACGCTGCGAAGCTGGCTTTTTGTGTATGATGATGCAACCCGATGCCACCTGTCCGTGGTCCATGTATTTTGGGTCGCCGAGGACACCGAAGTAGTCGAAGAGGTCGGCTTTGGTCCATTCCGCCTCGCGGAAGTGCTGGTCAAATCCAAGCACACCGCAGGCATTTTCCTCCACCATGTGGAGGTATTCTTTCAATCGGGGAATACCTCGAGGATTGAGTGTGCATCCCGCGTCTGCATAGACAAGAAAGTCGCCTTCCTCCATGCGGTCCATGACGCGTCGTATGAGGTAAGGCTTCCATTGCCAGTAGCCGAAACTGCGTTCTGGCCAGCGGTCTTTGTATTTTTCAAAGTACCAAGGCTCAAGCATCTTTTCGTCTCCAACATAGATGTGGTCGAAGAATTGCATCTCTTCAGCCTCTCGTTTGATACGGTTTTGAGACGCATAACGGCTATTGGCGAAAGAAACGAAGGAGATGGAATGGTTGTTATACATGGATTAGGGTTTTATTCCTCTTAGTCGGCAGAAGAAGAAGTTCATCTGTTTGGTGAATAGAAGTCGGGTCAAAGGGCGGAAATTCAAGATGGGATGTTTGGTGATTATCCGTTGCAGCCATTTGTTCGTGTTGTCCAATCCCCATTTCTTTTTCAATTTCTGATAGCCGTCGTAGAATCGGTAGTCGTCGTATATCCAGAGTGGGTAATTGTGCTTCTTTTCGAATTCCGTTAGTGGGTATTTCTCGTAGTCGGTAATGCGATATTGGTCGTTTTTGCCCGACTGCTTTACGACGGCTGTCTGTCCTGCCAAATGGTTCACCACCGATTTGGTACATACCACGCTCCATAGAGCGTTGCGGCTCATCATGTTCTGTTCATCGCAGTCGGCGCCATAGAAGTCAACGGTTTCATCGAATGGACCTGTAATGTCGAACGCCTCTCGTTTCCACACAAAACACCAAGGCGCAAAATGCTTCTGGTGCTCCCAGCCTTTGTAATAATCTTTCTCGCGGGGTAGTGCTTCCGGTGTCATCCTGGGATAGTCTCCGCTGTCGTCGATAGGGGAGAAGCACTTGAAGCGTTTATGGGCATTGGCAACTTTTTTTATTTCGCTGAACCAACCTGGTTTGAGGATAATGTCGTTGTTGCAGAAGGCAATGTACTCACCGTCAGTCTTGTCTATACCGATATTGAAGAACTTGTGGAAACCAAAGTCTTCTTTGGGTATAAGAACCTCTATGTTGGGGAACGGATAGGTATAGGTGCTGTCTTTCCTGCTCTCGATAATCAGCACCTGCAGGTCGTCTGTCCAGGCCTCGGAATCAAGGAGTGATTTCAAAGCCCGGCAGTTCATCTCATAGATATCCTCGTCTATGGCGTATGAGAGGATGATGACCGAAAGTTTGTCTTTTATTCCGTTGCCAAAGGTCTTCATGGTTCTTTCAGTTCTATTCGTGGCAGTTCCAGCAGAGTGGCATCACCTTTCCTGATATTCCCACCCCATGCTCGCAAGGATGAAACGAAATGACTGTCGTTTACAATCTTCAAGGTGTCGGAGTCGTAGGCACCATGGGGATAGGAAAAGTGACGGATGGGGTGGCTGAGGAGCATCTCCAACTCTTGTCGGGATTGTTCAATCTCTTTTTGTTGTTCCTCGGGAGAGAGTGTGTCGAGTTTGGGGTGGCTGACTGTGTGGACACCGATGGTGCAGAGTGGGTCAGCATCTAATGATTTCAAGGATTCGGTGGAAATACCCAACTGCTCATCCGGATACCACCATATTGGGAGACGGTTGTCAATGAACCCCGTGGTAACATATACGGCGAAGGGAACTTCGTACTGCTTCAGAACGGGGTAGGCGATATCATAGTTGTCTTGGTATCCATCGTCGAAGGTAAGGCAAGCAAAGGGAGTGTTGGTGTGACCTTTGGAAATGATGTCGCAGGCCTCGTCGATGGAGACGAACTGGTAGCCCTGCTGTCGGTATTTTATAATGGTCTGTTCAAGAAATTGTGGAGTCACTTCCAATTCTCGATTTTCGCCGTCGCTGCGCTGTCCCACGACACGATGCAGCATCAGTACACGCCCCAACAAAGGGTGTGTGAGATTGTGCAGTTTGCGGCGGAGATAACTCATGGTGTGACTATTTCTTCTTCAGTAGCAGGCTTTTGGCCAATATTTTGCGGCGGTTTCTGGCAGGAAGGGTGGAGTAGAGACCGCTCGAAAGTAAGCGGAGGAACGCAATTGGGGTGTAGCTTCGTGGGAAATATGTGCGTTCCACATATTCCAAAACTCCGTAGCCTATATGGAGTTTGAACTTATGTCGCAACGCTTCATTGGAGTAGTTCCCATTGGTGTTGCGGCTGATGATTAGTTGTGCAAAACATTTGAGTTTGGCAATGTCTTCTTTAGACTCAATTTTACAAGGTACAAATATATCAAGGAAGAATCGTTTTTCTTCGTCTGTAAAGTTGGGATTGAGCCAATGGAGCATCTTTAGCCTGACCTCGTTGGATTTCACAATCTGTGCCTCCCTACGGGAGGTGGATATCTGCGTGGGGTGGGTCCGATAGTGGAAGAGTGTGCGCTGGACGTTGTAGATCTGTGTCAACGGGTACACGTTCGACCACATCATGTAATCTTCTGCAGGGAAGGCCTCGGTGCTGTAGCGTAGGTGGTTGTCGGCCATTACGGCACGACGGAAGACAGGCACGATTACTGTGCATCCGAAAAGCATCTGGGCTTTGGAATCCTCGTGATGTTCGGGGAAACGTACTAGCGATGTCTTGGCTCCAAAGAACTGGAAACCGAAGCTGCAGATACCCACATCGGGTATGGTGTCTAACACCTGGACGCCCGTTTCTAACCAGTCGGGTTCAGCGATATCGTCGCCGTCCATACGTGCCACCAACTCGGTGTCGATGATGTCTAGGCCTCGGTTGAGGTTCTCGGAGAGGCCTACATTGTTGGGGAAGGAGGCAATGCGTATGCGTGGGTCGTTGATGGCGCGGACGCGGTCGAGGGTGTCGTCGGTCGACGCATCGTCAACTACCAGCAGCTCGAAGTCACGATAGGTCTGGTTGAGGACACTATGGATAGATTCTTCAACCCACGGGGCAACGTTATATGTCGGCATGAGTACCGTCAGGCGTGGCATAGCTTCCTTTTGATTTTCCCTAGAATCTTTTTGGGACGGAGGTAGCACCAATAGTAGGCGGCAAAGGCAACCCCACGCTGGAAGATGAATTTCAAGCGGGTAATACCATGAAGATTGTCTGCGATGGAGATATAAAACTTACGCTGCAAGTCTGGATGTGTCGAGAGGGCGTTGTTAAAGCTGTCGAAATACCGTAGGCGCATCTCTACCAGTTTCTCTGCAATCTCTTTTTTGCGGGATAGGGTCAGCGTATCATCCCCGACGCCGGTATAGTATAGCACCTTGTATATCTTGCCAACAGGATATTTCTGCCAGATACGTACCCAATAGTCGTAGTCTTCTACGAGGAAGAGCGTGGTGTCGTAATCGCCGACAGTATCCAGCACCTCGCGACGGTACATGAAAGCATAGCATACGCAATTGAAGAGGGGAAGGTGCAGTTGCGGGTCGGGGTGGTGCACCTCGTATAGCGTCTCACCGTTCTTGAGGCTGAAGGCCGCATAGCAGGCGGTGACGAGCCCTTTGTCTGGGTTGTTGTCCAGGTAGGACACGAACTCTTCAAGCATCGTAGGTGCCATACGGTTGTCGTGTGACGTCCACGTGAGGTATCTGCCTTTGGCTTCCTGGAAGCCTCTGTTCAGCGCTCCCGGGAGTTTGAGGTTGTGTTCATTGTTGATGATGCGTATGCGGTTCTCTTTTCCGGCATACTGCTGCATTATCTCCAACGAGTTGTCCTTGGAACAATCGTTGACAATGATGAGCTCCCAGTCGGTAAAGGTCTGGGCTATGACACTATCGATAGATTGAGTCAGGAAATCTGCTCCATTGTAGCAGGGGAGGACTATAGAAACCGTTGGTGTCATTTCTTATAATTATCTATTGCTTCTTTCAGCGCTTGCAAAAACTGGTGGCCATATTTTAAGTCAGGCTCCATATAGTTTCCTTCGGCCCATTCGTTCCATGACTTAAGGAATACAAAGGAATCTTCATCATCTCTGCCATTTAAAAGGCTTAGCATCTGAGAGGTGTGCTCCTTGAACAATTCCGGGGTGTAGTTATACATGATGAGGCCTTCCGATCCGGTACGGGGGCTATGGTCCCACCCCGAAATGATGGTGGGATAAATATTCCTGTCGGCATCCAAAGAGTTGTAGAAATATTTCATGGTGTCTTTGTACTCGAATGCTCTTGGCGGTAGGACGTTCCCTGTCAGTTTGTTCTTTATCTTTTGACCCAAAGATACCCTATGGGTAAGTTTTCCATAGAAGTCCTCGAGCCTGACAGTCGTTATCGCGTTCATGCCAATTTGCTGCATGGAGGCAAGTGTGTGTTCGTCGGTATGAAGTGACAGCCCGACAAAGAAGATGCCCGGTAGGCCGTTTTTCTGCGCGAGGTTCTGCCATAAGTCGACGAACGCTTTGCAGTCGGGGATGTTTTGTGGGAAGTATATCGTGAAGACGGGTTGCCCCTTCCGTTTGACATATCTCTTGTCGAGGAATGCCGGCAGGAGTGAGTAGAAATGTTCGGTGTAATCTTTCTCTCCGCCGTATTTCTGCTCAATAAGTACTTTGCGGTTTTTTAATCCGTGATCGAATCCTTTCCATGACTCGTTGGCCCATGCGAGGCAGAATGGGAAGTCTGGCTCTCCGGAAGCCACAACCTCGTTGAAAGGACGCTCCAGGAGCTGCTTGCCGTCGCCGAACCAGTAGTGCCAATAGCAGAACCCGTAGATACCATATTGTGCTGCCAGCTTGGCCTGCTCTATTCGGGTCTCCGGAACACGGAGATCGTAGTAGCCTAAGTCGGCCGGAACCTTCGGCTGATAGTGTTCATGAAACAGAGGTTTGGCTTTGCCCACATTGGTCCATTCTGTAAACCCTTTGCCCCACCATTTGTCATTCTCTGGTATGGGATGAAACTGTGGGAGATAATATGCCAATATCTTCGGAGAATTCATGGCTTGATATAATTGATTATTCGTTGTCTTCCTCTTTGGCGAAGGATGGAATAAGTTTGTTTATCATTCTGCGTCCGGTATGCCTTACCGACGAACGCATGTCGTACTGCGCAAACGCAAATGCTTCCTTGTGGTAGAACTCTCTATATGTCGACAGGTGCGCCAATGCGTTTATCCAGCCGAACGCCTGGTGTTTGAGGCTGCAGCGGAACCGGAGAAAATCAAGATGGCGATTGTCCTTCTCGTCGATCAAAAAGCAGTCTTCGTTCGCAAACGGCATCTCGGGCTTGCGATAATCCCTTTTCGGCGTGACGCCGGGCTTGTAGATAGAAACACCTATCTGCTGGTTGTTGTGCAGACGGTAGCACGTGAGGCATTCGGGAAGGTAGGCAAGAGAATGAGAAGCTGCCGCAAGGCGGGCAATCAGCTCATCGTGCCATACCTCGTCGGTCTTCGGAAACCGCTCCGTCAACCGTTTCCGGAAGGCCATTGTGGCTCCCGTAGCGTGGGCGCTGGTGCAGAACTCCTCAATCATCAAACCCATCTCACAGCGCTTGCGCGCGGTCTCGTCGAAGAAATAATCCCACAATGTGTAGCCGTCCCCGAACCCCTCGCCGTCGGCGTTTATCAGTTTCGCGTCGGTGAAAAGGGCGTCGATCTTTTCGTGTGAGTTGAAGTATCCGACTATCGTCTCCACTTTGCCGGGAACCCAGATGTCGTCTTGGTCGCTCAGGAAGATGATGTCACCTTGACACTCGGAGATTGTGCGCAGGAAGTTCCTGATTGCGCCCATCTTGTGGCCACCTTCCAATACCCGTATGGGGTATCTCTCCTTGAAGTCTTCTATGATGGCCATCGTCGCGTCGCTGCTGCCATCGTCGCCTATCACCACCTCGTCTACCGGCATGCTTTGGTTGAAGATCGATTGCAGCTGTTCGCGAATATACCGCTCACCGTTATATGTGCAAAGGGCAACGGAAGTCATTGCTTATTGGTTGTTAATGCTAATTGCCACAGTTTCAGCACTCGCCGCTTTAAGGGGGATTTCTCCGTCAGCAGGGCTTCGTGGATAAGCTCCTTCTTCTCCTTGCCCGAGAACATCCTTCGCCCCCTGACAAGTAATATCCACGACAGGTCTTTCAACATCTCCGCATCGCAAACCGAGCTGTAGCCTCCTTCCGCGTAATGCGCTATCACCGTAGGGATATGCTTCTTCTTGACCTTCCTGTCAAAAAACCATTTGAGGTTCAGGTCGTAGTCGGCCCAGATTTTGTATTTTGTGTTGTATCCACCTAATCTTCTGATAACTTGTCTCCTGTAGAGAATGGCTTGATGGCATCTGTTGCGGTCGATTGTTTGCAGGGTCCATTCTCCGGAATGATTGGAAGCCAAATGCGGAGCCTCCACTTCGCCATACACCACATCGTAGCTGTCGGTGTCTTGTGCGAAAACGTCGTGCAGCACGTTGTCGTTCAGCAGCCAGTCGTCGCTTCCCAGGAAGTACAGCCATTCGCCCCGCGCCTTCTTGATGCCCTTGTTCATCGCATCGTAGATGCCTTTGTCCGGCTCCGAGTAGATGCGGATACGGCTGTCGTTATACGATTGGGCGACCTTCAGGGTGTCGTCGGTCGAAACTCCGTCCATTATCAGCACCTCCCAGTCGCCGAAAGTCTGGCCGACGATGCTGTCAAGCGCTTTCGGCAAAACCGTTGCGCTATTGTAAGTCGGTATGATAATAGAGAGTTTCATGCTCCTGTCGGCTATTTGTCATCCGTCAAACCACCGTAGCTCTCGGCGGCTTCCTGCAGGGCTTTCTCGGTGGTGAACCGTTTGTAGTAGGTGCAGCGCGTGACGGCCGTCTGCGTCGAGCATTGCTCGCCGCGCACATGCACCAGCGCCCACCCCTTCATCTCGTCGGCGAACTCGCTGCCGGTCAGCGCCAGGCCTTCGGCTGTCGCCGTCATCTCGTTGGACATCACCTCGCGCCGTGAGATGCGCACCGTCGGTTTGCCCTTCGTCTCCTGCTTCAAGGTGTACAGTATCAGTTTGTCGTCTTTGCGGAGGCTGCTGCGGGTCAGGTTGGTGACGAGCGCCTCGCTGCCGTCGACCTCGCCGAGGTGTTGCTTCACAATGGGCATAGTGCCCTCGCTCAACGGCATGTCGGGCAGCAGCATCGTCGCACCGTCCAGCGGCCCGTTCTGTGGCAGGAATACCACCTCCGTGCGGCTCATAAGGCTCAGGAAACGGTTGTAGGCCGTCGGCCGTGCGGGGAACATCGGCGTTCCTGCCCATTTCACCAGCTTCCACATCCTCGTGCTGTGGAGCATCTGCTGGCGCGCTATGAACTGCTTGCGTGTGCGCCGTTCCGGCTGCAGGCTCGTGGCCGTCCGGGTTACAGTCCTTCCGTTGCGGTTATATATCGTTATTCCGCTCTCTTTCAGCCGTCCGCTGATATTCAATCCTTGTACTCTGTTTGCCATAATTGTCGTTTTTCAGTTGGTTATTATATTGGTTCTTATAGGTACTTTTCCGTTTATCAGCCGTTATCCAGTCGTTTTTCACTCGCCCTTCCTTCGCCCTTCCCTCGGCATTTCGACCATCCTTCGACCATCGTTCGACCATCCTTCAACCATACGTAATGGTCGAACTATGGTCGATGGATGGTTGAACGATGGTCGAACGGTCGGTGTATGTTGCTTGTTGGTGCGTCACGCTGTCTTTTTTGTATGCTGTTGTGTAATCAACTTGTTTATGTATATTAGCGCCAATGCAAAAAGCGCGTTGGATATGAAATACGCTATGCTTTTGACGATGCTTCCAGCACAGTTGTCTATGGTTGACATCAACAGCATTGTCCAGCAGTTGGCGATGAAGATTTCAAGCGAATGTTTGCCGCAGAAGGCAAGAATCTTTGAATTCGTTATCTTATCGGGGAAGAGGCAGAGTAGCGCTATGAGGATGGGGCACAGGCAGTTGGTTCCCCAATAGTCGAACTGGTGGGTGTTGACGAACAGGGACACTAAGCCCGCGATTGAAATAAGCGCAATCGCGATGTAGTCGAAAATGCGATGCCGGTCATCATCGTTGATTGTTTGATAGATATAGATGCCGAGGAGGAAGATGTACAATCTCCCTACAAAGACGTTGTGATACCAGTTCAGCTGGGTCTTGTATATGATGACAAAAGTAATGCCAGCCGTTAGCAGCAGAAATATCCATTTGAATTTTTTCGTGAGCGTATATAATATGGGATAGGCGGCGTATAGCAACAGGATGGCGCTCAGGTACCAATTGCTCCGTATGCTGCCGATGCCGTAATAGCTTAGTGTGGTGAAGATTCCGAAGATGTCTAAAAAGGATGGAAAGACGTTGTTTTGGATGCCGATTACCACCAGATGGACGATGGCCCATATCCAGTATAGCGGCATGATTCTCCATAGGCGGTTTTTGTAGAACTGCTTCAGGGTGTTTCTGCTGTATGAGTAGCCGAGCCCCAATCCGCTAAAGAAGAGGAAGATGTCGACACCGATATAACCTCTTTTGAAGATGGATAGGAGGTGTACGTTCGATACCGCGCAGTAGTAGTGATAAAGGACGACAAATATGATGGCGACCCCCATGAAGAAAAGTCTGTTGTTTAGTATTTTGCCTTTAATGGTGTCGTACATTTTATGGATATTGTGTGACGCCCTTTGTATCAAGCGTGAAGTATACTGTTGTATAGGTCTATGTAGTTGTTGGCGATTACGGCGCTGTTGAAGCGTTGTGCGATGTCGTTGTGCAGAATGGTGGTGTCGTATTCTTTGCTGGTTACTTCGGTAAGCCCTTTCACTAATGCTTCGGTGGTAAAGTCTTTGCAAACTATGCCGTTTTGCGGATTGACCAGTTCCTCCATTCCGCTGCATGGGAATGCGACAATAGGAAGGCCGCAGGCGATTGCTTCGAGCGGTGCTTGTGCAAAGGCTTCCTGGTAGGAGGGGAATGCGAATAGGTTGCCGCAGGAATAGGTCATTGCCAGCAGGTAGGGGTTGTTGATGGGGCCTGTGTATCTGATGTCAACGGGCAGGTCGGTGTCGAAACGTCCGCCGCCGATACAGAGGAGTGTTATGTCGGGTCGTTGCAGCTTGCTTATGGCTTCGACCAGTTCGGCAAGCCCTTTGCGTTTGTCGTTGAGGTTGACGCAGCAGAAGACGATTACATAGTTCTGCTCGGGGATGTGGTATATCTGCCGGCCGATGTTCCGGTCGAGCGGCCGGAAAATGTCGGTGTCTATTCCGTTGTGGATGACGGTGGTTGGGCGGTCGGACAGGAATGAGTGTGTGGTGTAGAAGTCCTTCATCATACGGGACAACGCCACCACGTGGATGTCCTTGCATTGTGCCAACGACGATTGCTTTATCCGGCAGTAGGCGTCTTCGACTTCGGCGTAGTAAGGGTAGTATTGTTCGCGTTCCCGCCCGTAATGGAAGCCGCCATAGGCGAGGTTCTCGTCGTGCAACGTCCAGACAATGGGTTTGTTGATGGCCGGGAAGAATGTGGGATAATCGACGAAGTTGGCAACCCAATGCAGGTGAATGATGTCGGCTTCTATAACTGCCGGATGTTGGTCGAGATTGTAGCTGGAGAGAGGTGAGGTGAAGAAGGTTTTGTGAGAGTATGGTATCAGCTCTACAAGGCGGTTGAAGCGTTCTTCCGTGCTGAGGAAGTGGCCGCGCTTGCGCGCCATTTTCTTGATTTTCCTCAGTATTTTGTTCTTTGGCGGAATGTATGAAGGTCTGAAGCAGGTCTCGGCGGTAAGGACATTGTCGTCATAGGATGTCTTTTCCGCCACCAGCATCGAGCTGTCTATGCCTTGTCGGCGCAAGGATTGGTGTATCCTCGTGGCCGCGATTCCCGCACCGCCCGCATCGGTATATGTTATATGCAGTACTTTCATTGTTGTAATGCTTGTGTGATGAGAGTCGTGTATGTATTGAAAAACTGCTTGATGCGCGTCATATCCGGTTTGTAGGGCGTGTCTCCGAAGGGCTTGATGGTTATTGCGCTGTGGACTTGACAGGCGGAGAGGTATCTGTCTTTGTAGACGTCTTCGATGTCGAGTTGTCGCATCAGTTCGATGATTTTCCCACGCTTTGGGTCGGTATAGTCGAGGATGATGTTGTTGCCGTTGAGGATGGTTTGCATCAAGACGGCGTGGAAGCGCATGCCGATACACAAGCTGGCGTTCCGGTAAATGTCCATCGTCTCGTCAAGCGACGGGGGAAGGGTGATGACTTCTATTTTGGGTGACTTCAGTTTCTTCGCTATCCGGTTCAAGATGATTCTGTCGTCGCAGCCAACGGAAAAGGTGTGCATCGGAACCAGACGTATCGGTTTGTCGGCTTCGTCAGCGAATCGTCCAAGCCATTCGATGAGGTATTTTTCAATGTCGGCATTTGTTGGATAGTGGCCGCCGGCTGCCGAAATGTCGCGAATGTTTATGGCATAGAAATCGTTGGTTGCCTTTTCAGGATGCCTGCTGAGGTGCTCGAGGCATGCAAATGCGGCAGGATCTATCAGATTGGTGGCAGTTGCGTGTGGGGCATTGGTGTCGCGCATGATCGAGAGGTCCGACATGTCGAGTATCCGGTTGGCGCATGCTATGGTTTCTGAATGCTCTAATGGGCCATACCCGCAGCCAAGCAGGATGGTCTTTTTCTTTCTCCGCCGTGCATAGGAGAAGGCATATCCAACCATATACATTTGTTCAATGTCCATCAGCGGGCCGCCACCCATTATGGTGACATCGGAGTGCTTTATGGAGCGCTCCAGCTCTTGTCGTTTTTGGGAGTCAAAAAGGGTTATCTTCAGTTTGCTCTGGTGTGCGCATTGTTCAAAGAAAGCGCCGTCATCGCTGAGTGTCCGTTCGGAAAGTATGGGGTAAAGGGAGCCGAGATCAATGGTGATATCGGATGCCACCTCGCTTAATAGCCGGATAATGCCGGCCAATATGGCTCGGTCGCCGATGGTTTCGGTTCCGTACCATCCAATGACGGTTGCTTTAATCTTAGTAATCATATTTGACCACCATTTTGATTATATTGCTCAACGCGGAGAGATATAATTTAAGACGTTGTCTGCGACTGTGGCATTTATATATTGTCATGCTGTATTGCTGCTTCGCAACTTCGCATGCAAAAAGGAAGCGGCCTTTCACGCTTAAAGGATAGTATGAATAGTGTATGCAGCTGTTGCATTCTTTCAATAGCCGTTTCGTCTCTTTCTTGGTTCGAGCGCTTTTTATGATGGAGCTTGCACTTTCTTTCCCGATGTTGCCGATGGATTCGCTTGCGGTGGCACATAGCCGCAGGTTCAAGCTCTCATCGATTGTGACGTCGCGATAGCGGTAGAGACAGTTCGACAAGCGGCCTTTGCCCTTGTTTTTAAGATAGTAGTAGTTGGCAAAGAAGCGTGCTTTCGCCGTAAGATTGCCTTCGTAAAGGAAACGGGAGTAGAAGTATTCTGCTGCAAGTTGCCGACTTTTCTCGTCTGCAAGGACGTTGTACTTCTCGCTGTCGGTAAAGGTGCCGATACGTTTGTTGGGTACAGCCAGATGCACATCAAGTGTAACGTCATAAGGAGCCAGGAAGTCTGCTATTTCATGCGTCTTGTCTATGTTGAAGCGGGAAAGAGTGTGGCCGATTATGAGCTCGTCGCAATAGAGGCTTCTGTTGCTTGAGATATCTTCGATCAGTTGTATCGTTTTCTCGAAGTTGCCCGGTATGCCGCGAATGGTGTCGTGAACGGAGCCGACTCCATCAAGAGAAATGCATAGCGAAACGCTTATACCATGAGCGGCGCAGAAGGTTTTTGCAGACCTTGTATGCTCTTTGATTTTCTCTGTGGCGATGCCATTGGTTATTAAGTAGATGCTTACAAGGTTTGGTAGGGAAGTAAGAGCTTCCAATATTGCCATGAAATTCGGCACCAGAGAGAACTCGCCTCCGTTTATGCCAACGGATTGTACCTCGGAGAAGAATGGGTCTTTCAACGCATCTTTTAAAACGGCAGCATCAATATCCGTTCTCTCATGATGCTTCCATACGTTGCATGTAACACAACATGAGTTGCACCGGGAAGTTATCGGCATCTGTAGGACATGAGGTTTCTCTCTCTTGGGAAACCACTCGTCACGCAACCGTTGGCAGAATCGTTTAATTATTCTTAGCTTTTTCTTCATGGTTATTCTTCTGTCAATGACAAAAGACCGCTGGAAAGTGGCTGAAGTTGTCCGGTAGTGGGGATATATCCTTCAATGTCCAGAACACAGCATTCTCTGGCCACTAGGTAGAATTCAACGTTTGGCTGATGTATGGCGATGTCTATTTTCAAGCGGCCGGCATGCATATTCTCGGGAAGCCGCATTTTCGCTGAGAGACAGAAGTGTCCATCCAGGTTCAACAATCCACGTTTGTCGCTGAATGAAAAACGCGCAAGTGCGGCGCCGTCGTTGTTTCTGAAAATAATGGTCGCGTCAGCATTGGATATCTTCTCAGCGTCTCCTTCAATCAAAACATCCAGATGGCCTTGGGTGGGGTTTAATGTGGAGATTGATGCAGAAGTGCCGTTTATTTTTATGCTTTTGACGTTTAGTCTTGGGTGGATTTGTTTTATGTTGTCTGTTATGTTTTCCTTAAGATTGTCGCTTTTCAGATAGTTTTCTATCGCCTTATCGGCTGTGCCAGAGAAAACGACAGATCCGTTATTAAGAATTATTCCTGTATGACACAGATTTCGAACGGCAGCCATATTGTGGCTGACAAACAGGACGGTTCTGCCTTCTCCGCGGGAGACATCTTGCATCTTGCCGATGGCCTTCTTCTGGAATTCGGCGTCGCCGACGGCGAGGACCTCGTCGACGACTAATATTTCTGGGTCGAGGTGTGCGGCGACGGCGAAACCGAGACGCACCATCATACCGCTCGAGTAACGCTTCACGGGCGTGTCTATATAACGCTCGCAGCCGCTGAAGTCAACAATCTCATCCAGCTTTTTGGTGATTTCAGCTTTGGTCATACCGAGTATGGCGCCGTTCATGTAGATATTCTCCCTGCCAGTCATCTCGGGATGGAAGCCTGTGCCAACCTCCAGCAACGAACCGATGCGTCCGCGGGCGCGGATGGTGCCGGTGGTGGGGGCGGTGACTTTGGAGAGGATCTTTAGCAAAGTGCTCTTGCCAGCACCATTCTTGCCGATGATTCCCACGACGTCACCCTGCTCTACCTTGAAGTTGATATCCTTCAAAGCCCACACATATTCACTCTCGCCCTTGGTGCTGCGGTCGTTGGTTTCGCCAATGGTGAGGTATGGGTCTTCCTTGCCCCTGATGTTCATTGTCCACCAACGTTTGAGGTCGTGCGCCAAAGTGCCGGTGGACACCAAGCCTAAACGGTAGATTTTGCTTATGTTATTGAACTCTATTGCTGTTGCCATTCTTTATGAAATCTTCGTAAGCTAATTGGATGCCTTTTTTGAGCTCGGTTTTGTATGTCCACCCCAACTGGGTGGCTTTGCTCACGTCAAGCAGTTTCCTTGGTGTACCGTTTGGACGAGAGGCATCCCATAGGATGGCGCCTTTGTAGCCTACTACATCGGCTACGGTTTCGGCGAGTTCACGAATGGTGAGCTCTTTTCCGGTACCGGCATTGACGGTCTCGTTGCCGCTATAGTTGTTCATCAGGAAAACACAAAGTTCTGCTAGGTCATCCACATAGAGGAACTCCCGCAATGCGCTACCGTCACCCCAGCAGGTGACGCTCTCGGATTCCGCTACTTTGGCTTCGTGGAAGCGGCGTATCATGGCCGGCAATACATGACTGTGCTCGGGGTGGTAGTTGTCGTTGGGACCATAGAGGTTGGTTGGCATTACAGAGATGTAGTCGGTGCCATACTGACGGTTGAGGTATTCGCAGTACTTGAGGCCGCTAATTTTGGCCAAAGCGTAGGCTTCGTTTGTTGGCTCGAGTGAAGAGGTCAGCAGGCAACTCTCGGGCATGGGTTGTGGCGCTAAGCGAGGGTAGATGCAGCTGCTGCCGAGAAACTCCAGTTTCTTGACGCCATTCTGCCAAGCGGCATGGATGACGTTCATTTCGAGGGTCATGTTCTGGTACATGAAGTCGGCAAGGGCGGCGCTATTGGCGGCGATGCCACCGACCTTGGCGGCAGCTAAGAACACATATTCGGGCTTCTCTGTTTCGAAGAAGGCTTCAACGGCCTCTTGCCGCGTTAAGTCCAGTTCGGCATGTGTCTTAAAAATCAGGTTTTGGTATCCTTGGCGTTTTAGCTCTCGTACGATGGCAGAGCCTACCATACCGCGATGCCCCGCCACGTATATTTTACTATTCTTCTGCATGGAGTTTCCTTACTTTCTTTATGTCGTGCTGTACCATAAGGCGGACGAGAGATTCAAAACTTGTCTTCTGGGGATTCCAGCCGAGTAAACGCTTGGCCTTTGAAGGGTCGCCAAGAAGTTGGTCTACTTCGGCGGGACGGAAATATTTGGGGTCGACTTCGACGAGTACCTTGCCGGTCTTCGCGTCGATGCCTTTCTCGTCGACACCCTCACCTTCCCAGCGAAGTTCGATACCGGCTTCACTGAAGGCCAGTGTGCAGAACTCGCGTACTGTGTGATATTGGCCTGTGGCTATGACGTAGTCGTCAGGCTGTTCTTGCTGTAGGATGAGCCACATGCACTCCACATAGTCCTTGGCATAACCCCAGTCGCGTAAGGCGTTTAGGTTGCCGAGGTAGAGTTTGTCTTGGAACCCCTGCGAGATGCGTGCGGCAGCGAGAGTTATTTTGCGTGTGACGAATGTCTCGCCGCGCCGTTCGCTTTCATGGTTGAAAAGGATGCCATTGCAGCAGAACATATTATAACTCTCACGGTAGTTCTTCATCATCCAGTAGCCATAGAGTTTGGCTACGCCGTACGGCGAACGTGGGTAGAATGGCGTTGTCTCGCTTTGCGGCACCTCCTGCACCTTGCCGTAGAGTTCGGATGTGGAGGCTTGGTAGATACGACATTTGTCGGTTAAACCGGTAATGCGCACGGCTTCCAGCAGTCGCAGCACACCGTTTGCATCGGTGTCGGCAGTGAATTCCGGTACGTCAAAACTCACTTTCACGTGACTTTGTGCGGCCAGATTGTAAATCTCGTCTGGCTTCACTTCGTTGATGATACGGATCAGGCTGCTGCTGTCGGTCATATCTCCCCAGTGGAGTTCCACGAGGCGTTTGCGGTGCATATCTCTCACCCACTCGTCGAGGTATAGATGCTCGATGCGGCCTGTGTTGAACGAGCTGCTTCGTCGTAGTACGCCGTGCACCTCGTATCCTTTCTCGATGAGGAACTCGGCCAGGTAGCTTCCATCCTGACCAGTGATACCGGTAATGAGGGCTTTCTTCATTGTTTATGCAGTATGCTATGTGGTTTCAATGTGTGTGATGTCAGGCTGCTTATGGCTAGTATGGCCGGGTTGTCGTTGTACACCATTCGGCGTTTCCATGCAAGCTCGCGCCAACGGCGTAACTTCCATCCAAGACGTGTGATACCATCACTCTTATGGTCGTCGATACTTCCATATACAATGTCACGCTCTATGCGTGATAACAGCTTTTGACCACTTGAGATAGCGCCATCTACAGCACAGAGTGGCGCCGGTTGTCCAAGCCTTTGCTCGGCTATGGTGCCTATGGTTACGGCAAATGACTCCATGCCATATTGTCTTATGGTTTTTTGAACCAGAGTCCAGTCGACATTGTCCTTTAGTGCTTGGCATGTGAGTGTCCAATCAATCACGTCACGCAATGTTATTCGGCTTGCGGCGAAGTGGCCTGCCATGTGGCGCAGCAAGAACAATACCTCAAAAGTGGCTGATGGCGCTAACTCTTTGAGCAGCGTCTCATATCGGCGGTTGCTAGGAGGGTAGTGCGTATTTAGAAAGTCGTAGTGACTCTCTATCGTTACGCCTCGGTAATTGTATTTGGAGTGATGGTGTGAGCTATTGTTGACTCTTACTCTCAAATATTTGTGGGCAACACGGTCGGCATCGTCATGTTTGTCATAGAAGTATAGGTCAATATCCCCGAATTCGCGAGTCTCTGGTACGGGATAGTATTGTGCGATATGTGTGCCCTTGAGTGCCAAAGTGCTTATGTCGTGCTCAGCCATCGTGCCGACAATCTCCTCTTGTATGTTGTGCTGGTATCTATACCACTCGGCAGCTTTTTGCTGCTCTGCCATCCAGGGCATAAGCACCTCGCGTGGTGTCTCAGGCGGTAATGCTTCGGCCATCATTGCAGTTACGTGATTCTGCTGTGACAGCCTGAATAGGTGCCACCATTCTTTGGTAGACAACGAGACGTCGAGACGTCGAGACGTCGAGACCTCGGGATTCTCAAGCGAACAGCGAAGTAAAGCAAATGCTATGTCAATCTCGTTATTCAATTTCAATCAGAACAAAAAGAACTTGTCGTCTCGTAGACTCTTTGTCTTTTAGACTTTTCGACTTCGTCAAACGGTGTCCATGAATGTCCTCTGTACCTTGTTGAAGATAATCACGCCGAGAGCAATCAGTACCATCATGAAAACAAAGCTATAGGCTAACCAGCCCCAGCCAACAAACATACCTGTGCCCAATGCCCCATGCTTAAAGGTCTCGATGATGGGTGTCACGGGGTTGAGGAGCATGATATTATACAAGTCAAAACCTGCTACCATCTTGCCTTTCACCTGACTGAGTGGATAGACGATGGGTGTGGCATACATCCACAAAGATACGATGAAGGAGAACAGAATCTGCAGGTCGCGGTATTTTGTCGTCATGGACGAGATGATGATGCCGAAACCAAGAGCCAGCCCTGCCAACATCACCACGAGCAGTGGGAAGAGCAGCAGGTACCAGTTGGGGCATGCTGCGCTGCCTATGATGGCATATATGATATATACTACGGCGAACAGCCCTAACTGAATCCCGAAACGCACCAGGTTGCTGATGACGTTCTCAATGGGCATTATCATACGTGGAAAGTATACTTTGCCGAAAATGCCGGCATTGTTCACGAAGGTATTGGAGGTTTTTGTCAGACAGTCGGAAAAATACTGCCACATGCATACGCCGCCGAGGTAAAATAGTGGCTGTGGCACCCCTTCGGTCGGGATGCCCGCAATGCCACCAAAGACCACCATGTACATCACTACGGTCATCAATGGCTGGATAATCCACCACAATGGACCGAGTATGGTTTGCTTATAACTTGTGATTATGTCACGTTTTACAAATAGGGTCAACAAGTCGCGATAATCCCATATCTCTTTGAGGTTGACCTCAAGGAGCTTGTTTCTTGGCTTGATGACTGTCGTCCAATCTTCGACTGGGGTCGAAGAGTCTAAATGTCGAAGAGACGAAGAGTTTTTGCGATTATTTTGTATCATTTTTAAGCGTTTCAATCATCTTGACAATGCCTCCAGATATCTTCTTTATTCGATTCTGTAGACTTATCCGAATTTCCTCCGTACAATGCCCAAAATCCTCGCAGAGATATAACATGCTCTTGACTTCTCCGCAGCTTCCTTTGGCGATATAGAGGAAGTTGATAAATTTAGCATCACTACCGGACTCCGAACCTTCGGCAATATTGTTCATGATACTGATGGCGGCTCTTTGTATTTGGTCTTTAAACCCATAATCATGGCAATTCTGCATCATTGTATAAATGTCATTGACAACAATACGTGCTTCTTGCCAAATGTATAAATTTTCAATACTTCTCTCCATACTCTTTGTCTTTTCGACTCTTCGCCTTTTCGACTCTAACTTGAGTGTTTCCGATGAAACACGATATTCCCGATAATCCCCCAGAAGTACTTCCAGTCGGTGGCGAAGGGGGCTTTAAGGTATGCTTCCATGTATCGGCGTTCACTTTCCTGTACCTCGTCCAGTGTTTCGGGAGTTTTCCGCTCGTAGTAGAACGGTGGTAGCAGCCCGGGTTTTGCCTTTATGCGCAATTCCTGCATCTCTGGAGTGTAAAGGCTGAAATACTGACGGCTCAATGGCCTTACGCCTACCAACTTCATGTCTCCGCGCAGCATATTCCATATCATCGGCAACTCGTCGAGCCATGTCCGCCGCAGCACACGTCCCCAGAAATTCACCCGGTAGTCGTCTTTGAACTTTCCGCCGCGTTCAAGGCTCTGGTAGTGATAAATGTATGGCTGCACGTATTCGGAGTATGAATACATCGTACGGAACTTGTGTACGACAATCTCTTTGCCGTTGAGGCCAATGCGTCGCAGATGTATCAAAGGAGAGCCTGTCGGAGCCATGTCATCCACGGGGTCTTTTACCTTTTGTGCCGTCAGGAAGAACTCGCCATCGTGGAAGTTCTCATCTATCACCTCGAAGCCTGCGCGGTATAGGCGTCCAATCAGCTCTACACGGTTCATGGTGCGGTTCTTGCCATGGGTGATGCCGAAGTATAGTTTTCTTGTCAGTTTCAGTTTGGGGCATACTCTGTCCCACAGATAGTTTATGAGTACTATCAGATGGCTTATACCCCAGGGATAGCGCTTTAATGTCAGTTTCCGTTTGAGCTGGGCCGTCATCGAGTGGCACCAGAGATAGGCACCGTCAGGTATCGCCCAGTTGGCGGCGTATAGGCATTCATCGAGATTCTCGATTGTGTGCAGCGGTCGTGAGATGCAGAGCAGTTTAGGCTTGTTTTTGCCAATGCGGTAGCTGATGGCTTCCGGTGTCTGGCATGTGAGAGGCAACACCAATGTCTCGCCCTTCATGCCGTTGTTGGCATTAAGCCACCTCATGGTGTCCTTGAAGCCCATCTTGGTGAGGTTGTCTATTTTCTCCTTCACATTGGGCTCATCAAGCCTGTCGGCAAACAGCTTTGCGCCATTGTCGCTGCCATGCTCTGTGTACGGTTGCACGTTCTCGAGCTCGTATTGCAGTTGGAACAGCCCTTTTTTCATTCCGTTACTCTTTTTAGCAAGCTTGGATGTATATATGCTGTGGCAACGGCCACTACGCCATGTATGCTCACCACCAGCCGTCGGTCGCGCTTGATGCGTTTGATATGGCCTTCGGCACCCTTGAAGGGGCCACTGGTAACCACCACACGTTCGCCTTCGTGGTACTCTGGCTTGTCGTCGCCCAGCAGCTGCAGGCCGTCGTGTCCGGCAGTAACCACAAAGCGGAACACCTCCATCTCTTTGTCGGGAATGACCGCCGGCTGCCGGCTGCCGGGTTGCCTGTACAGCCACACCTTCCCGTATTTTTCGCTGACAAACTTCTGCGTCTCGTTCTCTTCGCTGTGTAGGAACAGCAATGACTTTGTCACTGCCGTCGGAGCAAAGAACTCAAGCCCCGTCTCCTTGCACTCGGCAATGAGCGGCTGCAGACGGTTGTAGTATACTTTGAGTGCGTACCAATGCTTGTCCACGATGCACAATTCTCCCTCTCCTCCAGACAAATGCCTGAGGTCCTTCGGGGTTCGCCAGCTTTTTGTTTTGCCCGGCATACGGACGCTCCTATCCCAGGAGTGTTGCCGCAACCCTTTGTAACACAGTGGCTACTGGCAGATGGCCACTTTAGGTGTTCACTGCAAAGATACGCTTTTTTTTATTATTAACAAAAAAATGTGCGTGAATGTAAAAAAAGAAAGCCCGCAGCATCGCTGCGGGCCTTCAACGCTATGTCATTAAATGTTACAGACCGAGCACTTTGGCGCCCTGTTTGTAGACGATGTCGCGCGGGATGTTGGCGTCGCGGATGGCGTTGAGGTCGTTCTGGAGCTCTTCGCCAATCTTGCCGTTCTGGTC
Organism: uncultured Bacteroidales bacterium; assembly: GCA_900318275.1. Taxonomy (GTDB): domain Bacteria; phylum Bacteroidota; class Bacteroidia; order Bacteroidales; family P3; genus Colimorpha. The sequence goes on along the minus strand of ONJY01000011.1, from coordinate 9,003 downwards.
GCTGTAGGCCTTGGCGGCAGCCATGTCGCCCTCGCCTTCCATGGCGATGATAAGGGCTGCCCAACCGCGGGCTGCCTCGCGGGCCTTCTCGACGTCGATGACGTACTTGCCCTGACTGTCGCGCGTGAAGGCACCATGCTCCTTGAAGTAGTTGTAGCACATGATGTTGGCCACGCCGTGAGCCTCCGTTGCACCGAAGCGGACGCTACGCAGGATGCCGGCGATGAAGGTGATGTAGTTCTGGTTCACCGTGGTGTTGGTGATCTCGCCGCGCTCGATGAGCTGCTCGGTGAGGAACAGGCCGCACACGTCAGCCTTGGCTTCCTCCCAGGCGCTGTACTGTGCGCCGAGGGCCTGGCGGCAAGGGCCGCGGCCGGTGACGGTGTTCTTGATACCCAGGCCGTGGGCCACTTCGTGGTAGCAGGTGTTGCCGAAGAATGCGTTGAAGGTCACGCTGTCCACCTGCTCGGGGCACACCATCAGGTTGGCAATGGGCACCATGATGTTGTCAAACTTGGCTTTCATGGCGTTCTTCAGCTGCAGGCGGCGGCTGCCTTTGGCCAGCTGCACGCGCTCGTCGTTGGGCAGGTTGATGGCGATGGTCTTCGAGCCCGCATTGCAGTCGCCGGCATAGTAGACCACATCGTAGACGTTGATGTCGCAGTCGGTGCCAGGCACCTCTTTCTTGTACTTCTCGTCGCAGGGCAGCAGCTTCTGCATCTCGGGCAGCAGGGCGGCGAACTTGCTCAGGTCGTTGCTCCACTGTTCATCTTTGATGAGCACGAAGGCCTCGTGGCTGCACTTCAGGCCGTGCAGGGCATCGTCGTAGTTTTCGATGGGGCCGACAACGAAGTCCAGCTTGCTGTCTTTCATGTCCATCCACACCATGTCGCTCTCAAAGTAGTCGTCGGTGCGGAAAGCCTCGCGGCGTGCCTCAAGGTATTTCTTCAGGCCGGCATTGTCGGCAAGGGCGATGGCCTTCTCAAGCAAGCTGTCCACTTTGGCCAGCTCGTTCTTGTAAGCCTCGTGGTAGGGCAGCACATAGAGCTTGCCCTCGGCATCGCGGCGTATCACGCTGTACTGGTCGTTCTTGCGCGGGTCGTTCAAGGCCTCAAACTCCTCGGGAGTCATGTCCACGGGGTAGAAGTTGGCACCCAGCGGACGCTCGCCGAAGCCGGGCACGAAGGGCTTCTCGCTGTCGAGACGGTCCCATGCGCCGTACTGTATGTTGGCGAAGGCGCGCACGGCAGGGTCGGCCAGTGTGTCGAGGTTGGCACGGTTCTCATAGCCGAAATACTCATCCCAGTAGATTTCGTCCATCACGTCGCCAATCTCGATGAAGATTTTGACGAGTTCCTTCTCGTTGTCCGAGAGGTTGGCGATGAGGTCCGACGTCAGTTCAAACTCGGCGTACTCGGCCACTTTTTGTTCAATTTCCGTCATCGGTTCGGCTGCTTTCTTGCCTTTGCAGCCCACCGCTGCAAGCATTGTCAGTGCCATGGTGCAAATTATTAACTTTTTCATTATTAATATTTTTTAAGGTTGTTTGCTCGTTGTTTCAGGGAGCAAAGATACATTTTTTTTGTCACATCGGAAAAAAGTAGTACTTTTGCACCCGATTTCTCTAACGAAAAACATCCACGGAAAGGTGCTCGAGTGGTTGAAGAGGCCCGCCTGGAAAGCGAGTAAGCGTTAACAGCGCTTCAGGGGTTCGAATCCCCTCCTTTCCGCCAAAGATTGCCGCAAATGCTTGACGAGTAAAGTGTTTGCGGCAATTCTTTTTGTCTGTGTGCAGGATGATGTGCATGATTTCGAGGCAATAGATACAGTATTGTCACCTTATCCCCGCCATAGATTTACCATAATTCACCCTTCATTTTCCTGCCTATCTTCCGGGCTTTATATATCAATCTCCTTCATCATGCGGTCGGTTTCGAGGATGATGGTGATGATGTTGCGGTAGTGGGTGATGTCGTCGTAGGTGAGGGTGCGGCCGCGGCGGTCTTTGAGCCACTTCTGGGCGGGTTGGTAGCCGCCGATGTAGAAGTTCCATGCCTTTTCAGGCACATCGGCGAAGCATTGCTCTTTGTTTATCCAGACGCAGCCTTCTTTGTACTCTGGCTTGTCGACGATGTTGCTGCCGGGGTTGTCGAACTTGGCATGTTGGGGAGCTGGCACTTCCTGCATCAGGTGCAGACGGCGCAACTGACCGCCGAGGTCGACCAGACGGTGATATTCCTCCTTGTTCTCGGGATAAGGGATGCGCGGGAAGTCAATCTTGAGGAACTCCTTGTATTTGGTGCGGTAATTGGGCGAGTGCAGCACAGCATAGATGTAGTCGAAGAGTTCCTTTGGGTCGATGGTCTCATCCAAAGACTCTTCTATCTTCTGCACTATTTCCTTGTTGAAGTTAGGCTTTTTGATTGTACCATCTTCGCTATAGAGAAATAATGGAAAGACGTTGGCATTGTCCTTAGAAGAAAGCAGCGTTTTGTCTGTTATCTTATTTGTAACAAAAAATGTTTCTTCATCGCGACTATTTATCCTTATGCAACATATACCAATATTTTCAAATTGCAAGTGATGCATAATGGAGTATTGTGGGCTGGAATAGAGTCCTCTTGAATTACCAGTATAGTATGTGAACCTTGTGTCAAATGGCCGATATGCCACCTTATGTACTTTATTACCAAATGTAAGAGCATCTTTTTTCGCTGTTTGGTAAGTCCAATCTCTCGCATCCCTTTCTCTTTGGTATTTACTTCTCCATTCGTTCTCTTTCAGTTCTAATAAGTCATGGATTTTATCACATTGTTCTTGCTCGGTAAATGATATGTTCAATTTGTCATTTGCTGTAACAAAACCCATTGTTTGCGTCTGCATCAATTCGTCAATTCTAAAACCTTGGTCATATTCTCTCCTTCCATCATCATTTTTGGGAACAAAGAAATAGAACGGATTTGTTAGAGTGAGTTTGCAAAATTCCGTCTTATCAAATTGAGCATCGACCAAATAGGCATACTTGTCATCTCTCAAACCCCACAAATCCTTGTAATATACTTCAGCGATATCATCTTCGCTCTTTTTGCCTGTTTTGACAAAGATATTGATTGAAGTGCCGACCATAATATCAAAGACATTCTCATCCTTTCCGCCTTGTGGTGAAACCTCATTTCTCATGGAGTTACCATGTAAATTAAGGATGTAAATCTCATCAAATGTTTTTAACAAGTGCCACCTCATTCCTCTAAAGGTGGGATTGTCGAGAAAACCGTTATTATTGATAAAAGCGAGTACGCCATCTTTGTTATTAGACAAGTACGTTTCCGCCAATCGAATGAATTTCACATAGTCATCATTAAGCCAGATTTTTCTTTCCTGAAGAGGGTCGTTTGTGCCTGGCTCATGTTTATAATCGCCTATGAGAGATGTTATCCACTCACCATTATTTTGGGAAATGCCGCTGTACGGCGGATTGCCGACCATCACCATTACGGGGCAGTCGCGTTTAATGCGACTGGCTTCGTTGGCCTCCTGACTGATGGCGGCGGCGAAGAGGGTGCCGGTTTCGGCGTTGTACTCTTCAAGGCTGTTGGTTAGATAGACGCGCAGTCGTTGGTCGCTCTGCGGTGTGTATCCCGTCTCGCGCAGCACCATATTGAGTTTGAGGTGTGCGATGGTGTAGGAGGCCATCATCAGCTCGAAGCCGTTCAATCGCGGCAGCAGATGCTGCTCCACATAACTGTTCCAAGCGCCTCGTTGCCCTTCCATATTGGCATATATCTGGCGTATCACAGCAGCGAGGAAGGTTCCTGTGCCTGTAGCTGGGTCGAGAATCTGCACGCGGTGCATCTTTTTCTGCATTATTTTTGTGGAGCCTCTCATACCCCGCATGAACTGGTCGTTGATTACCTCGTGGTTTATCATGGAATTGTCGGCCAATCCCATCGGGAGGCCGAAGTCTTTCTTGAGGATATCGTCGACAGCACGGACGATGAAATCAACAACGGGTTGGGGCGTGTAGTAAACCCCGCGGCTCTTCTTGAGTTTGGGGTCGTACTCGCCGAGGAAGTCCTCGTAGAAGTGCATCAGCGGGTCGGTTTGCTGGGTGCCTTGCTTGAAATCCTTCAACACTCGCGCCATATCAGTCACGCGGAAGGCAGCCACGAGGTCGTCGATGATCCAGGCAATACGGCTGTCTACATTGTAGCCGGCGATGTCGTTGAATATCTTTCGGAGCAGCGGGTTGCTTTTCGGTATCAGTTCGTTGGCTTCGTTGCGCGAGAAGTCCTGAGGCGTGGTGTCGTTCAGTCGTGCGGAGAAGAGGCCGTAGGCGATGGTTTGTGCGTAGATGTCGGCAAAGGTCTTTCCGTTGAGGTCGTGGATAAGATATTCGCGGAAGACGTTCATCTGAATAGCCAATTCCGATGTCTGTTCCTTGTCGTTCTCCAACGCTTGTTCTATCACGTTGGCAAGCAGGCGGGCTTTACCGGCCATCACTTTGGCCAGACGAGAGGGAGAGGTGATGCGCTGGGGAGCGGCATCGGCCAGATGCTTGATTAGTTGCAGGAATTTGTCGGTGGATTCTTCCAGCAGTACAATCTTTCCGCCACGGATATCTGCCAGACGGACGGCATCGACATATTCGCCGTTTTCGTAGAGGTGGAAGTCGAGGTAGTCGGTGAAGATGATATGGTCGAGCGAAGCGCGATAGCGGTCGAATTGCTCTTTATGCTCTTTCTTGCCGTCGAGGTCGGAATCTTGAAGGTCTTTGGTTTCAAGATATGCTATGGGTGTTTCGCCTTTGAGAATGATAAAGTCGGGAGCGCCGCAGGTCTCACGAGTTGGCTCGTTGACAACGGTATAACTCTTTGGCAGCAGGGCTTTCAGCAGGTTCTGTATTGCCGAGCGATAGGAATGCTCATGAGCCTTTCCCGTAGCATATTGCCGATTGAGTTCTACGATATAAGAATCAATATTGTTTTGCATGACCACATCGTGTTAAAACGATTGCAAAGGTACGAATAAATTCCGAGCCAACCAAATCTTATTCCTAAAGTGTACTTTTCAATCGATAAATGCGGTTACATTTGCAGCCAGGAGCCTCCAGGTTTCGAACTGTAACGCTGTAACGCTGTAACGCTCGGCGGGGAAGGCCTTGAGAGAGTATATGTTTGGTTTTGTCCCATCACAATCACAGTATCACAATTAAAAAAAGGATACCAGCTTTTCCTTTATATACTATATAACTAATTAGTAATTAATAATATATATAAAGAGTATGAAAAATGATACCCCTCAAAAAATAAACTGTGATACTGTGATTGTGATTATAACCCACCTTAGGAGGTTAAAAACCAATGCCTTGTAGAGAAAGGTGTGCGGCAATCCATCAGTCATCAATCCATCAATTAAAAAAAATGATACCCTCAACTTCAGAAACCCCTCTTTATGATACTTATAACTAATTAATAATAAGATATATATAAGTAATATAAGATGAGGGAAAGGAAAAGTGAGTACCTCAAAAAAACAACTGATGGATTGATGGCTGATGGAAAAAGTAAATCTAGTTTCACCTAAAAAGCAGAAAAACAATGCCTTGTAAGGAATGGGGAAGCAATTCACGACAGACGACAATCCGACAATTAAAAAAATGGTACCCCCCTAATTTCAAAAGCCCCTCTTTATATTACTTATAATTAATTAATAATTAGATATATATATATAAATATAAGAGGTCAAAAATAAGAAATGGGTACCCCTTAAAAAACAACTGTCGGATTGTCGTCTGTCGTGCAATTTTACCTAAAAGGCGAGTAGACAACAAATTACAATATCGTATAACGCCCGTCACCAGCTTTGTTAACCCTTATTTCGTAACAAAATGCATCAAAATTCACCTCTCCAAGGCCCCAAAAACTGACAAGAAACCCCTCGTTCCGACCTTTTACCCCCTACTTGGCACACATATCATCCTCGCGGAGAAACGCCCATTCACCCCGTTTTGAGGGTAAAAGGGTTATGGGTTATAGGTTATGGGTTATGGGTTATGGGTTATGGAAATGATGGTTGGTAGACGGCTCCTAGACGGCTAGTAAACGGCTAGTAGACCTACTCAAAACCGCCTGACCGGATCCTGCCCCCCGCCAGGCGTAGCTCTGGCAAAAGTTGTTTTTGTTGTCTCTGTTGTCGTTAGTAATCGCGGCAAATCGGGAACAATCGGGAACAATCGCACGCTAAACGCCGCTAAACACCGAACCCCACGAAAAACCTTCGTACCTTTGCATTCGAAACAAGTGGTCAGTGGTCAGTGGACAGTGATCAGTGGCCAGTGATTAGTGAGAGGTGAAAGTTCATTGACATATTGAGAAACTAATCAAATATGAGAGACCGTCTTCAGTAGGTCTACCAGCCGTCTACCAGCCGTCTAGGAGCCGTTTAGGAACCGTCCAGAGGAGTGAAAAGTGAATTCGCCTGCCTACGGCGAAATCTATAAATCCTATAAATTATTGCGTTGCGCGGATTGTCCGCGGGTGCGCAGCCTTTACGAGATTTACAATATCTTTTGGGCGAGGCTGATCATCTCGGGGTCGCACCGTAGGATGGTGGCGATGCGGAGGGCCTCGTGGGGCACGTCGTCGCTGTTGTCCTCGGTGAGGGAATAGTCGATGAAGCGGTTGATGCTTTGCGGAGTGAGCGGCAGGTCGGACAGATCCTCCACAAACCCTTTTACCCTCATGCGGCGGCAGTCGGCACCTAGTTGACTGTAATGTGTGGTGATGAGAGTGAAGGAATTCATGGTGTTGAGTATCTTGATGATGGCCTGCACCAAGGCTTTGCCCTCTACGGGGTTGGTGGTGCGCGCCGGCTCGTCGATGAGTATAAGCAGTTCGTGTTGGCGGCAATCGGAGAGTATGTTGCTTATCTTGATAATCTCCGAGGCGTAGCTCGAGAGACCGTTCATCTCGTCCTGGTCGTCGCCTATGGAGGTGGACACTCCTTCGACCAGCCGCACCTTGGCCTCTTCGGCAGGCACGAACATGCCGCACTGGGCCATTATCTGCGCGCTACCGATGCTTTTGAGCAATACGGTCTTGCCCGCCATGTTGGCGCCGGTGATGAGGCAGACGCCGGGCTTCAGCGTGATGTCGACGGGCTGGTAGCGCAGGCCCATGCTTTCGTTGCGCTGCTTGAGGCGCGGGTTGACGAGCCCCTTGTATGCTATGCTGTCGCCTATCGCCGGACGTGTCAGGTTCCAGCTTATGGCCAGCTCGGCTTTCGCCAGCAGGAGGTCGGTGTAAGCCAGCTGCTCCAATGCTGTCGTGAGGGTGTCGTGCCACCGGATCAGCTCGTCGGAGAGATGGCGGCACACTTCGGTTTGTATCTCGTTCTGCATGGCCAGCAGCTCGCTTATGCGTGCGGGGTCGCCGTCAGAGGTCTGCAGGGCGTTCAGCTCGCGGCGCAGCGGTGCCAGACGCAGGTCGTAGCTGTCGTAGATGTAGAAGTTGGCTATGCCCGTGCGGTCGGGATCAAGCAGGTTGAACACCTCGTCGGTGCATGGCAGATGTATCATCTCCGCCAATCCAAGCCCTTCGATGGCGCCCATGGCCGTGCGGCTCAGCTGTGCAAGGTTCTTCACCTCGAAGAGCTCCACCTCGTCGAGCGGGGTGTGTGAGGCCAGCGACGCCAGGGTGCCGTGCAGGTCGTGCAGGCACATCAGACAGTGGCGCAGGTCGATGTAGGGCTTCTTGTACTTATATTTTTTGACGGCGTCGATGGCCATCTCAGTGCGTTCCCATTCGGCCTCGAGCCATGCGCTGTCGGTGCTGAAGACGGTGTCGAGCATCGCGCGGCGGCCAGCCGCCGACATCAGCTCCATGCTGTCGATGACATACTGGAAGCCAGCGTCTTGTTTTATCAGTTCTTTTATTCTCATGGTGGTTCTATTTTTAGGGAGTGAGAGGGAGTGAGAGGGAGTGAAAGGGAGTGAGAGGACAATAGTATTTTATCGTGGTGGTTTTCTGTCGTTTTTTCTATATTGTGTCGTTCTTTAATGCGTTGTTGTTGATGATCCCTTCGCAATATGAGTTGAGCATCCTGCTTGTATACTCAGATTGTTTGCATAGGAGGTTATAGTCTTGCTCTGTGATGTAGTTTAGGTCGAGTGACAGAATAATGTAGTCGCGGCACTCTTCGAGGCTGCCTTGTGCGATGTTAAAGAACCGTAGTTTGTCCGTTTTGCTTAGCTTCTTGTAGCCTTCGGCTATGTTCGCCTCAATCGACACGGCGGCACGACGAAACTGTGACGTGAGGCCAAACCTCTCGTCGTCAGGGAACTGTCGGGTAATGCTGTAAACCGAAAGCACAAAATCATGTGCCTTTTGCCACGCAATAACCCGTTGAAATCCAAATTCCATGTTTATTTTGTCTGTGTGAATAATCGTATTAATTCATTTGTCATTTCACTCCCTTTCACTCCCTTTCACTCCCTCTCACTCCCTAGATCCTCATCACATCATACACCGGTGTCTGCAGGGCGTCGCTGAGTGCGTCGCAGGCGCTGCGGCTGTCGAGCAGGAAGCCCTGCGGCGAGGTGGGGTTGAGGGTCACCGCTATCAGGCGCGACCGCTGCAGCATCAGCAGACGGTTGCCTTTGCGTGTGAAGTCGTTGTAGGCTTCGGGTGTGATGAACAGTTTGGTGAAGTCGCGTGCCACTAGCGTGATGTCGTCGCCCAGCGGCGTGAGGGCTTTGAGCAGACGGTCGCTCACGGCCCCCGAGGCGAAGAGGGTGTGGCCGAAGCGCAGCAGGTCTTTGCCGGCACTGCCGATGAGGAACACTGACGCTATGCCGAGGTCGTGCGGCTGTCCCTCGTCGTCGACGCCCCACAGGCCGCTCTCCACCTGGCTCAGGGCTTCGCGCAGGGTGGGGGAGACCTCGTCGAGACATATCATGCTGTGCAGGAAACGTGTCTTGGCCACGAGCTGCTTGAGGTTGGCCGA
>ONJY01000031.1 GCA_900318275.1 uncultured Bacteroidales bacterium | reverse complement strand
AGAATGATTGTGAAAAATTTGGCATTTTGTTACAGTTACAGTTGTTACAGTTGTTTTTTGAGGGGTATGCTTGTTTCTATTTCTTATCTATATATCTATATATTAATTAGTTATATATTATAAGAAGGGGATTGTATCACTCATTTTTTAATTGTAACAACTGTAACTGTAACGCATGGATTCGTTTACTCTATTTTTTTTTCGAGCTTTTTTTCTATGAGGCACAAGCTGTTATGGAATGTATGATGCCGACGAAGGCCGTCCGGCAGTCTCAGTCTCAGAGTCTCAGTTGTTTTTAAAGTCATCCCGCACATCCATCCCGTACTCTTCTTTTCTTATATATATACCTTATTATTAATTAGTTATAATAGTTATAAGAAGGGGGTTGTGAGTTGAATGGTGACTTTTTTTGCAACTGAGATTTGAGATTTGAGACTGATGGAGAAGTGTTGGTTGCGGAGCATGCTCACTATGAGGATTTTGCCGAAACGCTTATGGAACCGAAACTGTAAGATGATGCTTTTGCGGATTACAATAACGCATTGACGCATTTAATTGAATTTTGCCATTCAAGAAAAAATGGGTATCTTTGCAATCAAAAAATATTGCCATGCTTTTTCAAAAGAACATAATCAAGAAATACCTTGCGTTGTTGGAACCCGAATACAACCTCATCACCGAATAGAAAAACGAGACTCCGGGGCAAAAAGAAGGCCGCTAAAGTTAAATAATGTTAAAAATCAGGGTCAGGTGGCCCTTTTGGGCGAGAAAGTGGGTTTATATATATAGATAAAATTTTTTGCCATGAAGAACGTTATAGTATTGTCAGCATCGATTAAACACTGGGTGATATGAAAAGACTGTTATCGTTTATGGCGCTGGTCGCCCTGTCGCTTGGTGTCTTGCGGGCGCAGGAGGCGCCCGTCGTATGCCACAGCAAGGACATCCCGGCGCCGACGGCCGCCGACCTCGACCCGCTGAACCGCCACACGGCATGCTTCTATAACAGCATAGCCCTTGCCGGCACCCCCTCGCGCGAGGGCTGCAGCCTCGTGTGGCACCCTGTCGACAAGGATGCCACCCCGCAGTGGTATGGCGGCGACAGCGTGACGATAAGCTATCGGAGTGTGGTCAGCGACGTGCATGTCTATACCTACGACCGCAGGCGGCAGTGCCTGTCGGCCGATTACTATGTGCACAAGGTGGAGCAGCTGGAGCCGGCGGACCTGGCCCTGCCGCACGAGATGACCGTGGGCCCGGGCACACGGATTGCGTGGGGCGACGACGTGGTGCCCGACTCACCAACAACGTGGTGCTGGCTGTGAACGAGGTGGAGACTCCGACGACCTTCTACGTCAAGCTGCAGCGCTCGTTCTGCGGCAACTTCTACGCCAAGGACTATGTCGTCATCACCGTCGACAGCACGGCGCAGGGACCATGGGCGACGATGGATGGCGGGCATGCTGCGCAGCCGGGCGGCGGCTTCGGCACCTCCGACGACAGCTGCCCCACGCTGCCCGAGGGCAAGGCGCCGGTGAGCATTACGACAGCCAACGCCGATGACCCCAACATGACATGCAACAACACGCCCATAAAGCTTACGGCGCAGCTTGGCTATCAGGGCAATATAGCTTCGTCGGTGTGGAATTTCGGCGACGGCAGCACCCTTCACGCTGCGGGCGACCAGGTGTACCACACCTTCGGGGCGTCGGCCACATATAAAGTCACGGTCACCGTCACCGACGACAAGGGCTGCGTGCGGACGTCGACAGAGCCTTTCTACATCGCGTCGTCGCAAGACCCGTATGAACGCATGTCGATGATGCAACAGCTCTATATGGAGCTCCCGGCAGGCGAGCCCCAGTATCTGCGAGCCTCGCCCTCCTACCATGGGGATCACCATACCTGGTGGCGGCTCAAAGACCCCGGGCATAAGACCACAGGCGGCGACTATTACCCGGCGCGCTGCTCCGACGACTATGTCGTGTCTGTCGTCGGCCACAATTACTGCCAGCGGCAGGCGACGACCTTTGTGAGGTTCCTCAACGCCCCGTCGTCCCTGCCTGGAGAGAAAACAGAGAAATGACATATCATAAATTGATAAAACAATAACACCATGAAAAAGATATCTATAATAGCAATATTAATTGTGTCGGCTCTTTCCGTCCAGGCGCAGCGTTTTGAGTGGGCGAAGGGGTATACTGTCTCAGAGGACGGATACGAAATTGTTGGTGGAGTCACCGACAGCGTTGGAAATCTCTTTATACTCGGTGTTTGTGATGCTTCATCTATTTGGGAGGGGCAATATATTACACCGTCAATAAACAAACAAAACAAATCCCTTTATGCCCAAGTTTTGATAGCAAAAATATCATCTGAAGGAGAAATGGAGTGGAAGAAGCTTATCTTTTCAAATCGTACAGGAGCAATCCCTTATGATATAAAGAAATTAGGAGACACGGCTTTCGCAGTCATGGTGCAATTTGTAAAACCGCAACTTGGCTATTGTTACTATCTTGATACTTTCTTAATAGGAGCCAGCAACTTCCCTGAATATCCGATACCCACGGTTACTTCCAATGGAAACTATACAGCTCTCATCACGTTTGATTTTTCAGGCAACGTGATTGAACAGCATTTTTTGCAGGTGTCTTTTATAGATTCCACCGGAAATGATTATCTGTCATCTGGTGGAAATATTCTTACTGAGCCTTTATGCAACCCTGCGTTTGATATAGACAGGCATGGGAACATTTATATCGGCCGTCTTACCGATTGGGATTATCTTAGCGAGATAGACCTTGAAGGAAAGGATGGCATTGGGCTAAAATTTTGGGTTGACAACCGTTGTGCTGGAGAGATATATTTCAACGACGAATACCGTCCAGACTGGGTGCCACAGATAATGAAATTCTCGCCTCATTTCGACACCTTGCTGGCGAGCAGGTATGTGGTGCAAAAGAGCGGTCGGGACTACATTTCGTACTGGACCCCGAATATAAAAGTCGACACTTCAGGAAGTCTTTACTTTTTATATCCGGCTCTTAGCATGAGAGGTGGTGACAGTAGCAATGTGATAATAATTGATTCTGTGGCAGACATTATAGTGCGACATTCGTCCAAGTCCATCACGAATAGCTATTTAGTAAAATTTGACTCGTTATTGAGCCCGCGGTGGGCGATATCATTGGACGATAGCATCTGGTACGGTGAGCAAACGATAATGAGGAAGTCTTTTCATGATATTGATTTTGATTATGACAGCAATCTTCTTTTCTTGTCAGCATCTGTTGGTCGCAATTCTTATCTTGATACGGTAACAAATTCCTCAATGTTTACATACCGCGGCACACCTCTACCGCTGAGAAACGATGCCTGTGTCCTGTCATTTTATAACAACGACGATGAACCGGTACTGCATTCTTGTGGTATTGTGCCATCCGTTAGTTCACTTGGATCAACAGGGTACTCTAAATACGACCTGTTATGTAAAGACAACAGGGTTTTCTTTCAGAGTTCATACTGTAGTACTGTGAGGTTTCCTCGGCAAACAATAAGATTTAATAATAAATACAATGATGGACTTGCTTTGACAGTGTTTGATTACTCAGGCAGAGTTATCGACGGCATAGACTATGGTATTGAAAGCAGAGCAAGAAATTATCCAGGACCAATAGTTTTGCACGACAGTGTACTGTATCTGTGCAACCTGCTGAATACAAGTGCACAGTTCGGGGATATAAGCTTCCCTGTCTATGGCGAGACCAACGTCATAGCCAAGTATGTGGACACGGCGTTCATGCACCTGTATGTGCGGCCGAGTCACGGCATCAGCACCGTGACGGCTGTGACGCCGAGGGTGTTCCCCGTGCCGGCCAGCGACAGGCTCCACTTCGACTGCCCCGCAGGCGTCGTCCCCACAGCTGTGGCGGCAATATCGCTCTCAGGCTGGCGGATGCCCCTGACGTCCACAGCCTCCACCGCCGACATCTCATGCCTCGCCCCGGGCGTCTACATACTCGAGATAACCACCGCCAAGGAGAAATACTACACAAAGTTCGTGAAGCAGTAGGTGGTCAGTGATGGGTGTGTTAAAGTTTAGTTTAAAAAAGGCCCTTCCGAGCGGAAGGGCCTTATATTATCTATGCGTCGTTTTTCTCTTGTGGGGAGTCAGAACGGCGCGCGAGGACATTGGCGTGTTGAGAATGAGGGTTTAAGCCTCGGTTATCTCGCCGATGAGGTCGTTCTCCATGGCGGAGGTGATGCGTACGGTGATGAAGTCGCCCGGGGCAACGTTGATATGTTGATGTGTCGATATTTTATTATGAGGGATAAGGACTTCGTCGTCGACTTCGGGGCTGTCGTATTCGGTGCGCGCCACGATGCCATCCTCGTCGATGCGGTCGACGAGGCATCGGAAGGTGTGCCCGACGCGGGCTTCGTTCTTCTCGAGGGAGATTGCTTCTTGCACGGCCATGAGCTCGCTGACGCGGCGCTCTTTCTCCTCGTCGGGCACGGGGTCGCCGAGGTGTTCGGCGGGTGTGCCTTCCTCGGGCGAGTAGGCGAAGCAGCCCATGCGGTCGAAGCGTGCCTGCCGCACGAACTCCTTGAGTTCCTCGAAGTCCTCGGCGCTCTCGCCCGGGTAGCCTACGATGAGGGTGGTGCGGATGGCTGCGTCGGGCAGCCGCTGGCGGAACTTCTCGAGCAGGCGGAGGGTGCCCTCGCGGTCGATGCCGCGCTGCATGGAGCTGAGGATGCGGCTGTTGATATGCTGCAGGGGTATGTCGATGTAGTTGCAGATGTTGGGGTGTGAGGCTATGGCGTCGATGGCGTCGTCGGGGAAGGAGGCGGGATAGGTGTAGTGGAGGCGTATCCACGCGGCGCCGCTCTCGTCGGCCAGCCGGTTGAGCAGCTCGCCGAGGGCGCGGCGGTGGTAGAGGTCGAGGCCATACCAGGTGGTGTCCTGGCTGATGACTATCAGCTCTTTGACGCCCTTGGCGACGAGGATCTTGGCTTCGTCCACGAGGTCGTCGATGGGTATTGACTTGTGGGCGCCGCGGATGAGGGGTATGGCGCAGTAGGAGCAATTGCGGTTGCAGCCTTCGGCAATCTTGAGGTAGGCGTAGTGGGATGGGGTGGAGAGAGGCCGTTCCACTATGGTATCTATAGTGCCTTTGGTATCTATGGCGCCTAAATCCTGTGCTATTTTTTCCCACTCGTGGACGCCGTACCAGGCATCGACCTCGGGTATCTCCTTGACGAGCTCGTCTCTGTAGCGCTCAACGAGGCAGCCGCAGGCGACTATGCGGCAGGCTTTCCGGCCGCGGGTCTTGACGCCTATCTGCTGCAGTATGGTGTTGACGCTCTCCTCCTTGGCGTCGCCTATGAAGCCGCAGGTGTTGACGATGACGGTGTCGCAGTCGTTGCTTTGGCGGTCGAAGAAGACGCTGTGCCCTTGTGCTTTCAGCCGTGCGGCGAGGTTCTCGCTGTCGACCGTGTTCTTGGAGCAGCCGAGGGTGATGATGTTGATTCTCATTGTGGATAGTGGACAGTTATTCGAAGAGGCTGTCGACGAATTCGTCGGGGTTGAAGAGCTGTAGGTCGGTCATCTTCTCGCCAAGGCCGATATAGCGTACCGGCACGTTGAACTGGTCGCTGATGCCTATGATGACGCCGCCCTTGGCGGTGCCGTCGAGCTTGGTGAGGGCGAGGGCGTTGACGTCGGTGGCTTCGGTGAACTGGCGAGCCTGCTCTATGGCGTTCTGGCCTGTAGAGGCGTCGAGGACGAGGAGCACCTCGTGCGGTGCGTCGGGCACGAGTTTCTGCATGACGCGGCGTATCTTGGTGAGCTCGTTCATGAGGCCTACCTTGTTGTGCAGGCGTCCGGCGGTGTCGATGATGACGACGTCGGAGCCCTTGGATATGGCACTCTGTAGGGTGTCGTAGGCTACGGAGGCGGGGTCGGCGCCCATGCCTTGTTGCACGATGGGCACCCCGACGCGGTCGGCCCAGAGCATGAGCTGTTCGACGGCGGCGGCGCGGAAGGTGTCGGCGGCACCGAGTATGACATTGCGGCCAGCCTGCTTATAGCGGTAGGCGAGCTTGGCGATGGTGGTGGTCTTGCCGACGCCGTTGACGCCAACGACGAGGATGACGTAGGGTTTGACAGGCAGGGGTGCGTCGAAGGTGGCGGGCATGTTGCTCTGCGGACGCCGCAGGAGTTGTGCTATCTCGGCGCGCAGTATGTCGTTGAGTTCCGAGGTGGAGATGTATTTGTCGCGGTGTATGCGGTCCTGCAGCTTGGCGATGACCTTGAGGGTGGTGTCGACGCCCACGTCGGAGGTGATGAGGGTCTCCTCAAGGTTGTCGAGCACGTCGTCGTCGACGGAGGTCTTGCCGAAGATGGAGCGTGTCAGCTTGGCGAACAGGCTCTCCTTGGTCTTGGCAAGGCCCGAGTCGAGGGTCTGGCGGTCGGCGGTCTTTTCTTTACGGCTGAATAATCCCATGGCTGTGTGCTTATTTGAGGGCTTTCTCCATTACGGGACGTATCTCCTTGTCGAAGATCTGCATGTACTTGTCGTAGGAGTATTTGGTGTTGTCGCCCGAGGCGAAGTACCAGAGGATGGCTGTGAATTCCTTGGGGGGATAGAAGCCCGGGACAACGGTGACCAGTGTGCCGTCGGCGCGGAAGATGGCGAAGGAGGGGAATCCTATGCGTTGGCCGAGGGTGGCCTGGGTGAAGACGTGCACTTTGTTGCGCCCTTGTGTGGCGGGAGGGTAGACGCGGCCGTTCCAGGTGACGGTCTCGTTGCCTTCGGCGTTGAACTTGACGGGGTAGTAGTAGGTGTTCATTATCTTGGCCACCGTGGGGTCGGTGAAGGTCTGGCGGTCCATCTTCTTGCAGTAGCCGCACCAGTTGGTGTAGAAGTCCACGATGTAGAGGCGCGAACCTATCTTGGCCTGTGAGGCGTCGGCGATGGTGTGCCAGTTGACCTGTGCCGTGGCGGTGCCTACGAGGAGGCTGATGATTGTGATGATGAGTGTCTTTTTCATGACTTATGCTGTTTTTGTTTGTTTACCATTCGTATTGCCAGTCCTGCTCGTTGTCCTGCTCTTCCTCGATGTATATCTCCTCGCGCTCCTCGCGGTCGCGGATGCGGAAGAGTCGGCCCAGCCAGTCGTCCTTTTTTGAGCGCACCTGTGTGCCGCGCTGGCTGTCTTCGTCGATGATGCGCACGAGCCGTGCGGTGTAGTTCTCCACGTAGTTGCCGCCGGTCAGGGGGTCGTGGTGGAGGACGGCGCCGGTGTAGTAGTGGCGGAGGATGCTGTCGTAGGCATAGCCGAGAGAGACCATGCGGATGGCGCCTTCCTGGCTGAGGCCCACGCCATGACCGTAGCCGTGACCGGTGAGTATGACGTTGTTGGACAGGGTGTCGAGGGTGACGGAGAAGAATGTGGACTTGAGCTGCCAGTCGAGACGGACGCGTGTGAGTGGCACACCGAGGATGCGCGCCTGGCGCACAGGCTGGCTAAAGTGCAGCAGGCTGTCGCGCACGACGCTGTCGGCGGTGTTGAGTTTGTGCGTTTTGCCGAAGTAGTTGAGCCATCTGTCGGCGCTGATGGTGCGTACCCAGTCGCTCTGCCGCATGCCGAAGGAGAAGGTGTCGACGACGGAGCGCAGGTAGGGTAGGGCTGTGCGCCACACGTCCTCGGAGTTGGCTGTCTGGCCTCCGCTGTTGGAGTGGAAGGGTGTCTCTATGAGGTTACCGGCGCT
The DNA here is from genome assembly GCA_900318275.1 of uncultured Bacteroidales bacterium. Classification (GTDB taxonomy): domain Bacteria; phylum Bacteroidota; class Bacteroidia; order Bacteroidales; family P3; genus Colimorpha. Next base: position 15,349 of record ONJY01000031.1, on the reverse strand, counting down.
GTCCACCAGGGTCTCGCCGCTGCTCTCGATGACGCCGAGCATGATGTCGGGGCGTATGCAGCGGTTGAGGTAGGCCTGGCAATGCACGTTGTCGCAGAAGTTGTAGCCGTCGGCGGCGTGTTTGTTGAGGTTGCGCAACGCCCATGTGCGGCTGATGATGGCCTGTATGCGGAAGATGTCGCTCTGCTGGCCGTATATCTCACTCTGCACCACGCCGGCGATATAGGTCTCAAACTCTACGTCGCCGATGAGGAGCAGCTTCTTGCCGGCGGCAGGCTTTACCTCAAGGTTGCCCTCATAGGTGCGCTGCTTGCTGCCTTCGGGGTTCAGACAAAGGATGCAGGCGGTGTCTACAGCCTCGAGGCGCACTTTGCCGAAGGTGCCGTAGTCGTCGTCGTTGACGCTGACATGAAGTCGGCCGCCTTCAGGCCGTATGAGCACAGAGCGGCCTTCGCCGACCATGTCCTCGATGAGGGTGCTGTCGTCGCCGTAAAGGTTGTAGTTGCCAAGGTCGAAGCTCACGTTGAGGGTGCTGACGCTGTTGGTGCTGAAAAGCCTCACCTTGACACGGTCGGCGTATGCCGGCATGACGGCAAGCAACATCACTATTATGGTCAGCAGGCGCTTCATTTCTGTGTCAGGTTATAGATGATATCGGCAGTGCGGGCCGAAGCTCCGCCGTTGCCGAGAAGTGTGCGCATGTCGGCGTACTCGTTGAGCATGCGTTCGCGGTTGCTCTCATCGTCGGCTATGAGGCGGAACTCACGCTCCAGGCGCTCTGCGCTGAAGTCATCCTGTATAAGCTCGGTGACGATGGGACTGTCGGCGATAAGGTTGACCAGCGAGATATATTGTATGCGGCGCCCTACGACGGCTCTGGCAATGAGATAGGAGATGGGGTTGCCGCTATAGCAGACCACCTGTGGCACGTTGAAGAGGGCTGCCTCAAGGGTGGCTGTCCCGGAACAGACAACGGCGGCATGTGCTTGTGACAGCAGGCTGTAGGTCTGGTCGTAGACGATGTCTATGTTGCTTCCGGCGGGGATAAATTGGCGGTAAATGTCTTCTCCGAGCAGGCTCATGCCAGCCACCACGAACCGGTATTCTCTGTGATGCTTGGCCAGACGCACCATCTGCGGCAGGCTGTTCTTGAGCTCTTGGCGCCGACTGCCGGGGAGCAGGGCGACGATGGGCTTGTCTGTGTCAAGCGTTAAGCGTGTAGTGTTAAGCTGATGGTTGGCTATCGCATCCAGCAGCGGGTGCCCTACATACACAGCCTGCGGCATGTCGTTCTCGGCGAAGAACTGCTCCTCAAAAGGCAGTATGTAGCAAAGCCTGTCTAGGGTTTTACGCATGCCTTTGATGCGGCCTTTCTTCCATGCCCACAGGTTTGGCGATATGTAGTGTATGGTCTTGTATCCGTGTTCGTGGGCCCACGCCTCAATCTTGAGGTTGAAGCCCGGATAGTCGATGCCCACCACAGCGTCGGGCTGCCATTGCTCTATGTCTTTTTTGCAGAAGGCGATGTTGCCGAGTACGGTGCGCAGATGTGCCACCACCTCGACAAAGCCCATGATTGCCAGGTCGCGGATGTGTCGTACCGGCGTACCGCCTATTGCAGCCATTGCGTCGCCGCCCCAGAATCGGAACTCCGCCTGCGGGTCTTTCTCCAGCAGGGCACGCATGAGGTTGGCGCCATGCAAGTCGCCAGAGGCTTCGCCGGCTATGAGGTAGTACTTCATTGCAGTACAAGGGCTTTTGTTTTCAGTATGTATATCATGAATGCCAGAAAGGTGACGAAGAGAACTACGATGAGTGTCTTGGTGACACGCAGTTGCTTACCTCCTTTGGCGTAGTGGTGCAGCACAAGTATGAGTGGTATGAACATGCCGCCGAACCAGCGCACGTGGGCCATGATGGGTTCTCCCGCAATCAGCAGGCCGACAGCCAGCGCCAGGCAGAATCCCAGCTCGCTGCCCAATCCGGCAACGATTCCCACTATGGTCTTGTCTTGTGCAAAAAACTTCTTCATAGGCTCTCTGATGTCATTGGTTTCAGGCAATCTATCACTTGGTGGCGTGTCAGGTCGGGGTGTATGGGCACCACGCTGACGTAGCCATTGGCCAGCGCCCATTCGTCACTCCCTTCTTCGGGGGTGTCGCACACAAACTTGCCGGTGAGCCACCAGTAGGGGATGCCGCGTGGGTCCACACGTTTCTCGAAGCTCTCAAGCCATTGGGCTTTGGCCTCGTGGCAGATACGTAAGCCTTTGATGTCTTTGGCTTCCAGACGCGGTATGTTCACGTTGAGCGCCACGTCTGTCGGCAGACCGTGCTCCAGGGCATAGCCTATGATGTGGCGCACGTAGGGCAGACCAGCCGAGAAGTCGGCCTCGGGGTTATGGTTGAGCAGCGAGAAGCCTATGGCGCTGATGTCTAACGTCGTGGCCTCGATGGCGGCGGCCATTGTGCCGCTGTAGAGCACATTTATGGAACTGTTGCTGCCGTGATTGATGCCGGACAGCACGAGGTTAGGTCTACGCGGGCAGAAGTATTCGACAGCCAGCTTCACGCAGTCCACTGGTGTGCCGTCGCACGAGTAAACCTCAAGCCCCTCCTCTTTCCTAACCTCATGCACCCGCAGCGGGCGTGTGGTCGTCAGGCTGTGGCTTTGTCCTGATGCGTTGCTCTCGGGGGCCATGACCACCACGTCGCCGAACTCTCGGGCCACTTCGCGCAGCTCCTTCAGCCCTTTGGCGGCGACACCGTCGTCGTTGGTTATAAGCATCAGCGGCTTCATTCCATGCTCAGTTTGTTGTCGGCTCCGAGGAAGTATCTGGCGGGCTGCAGTATGTTGTCGAAGACGTGGTACTGTATCAGCACCGTGTCTGTATTGTCCACTATGGCGTAGAGGCGGTTCACGTCGAAGGTCTCGTACATCTCCTCGTCGGGTACTACCGCCATGTCGTTGGGGTTGGCGTACTTTATGTAGGTGCGCACCTCGCGGGTGGTGCCGGCGGTGTCGGTGATGCGCAGGATGGTGCGTGGCGCGCCTACGAGGCTGCTGTCGTTGCTGTTGGGCACTATGGAGGCAAACTCGTCGAAGTTAAGCCATGTGAACGACGCTATCAGCGCCGCCACCCTCAGCGTGTCGAAGGCCGGCACCTTGCTGCCGCCGACGATGAAGTCGAAGCCGGAACCGTTGTTCACCACAGCGAACGACTCATTCTGGTCGGCCGGTATCTCAAGCTCTATGCGTCCTATGGCTTTGGCGTCAAGGTCGACGATGGTGTGGCTGCGCCACTTCAGCGGGTCGGTGACGAAACGCGGTGTCAGGAAGCCGCGGAAGCCGGGTATGTATATCACGCACGGCACCTTGTCGCCTTCGCGGAACATGTAGCTGCCCAGCATGTCCTTGGTCTCGCTGCCCACATAGTATGTGCACGTCAGTTTCTCTCTTGTGAAGAGCCGCAGCTTGCCGCCGAACCAGTTGATCAGAGGCACACGCTGGTACACCTCCACCTTGATGCCTTTCGCAGCAAGGTGCTTGATGACTGTCGGCACAGCGTTGCGGTTCACCTGCTGGCGTATGCGCATGGTGTTCAGCGTTTCGAGAAACAGGTTCACCATAGGCTGGTTGGCAGGGTATTCGTTGTCCACCACCCAGGTCGAGTCGCCGACGCGCGTCAGCAGCACCTCGCCCTCCTGCTTGTCGGCGAGGAAGATGCGCGTTACGGTGCTCACGTCCTCTATGTGGTAGTCCTGCTTGAAGGTAGCCTTGCGTGAGCCCCGCAGTGCCACGATGAGGGCTGCCAGGCACACTATCGCCACAGCGGCGATTATGATGATGTTTTTCTTCTTCATTCCTTTAGTTTGTCTTTCTGTATTTTCTTCTTCTTGCCACGATTATGACGATGCCGGCCACCGCCAGTATCACCACAGGCAGCGCGACGTTGATTATCTGGTATTTCAGACTCTCCTCCTTCACTTTCATCACGTCAAGTTTGCGCAGCTTTATGTTGCGCGAGCGCGACGCCATCAGACCTTCGTCGCCAACCAGATAGTTCACGGCGTTGAGCAGCAGTTCCTTGTTGGCATATTGGGTCTGTGTGTAGAAGTCGTAGCCCAGCGGCAGCACGGCGCCCTCGTCGGCTATGTAGCGGTTACGCACTATGTCGCCGTCCGAGATGACTATCATCTTCGTCTCGTCGCTCTCGCTGCGGAAGCCCATGGCCTCCTGCGCCATGAAGTCGGGCGACAGGCGGTTGCGCCAGGCCGAGCGGAACGTCCCTTCCAGCAGCACCGCTATGGGCCGCTGGCTGCGGTTGTAGAGGCGCTGGTCGGGCTCCGCTTGCGCGTCGGCGAGGTCTATCATCACCGGCGTGTTCTTCACCCTCGTATACTCCGACGTCGTCAGCAGCACAGTCTTCTTCACATCGTTCTCTATCAGGTCTATAGTGCTCACGAAGTCGGTCTTTATCAGGTCGAGGTTGCGCACTATCGGGTGGTCGCCCAGCGGCACTATCTCGGGGAAGTAGTACCACGGGCGGAACTCAAACTGCGGCTTCTCGCCCACCATGCCCACCTGTATCGGTATCGGGCGGCAGCGTATGTCCATCACTATGTCGGCATTCACCCTCACGCCGTAGGTGAACAGCATCTCGTCGATGCCCAGCGGCAGCCGTGTGGCTATGAACTGTCCGCGCGAGGCCAGGCTGTCGAGGTCGGCGTCTGTGGCGTCGAGCAGCCACAGCACCTTGCCGCCATACATGATGTACTGGTCGAGTATGTACATGTCCTTCTCGCTGAACTCCTTTGTGGGCTTGGCCACTATCAGCAGGTCGTAGAGGTTGTAGAAACTGTAGCTCGAGTCTTTGTCGCTCTTGCGGTGTGCCGTGAGGCTCTGTATCTGGCCGTCGATGGTCACGTATTCCAGGCTGTAGAACTCCTGCAGCGACCGTTGGAAGTCGTAGAGCACGCCGCCGGCCAGCTCCCCGTGGCCTTGCAGGAAGCCTATGCTTCGCTTCTCGCCGCGCGACAGGGCGCGTATGGCGCTGCTGAGGTTGTATTCGAGGTTCTGTATGCTGTTGTTCAGCAGGTCGGCGTCGCTCACATATTTCTGGCTCTGCAGCAGCTGCACCGTTGTCTCGCGCCCTTTGTAGTACACGTCGGCCGCCGGTATCAGTATCTGCTGCGTCACCCCGTTGCCGCTCTTCACCTGTATCTGTGTCGGCTGTATGCCTTTCTGCGCCAGCTTCTGGTAGAACATCTGCTGCTCCTCGCGGCTCTCGAAGTCGTTGGGGTTGAAGAACTCGTAGTCGATGTTGCTGTTGTATGCGCGGAACTGGTTGAGCATCTCCTTTGTCTCGCTCTGCAGGCGCTTGAAGTCCGACGGGAACTCGCCCTCCAGGTATACGCGGAAGAGCACCGGTTCGTCAATCTTCTTCAGCATCTCCTTGGTGTGGCGCGACAGGGTGTAGCGCCGCTCGGCCGTCAGGTCGGCGCGCAGGAACAGGTAGTTGCCTATCACGCTCACCGCCGCCACGATGGCCACCGTCGCCCCCATCTCCAGCCAGTGGCTGCGACGCAGGCTCTTGCGGTTCTTCCATCCGCCCCACTGGCGGCTCTGCAGCACCAGCCGTGTGCCCATTAGGAACAGCGCACCCACGCTGACGAAATAGAGCACGTCGCGCGTGTCTATCACACCGCGACTGATGCTCTCGTAGTGGTAGGCGGCACCAAGCTTGCGCATGAAGAGGCCCGCGCTGCCCTGCATGCCCATGTTGTACACCGACTCGAAGCCCAGGTAAATGGCCCCGCACAGCACCGCTGCGGTGATGAAGGCCACAATCTGGTTCTGCGTCAGCGACGAGCAGAAGACACCTATCGCCGCAAAGGCGCCGCCGAGCAGCAGCAGCCCTATGTACGAGCCCGCCACGCTGCCGGTGTCGATGTTGCCCACAGGGTCGCCGAGGGCATACACACTGAAGTATGCCACCAGCGTGGGCAGCAGCGAGATGAACACCAGCGTCCAGGCCGCCAGGAACTTGGCCCACACTATCGTCCAGTCGCTCAGCGGACGCGTCATGAGCATCTCCATTGTGCCGCCGCGACGCTCCTCGGCCACAGAGCGCATGGTGATGGCAGGTATCAGGAAGAGGTAGAGGAAGGGTCCCGTCAGGAACAGCCCGTCGAGCCCCGCATAGCCGTAGTCGAGTATGTTGAAGTCGCCCTTGAAGACCCATAGCGTCAAGCCCGTAAGCACGAGGAACACGCCTATGGTCAGGTAGCCTATGATTGAGGAGAAGAAAGCCCTAAGCTCTTTCTTGTACAGTGTCCACATTTTCCAGCGTTCGGTGTTTAGTGTTCAGTCTTCGTTTTCAGTATGTTTTACCATTCATTCCCTCACTTGTCGCGTCTCATCCAGTTGCGGTTGCGCCCCTGGTACAGGCCCTCGCCAAGTTCCGCCACAGTCTCCGTCACCAGCTGCGAGCAGATGGTCACGATGCGGCGGTCTATGTTCTCCCACACATCGGTGGTGGTGTGGTTGTGGTGCATGCCGCGTGTGGTGGTGATGACCACCGACGGTATGTGCACCGCATCCAGCGCACGTGCGTCGCCGCGCAGCCCCTTGGGCTCGCCGCCACGCACTATGTTCATGCGCCCGGCTACGGTGTCGCGGTCGAGCACAATGCTCTCTAGGGTGGGGTATTTGAATCCGCCGAGCACATCGACGCTGTCGCCGTAGCCTATGTTCTGCACGTTGACGAAAGCCTCGGCGCGTTTCAGCTGGGGATAGAGCTCCACGAAAGCCCGCGAGCCTGCATACTGCTGCTCGCTGCCGCTGAATATCACGAAGAGCACGCTGCGGCGCGGACGGTAGTCGGCCTGCGACAGCAGGCGTGCCGTCTCGAGTACGGCGGCAACGCCCGTGGCGTTGATGTCGGCCCCGGGGAACAGGCACGTCTCGCCCTGCATGCCCGAGCCGTCAAGGCTGGCGCCTATCACCACATACTCGCTCGACAGATACTTGTCGCTGCCACGCAGCAAGCCCACGATGTTAGCCGTGCGCGCTGCCGGGTTGTAGCGGGCGTTGACGTCTATCTCGGCCTTCTTCAGCAGCGAGAAGCTCTGCACCTTGCCGTCGCGCTCTATGCGCATCATGGCGCTGTCGAGGGGTGTCACCTGGTCGGCCATGATTTCGCGTGCGCAGTCAAGCGTCAGCTGCAGTATCGGGAACGTGCCCAGATGCGGCAGCTCGCCGCACCACGTCTTGGCCTGCACCTCGTAGGAAGGGCAGGAGGGACTCACGTTCACCGCCAGCATGCCTATGGCACCGTGCTTCTCGGCGGTGCGCGCCTTGTCGCGCAGCGTGATGTAGTGGCTCGCCACAGCCTCCGGCAAGCCGAGTCCCTCGGGCAAACCCGTGAGCACGATGGCGACCTTGCCCTTGACATCCACATACTTGTACTCGTCGAAGTCGCTGTGGTCGATGCCATAGCCGCAGAACACCATCTGCGCGTCCACATAGCCGCGACCCGTCACACCGGCGCAGCAGAACTCGTTGCCCAGCGTGAACACTCGACGCTCCTTGTCGCCCGGACGGTAGACGTTGAACTTGGCGTTCTCCACCTCGTTGCACTCCACCGTGAACGGCATCTCTTCAATCTGCTCCAGGCCGTAGCGCTGCAGCACACGCTGCACATAGCGCGCCGCGCGGTCGTAGCCCTCGGTGCCCGCCAGGCGCCCGCGGTACGTCTCCGACGACAGCTCCATCACATGCTTCATCAGGGTGTCCTGATGCACCGTCGGCATCGGCACCTCGTCGCGCTTCACCTGCTGCTCGGGCCTCTGCGCCGACAGCAGCCCGGCGCCCAAAAACAGCGCCGCGGCAATGGTCATGAAGTGTTTTTTACCCATATATTCGCTTGTTATTATATTATACTATATTGATACAACGTCCATTAAGGCGTTGCCGCCCACATGGACCATTCGCACAAAGATACTAATTATTTTCAACACAACGAAAAAAAAGTTTCAACCCACATCCTTCGCCCCACCACGCTCCCTCTGCCGCCACCTCGTTGCGACCACGATGCCCTCTCACCCCCATTCTGCCACCGACATTTCTACAGCATTTCAACGGTACTTCTTCAGTACAGCACTGAAGAAGTACCGTTGAGGTATCGTTGAAATGCCGTACCGACTTCGTAGGGGCAGGCGGTTGGCGGCGAGGGGTGATGCCGACATGATGCCGACAAAAAATGTTGGCGGGCGCGCAATAATTGTATTGAGGCGGCGTTATATGAAGTGTTTTTCCGGCTGTGCGCCGGAACGATTTTTGTTTGTAAACAATAAATAACGTATAATGGATCAGGAAAATAACATGAGAAAAGCGTCGACGTTCGACGCACAGTCGGCAACGACGGCTACGGTGGCTTTCTTCAAGCGCTGGTGGAAACTGCTGACGATAGTGTTTGTGTGCGCCGCCATCGTCTCCGCTGTGGTGTCGATGTTCATCAAGCCGATGTTCCTCTCGACAGGCGTGATGATGCCCACCAACAGCAACCGTCTCACCAAGGCCATCATGGACTACGACTACAGCATGGACTTCATGGATTACGGCGGCGAGCGCGACTGCGAGTATGCCATGCAGATTCTGACGTCGAAACAGATGGAGCTGGCTGTCATCGAGCGCTTCAACCTTGGTGAGCGCTATGACGTCAAGCCCGACGATAAGCATCGCATGTACTACATCGGCAAGAAGTACAACCGCTACCTCGACATCAAGCGCACCGACTACATGGGCATCGAGATTTCCATCGTCGACCGCGACCCGCAGGTGGCTGCCGACATCGTGAACTATATCATGGACAAGTACGACACGCTGTGTCATGATGTGCACCGCGACCGTGCCGAGGATGCCGCCGAGGTTATGAATGCCGTCTGCGCCGTTGCTATGGAGGAGATGGATTCCATCGCCAACACGGGCAAAGCCAATGCTGGCAAGGATTACCTGCTCCGCTATAAGGGCAAGAAACTCGCCGAGATGCAGGCCCGCGCCGTGCAGACAAGCGTCGACAAGGATATGGCTGTGCATTACCGCTATGTCGTCGACCGCGCCGTTCCGGCCGACAAGAAGGACCGTCCGAAACGCGCCCTCATCGTTGCCGGCGGCAGCGTGGGTACGCTCATAGTGTGTATCTTCGGCCTGCTGGTCTTTGTGCCTAACAAGAAAGAGGACGAGGAATAAGCGTCGAGGTGCCGTCGTGCGTTCGCTTGTAGATAAACTGTCGGCCAACAAGGGCGTCGTTGCTGCTCTGCTGTTCACCGCCCTGTTCCTGGGTGTGGCCATGCACTACCTGTTCGACGAGAACTATCTCGTCCTGCTGGTGCCTGCCGCCATGCTGATGGTGTGGCTCTTCATGATGTACCGCGACGAGAGCCTGGCGCTGATGGCGCTGTTCACACCCTTCGCCGTCGACTATGCCCTCATAGGCAAGACGAGCCTCTCGATGCCCGTGGAGCCAATGATGATTGTCTTCACGGTGGTGTTCCTCTTCCAGGAGTTGCTGATGCACAGCTACGACAAGCGCGTGCTGCGCCACCCGGTGAGCATCCTCATCATGCTGTCGCTGGTGTGGATGGTGTTCACCTCCATCGTGTCGCTCAAGCCTGTGGAGAGCTTCAAGTACACCGCCGTGCGCCTGTGGTTCGTCATACCGTTCTTCTACGCTACGGCGCAGAGTTTCCAGAAAGTCAGGCACCTCCGGCTTTTCTATTGGGCCTATGCGCTGTCGCTGGCGGTGGTTATCGTCATCACCACTGTCAATACCATGCAGAGCTACGGCGACCTGCAGATGCTGCACCATGTGATGCGCCCCTTCTACAACGACCACACGGCCTATGGCTGCATCATCGCCTTGATGCTGCCGCTGTCGGTTTACTTTGCCTTCGAGCCCAAGACGCTGCTGTGGAAGCGCATCGTGGCGGTGGGGCTGCTGACCCTGCTGCTTGTGGGCTTGTGGCTCAGCTACTGCCGTGCGGCGTGGGTCAGCGTGGTGGCTGCCATCCTTATCTATGCTCTCGTGCGCCTCGGTGTGCGTCTCCGCTGGCTTGCGTTGGGCGCCGCCGTGCTGCTGGGCTTCTTCCTGGCCTTCCAGAACGACATCATGTATGAGCTGGGCAAGAACAAGCAGGACTCGTCGTTCACGCTGGCCGACCAGGTGAAGTCTATCTCCAATATCTCCACCGACGCCTCGAACCTGGAACGCCTCAACCGCTGGAGCTCCGCCATCCGCATGTGGAAGGAGCAGCCCCTAACGGGTATCGGCCCTGGTTCCTACCAGTTCATCTACGGCCCCTACCAGAGGTCGGATATGATGACGATCATCAGCACCAACGACGGCGACATGGGTAACGCCCACAGCGAATATATAGGTCCGCTCACCGAGCAGGGCATCCCGGGTGCGTTGCTGATGCTGGCCATCTTCGTCGTCACCTTCATCACCGGTGAGCGCGTCTACCGCACGGCGGTGGACAGGCGGCTGGGGCATCTGGCGCTGGTGCTGGCGGTAAGCCTGTTCACCTATTATGTGCACGGCATCCTGAACAACTTCCTCGATACCGACAAGCTCTCCGTGCCTTTCTGGGCTTTCACGGCCGCCATAGTGGCCATCGACATAGTCACAGAGAAGAATCCCCAAGGCCGATGAGACGTCTCGCAGCAATCCTTTTGGTGTTGGTCGCGGCATCGTCGGCAGCCGCCCAGTCGGCTACCGTGCGGCACCGCTGCTGGGATATCGTCGTCGAGCGCGAGGCTGACGACCGTCCTAATGTGCTTGTGCCTATGATGGAGGCCGTCGACTCCGGCGCCCTGCTGGTGACGATGGCTATGGATTATCTGGGCACCCCTTACCGCTATGCGGGGCGTACGCCCAAGGCTTTCGACTGCGCTGGTTTCGCACTCTACCTCTACAAGCATTTCGGCTACAGCCTTCCGGGGTGGAGCGGCGCGCAGGCGCGTCTCGGTACCGTGGTGAGCGACACGCGCAACCTGCGTCCCGGCGACCTGGTGTTCTTCGGCGGACGCGGCAACAAGAAAGTCGTGGGGCATACCGGCATCGTGGTGGATACCGACGTCAGCACGGGTGTCTTCCGTTTCATACACGCCTCGACGGGTGCCGGCGTCATAGTAAGCAGGTCTACAGAGGAGTATTACAGCAAGCGGTATCTCACCGCCCGCCGCATTTTCCGTTAAGCAAAGCTTTGTCCGAGGGCTTTATTCGTCGCTGGTGTCGCTGATGAAGCGGCGGTAGGCGCTGAATGTGTTGGCCCGCGAGAGGAAGCCGAGGTAGTTGTCGTCGTCGTCGATGACGACGAGGTTGTAGCGGTCGCCCACGCGGAACTTCTCCACGACGTCGGTGAGGCTGTCGCTGCTGCGCACTATGTCGCCCTCGCTCATGGGGTGCATCAGCTCGTCGACGGTCACCTTGTCGTACAGGTCGGCGCGGAACATAATCTTGCGCACGTCGTCGAGGAGCACGACGCCCATGAACTTGTCGTCGTCGCTGAGCACGGGGAAGATGTTGCGGCGCGAGGTCTGGATGACCTCGACGAGGTCGCGGAGGCTGTTGCCGCTGCGGACGATGACGAAGTTGGTCTCTATGAGGCTCTGCATGTCGAGCAGATGCCACGCCGAGGCGTCCTTGTCGTGGGTGAGCAGGTCGCCGTGTTTTGCCAGCTTGCGTGCGTAGATGGAGTGTCGCTCGAAGGGTGTCACGCAGAGGTAGGTGACGGCTGCTGTTGCCAGCAGGGGCACGAGCAGCTCGTAGCCGCCCGTGATGTCGGCTATGAGGAAGGTGGCCATGAAGGGTGCGTGCATGACACCCGTCATCACCGCCGCCATGCCCACGAGGGCGAAGTTGGCGGTGTCCTGCGGCGGCAGGCCCATAGTGTTGCCGAGGGTGGCTATGAAGTAGCCGGAGAGGCCGCCGAGGACCAGCGACGGGCCGAAGGTGCCGCCGACGCCGCCGGCGCCGATGGTGGTGGCTGTGGCCACAGCCTTGAGGGCTATGAGTGCGAAGAGGACGCCGAGGAGCACCCACACGTTGCCGCTGAGCGAGCGGTAGGGGGTGCCGCTGAAGATGACGTCGGGGTTGCCGTTGAGGAGCGCCGTGAGGGTGGAGTAGCCTTCGCCGTAGAGTGGCGGGAAGATCACCACCAGCAGGCCCAGCGCTATGCCGCCTACGGCGAGTTTCACCCACGGGCTCTTGCGTCGGGCGAACCATCCCTCCACACCGTCGGCCACGCGGAGGAAATAGAGCGAGACGAGGGCGCAGAAGACGCCGAGGATGGCGTAGAATGGGAGCTGTGAGAGCGCGAAGGGCTGGCTGACGCTGAAGCTGAACTGCACGCCGGTGCCCATGAGGAAATAGGCCACTGTGGCGGCTGTGAGCGACGACAGCAGCAGGGGCAGCGCCGTTGTTGCCGTGAGGTCGAAGAGGAACACCTCGACGACGAAGAGTATGGCCGCGAAGGGGGCCTTGAAGATGCCGGCTATGGCCCCTGCTGCGCCGCAGCCGAGGAGCAGGCGCACGTTCTTGGGACTCAGGCGCAGCCAGCGTCCTATGTTGCTGCCTATGGCCGAGCCCGTGGAGGCTATCGGCGCCTCGAGACCCACGCTGCCGCCAAAGGCGACGGTGATGGTGGAGGCAACCAGCGAGGTCCACATGTTCTTCGCTGGCAGCTCCGAGTTGTTGCGGCTGATGGCCAGCAGCACCGAAGGCAGCCCGTGGCCTATGTCGCCGCGCACCACATACTTGACGAAGAGCACGGTGAGCAGTATGCCTATTATGGGCAGCAGGAAGATGATGAGCGACGAGTGCTGGAATATGGCCGACGAGCTTGCCGACAGCTGCGACACGATGCGGCTGCTGTGGTAGACCAACGTCTTGAGCACCACAGCGGCCAGACCGCTGAGCAGGCCTACGACCACAGCGAGGAGCATGACGAGCACGGGCTCGCTGATGTGGTGCAGACGCCACCGGTGTATCTTCGTGGAAAAGCTCATCTTTTTTAACAAAAAATCGGGTGCAAAGATACGAAAAATATTTCATTTGCGTTACTTTAGGTTAGAAATAATTAAAATAATGACTATGAAAAGAGTGCTTTTAATTGTTGCCGCGGCCGCTATGACGCTGACTTCGTGCGTGTCGCTGAGCGAGATGGAGGCCTTGCAGGCCAAGTATGACCAGACCTCGAAAAAGTACAATCTGACGCAGCAGGAGCTCCTGGAGCTGAAGGAGGAGAATGCCGAGCTGAGCCGCGTCAACCAGTCGCTGAGCTCCGAGATGACCGATATGGCTGTGTCGAAGGCCAACGCCGAGGCGCGCGCCGACAGCCTCAACCGCCGTCTGGAGCAGATGCACCACCACTATGATACCACTATGGAGAACTACGTGCAGGACATCGCCGGCAAGAGCCGCGACCTGACGCGTGCGCAGAACCTCCTCACCGCCCGCACCAAGGAGCTCAACGACAAGGAGCGTGAGCTGCAGGCCAAGGAGCTGCAGTTCGCCGAGCAGCAGGAGAACTTCATGCTGCAGAAGAGCGAGCTGATAGCCAAGCAGAAGGAACTCGAGGCCAAGGAGTCGACAGCCCGTGCACAGCTCGCCGCCAAGCAGCGCGAACTCGACGCTGTGCGCAACTCGGTGACCAAGGCCCTCACAGGCTTCGCCGACAAGGGCTTGAGCGTGGAGACCAAGGACGGCAAGGTGTATATCCTCATGGAGAACAAGCTCATGTTCCCGTCGGCCAGCTGGACGGTCTCCAAGGACGGCGCCGCCGCCATCAAGGAACTCGCCAAGGTCCTCGAGCAGGACTCGACGCTCAACATCATGGTCGAGGGCCATACCGACAACGACGCCTATCGCGGCTCCACCGCCGTCAAGGACAACTGGGACCTCAGCGTGATGCGCGCCACCGCCATCGTCAAGCTGCTGCTGCAGAACGGCAAGGGCATCAACCCCGCGCGTGTCGAGGCCTGCGGACACGGCGAGTATGCCCCCAAGGTGGCCAACGACAGCCCCGAGCACAAGGCCATGAACCGCCGCACCGAGATCATCATCACCCCCAACCTCGAGGCGCTGCTCGAAGAGATGGGCAACTGATTTTGCCGGAATAGAAAAAAAGTGTATATTTGCATCGTCGACAAAAGACTACCATAATGCGTTAACACGCGGATAGCTAAGATTTAAGCACACACAAGACCGTAAGGAAGACCCCCGAAAAGGGGTCTTGGAAGGGTGGATTATGCGGTTTTGTGTGTGCTTTTTTTGTGTGGTTTGCATTGTGCCGCGAGTTTTTGTTGTGAGTTCTTTGACATAGCCGAATGACAGCAATCAGGGCAGGTGGACAGCACCACATAGCCCCGCTAACCGCCCTCCATCTTGTTTAACATTTAAAAAAATAAGTTATGGAGAAAGACAACAGAATCAGAATCAACAAACGCATGATGGCCTGGAGCGACGGCCAGCGCGTCAACATCATCCCCAGCATCTTCCGTCAGGTCGACGACTACGGCCACCTGATGTGCGACTACCACCACCGTATCGACGAAGGCTATCTCGTTGATGTAGGTCCCTGCACTATGGCCCGCGAGGAGGCCCAGATGCGCGAGTACGAGGCCGACCGCTCCTGGGAGCGGGGCCGTCACCTCGAAGCCCTCAACGAGATGCTCTATGCGGCCCTCACCGTGCTCCCCGACGAGAGTGTGGATTTCTGCTTCGAGGATGCACAGTGGTTAAACCCCAGGGAGACATTGTACTGGCATCCCAACGTCCGCGAGTTCCTGCGCCTCAACCGTCGCTGCATAGGCTACTGCCGGAAAGACCCGCGCCTGTGGCCGGTATACGAAGAGAGCTGGGTGGCCCGCAGCTACCGTAAGTACTTGGAGGACTTGAATGTCTACCTGCACAGTTAGCGTTGTTTGTTGCCTCAAAAAAACGGCCCCCGGAGGAGCCGTTCTTTTGTTGGCAGCAGTTAAGGGTAACGTTAAGGTTAAGGTTAAGTGTTCACTGTCCACTGACCACTAGTCACTGAGTAGATTTTCTAAAGATTTTTGAGTAAATTTTCTTGAAATTTTGAGCCCGTAGGGCGACCACTAGTCACTGTCCACTAGTCACTAGTCACTAGTCACTGACCACTAGCCACTGTCCACTCACCCCACATTTCCGGTTCCTACGTAGGCCGAGGGGGAGCCGAGGCCGAGGTTGTCGCGGCCGGCGCCGATGGTGAAGCCGTAGACGTGGACGGTGAGGCCGCTCCAGGTGCTGGGGAGACGCATCTCG
>ONJY01000004.1 GCA_900318275.1 uncultured Bacteroidales bacterium | reverse complement strand
TGTACCCTCCACAGTCCTTGATATCAGTCCCGTTGTCGGCAAAGCCGACGCCTTCGGCACCGGGCACCAAAAAGAAGACCGACAAGCGGTCTTTTTTTTGTACTTAGAACTTGATACTGCGCTGTTATCTACCGTCAAGCATGGGCGCGTGTGGATTGGGAGAGAAGTTGGTGGTAAGCATATTTCGAACTGTAGCACTGTAGCAGTGTAGCGCACAGGAGGCAGAGCTTCATCGTCCATGCAAGGAGAAGCCTCTTTTACAGCACTTTACAATTTAACAAAAGATTTAGTGTATTGTGGTTGTGGCATATAGAGGCCATTAGCGTTGCTTCTGCTACAGTGCTACAGTGCTACAGTTAGTTTTTAGGATTACACAACATCAATTTTAAGCTCTATATCTATATATCTATATATATATATAGATATATAGATATAGAATTATTTTTAGGGTTTGGTGACAACCATATTTTGAACTGTAGCACTGTAGCAGTGTAGCGCAACGGGATGCGAGCTTGTAGGGCAGATCCCTGTAAAGCAGGCGCTTGAAATTTTTTTTTGCAATCATTCGTAGACCGCAATCCCGGGGTTGTACTTTTGCATTCGGAAAGGGAAGCGGGCTGGCCAGCGCGGACCTTTTCCAAGACTCTGCAGGAGAGTTCTTTGACATACTGAGAGACCATGCAAATAGGAGAAGTTACTAGCGGTGGGAGAGGCTATTGGTGTTTGATGGGAACTGTGGGCGCCGTCAGACCGTCTACTAGCCGTCTACTAGCCGTCTACTAGCCGTCTACTAGCCGTCTACTAGCCGTTTACTAGCCGTTTAGGAGCCGTCCAGGGCGGTGGGGACGGCGTCGGCTACACTACGGGGTGGACTTTGCCGCTACGGTTGCCAAAGAAGAAGAACAGACCGTAGGCGATGACGAGCAGGAATGCAACGATGAGGGTATAGAGGTTCTTGTCTGCCACCACAATATAGCCGACATTTATGATTAGCTGAAGCAAAGCGTAGCCAGCAGAAACATAGAGGTGCGGGACCTTGAGGTCGTTGACCATGGTTTCGTAGGCATGCTCGCGATGGGCGGCAAGGATGTTGCGACCTGAGAGGAAGCGCTTGGCGATGGTGAGGCCACCGTCGGCGAGGAAGACAATGATGAAACAGAGTCGGCTGACGTTGTAGCCACCGCCGGGTATGGACTGCACATAACGCACAAGGAGGAAGAGTACGATGAGGCCCATGGAGATGCTCCCCACATCGCCGGAGAAGCAGCGGGCCTTGGTGCGGAAATTGAAGAAGCCGAAGACAAGGATGGCGATCATGACTGTGGCTATGAATTCGGGCTCTATGAAGTAGTGGTCGAAGAGGTCGATGTAGCCGAAAGTGCCCACCACGACAAGCGAATAGGCGGCAAGCATGCCATTGATGCCGTCCATGAAGTTATAGATGTTGAGGATGCCGGAGAAGACGACGACCAACAAGGCTATCTGCCAAATCTCTATGGTGTTGACGTCGGTCCAGAAGCTGACAAAAACGGCGAAGAGCTGGGCAAAAAGACGAAGCCATGCGGGCAGCTGACGCAGGTCGTCGATATAACTGATGATGGCCAAGGCACTGAGACCGATGAGGAAGTTGGGGTACGGAATAGCGTTGGTGAGCGAATAGAACAGCAGGGCAAGGTAGAATATGATGCCGGCGCCAAGCAGCACGGCACGGTGGTGCGAACTGCGCTCGTTGGGGCGATCGACAATATGAAAACGTTTGGCTATGACAAAGTATAGCAGTTCTATAGCGATGATTGCGACAGTGGCTATGATGTAATACATTACGTTGGATTTATAATTACAGGATGCAAAAGTACAACTTTTTTTTGGCATGCACGGATTTTTTTGTATTTTTGCAGAGGAAATAAAATATATAATACAGAACGACACAGTAGCCAAAACACTGACAAACTGTAAGGTACAGACAAAACAACACATACAATGGACACAAAAGACATACGTATTGCCGTCATCGGATTGGGCTATGTGGGCCTGCCCTTGGCCAGATTATTCTCCACGAAATTCCCCACTGTGGGCTACGACATGAACGCCGCACGCGTCGAAGCGTTGATGAATGGACACGATGCCACCCTGGAGGTGAGCGACGATTTGCTGCAAGAAGCCATAAACAAGCACGGCTTCCGTTGCACCGCAAACCTGGAGGACATCAAAGACTGTAACTTCTACGTCGTAGCAGTGCCTACACCCGTAGACCGCAACAACAATCCCGACTTGACACCATTGTACGGTGCCAGCGAAGTGGTGGGCAAGGTTATCGGCAAAGGCGACATTGTGGTTTATGAGTCGACAGTATACCCTGGCGTGACCGAGGACGAGTGCCTGCCCGTAGTGGAGAAAGTGTCGGGACTGAAATACAACCGCGACTTCTTCGCCGGCTATAGTCCGGAGCGCATCAACCCTGGCGACAAGGTACACACCGTGGAGAAGATACTGAAGATCACATCCGGCTCGACGCCAGAAGTGGCAGAACTGATAGACAAGGTTTACAATGCCGTTCTTATCAACGGCACACACAAGGCACCGAGCATAAAAGTGGCCGAAGCCGCCAAGGTGATTGAGAACAGCCAGCGCGACATCAACATTGCCTTCGTCAACGAGCTGTCGAAGATATTTACGCTGATGGGCATCGACACCTACGATGTGCTGGAGGCGGCTGGCACCAAGTGGAACTTCATAAAGATGAACCCGGGCCTGGTGGGCGGACATTGCATATCGGTGGACCCATACTATCTGGCCCAATGCGCGCAGCGTCTGGGATACAACCCGGAAATAATCCTTGCCGGACGACGCATGAACGACGGTATGGGTGCATACGTCGCCGACCAGACCATCAAGCTGATGCTCAAGAAAGGCATCCAAGTGCTTGGCTCGAAGATAATCATCATGGGCTTCACCTTCAAGGAGAACTGTCCCGACGTGCGCAACACACGCGTCATAGACATTTACAATGCCTTGAAGGAATACAGTGCCGACATTACGGTCTTCGACCCATGGGCATCGCCAGAGAAGGTGAAACACGAGTACGGCATCGACATCGTAAACGAACTGCCTAAAGACAAGTACAGCGCCGCCATTGTGGCTGTGGCGCACCGCCAGTTCCGCGAGATGGAGATAGACTTCGACAAACTGCTTGAGAAGAACCACGTAATATTCGACGTAAAGGCCATCATGCCGAGAGAACTGGTTGACGGAAGACTGTAATGATGAAAACTCTGTTTTGGGCATCCACAGCAATCTGCGCCGTCATAATGACGTTGCTAATATGCCACAACAGGCATGTCGGTTACTATGAGGCTGTCGCAGTAATACGCCCAATAATGGAGGTACAAGACAACGACACGAACGCCTGCTACTGGTCGAAAACACTATTGGCCGCTGAAGACATTGACGGGCTGCGATTCTATGAGACTCACGACAAACAGATTAGCCTGCACTTGTATATGCACGATAGCGTGGCAGCCCTTGACAATATGGCTCTGGCAATAGACTTTGCAACAAAACGCTTTACAACAAAAGGGATACGAAGCATCATCACCGAAGCGCCACACATCGCACAGACACCTCATCATCAACAATATATACTATACGCCGTTCTGTCTTTTATTTTCTCGCTCATGTCTATCGGCGCTATAGCCATAATACGAAACATCTCAAAGAAAGGCACGATATGACTCATCAAGCCATAGACAAAGCCCTCAAAAAGTGGTACAAACCGCTGATGGCGGTGGTATGTCTTGGTCTGATGTTCGGGCACATGGTTTCAATAACACCGTCATTGACAGCCATGCACATTTTTATTGCCATCACTGTCGCGCTTGCTCTGCTGTATAAAACGACGACATCTCGCATCTTTTTGCTGACTGGCGGTTATTTCTTGATTTACGGAGCATGGACGCTGGCGGTTACTCTACTTTGGGGAGACAGCATTACCGTAAAGGAGGCGCTAAAGTTCCTTACCATCCCAGTGCTTGTCATTGCGTTGCTACGGGTAATGTTAGTGTCGCCACGGGAGATGCTCGGTGTGTTCTTTTATGTCTGCATCGGATACTTGTTGACGATGGCAACGATGGGATATGCCGAACACTTTACCGGGTGGCACATGCCAACGTCGGCATTATACATGGCAGAAGGCGACGCAAAGTTCCAAGCTTCAGGCATAAGCTATAACCCTAACGACTACTCTGTACTGCTAATCATGGCAGCATTGTACATTTTAGCTTACAGCAAACATTTCATGGACAAGAGATGGCACATCATTGGATATGCCGCCATCGTAGTATGCATTCCATTAATGCTATGGAACGACTGCCGAACAGGGCTTGGAGTGTCAGCTTTGGCTCTAATGTTCCTCCTCATGGCAAAAATAAAGAGACGCAACATAATAATAGCCTCACTTATATGTGCAATGGTGGTAGCAGGCATAGCTATAGTAGCCAATTGGAGTATTGTCAGCCCACGCCTGCAAATATATGGCACAGCATTTACATCTTTATATGACTCATATGGTTTAGGATTTGGTATCAACGGCGACAAACTATACCTGTCCGAGTTAAACAATTACGACATTACCAAAGGGCTTACCGATGCACACTCTTACCTATTGCAAATATTATTCACTTCTGGATTACCCGTATTCCTACTATATTGTGTGATGACTGCCACAATAATGAAACGCTCCTCGTCAAAAGGACGCAACCTATTTGTTGTCATGCCAATACTATACCTGCTACTGTTATTTTCACCAAGTTCATCGATGTATCTGTGGACACACTACTTATTTTTCTGCATCTATGTATGCTATGCGGCATACGCTACATTAAACGATAATAAAACAACAACATAATGCAAAACTTTGCACTTATTGGGGCCGCTGGATATATCGCCCCTCGACACCTTAAAGCCATCGCCGATACCGGCAACACCCTATTAGCTGCATACGACAAGTTTGACAGCGTGGGACGGCTGGACAGCTCGTTCCCCGACTGTTCTTTCTTCACCGAACAGGAGCAGTTCGACCGCTATTGCTCCAAACAGCAGCGTACAGACAATCCTCTGCATTGGCTCAGTATCTGCACCCCAAACTATACACATGACGCATTCATCCGTTACGGTTTGCGCCTGGGCTGCAATGTGATATGCGAGAAACCGCTGGTGCTGAACCCCTACAATATTGACAACCTCGTAGAACTGGAGAAAGAAACTGGGCACCAGGCGTACACGATATTACAGCTTCGACTGCATGACTCAATCGTGGCACTGAAAAAGAAAGTGGATGAAGGTCCGCAAGATAAGGTGTACGATGTTGATCTCACGTATATCACATCTCGCGGTAAATGGTACTACTCGTCGTGGAAGGGTGACGTACATAAGAGCGGTGGTGTGGCTACCAACATAGGGGTGCACTTCTACGACATGTTGCAATGGATATTTGGTCCAGTACAGGAGAATATTGTGCATGTGATGAGCCACGACCGTGTGGCTGGTTTCCTACGACTAAAGAAAGCCCGTGTACGTTATTTCCTCAGCATCAATGCTGCCTGTCTGCCTCCGAACGCCGTGCAAGGCGAGAAGCGGACGTACCGCACAATAATGATTGACGGCGATGAATTTGAGTTCAGCCAGGGATTTACAGAATTGCACACCAAGAGTTATCAGGAAATACTGTCCGGCAGAGGCTTCCGCATCAGCGAGGCACGCAACTGCATACAGATAGTGAGCGACATACGCCACTCAACACCTATCGGACTGAAGGGCGATTACCATCCGCTGGCCAAAATGCCCCTGGCACCACACCCTTTCGGTTGGGATGACATGAAATACTAATACCATCACATATATGGAGTTCAGGGATTTAAAGAAGCAATATCAGGTGTTGAAAACTGATATTGACAATGCGATGCAGAAAGTCGCTGCCGCCGGCAACTACATTATGGGGGGACCTGTGATCGAGCTAGAAGAGCAGTTGGCCGATTATGTGGGTGTGAAACATTGCATTACCTGTGCCAATGGTACAGACGCTTTAACATTGGCGCTTAAAACACTTGGCATCGGAAAGGGCGATGCTGTGTTTGTGCCAGACTTTACATTTTTTGCCAGTGCGGAAGTTGTAGCCCTTGAAGGAGCAACGCCTGTTTTTGTTGACGTGAATCCTCATACATTCAATATTGACGTTATCAGTCTGAAGGAGGCCATTGATGCCATAGAGAATGAGGGTATATTGAAGATGAAAGCCATCATTGCTGTCGACTTATTTGGACTACCTGCAGACTTCACAGCAGTCAAGAAGATTGCCAAACAGCACGGGCTTTATGTCATTGAAGACGGAGCACAAGGATTTGGTGGGCGCATGACAGAAGGTATAGCATGCAGCTTGGGTGACATAAGTACTACATCTTTCTTCCCGGCCAAACCACTTGGTTGCTACGGCGACGGTGGAGCAGTATTCACCAATAATGACGAATGGGCTGACATGATACGGTCGTTGCGGATTCATGGGAAAGGCAGCAACAAATACGATAATGTACGAATCGGAATGAATTCACGCTTGGACACCGTACAGGCCGCAATACTGCAAGTGAAGCTTAATGCTTTTAAAGAGCACGAGCTAGAGTCTGTAAACCATGCTGCAGCACATTATACAAAGCTCATCAAACAGACCATCGGCGATGCTGTTTCCACTCCCAATATCCCAGAAGGATATATGAGCAGTTGGGCACAATACACACTACGATTGACGGATGCCAGCCTACGGCCAGAAATACAGACTCGTATGAAAGAAGATGGCATACCCACAATGGTATACTATCCAACACCCATGAGCATGCAGACAGCATTCAACGGTTTGCATAAATACGTTGATACACCTAACGCTCTTAGACTGTCACAACAAGTTCTATCTATACCAATGCACCCATACCTCAAAGACGAAGACATTACAATAGTGGTTGACAAATTGGTTGCTAATATTAAAACAGGGAAATGATTACAGCAAAAGATATTGCCAACTATCTGCAATTAGCACTTAACGGAGATGATATCAATATTAAGTGTTACGCACAGTTGTCTTCACCACTACCACACAGCATTATTTTCGCCAAGAAGTACAACGACTCATTTGTACGCCAATTAAATGATAGTGAAAGTATTCTTGCCATAGTAACACCTGAATATGCTAACAAACTAACATGCAGTTATATCGTCTCAAATAATCCACGATTGGACTACATCCGAGTATTGTCACATTTCTTCACACAAGAAAAAACCAAAGGATTTATTCATCCGACAGCAAATATTGAATCTGGTGCTACCATAGGAAAGGATGTATTTATTGGTGCCGGATGCTATGTATCAACAAAATGTGTTATTGGGGACAACTGCATATTGCACCCAAATGTGGTACTCGACAACCGAGTAGTACTTGGCCACAACTGCGAAATAAAATCCGGAGCCGTTTTAGGACAGGAAGGCTTCGGTTTCGAGCGGGACGAAAACGGAGAGCCTGTACATTTCCCACACTTTGGTGACGTTATCATTGGCAATAACGTGTTTATCGGCAGTAATACAACGGTAGAACGAGCAACCTTAGGAAGCACAATTATAGAGGACAATGTGAAAATAGATGACCTAGTACAGATTGGTCACAATAGTCATATTGGAGAAGGATGTATGATTACCGTAGGTGCTATAGTATGTGGCGGTGCTGTTTTAAAACCCCAAAGTTACCTTGCCCCCAATGCAAGCGTAAAAGAGAAAGTG
Organism: uncultured Bacteroidales bacterium; assembly: GCA_900318275.1. Classification (GTDB taxonomy): domain Bacteria; phylum Bacteroidota; class Bacteroidia; order Bacteroidales; family P3; genus Colimorpha. Next base: position 114,695 of record ONJY01000004.1, on the reverse strand, counting down.
ACTATAGGCCACAGAGGACTTGTTGGCATAGGGTCTGTGGTGCTCAAAGATGTTGCTGACGACACAACCGTAGCCGGTGTACCTGCCAAAGAGATTAATAGAAACAAATAACAAAACCATGAATATCGAGAACATACTCGTACTAGCTCCACACACCGACGATGGAGAACTGGGGTTAGGTGGTACTATTAGTAAATACATCGAAGAGGGGAAAAACGTCTTCTATGCTGCCTTCTCGACAGCAGACCAGTCGGTACCTGAAGGATTCCCAAAGGACATCCTTGCGACAGAGGTTCGTAATGCCACCCGCAAGCTTGGTATACCTCAGGAGAACCTATACATCTACCATTACGAGGTACGCAAATTGAACTATGTGCGACAGGAGTTACTGGAAGACATGGTAAGGTTACGCAATGAGAGGAATTACGACCTAGTATTCATGCCCTCTTCTCATGACATACACCAAGACCATACTACCGTCGCCCAAGAGGCCACACGGGCTTTTAAAAAGACAACATTGCTTGGTTATGAACTCATATGGAATAATCTAACATTCGACACAGACTGTTTCGTTCAACTTGAAGAACGACATATTGAAGCAAAATGCCAAGCTCTCAGGGAATACAAGAGCCAAGGATTCCGTGACTATACCTCACCCGAATTTGTACGTTCATTAGCCCGTACCCGCGGAGTACAAGTAGGTTGCCAATATGCCGAGGCTTTTGAAGTTATAAGACTTTTCCTATGAACATTTTAATGATAAGCCACTACGCTGGTGCACCACAATACGGCATGGAATTTCGTTCCTACTATATGGCCCGTGAGTGGGTACGCATGGGTCACAGTGTAACAGTTGTTGGGGCCGCATTTTCGCACCTGCGCAAAACACAGCCGCGTGCTGGACAAGAGATCCTTGAGGGGATAAACTACCTGTGGCTGCCAACGAGTGAATATGAGGGCAATGGCCTGAAACGTGTGCTTACAATGTTCCAGTTCTGCCATCAAATATACAAACACAGAAAAGAACTGATAGCCTTCAAGCCAGACATAGTCATTGCTTCATCCGTATATACATTTGACATTTACCCTTGCCACTATATCGCCAAACGCACAAATGCCAAGTTAGTATACGAAGTACACGACCTTTGGCCGTTGTCGGTAATGGTCATTGGCGGATACAAAAAATGGCATCCATTCATAGTTATGTTGCAGCATTGTGAGAACTATGCATATAAACACTGTGACATGGTTGTCTCAATGCTTGACAAAGCATTCCCCCACATGAAGCGTCACGGACTCACAGAAGACCGTTTCTGCTGTGTGCCCAACGGGTATCTGAAAGAAGAATGGGAGAACGCCGAAAATATCACTTTGCCTCAGGAACACGCGTCCCTTTTTGCCAAATTGCATACTGAAGGTAAAACTATCATCGGCTTTGCTGGTGGACATACCCAGTCAACAGCTATGGACGTACTTATAAAAGCGGCAGATTTACTCAAAGACCGCACCGATATAGCATTTGTTATGGTAGGTAAGGGACCACAAAAAGAAGAGTTGATGCACATGGCTGAGAGTTATGGTCTAAAAGACTTCTTTTTCCTCCCTCCTGTTGAGAAGACCTGCATACCCAAGGTAGTGCAGCAGTTTGACATTTGCTACGAAGGAGGTGTACATAGTTTCCTACATAAATATGGTACATCTGCCAACAAGATGATTGACTATATGCTGGCAGGAAAACCAATCGTCAAATCTGTTGACGAACCTGGTAGTGAGGTGGAGCGTGTCGGCTGTGGCATACAGGTAGAAGCCGAGAACGTAAAACAAGTGCGCGATGCAATACAGACAATTGCTGACATGACTGCTGATGAGCGAGCCACCATGGGCGCAAAAGGTCGCAAATATGCACTTGAGAACCTCGAATATCATACATTGTCTCAAAAATTCATCAACTACGTATGCACATCCTCACAGTCATAGGGGCCCGACCTCAGATAATCAAGGCTGCCGCAGTGAGCCGCGCCATTAACCGCAGTTATTCTGACAGAGTGACGGAGCATATTCTCCACACCGGACAGCATTACGACACCAACATGTCGCAAGTATTCTTCGACGAGCTTGGCATACCGCAGCCTGAATATAATTTAGGCGTTGGCTCTGGTCGCCATGGGGAGCAAACCGCAAAAATGATAGCCGGCATAGAGGAAGTCCTCTTGAGCCGGACTTTCGATGGCATAATCCTTTATGGCGACACCAATAGCACACTCGCCGGTGCCGTTGCTGCCTCAAAGCTGCATATTCCTATCTTTCATGTCGAAGCCGGCCTCCGTTCATACAACCGCATGATGCCTGAGGAAATCAACCGCATCGTTTGCGACCAACTATCTACCCTACTCTTTGCCCCCACACAAACCGCTATAGACAACCTACGCGAGGAAGGCTTTTTTGCCGAACATCCAACCCTGCACCGCCGCATTATCAACTGCGGCGATGTTATGTATGACAACAGCATACATTTCGCCAAAGTAGCAGCCGAACGATGCGACATCATGAAGCGGCTATCATTGCAACGCGAGGGATACATCCTTGCCACAATACACCGCGACAATAACACAGATAATCCTCAGCGACTGGAGAACATTCTACATGCCATTTCTGATATAGCCAGAAAAGACAATATCCCGATTATATTGCCTCTACATCCCCGCACCCGCAATAAACTCACAGCAGAACACCACTGCATTCTCGAAAACAATCCTCTGATTCATCTCCTTGAACCTCTTTCTTTCCTCGAGATGACACTCATGGAGCAGAACGCGCGACTGGTGATGACCGACAGCGGCGGTGTACAGAAAGAAGCATTCTTCTTCGAGCGCCCCTGTATCATCATGCGTCCAGAGACAGAGTGGGTGGAAATAGTACAACACAAGGCCGGGATCATAGCCGATGCCGCCTATCAACGCATCGTAGACGCTTACAACGAACTTGCGAACCGCAACATAACATTTCCACAGCTCTTCGGCGACGGACATGCTGCCGAACACATCATACAGAATATCTTGTCATGAAAATACTCACCGACACCCTGCACCGCATAGCCTACGCCACAGATGCCTCCATCTATCGCGAACTACCCAAGGGTGTCGCCTACCCAGAGAATGATGACGACATCATCGAACTCATCGCTGAGGCCCGTCGTCGCCACACACACCTCATCCCACGCGCTGGCGGAACCAGTATCGCCGGCCAGGTGGTCGGCAACGGTATCGTCGTTGACATAAGCCGCTACCTAAACCACATTATCGAGATAAACCCTCAAGAACGCTGGGTATGGGTGGAGCCCGGCGTTGTACGCGATGAGCTGAACAAAGCGTTAGAACCACACAGGCTTTTCTTTAGCCCGGAGACTTCCACCTCAAACCGTTGCTGCATTGGTGGCATGGTGGGCAACAATTCTTGCGGCACCCACTCTCTTGTCTACGGAAGTACACGCCATCATGTCATCGCATTGCGCGGCATTCTCAGCGACGGCAGCCGTTTCGACACATCCCACCCCGACTCTAACAACATACGTCTAAACAAGATACTCGCACAACTGAAAGCATGGTCAAACGATCCTCATATCCGCCAACTATTAGAAGAGAACTTCCCCGACCCATCTCTGCGGCGCCGCAGCTGTGGCTATGCCATTGATGAGGCTATCGTCGGCGATATTGACCTCTGCAAGCTCCTCTGCGGAAGCGAAGGTACTCTGGCTTTTATCACAGCCATACAACTCTCACTCGATCCCATACCACCGAAAGAAAAGATGGTACTCTGCGCCCACTGCCACTCACTGCCCGACAGCTACCGTGCCAATCTCATTGCCCTACGCCACACCCCTGTAGCCGTAGAGCTAATGGACGGCAAGATTCTTGAGCTGTGCCGTAACAACCATTCTCAGCAGGGAAACCAGTTCTTCATAAACGGAGAACCCGAAGCCCTACTTATCACTGAATTCAATGGTGACAATATGGAGCAGCAGGCCGACGCCCTAGAGCATGACCTACTTGCCAGCGGTCTCACCTATCACTGTAGCCGTGTATACAACGACGACATCAACCGTGTGTGGGCCCTGCGCAAGGCCGGTCTCGGTGTGCTCACCGGCGTCAAGGGCGACCGCAAACCCATCGGTGTGATAGAGGACACCGCCGTCGCACCTGAGCGCCTGCCAGAATACCTTGAAGAATTTGAGCAGATGATGCAGCGACATGGTCTCTCATGCGTATACTACGGCCATATCAGCACCGGCGAACTACATCTGCGCCCTATACTCGACGTCAAACAGCCCCATGACCGTCAACTCTTCCGCCAAGTGGCAGAAGAGACAGCCTTGTTAGTGCGCAAATACCGTGGCAGCCTAAGTGGCGAACACGGCGACGGGCGTCTTCGCGGCGAATTCATACCCTTAGTATATGGACAGGAGACATACGAGCTCATGCGACAGGTAAAGCAGTGCTGGGATCCCGACGGGGTCTTCAACATGCACAAGATTGTCGATACTCCGCCCATGGATGATAGCCTCCGCTACGACGTCAACCAGCAGTACAACTGCACCGACAGCGACCTCATGTGCTCTATCGAGCAGTGCAACGGCGCCGGCGACTGTCGCAAGAGCACTGTCATCGGTGGCACCATGTGTCCTACATTTAAGCTCACACACGACGAACTCCTCTCCACCCGCGCCCGTGCCAATGTCTTGCGCGAAGTGTTGACACGAGGTCTGCCAGACGATGCCGACACCACAGAAGTCAAAGCCCTTGAGGAGATGCTCTACAGTTGTCTGGCATGCAAGGGTTGTCATGGGGAATGTCCATCCAATGTCGACATGACCGCCATACGCTCCCATGTACTCCAAATGCTCTACCATAAGCATGGCACACCCTTCCGCAGCTGGATGGTGGCCCACATGGCCGATGTTGAGCGTCTCGGACATATCGTATGGCCCATCTACAACCTCTTCGCTTCCTGGAAATTTTCGTCTGCAATAATCAAAAACATCGTATCATTCGCACCTAAACGCGACATACCCACACTCTCGCCTCGCACCATGCGGCAGCTTGTCAGTAGACAAAAGCCCGCCAACGATAGTAATAAGAAGGTATTTCTCTTCGCCGACGAGTTCACCAACTTCCAAGAGGCTCAGCTTGGCCTTACCTTCGCACAGTTGCTCACCCGTCTCGGCTACCGTGTCGAGGTTCCTCGGCATGTGGAAAGCGGCCGCGCCGCCATCTCCAAAGGCTGCCTCGACACCGCCGCACATTTCGCCAAACGCAATGTCACTTTGCTTAAGGACAAAGTGACAGAGGAGACACCCCTCGTAGGCATTGAGCCCAGCTGCATACTCTCCTTCCGCGACGAATACCCTGATATAGTGCCAGCCAACATGCGCGCTGATGCCGAGCGCCTGGGGCGCAACTGCCTCCTCTACGACGAGTTTATAATGCGCGAGGTGGCCAAGGGCAACATCACCCCAGACCAATTCAGCAACGCCACCATTGAGGTATGGCTCCACGGCCACTGTCACCAGAAGTCGCTCGTCGGCATCGACAAGACCGCTGCCATGCTGCGTCTGCTGCCCGGCTGCCACCTTCACATCATTCCATCCTCCTGTTGCGGCATGGCAGGCTCCTTCGGCTATGAAAAAGAGCACTACCAGACCTCCCTGGCCATAGGCGAGATGCTGCTCTTCCCCACCGTCCGCAAGGCACTGGCCTCCGTACCACACGACATCCCAGCCTACATCACCGCTCCCGGCACCTCCTGCCGTCAACAAATCCTCGACGGCACCGGCCACAACGCCCTGCACCCCATAGAAATCATGTACCACATGCTTAAAGCCAAATGAAAGTATTACTCTTGTCCGACGCCGACAGCATCCATACCCTCCGTTGGGTGCGCTCCCTCAGCCAGCGTGGCTGCGAGATACTGCTTTTCAACCTGCTCCGTTGCGATGTGTCGCCCTATGACGGCATGCCCAACGTGAAAGTGTACAGCTGTGATTTCGTGTTGCGCGACAGTGCCGCCATCTCACAGCGTATACTCGACAAGATGGTCTACCTCAAAGCTGTGCGCCAGCTACGCAAGCAGTTAAAAACTTTCCGTCCCGACTTCCTGCACGCCCACTACGCCTGCAGCTTCGGCCTCATAGGTGCCCTCTCCGGCTTCCACCCCTACGTGCTGTCGGTATGGGGCAGCGACGTCTACAACTATCCTCGTCAAGGCTCCCTCTACCGCCGTCTGCTCACCTTCTCACTTAAAAAAGCCGACTATATACTCTCCACCAGCCACTGCATGGCCCGCGAGACCAATCTATACACCCCCAAGCCCATCTCCGTCACACCATTCGGTGTCGACATGCAGCGCTTCTATCCCCTTCCTGTGACCGACAAACCCGCCGCTTTTGTCGTTGGCAACGTCAAGACCCTTAAATACTGCTACGGCATCGACACTCTCATCCAAGCCTTTGCCATTGTCCATCAGCACCATCCGCAGACCGACATGCGCCTGCTCATTGCAGGCACAGGTCCCGACCGCGACCAACTCATAGCGCTGTGTGAACAACTCGGCATCCGCCAAATAGTAGACTTCCTCGGCTATATCCCCAACCAAGAGTTGCCCAAGCTCTACGCCAAATTTGACGTGTCGGTGTCGCTGAGCCGCGAGGAGAGCTTCGGCGTGGTGGCCGTAGAGGCCATGTCATGCGGATGTCCGGTGGTCACCTCCGACGCCGAAGGTTTCTGCGAGGTGGTCGACAACAACGTCACTGGCTTCGTTGTACCCAAAGACAACCCCGAGGCAGCCGCCGAAGCAATAGAGCGCTTCATAGAAAAACCGCAGCTGCACGCCACCATGGGCGCCGCCGCACGCCAACGTGTGGCCGACCTCTACGACTGGGAGCGCAACGTAGACACCATGATGGACATCTACAAGCGCGTCATCTCTTCTTGATTGAGCAGGCTGCGCACCGATGCCACAGGCACCCATTTTCGAAAGGGGTACAACACCTTAACCATCATCGCAAGCCAAGGTTTATACACAATGCTTATCCTGCAGTAAGCCTTGCGGAAGTTAAACTTCTGCATGAGGAAAGGCTGTATGTTAGAGTGCTCCGTTATGCTGCGCCCTCCGTCGTTGACATACCGCAGCCCACACTCTTTCAGATAGTATTCGTTCATGGTGTATATCAGCCCGTAGTATGGGTATCGCGCCAGCTCGTCGGGCCGTGCCTTCATCACCGAGTAATCACACATCCTCTCATATACAATATTCTTGGCGAAGGCGGCCAGGTGTCCGTCGCTCTTGTCAAAGGCACCCCAGTAGTCATTCTCGGGCCCGCTCATGATATCGTTGCGGAAATCCTCTTCCGTGGGAATGGCGGCCTTCACCTTATAGCCCTTGGCGGCAGCGCGGTGCACATCATAGCCAACAGCAAGCAGCTCGTCGCGTGTCATACGACGGAACTCATAGTTTGCCATGCTGCGCCGCACCTGGTTGCGCATCTTGCTGCTCAACTCCTCCATGCCACAGAACGAGTCTTTCACCACATTCCAAAAGCCCGTCTCCTCGCCGCAGTCGAAGTCATACGTGTTACGCACCAGCCATCCTCCTTTGCGGAGCAAGGCTTTGCATTCGGCATGACTCAACTGCGGTTCCTCGTCTTCGGAACCAATCCACAACCATGCATGCTTATATAGTGTGAATGCCATTATACCTCTTTTTTCAGCAATGCATTTGCTATCTGGCGACAGCGCGACGTCCATGTGTTGTTCTCGGCCACAGCAGGAATATTTTTCTTGTATGTGGCCATCGTCTCTGGGTGTTCCATTATCGACGACAATGTGGTTCTCAACGCATTCACATCGTTGAGGCTGGTGAGACCTATGCCGTTTCGCTCCACGAAGTCACCACTCCAGGTATCGGCGGCAGCCAGCAAAGGAGTGTGGTGGCCTACAGCCTCAAAGAGCTTGTACGGTGCGGCAAAGCGCACATACTCTGTACAGTGCGGCATGGCGAACAGATCCGTATTCCGGTATAGATTTTCAACATCCTTACCCTTCAGGTGCACCACTTTCACATTGCCGCAGACATAAGGCATATACTCCTCTTTAACAACCTCCCAGTCATACGTACGGCAACACACCGTAAGACTCACCCCATCCAAACTGCTGGCGGCTTTCACCAATGGCAGTATGTTGTAGTCGCCCCCTATGCCGCCGACATAGAGCACCCTCAAACGGCCGTCAGCGGCAGGCATCGCATCACATGGCACAATTTCGCACCCCGACGGCAACTCCTGCACCTTACAGTCAAACCTGCACGGCACATACTCATACATGCGCAGCGTCGGCAGGAAGAACACGTCCAGCAGACGGCGGTACTGCCCCAAATCATAGCGGTAGAAGAAACGTGCCACCCACTGCTTGAAGTCGACATTCTTGTTGGCATACTGCCAGTAGATGTCGCGGTAGAACAGTCCCACGGGGATGCCGTGACGTTTGCAGAAAGCCAGGAAACCGAAATCAAGGCAGGGATAGGTTGGCAGATGGTGCGGCTCGGTGAGCAGCGTGGGCATAGTAGACGACTCGCTGTAGCAGAAGTCGTAGTGCACCCCTTGCCTTATCTTTCTCTTTATCGCGGCAATCTGACGCTTACGTTCGCGTCCACGACCTTCCACGACATCCATCTCCCAGCCGAGTTCAGTAAAAGCCGCCATCAGTTTCTGTGGACGTATCTGGCTGGCCGACGGGTCGTTGCGGTCTATCTTCAGCGGTATGTGGAATATCAGTCTCATAACTCTTTTGTTTTAAAAATCGGCAGCTGCAGCAGCATCTCGCGCTTGGTGAACCAGTAGAACGCCAGATAGGCGCATCCGAAGACCGCCATGTCGGCATACAGCATCACGGTGCGCAGCGGCTCCTCCTGCCCTGCGGCGAAGAAGAGCAACGGCAGCGCCGGCAACGCTGCAACGACTACGCCCAGCAACGGCCACGATACCGCCCCGAGGTAGCTCCACAACGGCATCTGTATGCATTTGTACACCATCATGCGCCAATAGGCGAAGAGGAAGATGAAAGCCAGCAGCACCTGCGTCCAGGCCATAGCCTGGATGCTTATCTGACTGGCAATCAACGTACCCATCAGCACAAACACTATGCGTACCAGCGTCCACTTGAAGCCCAGGTCTGTGCGCCCGAGCGACACCATGAGTATCCCCGCCGGGTTGCCTATCGACTGCAGCATCCCCCACACCGAGAGCACCCTCACAAACCACACCATCTCCACCATGCCGCCACCATAGAGCAGCACCGTGAGCGGTTCGGCGAAGAGGAAGAACGCCATGAATATAGGGAAGTTGACGAACGAGAGCAGGTGCAGCACCTCGGCGTAGGAGCGACGCATCTTGGGCTTGTCGTCCTGGAAACGCGCAAAAGCCGGCGCCGCCACATTGGTGACGATGGGGTTGATGAGCTGCACAGCCTTGTAGAGCAACTCTTTGGCCAGGTTGTATATGCCCAGCACCTCGGCGCTGAAGAAACGCCCTATGAGAAATATGTCAAGCTTGTTGGCAGCATAGTCAACCACCTGCATGCCAAGCTGGTAAAGCCCTATCGAGACCAGTTCGCGTATCTCGCCCAGGCTGAAATGCAGCCTTATGCGATAGGCCTTGAGTCCTGACACAGCGTAGACGCCTTGGGTGATGGCCGCCTGCAGCAGGGCGCCCCAGGCGAGGCTGAAGACCCCGTGGCCCAGCAGGGCCAGCACCACAGTCAGCACCACACCGAGGGTGACACCGACAATCTGCACAATGGAGATGAACCTGAAGTCCAGCTCCTTGGTCTTCAGCGTATAGAACATCTTGCCGAAGGAGTCGATCACAAGCGTGAACGACAGCAGCGGGATGAGCTGCCGCAAGTCGGGCTGATGGTAGTAACCCGCAATAAGCGGTGTCACGGCCCACAGCAGAAGCCAAAGCCCGACGCTAAGCATCAGGTTGAGCCAGAAGACCGACGAGTACTGGTCGCGACTGATATTCTGCTTGTGGATGATGCCTGTGGCGAGCCCCATGTTGGCGAATATCTCGGTGAAACCGAGGAACATAGTGGCTATGGCCAACAAGCCGAAGTCCTGCTTGGTGAGTATGCGCGCCAGGATAAACAACTTGAGCATCTGCAGCGCCGTAGTGGTGAGGGTTCCCACAGCGTTCCATTTGACTCCTTTTACCGACTGGCTACGTAACGACATGATAATGTTTAGATTTCAGTATTCAACGGCTGCCGCCCCACATGCACCGTCAACAGCATCAGGGCGTAGAGCAAGGCGACAAACTGCATGCCCATCTGGCGCTCCAGTATCGACTCGAAGAGGAGGCTGAACATGACGATGAAGGTCAGCGTCAGCACCTCCCAGAAGGCCGCTTTGCGGCGCCAGGCCACAAACAACGGCATCACAAGCCACCACAGCATCACCAGCAGGCCCACGATGCCTGTGGCCAACGCTGTCTCAGTGTATTGATTGTGGGCGTTGATGCGCTGTTCCTTAAGGCTTTGATAGCCTTCGGTGCCATAGCGGTCGATGAGCACCGTATCGTAGTCGCCCACGCCGTAGCCTAACACAGGGCTGTCGGCTATGCACTTCAAGGCCGTTTCATTGATGGCCATGCGCGCGTCGTAGTACTTTCCGTAGAGGGGGCCTGTCGCCAAAACCGTGTCGCCGGCAGCCACAGCCTCGACCAACGACTCATCGGCAGCCACCGATGTCACAGCGGCCACAGACAAGCGGCTGTTATGGCTGGGCAGCTTCTTCTCGGCTGTAAACGTGAGGCCTACAAGCAGCAGCGCCAGCAGGGCGCCCTTCCACCAACGGCTCTTCAACGCCAGATGCACGCCGAAAAGCACCTCAAGGCCGTAGAGGCACAATATACCCGCACGCGAGTCAATGTAGATGATGAACACAACGGTCATCACGGCGGCCACATACAGCGCCAGCCTCCACCATAGCGGCATCGACTGCCGTCTGACCGCCAACTCCTTGTATATAAAAGGTGTAACCGTCAAGATATACATAGCCACATACGAGTGGTTCTTGTCCTCGAACGAGTCGGTGACCCAGTCGTAGACGAAGATGCCGGCAACGGCAACGAGCAGCGCGTAGAACACCGCACGGAGGTGATTCTGACGTACATACGACATATCGGAAAGCAGCACGCACAGGGGGGCGACGAGCATCACGGCCTTGCGGAACACCACATCCGATGCCCCCGACAGGTCGGTGCTGTAGAGCATGCTCGCCACATTGACCAGCCAGTAGGCCACCACAGCCAGCAGCGTCACCCGCATCGGTGTGTCGAGCGACGGATTGCCGACACGCTTCTCGGCGACAATCTTCACCAGCGTGACGACCGCAAAGGTCACCGTAGCCCACAATCCTATACCCCAATCAACGGCCACCAACGCGACCGTGAGGCATAGAACAATGAACTGCAGCGCGTTATACCACTTCATTCCTTTCAATACCATGCTGCAAATATACAAAAAAATATAAAAACAAGCCGGAAAAGAGTACTTTCTACCTCAGAGTCTCCTCGGTGTCCCTACGACATTTCAACGGTACTTCAACGATACTTCTTCAGTGCTGTACTGAAGAAGTATCGTTGAAGTATCGTTGAAATACTGAAGAAATGACGGTCCAACTTCATTCCAATAGAGGGTAGAGATCGAGGGATTGTGGCTAGAGCTACGACGCTGGCGGAATGGAGCTCAGGAAAGATTGTGGGGCGAATGGAGATTAATCAACAGCGGGGTATTGATAACTTTCCGCCGACGGAGGCGGCCGTGCGGAGAAAAAAGGGTATTTTTGCACTTTGAATTATTATGTAAATAATACGCTATGAAACGATATATAGCCCTTGTGGCAATGATGATGACGACTGTGGCCCTGATGGCTCAGAAACCCAAACAGGCGACGGAGTTCAGCGCCGCCAACCTGCCCGACGAGCTGCAGGAATGGATTACCAAGAGCACGTCGGACAGCGACCGGCAGCGCGAGGCTGCAAAGACGGTAAAGGCCTTCCGCGCCTCGTATGGGGCTATGGACGACGGCATGCAGGAACGCGTGACGGCGGTGGTGAACTACGGTGTCGCCGCCAAGCTGAAGGGCGGCACGGAGATGGTGCAGCTGGTGCGCACGCTGACGGCCTACGCCACAGCCCCGGGCGGCGGACAGAACCTCGACGGGTGGGTTAAGGCGCTGGAGGGCATGAAACGCAAGGCCTCCAAGGGGAAGGCCGTGATGGAGTGGGTTGACTTCAGCGAGCGGTTGCTCAAGGAACGCGTGCTCTACCGCAGCCAAACCAGCGAGTGGCGCCTCGACGCCAAGACTTCGTTCCGCATCGGTGTGGACGGCGGCGCGATAACGGTGTGGGTCGACAGCCCGTCAGACCTGTTCTACTCGTCGGCCAAGGACGACGGGGTGATACACGGCACCACGGGAAGCTACGACTACAAGGAGTGCCTGTGGCGCGGCGACGGCGGCCGCATAGACTGGAGCCGCACGGGCCTGGGCGCCGAAGCCTGCTACGCCGAGCTGCGGCGCTACAAGGCGGAAACGAAGTTCCCCAAGTTCACGGCCGACTCGGCGATGCTTGTCAACACACACTATTTCAGCGAGCCTGTGATCGGACGCGTGGAGGAAGCCCTCTCGGTGTCGATGGAGCCTGGCAAATACAGCTATCCGCGCTTCCGCAGCTACAAGCGCGACTTCGTCATACGCGACATCATGCCCGAGGTGGACTACAGCGGCAGCTTCATGATGAACGGCTCCAAGTTCATCACCGCCAGCAGCAAGCATCCGGCGAGCCTCATCTTCAGGCGCGGCGGCAAACGGCAGCTGTCGGTGACGGCGCTGAAGTTTACCATTACGCCCGAGAGGATGGTGAGCGAGAACGCCGCTGTGGCCTTCTATGTGGGCGAGGAGGACTCGATAGCCAACACCGGCATCAATGTGCGCTACACGCTGGCCGACCACAAGGTGACGATGGTCAACGACCCCAAGCGCAACTTCTACAGCCCCTACACGGACTCTTACCACGAGCTTGACATATACAGCGACCTCATCACGTGGATCACGACGGGCGACGTGCTGGAGTTCTCGAACCTCGGCGCCACCAGCGGTACGGCCACTTTCGAGAGCAGCAACTACTACACCTTCCGCAAGGCCCGCGAGATACAAGGCATCGACGAGGTGAGTCCCGTGAAGCGCGTCTACGACTACTTCGGCGGATACAACTACACCTTCTCGGCCAAGGAGTTCTCCACACACATAGGTCTCGACATGGGCCAGACGATGCTGATGATACACGGGCTGACGAAGCACGGCCTGGTGTCGTACAACGAGATGACGGGCATGGTGATGGTGAAGGAGAAGCTGGAAGACTACATGAAAGCCCTCAGCAAGGCCAAGGGGGCGGACTATGATGCCCTTTCAATCGAGAGCAACGCCAAGAACTTCAACGCCCGCATGAACCTCGAGGACCACCTGATAGAGATGCGCGGCGTGCAGCAGTTTGTGGTGAGCGACAGCCAGCGAGTGGTGGTATATCCCCGCGGCGGTCGCATCACGATGGGCGAGAACCGCTCCATACACTTCAACGGCCGCATCAATGCAGGCCGCTTCATAATGTTCGTCTCCGACTGTGACTTCAGCTACGAGCAGTTCAGTTTCGAGATGCCGAAAGTGGACTCGCTGTTCTTCTATGTGCCCGAGTTCAACAACCCCGACACCGACCACATGGTGATGACGCCACTCTACGGGCTTGTGGGCCGCCTCACGGTGGATCAGCCTGACAACCACTGCGGCCTGAAGAAGAACAAGGAATACCCCATCTTCGAGAGCCGCGAGAACAGCTTTGTGTACTATGACAAGGCTGAGATACGCGGCGGCCAGTATGCCAAGGACCGCTTCTATTACACCCTTCACCCGTTCACCCTCAACAGCCTGGTGGACTTTGTGACCGACAGCCTTCAGTTCAACGGCATGCTCACCTCGGGCGGCATATTCCCGGACATCACCTATCCGCTCAGCGTGCAGCGCGACTACTACCTGGGCTTCCAGGTCAACACCCCCGAGGCCGGATACCCTGCCTACGGCGGCAAAGGCAACTACCGCAGCCGCATCTCGCTCGACCACTACGGCCTGCAAGGCTCGGGCAGCCTCGACTACCTGACCTCGACGGCACGCAGCAAGGACTTCCTCTTCCTGCTCGACTCGGCGATGGCCACCACCGACACCTTCACGGTGCGCGAAGAGCAGGGCTTCCCGGACATCAAGGGCGGCCGGACAAGCCTGCATTGGCACCCCTACGCCGACTCAATGGCTGTGGCCACGCTGGCTAAAGGACGTCCGCTCAAGATGTACCACGGCGACGCCTCGTTCCGCGGACGCGTGGACCTCATGCCACAAGGCACTCACGGCGCAGGCACGGCGACGGTGAAGGAAGGCACGCTGGTGAGCGACCGCTTCGACATGCTGGCCATGGAGATGAACGCCGAAGTGAGCGACTTCACCCTTCGCAGCGTGAAGCACAACAACATAGCCTTCTCGGCACGCCATGTGCGCTCGCATGTGGACTACGACAAGCGCAAGGCCGAGTTCACCATCCCCGAAGGGCCACAACGCACAGAGCTGCAGCTCGTCAAGCAGGAAGCCTACGCCGACTTCTTCGCGTGGGACATGGACCGCAAGGTGCTCGACATCGTCAACAGCACACGTGCCACCAGCGATGGCATGGACGCCATGGACATACGCATGAGACTCCAGAAACGCAACGACCTGCCGGGTGTGCGTTTCGTGAGCACCGACCCCAAACAGGACGGATTGAGCTACAATGCACTTCGCAGCATATATAACTACGAACAAGGCAACCTCAGCAGCAAAGGGGTGTACATAATCAACGTGGCTGACGCAGCCATAGCGCCCAACGCCGACACCTTGTATGTGGCCAACGGCGGCACAATGCGCCAGCTGAACGGTGCGCAACTCGTCTTCAACCGCGACAGCGCCTACCACTACGTCACCAGCGCCGACGTGCAGGTGGCTGGAGCCCGCAGCTTCACCGGCAAGGGATTCATGGACTACCACAACGACACCGAGAAGACGCAGCGTCTCTTCCTGGACGACATCAGCGTCGACGGGCGTGGAGTCACCGTGGCACGTGGCAAAATCAGCGACAGCGCCTCGTTCACCATCAGCTCCGCCTTCGGCTTCGCCGGCAAGGTGCGCGCCGAGGGCGACAAGCGGTGGCTGCACTTCGAGGGTGGCGTGCGACTGCTGCAGCAATGCATACCGCAGCAGCAGATGGGCCTGCTGGCCTATTCGGACTACACCGACCCGGAGCATGTGCACATATCGGTGCCTGAAGAGCCTACCGACTGGAAGGGCAAGCGCATCACGGCATCCATCATCATGGACAAGAACTCCCTGCGTCCGCACGCAGCATTTCTCACCAACGAGAAGGTGGCCAACAACGAGCTGCTGGCGGCACACGGCGTGCTCACCTATCTCGGCGACCGCAAGCAGTACATGATAGGCTCGGAAGACAAAGTGTCGAACCCCGACGGAGTGGTGGAGCCCTACCTTGCAATGAATACCAACGACTGCTCGGTTGAGGGTGAAGGCCTGATGGACTTCAGCCTCAAGGCCACACAGGCATCCTTCTACGTCTACGGCACCACGTCTGTAAGTATTGGCGAAAGCACACAGGAAGACCACCTCACCACAGTCTTCGGCATGACATTCCCGTTGGCGCAGAACGTGGTGGACGCCATGTATGGCAACCTCAAGGATGACTTGCGCCTGCAGGCAAGCACCGGCGGCACCAACGCCGAGATGAGACACGCCATGATGTACCACCTCGGAGCCGACAAAGGCGGTGGTGCCTACGCGCTGTACAGCGCCACAGGCAAGATTAACGACCTGCCTGATGAGATGCGCAGCACGATGCTCTTCGACAACATACGCTGGCAATACAACCCTGCCGTGGGCCTCTACTACGACGGCAAAGTGGGACTCGTGGCCATGGGCAACAAAGAACTAGGGTTGGAGGTGAGACTCAAAGCACAGATCAGCAAGCAGGGCAACAGCCAGATAATGCGATACTACGTTGAAGCAGCCAAAGACCATTGGTACTTCTTCGAATATGACCTCTCTGCACAACAGCTCACCATATACAGCTCGGTGGGCACATGGCTCGACATGATCAAAGCCATACCGCTCGACCAACGCAAGATTGAGAAAGAAGGACTCGGCATGTTCCGCTACTCGGTGGGCAACGAAAACACGAAAGTGCCCAACTGGCTCAAGTGGCTGTCAAAGACCGTGTATTCCAGCGACGAGGAAGATTACTGAAAATAATGCCTCAGGATTGAAGAAAAAAGCGTATTTTTGCACCTTGTAAAAGATGAAAGTAATTAGGGCAATACTCTTTGTAATCAACATCATACTAGCTATCGGACTGCTACTGACCACCCTTGCGCCCGTCGTGGCACCGTCGCAGTCGATACTGCCCAGCCTACTGGCCTTTGGCTATCTGCCCATGCTGGCAGCCAACGTGCTGATGGTGGTGATATGGCTCATTATGGGTAAGTGGCAATTTCTGCTCAGCGCCGCCGCTATCGCGATACGGTGGGGCTTTGTGGGCCTCTTCATGCAGGTAGGAGGGACCTCCGCTATCCCAGACCGCGAGGAGCATCCGCAGATGATCACCCTCATGAGCTACAACCTGCACAACCTGAAAGGACCTGAGATACAGCCCGACATTTCCGACAACTACGCCCTACAATTCCTTGACATTGTCCGCGAGTATCAACCAGACATCATGTGCCTGCAAGAGTACCAGTCGCCAAGCAAGATGCACCTCACCGACAGTCTTATACTTCTCGGCTACAACCACTACAACGGAGCCCATGGTTCAAGTACCTCTCCCTCCGGGACAGTAGTGTTCTCACGTTTACCCATCACCTACGTAAAGAAGATAGACCAGCAGAAACTGCTCGTTGAGATGATGCTCAACGACAGACTTTTCCGTGTCTGCTGCATACACATGGACAGCTATGCCTTCGACGGCACAGACCTCGAAGAGATAGAGAAACTGCGCCACGGCAAAGTGGAGAACATCAACGACAGCACATTGCGCAAGCACCGCACCCTTGACAAAGTCAAAGAGACAATTCTCAAGCATGAGAGCGAGTGGCAGGAGAAGCTGAAGCCCGTCATCACAGAAAGCACCGTGCCCGTGCTGCTGGCCGGCGACTTCAACGACATACCGTCGTCGTGGCTCTACGCACAAGTGAGCGAACACCTTGATGACACCTACCGTGACAAAGGCTTTGGCATGTGCCACACCTACAGAGGTGGCAGCGAACACTGGCTTCCTTTCGGCCACAACTGGCTCCCGCAGTTCCGCATCGACATGGTGTTCCACAGCAAAGAGTTCCGCACCCTCAGCTACAAGCGCCTCAAGACCTCACTGTCCGACCACTACCCCGTCATCACATCCTTAGAGCTTACACAATGAGAAAGTCCGACTTATACAAGCAAGTGATAAACTATTTCTCCGAGGCCATGCCTGTTGCGGAGACAGAGCTGCACTATGGAACGCCGTTCCAGTTGCTTGTGGCCGTGGTACTTTCGGCGCAATGCACCGACAAGCGCGTCAACATGGTCACCCCAGCCCTCTTTGCCGCCTTCCCCGATGCGGCGCACATGGCAGAAGCCTCGGAGGACCAGATATTCGACTACATACACTCCGTCTCCTACCCCAACAGCAAGAGCCGCCACCTCGCAGCCCTGGCGCGAATGTTGCGTGACGAATATGGCGGCGTGGTGCCGAGTGACATTGACGCCCTACAGCGCCTACCAGGCGTGGGACGCAAGACCGCCAACGTGGTTGCCGCCGTGGTCTTCGACCAACCCGCCATGCCTGTAGACACCCACGTCTTCCGCGTGGCCAACCGTATAGGCCTTACCACAGATTCCAAGACACCGCTGGCCACCGAGCGCGAACTGGTGAAGTACATACCCTCTGAGCTGCTCTCCAAGGCCCACCACTGGCTCATCCTTCATGGCCGCTACGTGTGCCAGGCCCGCAAGCCCAAGTGCGGCAGCTGCGGCCTCACCGGAGTCTGCAAGCATTACCGGAAAGGAGGGGGCGCATGACCTTTGCCAATCCGGCATTCCTATGGGGACTACTGGCGGTACTCATACCTATCGCCATACATCTCTTCAACTTCCACCGCTACCGCACCGTCTATTTCAGCAACGTCGACCGCCTCGCCGAACTGCATACCGAGAGCCGTCGCAGCAGCAAACTGCGCCGCTGGCTGCTCCTCGTCCTCCGCATCCTCGCCGTGGCCTTCCTTGTGCTTGCCTTTGCACGACCCGTCATCCCCAACCGCAACGGCACCGTCAGCGGCGGCACTACAGTAGTCAGCGTCTACGTCGACAACACCTACAGCATGGAAAGTGCCGCAGCAGAAGGCAGCCTCGTCGACGAAGCCGTGCGCAAAGCCCGCGAGATAGTCTCCGCCCATGCCATCGGCGACCGCTACCAACTGCTCACCTCCGACATGAGCGGCATACAGATGCGGTGGCTCAGCCGCGACGAATTCCTCGAAGCCCTCGACGACGTCAAGCCAACGCCAGCCTCGCCACGCCTGAGCGACGCCGTGCGCCGGCAGCTCGACTTCATGGGCCAGAGCGGGGCGGCAAACCGCTACGCATACATCGTCAGCGACTTCCAGCAGGCCGGCAGCGACCTAGATGCGCTACCCACCGACAGTCTCGCCACCGTCACCCTTGTACCTCTGCAAGGTGTCGAGACAGACAATCTCTTCATCGACACCCTCATACTTGATGCACCGGCCTACTTCGCCGGCGGCAACGTGAGCGTCAAAGTCACCGTGCGCAACAGTGGCACACGCGATGCCGAGAGGGTACCACTCAAGTTGTCCGTCAACGGCCATGAGCGCGCCATATCCACAGTCGACGTCCCAGCCGGCGGCACAGCACAAGCCACCATGCACTTCGCCATCGACGCCACAGGCTGGCTCGACGGCAGTGTGGCCATCGAAGACTACCCAATAACCTTCGACGACAGCTACTTCTTCACCCTCCGCGTGGGCGACCGCATCAACATGCTCGAAATCTACGGCAGTGCCCCCAACGACAACCTGCTACGCCTCTTCGCCGACGACACCGTCGTCGACCTGCGTTCCACCGCCCACCTTCCGGCAGCCCTCGACGGCCTCGACTTCATCGTCGTCAATGAGGTGGCATCCATGCCTTCCGGCGAGGTGCAGCTGCTGACGGCATGGGTCGACAACGGCGGCACACTCCTCGTCGTCCCCGGTGCCGACAGACCAGCGCCGCAGGCACTCCTCGCAGCGCTCCATGCCCCGCAGAACGCACGATGGAACAACGCCACGCTTAGGGCACGCAGCATAGACTATGCCAACAGCCTCTACCGCAACGTCTTCACCGCCACCGACGACGACATGGAGATGCCCATGGTACACGGCCACTACACACACGACGCGTCGCCGTCGCTCAGCCAGGCGATAATAACCCTCGCCGACGGCAGCGACCTGTTGAGCGTAACACCCTGCGGCAAAGGACGCCTCTACCTGATGACAACGCCGCTGCGCAGCGAATACACCGACTTCGTGGGCCAGGCTCTCTTTGTGCCCACGCTCTACAACATGGCCCTCTACAGCCGTCCGCTGCCACCGCCGTGCTACACCCTCGGCAACGCCGACCCCATAGTCCTCGGCGGCACCTACGACCAGACCGGCACCACAATCCCTGAACTCAGGGCTCAAAACTCGGAACTCTCCATCATCCCCGACCTGCGACGCGTGGGCAACCGCAACATGATGGTGCTCCACGGCGAACTCACCGAGGGCGGCATCTACACCCTGGCCGACGAGCACCTGGCCTTCAACTCCCCGCGCCGCGAATCGCAGATGACATTCTTCTCACCCCGCGAGGTGGCCGAAGCCATCGACGGCCGTGTGGGATACAGCGTCATAGCCAATGCCTCACACCACCTCGGCGACGAACTGCGCTTGCGCGACAGCGGCCGGCAGCTATGGCGCCTCTGCGTCATCCTCGCCCTCCTGGCCCTCGCTGCCGAGACTGCCGTACTAAAACTGCCCTCCAAGCGCTGACTACCTACAGCAAACTGCCAAACGCCATGATATTACAAGTAGACCATATCAGCAAAGCCTTCGGCGACAAACAGGTGCTCGCCGACGTCAGTTTCTGCGCTGACGGCGGACAGGCCGTGGCCCTCCTCGGCGGCAACGGCGCCGGCAAAACCACCCTCCTGCGCATCATCACACGTCTGCTGCAGCCCGACAGCGGCACAGTGCTCTTCGACGGCCACCCCCTCGGCCAGGCCGACATGCGCCAGATAGGCTACCTGCCCGAAGAACGCGGCCTCTACCGCAACATGCGCGTCGGCGAGCAGGCTCTCTACCTCCTGCAGCTCAAGGGCCTCAGCCGCCACGACGCCGCAGCGGCCCTGCAGCCCTGGATGCAAAGCCTCGGCATGGAAGGCTGGTGGAAACTGCCCACACGCAAGCTCAGCAAAGGCATGCAGCAACGACTGCAGTTCGCCGTCAGCGTGGCCCACAGCCCGCGCCTGCTTATCCTCGACGAGCCCTTCTCTGGCCTCGACGCCAACGGCTCGGCATTGCTGCGCAGCCAGATAGAGCTGCTGCTGGCGCAAGGCACGGCAATAATACTCTCCACGCACAACCTGCAGGCCGCCGCCGACCTCTGCACCAAAACAGTACAGCTATGAAAACCCTGCTCATCATCGCCCGCGAATGCCGCCTGCGGCTGCGGCGCCCCTCATTCTGGGTGCTCACCCTGCTGGTGCCCGCCGTCGTCGCCGCCCTCTACGCTCTGCCCGTCGTCGCAGCACGCCAGGCCGACGAACCAGCCACAGTGCTCGTCGTTGACCAGACAGGCCTCTTCGCCGCCGACCTGCACTCGACCGAAAGCCTCCGCTTCACGCCGATGCCGTCGCTCGAATTTGCATGGCAGCAAGCCTCGGCCCACGACCTCGTGCTGATGATACCACGGCGCGAGACCACCATACCGCACGACGCCTACCTCTACTACCGCGGCACACCGCCCACCGTCGCCGTGCAGAGCGCCGTCGACGCACAGCTGCAGACCCTCCTCCGCAACGCCATCCTGCAGGACGTCTACGACCTCGACCCCGCAGTATACCACTCCGTAGAGGCCACCCACCTGCGCCTGCGCACACACGATGCCGCCACCGGCCACGAGAGCCACCTGCAGGTGAAGACCGTCGTGGCCATAGCCCTCGCCATACTCATGGCCCTGGCCCTGCTGCTCTTCGGGACCCAGGTGGCACGCGCCGTGCAGGAGGAACGCCACAGCCGTGTGGCAGAAATAGTTGCCACATCGGTACGCCCTGTGCAGCTACTGGCCGGCAAGGTGGCCGGCGTGGCCCTCACAGCCACCCTCCAACTCACCCTCTGGCTCGCCCTCACGGCAGCCGCCATAGCCGGCGTGCAATCCGCCAACCCCGACCTCTTCGAGCAGGCCCGCGCACAACAGGAACACCGCTCGCTGGCAACCAAGGGGGCAGAGGCCACGGTGCAGTATGACACCCCCGTACAGCTGGTTGACCAGACCGTCGAAGGCCTCGCAGCCATACAGCTGCCCGTCGTCGCCGGCGCCTTCGCACTCTTATTCCTGCTGGGCTACCTGCTCTACGGCACCCTCGTGGCAGCCGTGGCAGCACGACTCGACAGCGACGCCGACACCACACAGTGGACACTCATCGTGGGCGCACCGCTGCTCCTGGCCCTCTCGCTGGCGCCCCTCGTGCTCCGCGCACCCGCAGGCACCTTGGCCTCATGGCTCACCGGCATACCCTTCACGGCCCCCGTGGCAGCCATGTTGCGCCTGCCTTTCGGCCTGCCGCTGTGGCAGACAGCCGTAGCGGCGGCACTCCTCGTGCTCTGCGCCGCAGCGGCAGCAATAGTGGCGGCACGCACCTACCGCCGCCATATAGTCTGACCTAGCTGTCAGCCGTCCCCTTTACGCCTCATTTTCAAACCCTTTTGCAACGGAGCCTCTCCAGTTCCCCTACGGAATCACTTTAGTTCCGGTTCGGAGTCCCTACGGAGCCCCCTACGGCATTTCTTCAGTAGTTCTTCAGTGCTACACTGAAGAACTACTGAAGAACGATGGTCGAACGGCCGTATGGACTGTAGAGGGGCCGAAGGGGATGGGAGGGAAAAAAGTGACAGTCAGGGGATGGCGAGGCAAAAATGATGCGGTTGAAAAGTTTTTACGCGTATGTAAAAAAAAGTTCGTATCTTTACGGCCAGAAAAATATGAAAGAAAAACGTTGGATAATCAGAAAAGACTATGATTTAGAGACTGTTGAAAAACTTGCAGCATCGCTGGGCGTAGACCGAATTATCGCCACACTGCTCGTGGAGCGTGGAGTGACGACGTTTGAAGAGGCACGTAAATTCTTCCGTCCGGGACTTGACCAGATCAACGACCCGTTCCTGATGAAGGGCATGCGACAGGCGGTGGACCGCATCAACGAGGCGATACGCAAACAGGAGAGAATCATGGTTTATGGCGACTACGATGTCGACGGGACGTCGGCCGTGGCGCTGCTCTACAGCTACCTGAAGGAGCTGGACCGCAATATTGACTTCTATGTGCCGGACCGCGAACGCGAGGGTTACGGCATTTCGTACCAAGGCATCGACTACGCCCACGAAACGGGTGTGAAGTTGATGATAGCCCTCGACTGCGGCATCAAGGCCATGGAACAGGTGGACTATGCCAAAGAGCGAGGCATCGACTTCATCATCGGCGACCACCACCTGCCGGGCGACGAGGTGCCGCGCGCGGTGGCTGTGCTTGACCCCAAGCAGGCCGACTGTCCCTACCCCTATAAAGAGCTCAGCGGCTGTGGCATAAGCTTCAAGATTGTGGAAGCCCACCTCGAGGAGCGCATGGGCGTGCGCCTGTGCGACCTGCCGGAGCAGCTCGACGCCCACCGCCAACAGCGTCAGGAGGAACTCAAGCTGAAGTTGCTGAAATACCTTGACCTGGTGGCTGTCAGCATAGCCTCCGACATAGTGCCCATCATGGGCGAGAACCGTGTGCTGGCATTCTTCGGCCTGCGCGTGCTCAACACCAAGCCGCGTCCGGGCATCGAGGCCATACTGCGCTACGGCCACGTCGACAAGCGGCGTGCCGACCAGAGCGAGGGCGGCGACCAGGCAGCACAGGGCGACAAAAAGGCCGGATACTTTGAGAAGGAGCTCACTATCAGCGACTTAGTCTTCCTCATAGGCCCACGCATCAACGCCGCCGGCCGCATACGCTCGGCCTTCGACAGCGTGCGCCTGATGCTCACCGAGGACCCCGCCATAGCGCGACAGCTGGCCGACGACATCAACCAATACAACATGGAGCGCAAGGACCTCGACACGGCAGCCACCGAGGAGGCCAAGCGACGCATCGACAACGACCCGTTCTATGTGGGGCGCCAGTCGCTGGTGCTCTACGACCCGGGGTGGCACCGCGGCGTGGTGGGCATCGTGGCCAGCCGCATCGTGGAGGCATACAACAAGCCCGCCATAGTCTTCACCGAGGGCAGCGACGGCCTCATCACAGGCTCGGCACGCTCGCTCAAGGAGTTCGACATGCACGAGGCCTTGGAGAAATGCGCCGACCTGCTTGAGCACTTCGGCGGACACAAGAGCGCCGCCGGCGTGAGCCTGAAGAAAGAGAACATGCGCGCCTTTGTCGACCGCCTGGAGCAGCTGGTGCGCGAAGGTCTGGGCACCCAAGAGGTGGTGCCGGAGGTGGAGGTGGACGCCGAGATAGGCTTCTCGCAGGTGACGCCGAAGTTCCTGCGCATACTGAAGCAGTTCGCCCCCTTCGGCCCCGAGAACAACGTGCCGGTCTTTGTAAGCCGCGAGCTGGTGGATACCGGCAACGCACGCATCGTTGGCACCAACCACCTCAAGTTCAACGCCATCCCCCTCACCGAGCGCTCGGCCCCCTACCCTGCCATCGCTTTCCAGCAGGGCGAAGCGCTGCAAAACATGGCTCGCGGCGACCGCTTCGACCTCTGCTACCAGCTGGAGGAGAACTACTGGCGCGGCCGCACCGAGATACAGCTCAACGTGAAGGACATTAAGTTCGAGGAATAAAATATGGCAGACGACAAAAAGATTATCTTCTCAATGGTGGGCGTGGGCAAGCTGATACCGCCCAGCCGCCAGATACTGAAAGACATATATCTGAGTTTCTTCTATGGCGCCAAGATAGGCATCATAGGCCTCAACGGCAGCGGCAAGAGTTCGCTGATGAAGATCATCGCCGGGGTTGACAAGGACTACCAGGGCGAGGTGGTCTTCTCGCCGGGCTACTCGGTGGGCTACCTCGAGCAGGAGCCCAAGCTGGACGACACCAAGACGGTGAAGGAGGTGGTGCAAGAGGCTGTTCAGGAGGTCGTCGACCTGCTGAAGGAGTATGACGAGGTGAACAACGCCTTCGCCGATCCTGACGCCGACTTCGACAAGCTCATAGCCCGCCAGGGAGAGCTCACGGAGTTGCTGGAAGCACACGACGCCTGGAACCTCGACACCAAGCTGGAACGCGCCATGGACGCCCTACGCTGCCCCGACGAGGACCAACTTGTGAAGAACCTCAGCGGTGGCGAACGCCGCCGCGTGGCACTCTGCCGTCTGCTACTGCAAGAGCCTGACATACTGCTCCTCGACGAACCCACCAACCACCTTGATGCCGAGAGCATCGACTGGCTGGAGCAACATCTGCAGCAGTACAAAGGCACCGTCATCGCGGTGACGCACGACCGCTACTTCCTCGACCACGTGGCCGGATGGATACTTGAACTCGACCGTGGCGAAGGCATTCCCTGGAAGGGCAACTACAGCAGCTGGCTGGAACAGAAGACCGCCCGCCTGGCCATGGAGGAGAAACAGGAGAGCAAGCGCCGCAAGACCCTGCAGCGCGAGCTGGAGTGGGTGCGCATGGCTCCCAAGGCACGCCACGCCAAGGGCAAAGCACGTCTGGCCGCCTACGACCGCCTGCTCAACGAGGACGTCAAAGAGAAAGAGCAGAACCTCGAGATATTCATACCCAACGGTCCGCGCCTAGGCAACAAGGTGTTGGAGGTCAGCGGCGTGAGCAAAGCCTATGGCGACAAACTGCTGTACGAGAACCTCACCTTCAGCCTGCCGCCTGCCGGCATCGTGGGCATCATAGGCCCCAACGGCTGCGGCAAGACAACCCTCTTTCGCCTTATCATGGGCCTGGAGAAGCCCGACACCGGCACCTTCGAAGTGGGCGAGACGGTGAAGATTGGCTACATCGACCAGCAGCATGCCGAGATAGACCCCGAGAAGAGCGTCTACGAGATGATAAGCGGCGGCAACGAAAACCTGCAGGTCGGAGGACGCCTCATCAACAGCCGCGCCTACATCAGCCGCTTCAACTTCAGCGGCACCGACCAGAGCAAGAAGGTCGGCGTGCTCAGCGGCGGCGAGCGCAACCGTCTGCACCTAGCCTTGACGCTCAAAAGTGAGGCCAACGTGCTGCTGCTCGACGAGCCCACCAACGACATCGATGTCAACACCATGCGCGCCTTGGAGGAGGGCCTGGAGAACTTCGCCGGCTGCGCCGTGGTCATCAGCCACGACCGCTGGTTCCTCGACCGTATCTGCACGCACATACTGGCCTTCGAGGGCGACTCACAGGTGTACTTCTTCGAGGGCGGCTACACCGAGTACGAGGAGAACCGCAAGAAGCGCCTCGGCGACGACACACCGCACCGCATACACTATAAGAAACTGAAAGCATAGCCCGCAATGACACTACTCTTAATATTCCTCTTCGGGGCAATGACCATATCGTTCCTGTGCTCGATACTGGAATCGGTGCTGATGTCAACGCCGCTGAGCTATATCACCATGCGCGAGGACGAAGGCTACAAGGGGGCTACGCTCTTCAAGAAATACAAGACCGACAATGCAAGGGCCATAGCAGCCATCCTGAGCCTTAACACCATAGCCAACACCATAGGTGCCGCAGGCGTGGGCCATCAGGTGGAGGCAGCCTTCGGCAACCAGTGGTTCGGCCTTGTGTCAGCCGTCACAACGGTGCTGATACTCGTCTTCAGCGAGATAATCCCCAAGACCATAGGCACCAGCCAGTGGCGACGCCTGATGGGTTTCACGGCCTACACCATCCGTGTGCTAATCTTCGTGCTGTACCCGGTAGTGATGCTCGTGCAGTGGTTCACCAAACTCATCGCCAAGAAGGACGAGGAGGAGACATCGGTGAGCCGTGAGGAGGTGGCGGCGATGGCCGACATGGGCGAGGATGAAGGTGTAATCGACGAAGACGAGAACAAGATTATACAGAACGTCATAAAGCTCAACAACATCAAGGCATACGACGTGATGACGCCACGCGTGGTGGCTGCCACGGCACCCGAAAAGATGACACTCAAGGCCTTCTACCGCAACGACGAATACAGCCACTTCTCACGCATACCTGTGTATGCCGAGGAGGAGGACTTCATCACAGGCTACGTGCTGCGTAGCGAGGCGTTGGAGGAACTGGCCGAAGACCACTTCAGCAAGACGCTGGGAGAGATAAAACGCACCATACCGCTCTTCAACGAAGAGATGAGCGTGGCCGACATCTGGGACTCGCTGCTGAAGCACAAGGAGCAGATTGGTGGCATCATCGACGAGTTCGGCTCTTTCCAGGGCATCATTACCCTAGAGGATATCATAGAGACCATCTTCGGGTTGGAGATTATCGACGAGAGCGACGAGGTGGCGGACATGCAGCAGTACGCCCGCGAACGTTGGCAGCAGCGCCAACGCCGCTTCAAGGAGATTAAACTGCCCGAGAATTAAAGCATAGCTAAATATATACAATATATATGACTACCGCAGACATCATTTTCATCATCATCAACATGGCGGGAGCATTGGCTGTGTTCCTCTTTGCCATGAAACTCATGAGCGAAGGCCTGCAGAAGATTGCCGGCAGCAAGATGCGCGCCGTGCTTAAGCATATCACCGGTAACCCCATCAGCGGCATCCTCACAGGTACAGCCGTCACGGCAGCCATCCAGAGTTCGTCGGCCACCACGGTGATGGTGGTGGGATTTGTTAACGCCGGCCTACTGTCGCTGGCCGGCGCCGTGGCGGTCATCATGGGCGCCAACATTGGCACAACGGTGACGGCATGGATCATCACACTCTTCGGCCTCGGAGAAGGTTCCGGGGGCTTCAGCCTGCCCATGCTGCTGGCCGCCATAAGCTTGTTCTTCATCTTTTCCGGCCGCGACAAGATGAAGTCCATAGGCCAGACGGTAATAGGCCTTGCACTGCTGCTGGTAGGCATGGAACTGCTGCAGAGGCCGCTGGCCAACCTCGACCAATACCCTGGGTTCTTGAACGCCCTTGGCACCTTGAGCGACTACGGCTTTCTGTCCATACTCCTCTTCGTGGCCATAGGAGCCATACTCACATGCCTCGTACAAGCCTCGGCGGCCATGATGGCTATCACGCTGGTCATGTGCTACAACGGATGGATAGGCTTCGATGTGGCTGTGGCGCTCGTCATGGGTCAGAACATCGGTACCACCATCACCGCCAACCTGGCAGCCCTTGTAGCAAACACAGCTGGCAAGAAAGCCGCACGCGCCCACTTGGTGTTCAACGTCATAGGCGTCATCATCACTCTCCTCGTATTCTCGCCACTCATGCGCTTCATTGCCTACCTCACACAGAACATCACAGGCTGCAGCCCCTACGCCGCGTTAGACGACCCGAACTACAACCACGAGTCTGTGCCCATGGCCATCTCGCTCTTCCACACTATCTTCAACGTAGGCAACACAATAATCCTCGCATTCTTCATACCACAGATACTGAAGATTGTCAACTGGATGGTGAAGACCAAGACGGAAGAAAGCGAGGACGATTTCCGCCTGACATACATCGAAGGCAATTGGCTCTCCACCGCAGAGCTCAACTTGCAGAGTGCCAAGAGCGAGATCGAGGAGTTCAGCAAACGGGTGCTGCGCATGTACACCTTCTTGCCAAGCCTGCGTACCGCAAAAACCGACGAAGAGTTTGACTCCATCATGGACCGCGTGGCCAAATACGAGAACATCACCGACCACATGGAACTGGAGTTAACAAAGTTCCTCACCAAGGTTGGGTCGGGCGACATCAGCGCCCACGCCTCGGAGCGCGTCAGCGCCATGCTGCGCATAATAGACAACCTTGAGAGCATCGGCGACGCTGTGTACCAAATAGCTATGACGCGCCGAAGCAAGCGCGAGGACGCCGTACACTTCGACGAAGGCCTCAACGCGAACCTCGCCCACATGAGCGAACTGGTGCAGAATGCCCTCAACATTATGGACGCCAACCTGCACGACTACGACCATGTGAATCTAGATGCCGCCTATGCCGCCGAACACGCCATCAACACCTACCGCGACCAATTGCGCGCCCAGCACCTCGACGCCTTGAAACACGGCACCTATGACTACTCGATAGGCAACGCCTACAGCAGTTTCTACGCCCTTTACGAGAAACTCGGCGATTATGTAATCAATATCTCCGAGGCCATCGACAACAGCCGTAAGCACACCGAAGACTAAAACACCGACAATAGATAACGCCGGCCATCCACTTGGATGGCCGGCGTTTCTACATTCCTGTCAATTGCCTATGGCGCTCAGGAACACTCCTTGCCGCTCTTGTTGCCACCGACAGTCTGTATGTCGGTCATGTTGCTGCACTTGTCGCCACTGAAGGTCTCGTCAGTATATGTGCGTGTCACAACGCCGTCCGACCAATCCTTGCACTGACAGTTCTTCACACACGATGACAGCATGCACAGCACAGCCACAACAGCCAGGGTCATAAATACTCTCTTCATATATCTGTATATTTAAGTGTTTGTCTCCATTACCTATTCCACCCAACCGATGACGTCGCCCTTCTTGACCATCTGGCCCTGCTTGGCACAGGTGTCAATCACCTTGCCGCCCTTGAGGGCTGTGACAGGCACTATGGCGTAGCTGGCTTCGATGTTGGCTATGGCAGTACCCTCCTTCACCTCGGTGCCGGGGGCGGGAGCCGTGCTCTTGTCGTCGAAACGTACCTCCCACAGCATACGGCCCGTGGCGGTAGCCACTATCGGCGTGGCATTGGGGTGCTTGGGGGTGATGTAATTGAGGGCTATGCTCTCGGCGGTGGCAGGAGCCTTGGGGGCCTCCTTCTCGGCACGCAGCTGTGCCACCTCTTTGTTGAAGCGCTCCTTGGCCAGGCCGCTCTTGTAGTCGCGGTACTGGCGATCGTGCATGGCCAGCTCGAAGAGCTCCTCGTCGTCCTCACCACGCTCCCAGCCGTTCTGCTCCATCTCCTTGATGTACTCCGGCAGGGCATCAGGATAAGCCTCCTGCGGCACTCCGGTGTAGAACTCCATGCCCTGAGCCTTGGCCAGCTCGATGATCTCGGGAGCCAAGGGGCCGGGCAACTTGCCGGCACGACCCAGTATCATGCTCCACGAATCCTTGTCTATCTGGCTGAAGCGCGGCTTGCCCTGCGCCATAGCCAACAGATTCATGACGGCTATATTCTTGGTATACTGACTGAAGGGGGTGACAAGGGGAGGATAGCCCAGCATGGGCCATATGTGTTCCACTTCCTGGAACAGCTGCACCGTCAGCTCCTCAAAGCTCACCTCGGGCTTGCCGTTTTTCTTCAGGGCCATGTTGATGGCGCCATGCACACCGCGCAGGTCGCTCATCATCGAGCCCATCATGCCGCCGGGCAGGCCGCAGCCCACCAGCAACGAACTGCTGATGCGGTTGCCGGGGTTGATATACAAGCCCAGGAAGTCATCGATGAACTCCTGCGTCAGCTTGCGGGCCGCCATATAGGCGTCCATGTTGATGTCTTTCACCAGGAAGCCTGCGTCCTTGAGCATGGCCTGCACGCTGATGACGTCGGGGTGCACCATGCCCCACGACAAAGGCTCCATGGCGCAGTCTATCACGTCGGCGCCGGCCTGCGCCACCATCAGCGTCGAGGCCATCGAGAGGCCGGGACCCGTGTGGCCGTGATACTGCACCACGATATGCGGGTACTTGGTCTTTATCTCGTGCACCAGCTTGCCCAGCGTGGCGGGACGCCCCACACCGGCCATGTCCTTCAGCGCTATCTCGTCGGCGCCGAACTCCACGAGCTTGTCCACAATGCCCATGTAATATTCCACAGTGTGCACCGGCGAGTGGGTGATGCTCAGGGCGGCCTGGCTTATCATGCCGGCCTCCTTGGCGTACTTCACACTGAGCTCCAAGTTGCGCGGGTCGTTCAATCCGCAGAACGAGCGCATGATGTCAACGCCCTGGGCTTTCTTCACCTTGGGCATCAGACGGCGCACGTCGGCAGGCACACCATACATGCGCAGACCGTTCAGCGCACGCTCCAGCATGTGGGTCTGTATGCCGGCCTTGTTGAAAGCTTTGGTCCATGCACGCACGGCCTTGTTGGGGTTCTCGCCGTACATCAGGTTCACCTGCTCAAAGGCACCGCCGTTGGTCTCTATGCGGTCAAAACACCCCATGTCGACAATAACAGGGGCAATACGCTCAAGTTGGTCCACACGAGGCTGGTATTTTCCGCTGCTCTGCCACATATCACGGTACACCAGACTGAATTTTATCTCTTTTGCCATAATGCAATATATTTATAATAAAAACATTACCCCAATTTAACAATAATTGGGGCAATGCAAATATACGATTATTTCCTTATCCGACAAAAAAAACTCTCAACTCATAACTCATAACTCTTAACTCATAACTCATAATTCATAACTCTCAACTCTCACCTTCCCGTTGCCGCCGCACGGCTCTGGTTCACCACCCACACGCCGGTGAACACCAGCAGGGCCGCCAAGACCTTGGTCACCGTCAGGCGGTCCATACCCGTCCAGATGGCCACAGCGATGGCTATGATGGGCTGCAGGTAGCCGTACATGCTCACCAACGTGGGCCTTATGCGCTTCTGCCCAACGGGGATGAGGAAATAGGCCACGAAGGTGGAGAAGAATATCATGAACCCTATCTCCCACCACACATAGGAGGGCACGGCGCCGAAGTCGCTCTGCGGCAGGTGCGGCAGCGCAAAAGGCACCGACAGCACAAACGACGCCAGGAACATCCACTTCATGCTCGTCACCACCGAATAGCGCGCTATCAGGGGCCGGCAGGTGCCCAGGTAGAGGGCGAAGACTATGTAGTTGGCGAAGCAGTAGAGTATACCCACGGGCTCCGTCTCCGACGCCCCGTTGCCGCCGAAGGTGCTCTGCAGTATCAGCCACAGTATGCCGCCGAAGCTCAGCGCCACACCCAGGGCTTTCTTCCACGTGATGGGCTCCTTCAGGAAGATGGCCGCCACGAACATGGTGAAGATAGGCGTCGTGGTGCTCATCACCGACAGGTCCACCGGCGTGGTGTGCGCTATGGCGTGCAGGAACGTCAGCTGCGGCAGGAACAGGCCCAGCACACCGGCTCCCGCCAGCCGCAGCAGGTCGCGCCAAGGAACCCGCTCGCGCGGCGTCAGCAGCGACAACAGCCAGAACAGGCCACCGGCCACCAGGCTCCGCATGGCGAACAGCACTATGGGCGCCAGCCCCCCGTCGGTGGCTATGTCGCGACACACCACCACGTTGATGCCGAAGATGACATACGCCGCCGCGCACGCCAGATGCCCTATTGCTATACCGCTGTTCTTACCCGTATCCATATCTCATTTTCTATAACGCAATCCCTCGGCGTTTTATTGTGCCGATATTTCGAACTGTAACGCTGTAACGCCGTAATGCAAGACGGGGAAGGTCTTGATAGAGAGAATGTTTGGTTTTGTTCCGTTACAGTTACAGTTGTTACAGTTAAAAAATGGGATACCCCTTTCCTCGTTAATTCTTTCTATAATTCCTATAAATAACTAATAATTAAATATATAGATATAATAAAAGATGAAAGTCGGGAAAGTTGGATACCCTTAAAAAACAACTGTAACAACTGTAACTGTAACGCTACCTCAACTCAAAAAGTTAAAAACCAATGCCTTGTAGGGAGCGACAAATACAAACCCTATTACAATTACAGTTATTACAGTAAAAAAAAGGCATCACATAATTTCAAAAACCCTCTTTTATAATACTTATAAATAATTAATAATTAGATATATATAAATAAGAAAGGGGTGAAAATAAGAAATAGATACCCCTCAAAAAAAACTGTAATAACTGTAATTGTAATAATCAAACCACATTTAATTCTCCTAAAAGGCAGCCAAACAACAAATTACAATACCGTATAACGTCCGTCATCAGCTTTGTCAACCTTATTAACATGACAGTTTACATCAAAAAACGGCTCTTTTAGGTCCCAAAAATTGACAAGACCCCCCTCGTTCCGACCCTTTACCCCCCTACTTGGCGCACAAATCATCGTCGTGAAAAATCGACCTGACACCCATTTGGAGACTCTTTTTATGTCCAAACAGCACCTGACTCATCAAATTCGCCAACCACAATTCGAGTAATTAGCCAGCAATTGACCTGCGTAGCAATTCGCTTAATTCGTTAAATTCGCCGTTAAACACAATAATCTGACGAAATCATACACAATCGCACGCTAAACACCGCTATCGTACGAGCCCCACGAAATATCTTCGTACCTTTGCATCGGAATTCCAAAACGAGCGTCCCTTGACATACTGAGAACCAATTAAATATGAGCAACCGACAATGTTAAACACCTAATCCCCAGCCACTAACGCACACTTACGGCTACTAAACGGCTAGTAGACGGCTAGTAGACCCTATCAAACCACTTTTTTCTCCCTTTTTGGCCTGCCGATTTGCAACAATCAAAAATCCTTCGTACCTTTGCGGTGTGCGAAAAATATGCGCCGACGAGTGATGTTATTGAAAAACAACAAGTAACAATGAAATACAGAGCAAAAAAAACTATGTCGTTGCTGCTCATGGCCGCCATCGTGGCCATGAGTTGCGCCGCACTCGGCGCCTGCAGCTCCGATAAGACTATGTACGGCCGCAAGCAGACCAACAAAGGGGCTACCGTCAAGTCAAACATCAAGGTGAAAGGCAGCAACAAGGCCAACGGCCACACTACAAGGAGCTATTGATGTTGATACGTTACCTTCGGTGACGTTACTACATCTCGGCAGAACAAGCGAGCTTGTTTTGCGCTCGACTTCCGTAACGTTGATAGGTTTTTTATG
This sequence comes from uncultured Bacteroidales bacterium, assembly GCA_900318275.1. Taxonomy (GTDB): domain Bacteria; phylum Bacteroidota; class Bacteroidia; order Bacteroidales; family P3; genus Colimorpha. The sequence goes on along the minus strand of ONJY01000004.1, from coordinate 81,213 downwards.
GAAAGCAAGATTTATCCGCTCAAATTCCTGCCGCTCTACAAGAACGTCATCTGGGGTGGCAACCGACTGAAAGACTACGGCTTCAACTACGACCCCCTGCCCAACTGCGGCGAGCTGTGGGTCCTCTCGGCAGTCGAGGGACGCGAGAGCGTCATCGCCAACGGCTTCCTGGCCGACAACACGCTCAACGAGGCCATCGAGATATACATGGGCGAGCTGGTGGGCGACAAGGTGTTCAACCGCTACGGCACCGAGTTCCCACTCCTGGTGAAGGTCATCGACGCCGCACGCGACCTCTCCATACAGGTGCACCCCGACGACAATCTGGCACAGCAGCGCGGCATGCCCTGGGGCAAGACGGAGATGTGGTACGTCATGCAGGCCTCCGAAGGCGCCAGGCTCATCAGCGGCTTCCGACGCGACACCACTCCCGAGGAATACACCGCAGCCCTCGGCGCCGGACACCTCATGGACCTGCTACACAGCGAGCAGCCCGCTCCCGGCGACGTTTACTTCATCCCCGCCGGACGCGTCCACGCACTCGGCGCCGGACTCATGGTGGCAGAGATTCAGCAGACCTCCGACTGCACCTACCGCATCTACGACTACGACCGCATCGACAGCGACGGCCACAAACGGCAGCTGCACACCGCCGAGGCTATGGACGCCATAGACTTCAGCGGCGTCAAAGGCCACGCCAACACCAACTACAACGCCCGCGCCAACGAGAGCACTACGGTGGCCGACTGCGAGCACTTCACAACCAAGCTGCTGCCACTCGACGCACCCATACGCAAGAACCTCGAGGAGGTGGACACCTTCGTCCTCTATTTCTGCGTCGAAGGCCTGATGGCGGTGAAGAGCATGGAGACCATAGTGCCGCTGCACGCCGGCGAGTGCTGCCTCGTGCCTGCGGCAGCCGACAGCGTGGAGCTCTTCCCCGAAGGCAAGGCCCGGCTGCTGGAAGTGACAGTCAACACCGACGGCTGGGACGACGAACCCCAAGGCCGCGACTGGCTGGCGGAATTCACCGGTGACACAAGGGGTTAAGGCTACTCCCCAAAGACGTAACGCACGATATTGCTGCCCATGCGCAGGGCTTTCTGGCGTGTGGCTTGGCTGTCGTTGTGCACATCCTGGTCCTCCCAGCCGTCACCGAGGTCGCACTCCCACGTGAAGAAGCACACCAGACGTCCCTCCCACACAAGGCCGTAGCCCTTGGGCGGCAGGTTGTCGTGCTCGTGTATCTTGGGCAACCCGTTGGGGAACTGGTATTTCTGGTGGTAGATGGGGTGCGAGAAGGGCAGCTCCACAAAGTCAAGCTCGGGGAAGACCTTCTTCATCTGCGGCACCACGAACTCACGCAGGCCGTAGTTGTCGTCGATATGCAGGAAACCGCCGGCTATAAGGTAGTTGCGCAGGTTCTGCGCCTCGGCGTCGCTGAAGACGACGTTGCCGTGACCCGTCATGTGCACGAAGGGGTAGTTGAAGAGCTCGGCGCTCCCCACATCGACGGTGGCAGGCGTGGGATTGAGACCCATCTGCTGGTCGGCATTGCAGAAGGCTATGAGGTTGGGCAGCGACGTGGGATTGGCGTACCAGTCGCCACCGCCGCCATACTTCAGCAAGGCTATCTGCGGCTGGGCAGCTGCCGCAGACGGCAAGCATAGCAATGCGGCCAAAGCCAGCAGATGACACACAAGAAGCATTCCCCGTAGAGGATTCCGCTTAATAGCCACCGCCCGCACACCACCACTCTCTTTTCCCCATAGGGGATTCCGCTTAATCATACTGACCATGCTATTTATTTATCGTTTATCAGGTTGAACGCCACAACGGCATACAACGCCGCCGTCTCGGTGCGCAGGCGGCTGGGCCCCAGACTCACGGGCTGGAAGCCGCAATCCAACGCCAGCGCTATCTCTTCCTCCGAGAAGTCACCCTCGGGGCCTATGAGCACCACAGCATCCATGCCCGGCTGCAGAGCCGCCGCCAGCGGCATGCGCGATCTGTCAGCCTCGCAATGGGCTATGAACTTCTGACTGCTGGCCACCGCCCCCACCCACTCGCGGAGTGAGACGGCGGGGTTGATGTGCGGCAGCGTGAGGTGCAGGCTCTGCTTCATGGCGCTGACGGCCAGTTTCTCGAGGCGCTCCGTCTTGAGGAACGTGCGCTCGCTGTGGTCGCACAGCAAAAGGGTGATCTCCCCCACCCCTATCTCCACAGCCTTCTCCACGAGCCACTCCATGCGCGCAGGGTTCTTGGTGGGCGCCACAGCCAAGTGAATTGAGGATTGGGAATTGGGAATTGAGAATTCTTGCTCCGCCACCTCTACGACGCAGGCATGGTCGTCGGCCTGCACGATGCGGCATTGGTAGAGGTTGCCACACCCGTCGGTGACGTGGATGGCGTCGCCTTCGCGCATACGCAGCACACGCACAGCGTGGCGGCTCTCCTCGGCGTCGAGGGTGCAGAAACCGCTGGATGATATGTCTTTACTATAGAATAACTGCATATGCTAAACAATCATACCGGAAGCTATCACCAAGTGGGCGTCGGCATCATAGATGGTGGCATACTGACCGGCGGCGATGCCCTGTATGAGCTCCTCGCTCTCTATCTGCACTAGACCGTCGGGCAGCTGCACTAGGCGCCCGGGATGGAACTCCGGCGTGTGGCGTATCTTGAACTTCACCTCTAACGGCAGCGTGAGCGTGATGGGCGCCAACGGCCGGAAGCCCATGAGGGTGATGCGGTCGCCGTACTGCTCGCGCGGGTCGTAGCCCTGACTCACATACAGCACGTTCTCCTCTATGTCCTTGCGCACCACAAACCACGGGCCGCCGCTGAGGTAGAGGCCCTTGCGCTGACCTATGGTGTGGAACCAATAGCCTTTGTGGGTGCCCAGCACCTTGCCGGTCTCCAGCTCCACAATCTTGCCCTCGCGCTCGCCGAGGTAACGGCGTATGAAGTCGTTGTAGTTTATCTTGCCCAGAAAGCAGATGCCCTGCGAGTCCTTGCGGTCGGCACTCGGCAGGTGCGCTTCATGGGCTATGGCGCGCACCTCACTCTTCATGAGATGGCCGATGGGAAACATAAGCTTCTGTATCTGCTTGTAGCTGAGCTGCGACAGGAAGTCCGTCTGGTCCTTCACAGGGTCTTTGGCCGTAGCCAGGAAGGTTATTGGCGAGGAGTAATCTGTGCCCTGCTGTACGCCACCGTCCTGCGTAGCACCACTGTCCTCTGTCCACTGTCCACTGTCCACTTGCTCCGTCCGCGCATAATGGCCTGTGGCGATGTGGTCGTAGTCGTGGCCTCGCTTGTCGTCGAAGGCACCGAACTTGATGAGCTTGTTGCACATCACGTCGGGATTGGGCGTCAGACCCTTGCGCACACTCTCTATGGTGTAGCTCACCACGTTGTCCCAGTATTCTTTGTGCAGGTTGACCTCCTCGAAACGGCAGCCGTATTTTTTGGCTATCCATTGCGTGATCTCTATGTCCTCCTCGGCCGGGCAGTCGATATACCCTTCTTCGTCCTCCATACCTATGCGGATATAGAAGATGTCCGGCGTGTAGCCCTGCTCCTTGAGCAGATGCACCACCACCGAGCTGTCCACGCCTCCCGATACCAATGCTGCGATAGTCATATTAATAATAACGTTGAGGCCTGAAGTTTAGTATAGGTTAAAAAAAGTTAAAAAATGTTACTTTTTTGCCACCTCATCGTCATATATATAAAGCCCCGAAAAGCATGAAGTCCCTTTCGCATATCATCGTCGTGCTTCTCGCCACCATCAGCCTCACGGCGGCGGCGCAGAGCGGCTGCCCTGCAAGAGCGCTGCCCTACCACGAGAACTTCGACCGCAGCTTCACAGACGACAGTCCTGCAAGCTGGTGGGTAACAGGCTCTAACTACCAGCAATGTCCGGGAGGGACGACGGTGAACAACTGCTGGACGTTGTGGCGCGAAGGTGGATTCAGGTGCCCGTCGGTCGACTCGCTGTGGGATGGTAACGACGAATGCAAGTCGCTGGGGCTGGGCTTCGTGCTGCCCATCTGCGGCGACAGTACGCGGGGCGCCACCACACAGCACGGCCGTGGAGCGGTGATAGTGTCGCCACCCTTCCAGCAGCAACCACGCGCGCTGGTATTCAACAGCCTTAATCTCACCGACAGAAACGGCAGCCCATTACACTTCACCGTGGAGGTGGGCTATGTCACAGACATGAGCGACTGCTACAACAGCTTTGTGGCCGTGGACAGCGTGGTGTTCCACAGCCGTATCAACTCTTGGATAGCTCTTGAGCACCAAGCGCTGCCACTCTACGGCATACCGCAGCCCTACCACGTGGCGTGGCGCACGCTGTACCAACCCGATCAATACTTCGACTGCTGGGGATTATACATTGACGACGTCTCCATACTGCCGTCGCCACACTACGACGAGATAACGGCCACGATATGCGAAGGTGGATACTATACGGATAACGGCTTTCTTGTGGCAGCCAACGACCTCGGCCCTGGACAGCATATACTGACACATTGCGACGACACGCCAGACTCAACAGGCGAGGTGCTCTGTCATATACTCTGCCTGACCGTTGTGCCACGTCCTGTCATAGACATCGACACCGCGATAATGCCGGGCGACGCCCTGCTATTGGCCGACTCGGCTTATGTGCTGCCTGGCACCTATACCTACGACCGTCATGCCGCCGAGGACGCATGTGACCCACTCGAACGCATACATCTGCACATGAAGCCCCTGCCTCCGGTGCAGTGCAGCGTCGATATTGAGGGGGAGCGGACAGTATATGCCGACACAACAGTCACCGTCCAAGCCTATGTCGCCGACAGCAACATCCGTCTTCGCTGGGAACCGGCGCATCTCTTCGCAAACCCCGTGGGTGATACCGTAGACTTCCCTCTCAAACGCAACGAACGGCGTTGTATAGCGGTGACAGCCGCAATGGAAGACCCCATCAACGTCATCTACAAAGCCGACACCATAGACACCGTCGACAACCCGCTATGGTTCCGGGCTCCGATAGAGCCAGGCGTCGTATACAACCTGAATGTCACCATCGGTGACGGCAGTCCGCGCCACGTGATGGTGTATTTCAACGGCTCATTCGTGCTCGATGACATCGTGGGCACCGCACCGCTGACCGTCGACATCGTCGACGACAACGACAGCACGGCACACATAGGCATACTGTTGCCCGACGCCGACCGCTTCAGCAACATAACACTCAAGCGGATATGCACGGTCACCGACACCGCCTGCTTCACCTCATGGGACACCTCGTCAAGAGCCATGCCGACCGAGAACATCCAAGGGTGGTGGATGCCTAACGTATTCACTCCGGGATGCGAGAGCAACCGCACCATCGGCGTCGTCGGCAACGTGTCATTCAAAGACTTCAAGCTAACTATATACAACCGCGAGGGGCTGCAGGTATGGCAAAGCGACGACCCATCCAAACAATGGGATGGCGGCAACTGCCAGCAGGGAGCCTACGTTTGGCGTCTGCACTATAGCCTTACCGACACCCCACTGCGTAGCCACAGCGCCACAGGCACCATACTGCTGCTAAGATAACTTAACGACAAGCCTTCATTTACTATCCACCGCACGCTTATTGCCTTTGGCAAGGACGACAATCGTCACGGAGGCGAGGATGAGCAGGATACCCAATAGCAGGCGCAGGGAGAAGGGCTCGGCAAAGACGAAGACACCTATGAGCACCGCTGTGGTGGGCTCCAAGGCCCCGAGGATGGCCGTCGGCGTGGAGCCTATATACTTGGCGGCATAGACCATCATCACCAAAGCCATGATGGCTGGCACGACGGCAAGCCACGAGACCCACAGCCACGCACGCGGCGTGGGGGGCAGCTGGAGCGGCTGGCCGCTAAGCAGGGCGAACAAAGCCATGCCGGCAGCACAGTAGAACAAAACGTAGAAGTTTATCTTGAAGGACGACATAGCCAGCGGCGACTTGTCGACGACTATGATATACAAAGCATAGGTGAGTGCGGAGACGAGCACCAGGATGACTCCGCCGATATGCAAGGTACCGCCGCTGTCGCCCCAGTAGAGGAGCAGCACGCCGGCGAAGCTGAGGAGGATGCTCAGCACCGTACCGACACGGATGCGCTCGCGGAAGAACGCCGCCATGATGGCGGCCGTCATCACCGGATAGGTGAATAGGATGGTGGAGGCCACGCCTGCCGGCATGAGGTGGAAGCTCAGATAGAGGGTCAGCGACGAGAAGATGAACAGCACCCCGAGGGCTGTGAGGGTGAGGAACTCACGACGGTCGACTCTCAAGCTCTCGCGGCGGAACAGCATGACGACAGCAACTATCAGCCACGCAAGGCCGAAACGATAGAAAAGAACCGAGGGCGTATTCATGCCCTCGGCGTATAGGTTCAAGGCTCCCAGCGGATTGGTGCCGTAACATACCGCAGCACCAATGGCGCAAAGGATACCGATGAGTTTCTTGTTCATCAGTCAGGCTGGTTGCCGTAGAGGAAGGTGTTCTTAGCCATAGTGCCGTCGGCACGCATGGTGTAGGACGATGCCTCGCGGGTGGCAGAATGAGCGCCCTCGAACAGCTCGTCGCCGGATATCTGACTTGTGCTCATGCTATGCACGATGTCGGCACCGTTGGGGTTGCTGCGCAGCAGCTCGTGGATGCGACGGATGCGGTCGGCGGCGGTGGTGACGTCGTTGTCGTTCTTGAAGGCCGAGCTGAAGGCATCGGGCTGCGGCTCGAAGACGGGTTCGGGAGCAGGCGACTGGAATGCCTCAGGCATGGCGGCGGGTTCGGGACGTGTGGCAGCAGGCTTCACAAGCTGTATTTCATCGACCATAACGTCGGCTTCGGTGATAAACTCGGGCATCTCGGCATGTGTGCTGCGCACCTCATGCTTAGGCTCGGGAACAACCACATCATCCTCCAGATAACCTACAATATGTTTCTCTGCCTTGGGAGCTTCCTCGGCAGCGGCAACGGGGGCTTGCTCCACAACGGTAGCCACAGCCTGTTCGGAGGCTTTATGTACAAACATGCCATCCTCGTCGGGCTTGTCATCAATGGGCTTGGCAGGAGCGGCATCCTGAGGCTCGTCGACTTTGAGGACGAGTTTCTCGGGTTCTGCCTTGGCGCATTTCTCAAAGCCTGTGGCGATGAGGATGACCTTCAGCTCGTCAGCGAGGCTATCATCGGGACCGGCGCCCCAGATGATGTCGGCGGTGCCGTTGGTCTTGTCGAGCACATAGTCGGTGATTTCCGACATCTCGTCCATGGTGAGCTCATGCTCGTTGGAGTAAGAGAAGTAAAGCAGGACATTCTTGGCGCCGCTGATGTCGCTATCGTCGAGCAGCTCGCTGGTGGTGGCAGCCTCGATGGCGTCGTGGGCACGGTTCTCGCCGCGACCGCTACCGGTGCCCATCAGGGCCGTACCGCTGTGCTCCATGACGGTGTTGACATCCTGGAAGTCGCGGTTGACATAGGCGCTCTCGGTGATAATCTCGGCGATACCCTTGGCTGCCGTGAGCAGCACGTCATCGGCCATACCGAAGGCTGTGGAGAGACCGAAGTTGCCCTTGGAGCGCAGCTTGTCGTTGTTGATGACGATGATGGAGTCCACATGCTTGCGGAGCTCCTCGATGCCAGCCTCGGCCTGGGCGCGACGGCGCGAGCCCTCGAAGCTGAAGGGGCGTGTAACAATAGCCACAACGAGAATCTTCTTGTTTTCGTCGTTGTCAAGGTCTATGCTTTTGGCTATCTCGGCGATGACGGGAGCCGCACCGGTGCCGGTACCACCTCCCATACCGGCGGTGATGAAGAGCATCTGCGTGTTGTGCGACAAAGCCTCACGAATGTCGGCTTCCTTCGCCTCGGCGGCCTTTTTGGCGCGCTCCGGCTTGTTGCCTGCCCCAAGGCCAAGGTCACCCAGCGGAATCTTGTTGGGCACCGGCGAAGCATTCAGGGCTTTCATATCGGTGTTGCAGACGATAAAGTCCACTCCCTCGATACCTTTGTCGTACATGTGGTTTACTGCGTTGCCGCCGCCGCCGCCAACACCGATAACCTTGATGTAAGACGACTGACCCTTGGGCGAATCAAAGGTGAACAATGCAGAATTTACGTTTTCTTCCATGTGCTTGCTTATTTCTATCTTATTGATAAAGATGTCGTTATTTGGTTTTTGCCAAGTGTATTGGCAGTGTAAAATTACTAATAATTACGCGTCCAGGAAACAGCCCTATATATTAGTTTTCAACAATCTATGCACAATAACTTTTTTATTCGTCTATCGTCTCCTTGAACATGTTGTCTAAGAAGTTGCCCAGTATCTTGTCGAAACCACGCCCTTTGACCTTCTTTCCAGTGCTTTTCTCCTCCGTCTGGGGCTCAGGCTCAACAGCCGACTCAGCGTTCATATTGGCAAAGATGTCGACATGCCCGTTATCCTGCATCTCTTCCTCTTCAGCTTCCGCCTGAGGGTTCTCCGTCTTCTCAAGACCATAGAGGACAAGACCGATACCCGTGGCATACATCGGATGCGCCAGGTCGGCATACGACACACTCTCTGGGTCAAGGTGCTCGTTGGGAATTCCTATACGCGTGTCGGTGGTGGTCATGAGTTCACAGAGCTCCTTGATGTTCTTCAACTGTGCACCACCGCCGGTAAGTACAACACCGGCAATAAGCTTCTTGTGGTAGCCCGACAGCTTTATCTCATAGTCGACCTGCTCCATGATCATCTTGGCACGGGCATGGATGATGCCGGCAAGGGTCTTCACATATATCTCTCGCGGAGCTTGACTGCGGATGCCAGGAATGGAGATGACATCGTTTTCGGAAACTGCCTGCACCAAGCATGAGCCGAACTTGACCTTGAGACTCTCAGCCTGTTTTTTCAATATATTGCAGCCTTCACGTATATCATTGGTGATGGCATTGCCGGCAAGAGGAAGCACGGAGGTGTGACGGATGATGCCATCGTGGAAGACGGCGATGTCTGTAGTGCCACCACCGATGTCCACCATGGCGACACCGGCATCACGGTCGCTGTCATCAAGGACGGCCTTGGCCGACGCAATAGGCTCAAGCACAACACCCTTTATCTTGAGACCGGCATGCTCCACAGCATATTTGATATACTGCAGGTTCTGTACATTGGCTGTGACCATGTGGAAGTCAGCCTCAAGGCTCTTACCTGCCACACCTACAGGAGGTATGTCTCGACTCAAAGGCTCACGGTCAACGATATACTGCTGCGGGAAGACATGTATTATCTCCTCCCCAGGGGGCAACTGGATGTTATACTGCTCGGCAATAAGGCGGTCCACATCCTCCTGTTCTATGAGGGTGTGGTCCTGCGGTATCATAATGCTGCCGTGACTGGGGTTCGACTTGATGTGCTGGCCGGCAATACCAACCCACACTTCGTCAATATCCACATTAGCCTGATCGGCAGCTTCATTGACAGCCTTGGTAATAGACTCGGCCGTCTGCGTGATACCTCTCACAACACCATGCTCTACGCCTATCGACTCCGTCTTGCCGAAGCCAAGAATCTTCACCTTGCCATTTTCGCCTCTCATACCAACAAAGCAGGCTATTTTTGTGGTACCGATGTCGAGGCCTACAATAATTTCATTTGCCATAGTATCTGTTATTTTTGTTTATTTCTTTTCTTTCGTGCAAACAACCTGGTCCCTGAACTTAAGGCTGATCTTCGTATATGTGTTCCATCCAGCCCTCGGCATGCCCTTCTCATAGAATGTCACAAGGTTGGAGAACTTGCTGCCTAACTCATCCACAGCGCCGAGCTCTATGATTTGGTCACCCAACTTGGGCACCATCATCACGTCACCGTCTCGCTGGATGTATATCTGATCTATCAGGCCGCGATACTTTCGCTCACCGTCAAGGAATCTGGCAAGCGTCAGGAGCGACTGCATCTGACTATTGAGGCTGTCCGCCCTGAGCGGCTCAACGAAATCGCCACCGGCGACAAGCACATCACAGTCGCCAACAGTACCTGCAGGCATAATGCCACCGTCAGGGTCAAAATACAACTCCTTGCCGCCATAGAAAAGGCGCGCTATCGGCCGACGCTGCGTGGCTCTGACAACGACCTTGCCGCTGACACTCAACGAAGCAGAGACATCTTTCAGATAGGGGACATGTGAGGCCGCCTCGGCAACAGCGCTGCGGTCTACGTCCTTCACAAGCATGGCATAAAGGGTGGGTACTGCAGCCATAATGCTGTCCACAACAGTTTGCTCTTCAACAAGCACAGGGGCATGACCGTAACGTATGCTCACATCAATACCCTGAACCTGACGGTTTGAGCGACTGATATTGGCCACAACGACCAATACCGCCATCACAATGGCGCCAAGAAGTATGAGCATTATTCTGTACGGTCTTTTTATCACTTTATTCTGGTTTTTAAAGGCACTCACTACCTTTGGTTCATAACATCTGTTCTCTTAACGTCTCTTCAAGACGCGGCACAAGGCGGTCAATATCTCCTGCTCCAAGCGTCAACACTACATCCGGACACAAGGCCGGCACTAACTCTAGCACCTGGTCGGCTGTACACAGATATTTCGACATGCTGTCCATCTTACGCAGCACCATACTCGATGTCACTCCCAGAATGGGTTTCTCGCGCGCCGGATAGATGGGCATCATGATTATCTCGTCAAGACTCTGCAACACAGAGGCAAACTCATCGGCAAAATCACGTGTTCGCGTATACAGATGCGGCTGGAAGATGCCCACAATACGCTTACCGGGATACAAGAATCTCACCGACTCAATGGTAGATGCTATCTCTTGAGGGTGATGGGCATAGTCGTCAATATACACAAGGTCCTTCTCCTTGATACGGTAATCAAAGCGACGCCGCACACCGGCAAAACTCTTAAGACCACTGCGCAGCTGGTACTGGTCTATACCACAGCTCAAAGCTACAGCCGAAGCTGCTACGGCATTCTCCACATTAAACAGCGCTGTGCCGTCAAGCTCCAAGTCATACATCACACCTTCAGGTGTACGCATGTCAAAGAATATGTTACCATTATAAGCACGCACATTTATCGCATAGTAGTCGGCATCAACACCGTGCGCGGTATAGGTTGCATATGGCCTTTCTATGAAGTCAAAGCCCTCATGGGCATGCTCGTCATGTTCTTCATGCTCGTCGTGGTCATGATGGTGCCCAAACAATTCACCATCGGATGTAGTAAAAATACCCTGCTTAAGGAACAACTTACCATCAGCATCGGCTTGATTGGCAAACTGGGCGTATGCCTCAAGCATTGCCTCATGTGTGCCATATATATCCAGATGATCAGGGTCTGTGGCTGTTATTACGGCATAATGCGGATGCAACTGCAGGAACGAACGGTCGTACTCATCAGCCTCGACAACGACATACTCGCTCTTTTTATCCACATGGAGATTGCTGTCGAAGTTCTTGCTGATGCCGCCAAGGAAAGCACTACAACCGATGTCTGTATGGCTCAACAAATGCGCAATAAGCGTACTCGTGGTTGTTTTGCCATGACTGCCAGCAACAGCTATACATTTCTTACCTCTCGTCAATTCACCAAGAACATGAGAACGTTTCTCCATCTTCACACCACGCTCTTTCAACACAACAAACTCATTCAGATCCTGCGGCACAGCAGGTGTATATATCACCAAGTCAATGTCCTCGGGGATGAGGTCGGGGTCGTCACAATAGTGTACACCTATACCCTCTTTCTCCAATTCCGCAGTAAGAGGTGACGGAGTACGGTCATAGCCGCTGACATTATCGCCTCTCTGCTTGAAGAAGCGCGCCAGCGCACTCATGCCTATGCCTCCTATGCCTAAAAAGTAGTAGTTCATCCCACTATCTTGTCTATCTGGTCAACAATCTTGTCGGCAGCACCATACACTGCCATTTTCTTAATAGCTGCACTCATAGCCTCACGATGGGCGGCATTCTCAAAGAGTTCCTGCACCTGCGGCAAACACAACGCATCGCACTCTACATCACGCACCATAACAGCAGCACCTCTGTCAACCAAAGCCAGAGCATTCTTTGTCTGGTGGTCTTCTGCGACATTGGGCGACGGTATCAACACTACCGGCTTGCCAACAATGCACAGCTCCGAGATGGCAATGGCGCCGGCTCGGGAGATAACAACATCGGCAGCGGCATAGGCCATATCCATACGGCTTATAAACTGATACACTTTAACCCAATCCTCGACATTGGCCTTCTTTACTGCCGACACGGCCTCCTCATACATCCAGCGGCCTGTCTGCCACACAAGCTGAATACGATTCTCCTTGAAGAAGTGCAGATGACTAATTATCATCTGGTTTATGCTACGTGCACCAAGGCTGCCACCAACAGAGAGCAAAACCCTTCCCTCTGCATTGAGACCGAACATCTTGCATCCCTCTTCACGTGTAGCCTGCATCTGCTCGATGTCGCCTCTCACGGGGTTGCCAGTGAAGACAATCTTGTCTTTGGGGAAGAAACGATCCATTCCTTCGTATGCCACACATATCTTCTTGGCATTGCGCGCAAGTATCTTATTGGTCAGTCCGGCATACGAGTTCTGCTCCTGTAGCAACGTCGCATAGCCCATATCGGCAGCAGCCTTGAGTGTGGGCTCACTGGCAAAACCACCGACACCGACAACAATATCCGGCCCGAAGTTCTTGAGAATATCTTTCACCTTTCTACGGCTCTTGAGCATCTTGAACGGCAGCTGCAGATTCTTCACTATATTCTCTGGCGTCAGCTTGCGCTGCAACCCTGCTATCGGCAACCCTTCAATCTTATAACCTGCCGCCGGAACCTTCTCCATTTCCATGCGTCCTTCGGCACCAATAAACAATATCTCCACGTCAGGATGACGACGCTTGAGGGCACCGGCTATTGCCACCGCGGGGAATATATGTCCACCGCTTCCTCCTCCACTGATTATTGCTTTCATATCTATATTCTTCTATTTCTTTTCACTTATAGGTTCTGTTGCCTCAATCACCTCTGGCCCCACATCAGGCAGCGGCTCATCACCGGCCTTCTCGTGCGCATAGACATCGGCGGCAACAGACTGTATCACACCCAACGCACAGCCAAGGAACAGGTATGCCGTACCACCATAGCTGATAAACGGCAACGTCTGACCGGTGACTGGCAATACCCCAACGGCCACGCTCATATTAACCAACGCCTGGAGGTATATCATCGTACCAAGACCGGCCACCGTGAGGGCTCCGAATGGTCCCTTGCACCTCCGCGCCACACGTATGCAGCGGAAAAAGAAGACGCTGTATAGGGCAAAGACAAACAATCCTCCCACCATTCCTGACTCCTCTATTATTATGGCATATATAAAGTCATTGTGAGCCTGGGTCATCAGACGCGCATGCACGGTAGTGCCCACACCAAAACGGGCTATGCCGCCTCGTGCTATTGCCATCCTCGACATATTCTCCTGCGTCAACTCATCGGGTTGCGGATTAATCCACGAATACACACGGTGCCCCCAAGTCTCCTGGCGCTCAATAACCATCTCCGTGTCCGACCCATTGCTGAGCGTTGACTTCTCATATTTATAATAGCTTATGGCAAGGAACGCCACAGCAGCGACCAAACCCACAAGGAATAACCGCCACCAGTATTTCTTGTTCACTCCGCCGAAATACATCACGAGGTACGCCGACAGGAATATCAAGGCGGCTGTAGAGAAGTTCTCGGGCAACACCAGTATAGCGACGGCGGCAATGTATATCAACAGCATCAGGAATGTACCGAGTTCTTCGACATGCTCTTTCTTAAGGGCAAGGAGTCGCGCCACAAAGATTATCAGCACAACCTTGGCAATCTCCGATGGCTGGAACTGGCCAATCACGGGTATGCGCACCCAACGGCCTTGGTTCAACGCCAGCATTATCACGAGCAGCACTATCGCCGCCCAATAGCCAAGCACGGCGAAACGCGAGAAGTATCGGTAGTTGATATGCGACATTAATGCCACTACGACATAAGTCACCACAACTATAAGCAGATGGCGCAGGAACAACGACGTCGGCGACTTGCTGGCAAAAGCCGTGTAGGCATATAGTCCTATCGAGCTGTATACTGCCAACAACGAGACAATACTGAGCAGGAAAAACACTACCCAGATTGTCCTGTCGCCTTTAAATATTCTTGCCATCTTCATATCTATGCAGTCTTACAATTCATTAACCTCGTTGCGGAATGCTTCGCCGAGCGCATTGGTGGGCGTACCGTCATTACATGCCGGCGAGAACAACACTTTCACATCCGTGGCATCGTACAGGTAGGCTTTGTGCAGAGCCTCTGTCATAGTCTGGCATTCCACAATACTCGGCACCACACCGGCAAAGCTGTTTTTCAACTGTTCGGCAGGACCAAGCACGAGCATCATCCTTACCTTGCGCAGCGCAGCAGGCACCAGCTTGCTATAGTCGGTATCCGACTCGGTGCCGGAGACTATCCATATTATGCCACCCTGCAGAGTCTCAAGCGCATACCATGTAGCATTGACGTTACGTGCTCCGGCATCGTTTATATACTCTCGGCCAAGTATACGGCCTACAAACTCAAGCCTGTAGCGCGTGTCCTCTATCCGGTTGAAGCAGGCACGCAACGACGCATTGCGCATGGCTTTAAGGCGTGCGGTGTCTATACCGGCAAGACCAGTGTGTGCAGTACCTTGTTTAGCAAGTGTCTCTATAGTCATCTTATCTCAGTTTCAGTGTTGACAATGTGAAAATAGCCAGCAGTATGGCAATTATTATGAAGCGCATCACCACCTTCTCTTCGGCCACGCCCTTCTTCTGGTAGTGGTGGTGCAGCGGCGACATGAGGAAAGGCCTCTTCTCCACGGGCACAGGCACCCCGACAGGCAACTTGTGCTTGCGACGGTAACGCTTGCAGCCCGAGGTCTGTATTATCACCGACAGGTCTTCGACAAGGTATATGCCGCAGAGCACCGGCAGCAACAACTCCTTGCGTATGAGTACGGCAAAGACGGCTATGATGCCGCCTATGGCCAGCGAACCGGTGTCGCCCATGAATATCTCCGCCGGGTGGGTGTTGAACCATAGGAAACCAAGCGTGGCACCCACAAAGGCGGTGCTGAAGACTGCCAGCTCGCCGATGTTGGGCAGGTAGACGATATTCAGGTACGACGACATGATGACGTTGCCGCTCACCCATGCCAGCAGCGCCAACGCACCGCCGTTGACGGCAGCCACACCGGTGGCAATGCCGTCAATGCCGTCGGTGAGGTTCGACGCATTGCTGACGGCGGTAACTATGAATATCACTATGGCTACATATATTATCCATGCATAGTCCACAGCCCAGTCGCCCATCCACGACACCAGCCATGTATAGTCAAACTCATTGTTCTTCACAAAAGGTATCGTGGTCTTCAGGGGTTGATTAATGTCGGGATGGAAGGTTATGAGAAGACCTACGGCGAGACCTAACAGCACCTGTCCTATGACTTTATAGCGTCCGGGCAGACCGGCTTTGCCTCGTGTCTTCTTGAGGTAGTCGTCCAAGAAGCCCACCAAGCCCATCCACAACGTGGTGCCAATCATGATGAGCACATAAATGTTATCCAGCTTGGCAAATAGCAATGTCGGCACAATGATTGCTGTGAGTATCAGCAGTCCGCCCATCGTTGGGGTCTTGGCTTTCTGCGCCGCACCCTCAAGGCCGAGCTCCGTGCGCACCTCGTCCATTATCCCCAGCTTGTTCTGCATCCACTTGATGAAGGGCTTGCCGAGTGCAAGCATGATAAACAGCGACGTCACAATGCTCGCCGCAGCCCTGAACGAGATGTACTGGAACACACCCGCCCCGGGAAAATCAAACGCTTTGTCCAACCAATCGAATAAATAGTATAGCATATATCCTTAATTTCTTAATAGTTTCTCCAATTCCTCAACGTCGTCGAAGTGGTGTCTCACTCCGTTCACCTCCTGGTAGGTCTCATGTCCCTTGCCGGCCACCAGCACGATGTCACCTTCTTTGGCCATCATGCATGCCGTGCGGATAGCCTGACGGCGGTCGGTGATACGCACCACGCGGCACAGTTGCTGCGGCGTGAGGCCTGCCTCCATCTCGTCGAGGATGGCGTCGGGGTTCTCCGTACGCGGATTGTCGCTGGTGAGCACCACCTTGTCACTTCCCTCGACAGCAATCTTGGCCATCTCGGGCCTCTTGGTGCGGTCACGGTCGCCACCACAGCCCACCACGGTGATGAGCTGCTGGTTCTTGCGACGTATGCCGTCGATGGTCGAGATAACATTCTGCAGGGCATCGGGTGTGTGGGCATAGTCAACGATGCCGGTGATACCGCGACCGTTGACATACTGGAAACGGCCCGGGGCAGCCTCCAGCGAGCTCAAGATGCGCAGAGCCTCGTCCTTGTCGACGCCACACAGCACGGCGGCACCGTATATCGCCAGCAGGTTGTAGGCGTTGAAGCGCCCAACCAGACGGCACCACATCTCTTTGCCGTCGACCTGCAGGTGCATGCCTTCAAAGGTGTTCTCAACTATCTTGCACACAATGTCGGCGCTGTGCTGCAGGGCGTAGGTGTGCACACTCGCCTTGGTGTTCTGCACCATGACGCGTCCGTTCTTGTCATCCACATTCACCAGCGCCCAAGCATCCTTGTCGAGACCGTCGAAGAATCCCTTCTTGGCGGCTATGTAGTTGGCCATGGTCTTGTGGAAGTCCAGGTGGTCGTGCGTGATGTTGCTGAAGATGGCGCCGGCAAAACGCACGCCGGCAATGCGCTGCTGCACCACAGCATGGCTGCTCACCTCCATGAAGGCAAACTTGCAGCCGGCATCCACCATGCGACGCAGCAGCTGGTTGAGTTCCAGCGCATCGGGTGTGGTATGCCCTGTGGCAATCTCCTCCTCGTCAATCTTGTTCACTATCGTCGACACCAAACCTACATGGTAGCCCAACTGACGGAACATCCTGTGCAACAAGGTCACCGTGGTGGTCTTGCCGTTGGTGCCCGTGATGCCCACGAGGGTGAGTTTCTCCGACGGATGGCCGTACCAGTTGGCGGCCATCAGGCCAAGCGCCTTGCTGCTGTCGGCCACCTTAACATAGGCCACACCGTCGGCCAGGCTCTCCGGCAGCTCCTCGCACACCACAGCCACAGCACCTTTCTCCACGGCGCCGGCTATGTATGTGTGGCCGTCGACCTTGGTGCCGCGCTGCGCCACAAAGAGCGTGCCGCCGGCCACCTTGCGCGAGTCAAACTGAATGTCCTTGACATCCACCGTCGCCGCACCGTGCACCTCGGCCTCAATCCCTTTTATTATATTCTTTAATATCATCTATTATATCTATCTATTCTATACCTTTCTATCTCAGCTCCAGCACCACCGTAGTTCCCTTCTTGGCAGGCTGACCGGCTTTGGGGCTCTGCGAGCGCACCTTGCCGTAACCGTTCACCTTAACCCTGTACCCCTGCTCGTGCAGCAGCGCTATGGCGTCCTTAGCGGTCATGCCGTAGCAGTTGGGCAAACGTCCGCTCACGGGCTCATAGGCCACATAGCGGCCCGGCAGCGTGTCGCCGCTGTTGTAAGCCACCCATGTGCCCACGCTGTCGTCGCACACAAACGGTATCTTGAAGCGCTTGTAGAGATCTCTGATGTCATTGGCACGCCCCTTGGTGAGCGTCGGACGTTGCTGCGCCATAGCGCTGTCCTCTTCAAGGCGTGGCCACACACTCTTCACAGCACCGTCGCTGAGGCTCTTGTCGACAGCCACCACACAGTCGCTGATGGTCTTGAAGACTACGGCGGCCTGACGACCGTAGACAGGTATGTTCTCCAACATCACCAGGCAGGTGTAGCGCGGGCTCTCCGAGGGGAAGAAGCCGGCAAAGGAGGCGTTGTAGCGCCGCATGTTGGAGTAGCTGTGCACAGCCGTGCCAGTCTTGCCGGCGATGCCGTAGGTGGTGTTCTTGATGTTGTTGCCGGTACCGTTCTCCACAACGCCCTCCAGCATGTCGTGCATCAAGGCCGCCGTACGCTTGCCGCACATGCGCTCGTTGAGCACCACGGGCTTTATCTCGCGACGGCTCCCGTCGTTGTCGATGACAGCTCGGCAGAAGAGGGGCTTCACCATGCGCCCTCCAGCACCGAGGCCGTTATAGAAGGTTATCAGCTGCAGGGCCGACACACGCGTGGAGTAGCCGTAGCAGAAGTTGAGGAAGTCGCGGTTCGAGGCGTTGAGGTTGTTGACGTAGGTCTTGTACTCGGGCGCCACCACGTCGGGGCTCATCTTGCCGTAGGGGAACATCTTCTCCACCATAGCGCGCAGGGTGTCGCGACGGCTGTTGTAGTATTTCCAGCCAAGCTCACTCATACCCACGTTCGACGACTGCTCTATCACCTGCTTCAGGGTCAGCGAGTCCCATCCGCCGTGGTCGTCCTTGATCTCGCCATACTTGCCTCCGAAGTTCTTGTAGCGTGCAGGCAGCCGCATGGTGGTGTCTATCTTCACGTCGGGGTCGTCGAGCATGGCGGTGAGTATGACGGTCTTGAAGGTGGAGCCTGGCTCGTAGACGTCGCTCACGGCGATGTTGCGGTCGCGCAGCTCCATGTATTCGTGTACGGTGGTGTCGACGGCCAGGTTGACGCAGGCCAGCATGTAGCCGGTGCGCATCTCCATGAGCATGGCGCAGCCCGCCGTGCCGCCGTACATGTTGAGCGCCTTGCGCAGCGACGCCTCGGCGATGTCCTGATAGCGGGTGTCTATGGTCGACACGATGCTGCGGCCGTCCACACGGCGCTGCAGCACGATGGTGTCTATAGCCGACGTGTCGGTACGCTGGGCCACAGCCTTCTTGGCGCGCGGCTCGTCGGGCAGCCAGATGCCCTTGGTCAGGCGGCGGCAGTTGAGCAGACCGTCCTGACCGCGCAGTATGCTGTCATAGTAACCTTCCAAGCCAGTATACGAACCGCTCTCCTTGCGGTTGCGGAAGCCGATGGTGTTGCCGGCCATGTTGCCGTAGATGTGGGCGCGCACCTGATGCACCACACTCTCGCCGTCGACTTGGCGCACCACTCCGCGACTCCATCCCGGCAGACGCGTGATCTGCAGCCACACCGAGTAGGGCACATCCCTCTGCACCAGGAAGCAGCGGCGCGGACGCTCCTTGCAGCGCTCCACAGCTATGCGTTCGCGGTAGTAGGAGGCGTCACGTCCGGGCATGGCGTCGGCAAGCATGGCGCACAGGGTGTCGAGGTAGAGGTTAAAGTTGCTGTCCACCACAGGACCCGTCTCCATAGGACGGCCCTGCTTGTCGTGCTTGGTGTTGCCACGCTCGTCGAGTTCTATGGCGTTGTACAGGTCGAGGTACAGGTCGCACTCGGTAACGGTGGTGGCCAGTATCTTGCCGTCGCTGGAGTATATGTTGCCGCGACGCGCGGGGTCGCTGCGCAGGCCCGCCTCGCGGCGTTCGCCCAAGGCGCGCCACTCCTCGCCGTGCACCACCTGGATGTTGAACATAGCCACCGTGATGGCCAATCCCACACCCACCGTGAGCACGAGGTACAGCACCATGAGCCCCCGCGACAGACGCTTGTCCTTATTATTATGTTCCTGTTCTTTCAATATTCTATATAAATAATACTTATATAACTCTTAACTCATAACTCTTAACTCACAACTCATACGGCGGTCCTGCCGTGATGCCCACGCCCGTCTCCTTCAGGTCGTCGGCAATCTGCGACATCTTCACACTCTGCTGATACTGTTTCTGCATCTGTATGCGCTGCTCGCGCAGGTAGTTGATGCGCTCCTCGGTGGCCGCCTTGTCGCGGCTCATGCTCTCTATGCGGTAGCGGTTGCCGATGATCAGCAGCAGGTAGACGAGGCAGAGCAGCAGCAGCGGTATCTGGCGCAGCAGCAGCTTGTCGGCCAGTATGTCGCCGCCCAGCACGCGGCCGATGCCGCGCGCCGCCTTGGCGGCACGCCCGTCACCACGGGGCTCGGGGACCTCGGCGGCGGCAGGCTCCGGAGCCGGCGTCTCCACCACAGGCTCCTCGACCTTCACCTTCGGCTCTTCAGCAGCCGGTTTCTCTCTGAACTTATTACCCATTACTGATTCTTTGTTTCCAGTTTCTCGGCCACCCTGAGCCTTGCGCTGCGTGCACGGCTGTTAGCAGCCACCTCGGCCGGCGAGGCGGCGGTGCTCAGCAGTTGGCGCAGCGGCGTCAGCGGGTTGCCGTAAAAGTCCTTCTCCACAACACCCTCGAAGTTGCCGCTGCGCATGAAGTTCTTCACCAGACGGTCCTCGAGCGAGTGGTAGCTGATGACCACCAGGCGTCCGCCGGGCTGCAGCACCTCGGCGGCCTGCACCAGCAGCTCGCGCAGCGCATCCAGCTCGCCGTTCACCTCGATGCGCAGCGCCTGGAAGAGCATGGCCAGGTATTTGTTCTCCATGCCTCGCGGCAGATGGCGGCTCACGGCCTCGCGCAGGTCTGTGGTGGTCGCTATCTCACGCTCGCTGCGGGCCTTGACGATGGCCTTGGCCATCTGGCGAGCGTTGGGCAGCTCGCCGTAGAGGCGCAGGATGCGCGTCAGCTCCTCGTCGTCGGCGTTGTTCACCAGGTCGCGCGCCGTAGTGGTGCCGCGACGGTCCATGCGCAGGTCCAGCTCGCCCTCGAAGCGGGTCGAGAAACCGCGCTCGGCCACATCGAACTGGTGGCTGCTCACCCCCAGGTCGGCCAGCAGGCCGTCGATGCGGCGCACACCGTGCAGCCGCAGATAGCTCTTCAAGTAGCGGAAGTTCTCGCCGATGAACGTAAACCGACCCTCACTCTCCGCGCTCCACTCTCCACTCTCCACTCTCGCCGCCGCATCCTCGTCCTGGTCGAAGGCAACCAGATGGCCCTCAGGCCCCAGGCGCTCCATGATGGCACGCGAATGGCCGCCGCCACCGAAGGTGACGTCGACATACACGCCGTCGGGACGGACATTCAATCCATCCACCGCCTCGGCGAGCATCACGGGTCTATGGTATTCACTTGACATTGCTCTCGACTGGTTCGTTCCTCTCCGCGAGGACGCGGCCCAGCAGCTCCTCTGCACGCTGTGCATAGTCGCCGCCTTCGCTGTCCATCTTGTCGTAGGCCTTGCGGTCCCAGAGCTCGATGAACTTGCCAGTCGATTGCAGCACCACCTCTTTGGCACCGGCCACCACTGCCTTCTGCTCGGCGGGTATCAGGAGTCGGTCGTTGGTGTCCAACTCGATGATGTTGCCCTCCGTCAGCTTGCGCAGCAAGTCGCGGTCCTCGCGGCGGTAAGGGTTAAGCTTCTCTTGCAACTTCTCCACTTCCTCCCTGAAACTGGCGTAAGTCCACAGCTCCAAACACTCGGCATAGACGCTGCGGCGTATCACGAAACGACCGTCCTCAGCTTCCAGCTGCCTCTTCAAGGCAATTGGGAACTTGAAGCGACCGTTCGAGTCCACCTTACAGTATTCTTTTCCAAGTATTAAGGCCATTTTTACCTACTTTTTTTCAGGTTGTAAAATTACGAAGAAAATTCCAATTAATGCCTAAAAAATACTTTTTTTGTTTTTTTTAACCCTTTTTTGTTGTTCATAACCCTAAACGCAACTTCTCGGAAAAAGTTTCATTCCGATGAAAATATTTTTTCACATCGCTGACACACAGCATCGTACACCGCACCCAACCACCCGCCGCCGACCGCCGGAACCCCTTTCCTGTGGTGTTGATAAAAAACCGACCGACACCTACCACCTCGCCCCCTCACGCACCCCACGATGAAGGCAGGGAGTTAACCCGACTTTCCATCGGCCGTTCGACCATCCTTCGACCATCGTTCGACCATCGTTTAACCATCATATATGGTCGAAGGATGGTTAAACGATGGTCGAACGATAGTCGAAGTGCCGGACCAACTCCGAGGGGAGGACGGACGGAAAAGCTATGAGGACAAAATATTTTGCCGTATGAAAAATAATGTGTATCTTTGCACACTGGAACAAAGACAATAATTAATTAATAAATACAAATAATACAATGAAAATTCGCACTTTAATCGTTACGTTGGCCCTGGCGCTGATGCTGCCCACCGCAGCGCGCGCCGACGAGGGCATGTGGCTTCTGTCACTAATCGGAAAGAACTACAGCGACATGCAGAAGCAGGGCTTCAAGCTGACGCCTGAGGACATCTACAGCGTCAACCAGAGCTGCCTGAAGGATGCCATCGTGGGCCTCGGCCACGATGGACGCCCCTTCAGCCACTTCTGCACGGGCGAGATCATCAGCAAGCAGGGCCTGATCAGCACCAACCACCATTGCGGCTACGGCTACCTGCAGAGCCACTCGACGGTGGAGCACGACTATCTGCGCGACGGCTTCTGGGCCTACACCTTGGAGCAGGAGCTGCCCAACCCGGGCCTCACGGCTTCGATACTGGTGCGCATGGAGGATGTCACCGACAAGGTGAAGGAAGCCCTGAGCGACGACATGAGCGAGGGCGACCGCGAGGCGGCCATCAAGAAGGTGTGCGGCGAGATTGCCGAGAAGGCCAAGGAGGGCACCCTCTATGACGCCAAGGTGATACCGATGTTCAACGGCAACCAGTTCTTCCTCTTCGTGCACATCATCTACAAGGACGTGCGCCTGGTGGGTGCTCCCCCTTCGTCGATGGGCAAGTTCGGCGGCGACACCGACAACTGGTCGTGGCCGCGCCACACATGCGACTTCAGCATGTTCCGCATCTACACCGACAAGGAGGGCAACCCTGCCCCCTACAGCAAGGAGAACATACCCCTGCAGCCGAAGCACCACCTGCCCGTGAGCGCCGGTGAGCTGCGCGACGGCGACTTCGCTATGGTCATGGGCTTCCCCGGCACTACCGACCACTTCCTGACGAGCTACGGCCTCGAGGAGACGATGAACATCAGCAACAAGCTGCGCTACGAGATACGCACCGTGAAGATCAACATCCTGCGCGAGGAGATGGCCGCCAGCCAGCAGACGCGCATCAAATACGCTTCGAAGTATGCCAGCTGCTCGAACTACTGGAAGTACAGCAACGAGCAGAACAAGGCCTTGAAGGCTCTGAACACCCTGGGTCTGAAGAAGGAGGTGGAGAAAGAGTACAGCGAGTGGGCCCGCTTCCAGGCTCCGAAGTATGGCCGCGCCCTCGGCCTGATAGAGAAAGGCTATGCCGACCGCGCCAAGAGCGAGGAGGCCCTCATGTATGTGATGGAAGGCCTGCTGATGGGCTCGGAGGCCCCGCTGATGGCCGCAAGCCTGGGCAACAGGTTCAAGCGCGACCTGGAGCAGGACAAGGAGGCCAACCTTAGCCGCCATGACAGCTATGTGGCCAGCTTCTTCAAGGACTACGACGAGCAGGTGGACCGCCGCCTGACGGCAGCCCTCTTCGGCTATGTCTACGCACACATCAACCCCGATATCTGCCCCGAGTTCCTCAAGACCGCCCAGAAGAAATACAAGGGCGACTGGGAGAAGTACACCAACGACCTCTACAGCAAGAGCATCTTCGCCAACGAGGAGAGCGTGAACCGCTTCATGAACAAGCCCAACCTCAAACAGCTCTTGAAAGACCCCATGTGGGCTGCCGGCAATGAGGCTCTGGATCTATACTTCAGCGCCGACGAAGAAGTGTCGCAGGAGAGCAAGGACGGCCTGCAGCGCGGCATACGCGACTTCACGGACGGTGTGCTCCAGATGAACGAGGGCAAGAAGCTGATGTCGCCCGACGCCAACAGCACCATACGCCTCACCTACGGCAACGTGATGAGCTATGAGCCCAAGGACGGCGTCACCTACCACCACTACACCACGATGAAGGGCGTCATAGAGAAGGAGGACCCGACGAGCAGCGAGTTTGCTGTGCCGGAGCGCCTGAAGAAGCTCTACGAGGCCAAGGAGTTCGGCTCCTACACCAACAAGAAGGGTGAGATGCCCACCTGCTTCATCACCAACAACGACATCACCGGCGGCAACAGCGGCTCGCCCGTCATCAACGGCAATGGCGTGCTGATAGGCCTGGCCTTCGACGGCAACAGCGAGGCCATGAGCGGCGACATAGACTTCGAGGAGAACCTGCAGCGCTGCATCTGCCTCGACAGCCGCTACATGCTCTGGGTCATCGACATCTACGCCGGTGCCAAGAACCTCATCGAAGAGATGGACATCGTGAGATAAACCATGAAACAGATCCAGCGACAGCAACTGCAGCAGAAACTCTCGCCTCAGCAAATACAGCTGATGCGGCTGCTGCAGTTGCCTGTCACGGAGCTGGAACAGGCCATCAAGGAGGAGATGGAGAAGAACCCCCTGCTTGAGGCCGAAGTGCAGGACGAGATGCCGCTGCCGCCGACCGACAACCGGTCGGATTGGGACAGCGACGAGGACGATGATTACGACTACGACTACCGCGAACACCAGGAGAGCGACCCCAACGATGTGCGCCGTGAGTTTGTGGTGAGCGACAGCCTGTCGGCCTCGGAGCGGCTCATGCAGCAGCTTGCCCTGCGCCCGCTGACCGAGCGTCAGCAGAAGATAGCCACCGAGCTGGTGGGCACGCTGGACGATGCCGGCTACCTGGGACGCGACCTGGCGCTGGTGACCAACGACCTGGCCTTCCGCCAAGGTATCGACGCCACACAGGAGGAGGTGGAGGAGGTGCTGCGCATCATACAAAGCCTCGACCCGGCAGGTATAGGTGCCCGCAGCCTGCAGGAATGCCTGCTGCTGCAGCTGGAGCGCATGGACGACGCGACGATGGCCACAACCATAGTGAAGGACCACTTCGACGACTTCGCCAACCACCGCTACGCACGTATCTGCCAGGCTCTCGGCATAAGCGAAGAGGAGATGGAGGCCGCCGCCGACACCATACGAAGCCTGAATCCCAAACCGCTGGGGTCGGACAACGAGGACAGCGACACCGCTGCCTACATCACCCCCGACATAGTGCTCACGCAGCACGACGGGCAGTTGAGCTTCTTCCTCAACGACACCCATCTGCCTAAACTAAGCCTCAACACCTACTACACCGACATGCTGGCGGCTATGGAGAAAGAGGGCGGCGACCGCGAGACGCTGCGCTTCCTGCGCACCAAGCAGGCCGATGCACAGATGTTCATAGACTTGCTGCAGCAACGTCACGACACCATAGCACGCATCATGCGCTACATCGTGAAGCACCAGCGCCAGTTCCTGCTCACCGGCAACAGCGACCTGCTGGTGCCCCTACGCCAGCGCGAGGTGGCCGAAGCAACGGGGCTCGACATAAGCACCGTGAGCCGTATGGCCAACAGCAAGTACCTGCAGACCGACTTCGGCACCATACCCCTCAAGGAATGCTTCTCGAAGGGCATGTCGACAGACGGCGGCGAGGAGGTGTCGGTGGAGACCATCAAGCAATGCCTCTCCGACGCCATTGCCGCAGAGGACAAGCACAACCCCTTGTCGGACGACGCCCTCACCAAGCTCTTCAACGAGAAAGGGCTGCCCATAGCACGCCGCACGGTGGCGAAATACCGCGAGCAGCTGGGCATACCTGTGGCCCGCCTGCGCCGCACCTTGGCGATAGTGATACTGCTCCTGGCGATGCACGCTTCAGCGTCGGCGCAGTCATACTACGACAGCATCATAGCCGCACGCCTCGAAAAGGCTGCACGCATGGAGCGCGCCACCAAAAAAGAGGCAACGCCGAAAACGGCACCCAAGACCGTTGAGGCCAAGAGCGTGGCTCAGCCTAAGGTACAACGGCAGCCGAAAGAAGAGGCTCCATCCGAAACGAGAGCGGCGCTGCCGCTCGACGCATGCATGGTACCGCTTTGGTACGACGCATTCCCGCACAACCGCGTGAATCCACACGGACGCACAAAGGTGGACATGCTGCCGGACGAGATTAACATTGTATTGGCGAAAGACTCCACGGACTTCTGCTTCCCCGTGAAAGACATGAAGACGAGCCCCTACGGTTGGCGGTGGCAGCGTGGACACCACGGCGTGGACATACGACTGCGCACCGGTGAGCCGATACACGCCGCTTTCGGTGGCACCGTGCGTATAGCGTCGCGCATGGGCGGCTACGGCAACTGCATAGTGCTGCGCCATCCCAACGGCCTGGAGACCCTCTACGGGCACCTCTCAAAGATAAACGTCAAGCTCGGCCAGCAAGTGACGGCCGGCGAAGTGATAGGCCTCGGTGGCAATACCGGCAACAGCACCGGCCCGCACCTGCACTTCGAGTGCCGCTTCCTCTACCAGCCCTTTGACCCGGAGTGGATTCTGGACTTCAGCAACTACTCGTTGCGCACACGGCGTCTGCACCTCGACAAGAGCTATTTCGGCATCACCAAGCCCCGCAAAGGCGAGGAACTGGAGTACAAGGCAGACAGCAGCAGGATACGCGAAGGCAAGAAAAACCGCAAGTCACAGACATCAACGATAAACCCCAAAGACTTTTAGACAAGACCATGAAGAAAACCAACCTGTCGGAATACAATACGGCCAGCGTGGCCGACGGCAAGGGCCGCAAGATAGGTGTGATAGCGGCGGAATGGAACCCCGAGGTAACCGACGCCATGCTTAAAGGCGCCGTGGACATCCTTAGGAAACACGGCGTGAAGAAAAAAGACATTACCGTGCGCCGCGTGCCAGGCACCTTCGAGCTGAGCTCCGCTGCCGACATGATGCTTGGCTGCTGCTACGACATCGACGCCGTCATCTGCATCGGATGCGTGATACAAGGCGAGACACGTCACTTCGAGTTTATCTGCCAGGCTGTGTCGCAAGGACTCACCAATGTAGCCCTCAAGCACAAGCGCCCTGTCATCTTCAGCGTCCTCACCACCGACACCATGGAGCAGGCCCTCGACCGCTCGGGCGGCAAACACGGCAACAAAGGTGTGGAAGGCGCCGTCACAGCGCTCAAGATGTGCGCCTACAAAGACTCCCTGACACCAGACCTGCCATTCTGACCATGAGAGTAGTATTCTTTGGCACACCGGATTTCGCCGTAGAGAGCCTCGACGCCATCGTGCAGTCGAGCCACGAGGTGGCGGCGGTGGTCACCGTACCCGACCGACAGGCAGGGCGCGGCCAGAAAGTCATCTACAGCGCCGTGAAAGAGTATGCCTTGGCGCACAACCTGCCGCTGCTCCAACCCGAAAAGCTGCGCGACCCGGCGTTCCTCAACTCCCTTGCCGCATACAAGGCCGACGTCTTCGTGGTCGTAGCCTTCCGCATGCTTCCCGAGGCTGTGTGGAACATGCCGCCGCACGGCACCTTCAACCTACACGCCTCACTTCTGCCACGCTATCGCGGCGCAGCCCCAATAAACTGGGCCATCATAAACGGCGAACAACAAACCGGCGTCACCACATTCCTGCTGAATCACCAAATTGACGAGGGGGCCATCCTCCTGCAGGAACGCATCCCAATAGCCCCCGACGAGACAGCAGGCAGCCTGCACGACCGTCTGGCCGCCATGGGCCGCAGCCTCGTAGTGCGCACCATCGACGGCATAGCCGCAGGAACACTCAACCCTTCGCCACAACAGGGTTCGGCCTGTCCGGCTCCAAAGATATTCAAAGACGATTGCCTCATCGACTTCAGCCGCACCGCCGCCGAGGTGGACCGCTTCGTGCGTGGCCTCGCCCCCTACCCCGCCGCCATCATGAACCTTGCCAACCCCAAAGGCGACATCGTGCCATTCAAGGTATATTCTGTAAAGCCCATCAACGAGCATCACGAAATGCCTTGCGGAGCACTGATTTGCGATGGCAAAAAGGTGCTAAAAATCGCAACAGCAGGTGGTTTTGTGCATATTTTAGAACTGCAAATGGCTGGAAAAAAAAGAAATCTCATCGAAGACTTCTTACGCGGCAATTCTCTAAGCGACTGGAAATCAGTACAGCAGCAATTGTCGTGAAAAAAAAGTTAAAAAAAACATAAAAAAAATTTGGTGCATATCAAAAAATATGTATACATTTGCAGCGAAAAATAAAAGACCATCATTATTAACATTTTAACACATTACACCATGAACAAAACTGAACTTGTTAACGCAATGGCCGCCAAGACCGGCATGACCAAAGTCGCCGCCAAGGCTGCAATGAACGCCTGCTTCGCCTCCATCCAGGAGCAGCTGAACAAAGGCCAGAAGGTCAGCCTCATCGGCTTCGGTACCTTCAGCGTCGTCGAGCGTAAAGCCCGCACCGCCAAGAACCCCCAGACCGGCGAGAAAGTGAAAGTGCCCGCCAAGAAGGTCGCCAAGTTCAAGGCTGGCAGCAACCTGCTCGCCAAGAAGGGTGCCAAAAAAGCCGCCAAAAAGAAATAAGGCTTTCTGAACCTTACAACGCAAAAGAAGGCATCTCCTTATGGAGGTGCCTCTCTTTTTTTATACACATCCCCCTCGCCGGCAACGGACACCACCCTTCACCCCCACGGAGTCCCTTCGGCCCCTCCTCGGCTCCCCTTCGGCCTTCCGACGGCCTTCCACTGAAGAAATGCCGAAGGTGGGCCGTAGGGGCTCCGTACCGGCTCCATGGAAACGCCATGCCGGAATTAAATATTTTTAACATTAATATGTTATAAAGTGTGAAATAAAAGCCCTATCTTTGCAAATCTTTTCGCCCGGGGCATTATGTGCAATGCATGGGTGGATTAAATGATAATGAAGATGATAGGAATGATAGGCAGCGGCAGTTGGGCCACTGCATTGGTCAAAATATTGCTTGAGAGGGACGGCCGCGAGGTGAATTGGTGGGTAAGAGGTGAGGAAACGAAGGAAATAATTCTTCGCGACGGACACAATCCGCGCCACCTGCCCGAAGCCAAACTCGACGCCAGCCGTCTCCATGTGAGCACCAACCTCGCCGACGTTATAGCTGCCAGCAGCCACTTGCTGTTGGCCATACCGTCGGCCTATGTACACCAGGTGCTCTCCGTCCTGCCCAAGGACGTTTTCCGCGGCAAGAAAATAACCTCGGCGGTGAAAGGCAGCGTACCCGACTGCGTGACAAGCGTGTCCATATACCTGCAGGAGCACTTCGGCGTAAGCATCGACGACATCTGCGTGGCCAGCGGCCCGAGCCATGCCGAGGAGGTATGCCACGAGATGCCGACCTTCCTCACACTGGCGTCGTCTAACAAGGCGCTGGCCGACGAGATGGCCGCAATGCTGCAATGCCGCTATCTCCACACCAACACCACGGTGGACATCGACGGCGTAGAGCGCTGTGGCCTCATGAAGAACATCTACGCCATAGCCGCCGGCATCTGCCAGGGACTCAGCTACGGCGACAACCTCAACGCCGTACTCACCGCAGCAGCCATGCGCGAGATGCACAACCTGCTGGACCACAACCTGCCGTTCGCGGACCGCAACATATACGACAGCTACTACATGGGCGACCTGGTGGTCACCTGCTGGTCGCGCCACAGCCGCAACCGCGCGCTGGGCGAGGCAGTGGCCAAAGGCGAGCGCCCGGCCGACGTCTTCGCACGCACGGGTTCCGTGGCCGAAGGCTACTACTCGGTAAAGAACCTGCACATGCTGGCCATGAAGCACAACGCACAGCATGTGGTGCCCATAGCCGAGGCCATATACAGCATCCTCTACGAAGGCGCCGACCCAAAGACTACCATGGAGAACCTTATCGACACCGCATTTTGATGGAGCTTTTCGACGACATACGCCCATACAACGACGCTGAAATTCCCTCAGCGATGCAGGCTATTGCCGACTGGGAGCTCTTTCCGCAGATCATACGTTTCATTTACCCTGACGGGGACATCGAGACGGCGCGAAAAAGGCTCCTCGCCACGACAAACATACACCAGTTTCAGGCCACCTTCATGAACGACGCCATAAGGCGCATCGTCAAGGAGACGACCGACGGCTTCACCTACAGCGGCCTGCAGCATCTGCGCCGCGGCATACCATACATCTTCGTGAGCAACCACCGCGACATCACCCTCGACGCATTTCTGCTGCAGCACCTGCTCATGGAGCACCGCGGCACAACGTCGCACATCGTCTTCGGGCAGAACCTCTTGTCGTTGCCAATCATGGAAGTGCTCTTCCGCAGCAACAAGATGATACGCATGGAGCGCGGCGGCACCCCGAGGGCTTTCTACAACAGCCTGCAACATCTGTCGGAATACCTCAACACACTCATCGGGCAACGGCAGTCGGTGTGGATAGCCCAGAAGAACGGCCGCGCCAAGGACGGCAACGACACCACAGCACCGGCAATGATAAAGATGCTCACCCTCGGCGGCAACGGCGACGCCATGCAGACACTAAACCGCCTGCACATAGTGCCAATGTCCATCAGCTACGAGTGGGACCCTTGCGACGCCATGAAGGCCACCGAGCTGATGATGAGCAGCAAAGGCAGATATGAGAAAGCACCCGACGAGGACCTGCGCTCCGTGGTCAGCGGTATCATAGGCCAGAAAGGACGCGTACACCTCGCCATAGGCTCACCGCTCACCGCGCGCGAGCTGCAGCCACAAGGAGGCATGGATGTGGCCGAACATGTGGCCAAAGTCCTTGACCACCACATACAGCACAACTACCGCCTCATGCCGAGCAATTATGCCGCCTACAGCATCGTCAGCGGCCAGCGCATGCCAATGCGCTACACCCAGCAGACCCTCGACCGCCTCAAGGAGCGCGCAAAGGCGCTGCCGGCCGAAGCACGCGACATCCTATACCATACCTACGCACAGCCCGTCATGGCCGTGCAGAAATAAGACCGGTTTTCCCTCACGCAAAGAACTCCTGCCCGAAGCCGAGCAGGTACACCTTGCCCGTGGCACGCGTGAATGCCGTATAGAGCCAGCGCAGATAGTCGCGGCCGAGCAGCTGGTCGGGGGGCAGAAAGCCCTGGTCAATAATCACTGTGCGCCATTGGCCGCCCTGTGTCTTGTGGCATGTCAGCGCATAGGCAAACTTCACCTGAAGGGCATTGTAATAGGGGTTCTGGCGCATCTCACGCAGACGGTCGGCCTTGTGGGGCAGGTCGGCATAGTCCTCCATCACCGCATTGTATAGGCGGCTCTGCTCATCGGCAGTGAGCGACGGCGACTCGCTGTAGAGCGTCGAGAGCATAAGCTTGCAGTCGTGAGGCTGCTCGTCGGGGTAGTCGACGAAGCGCAACGTGGCATCGGCAAAGCGGAAACCGTACAATTCCTGAACATTGCGCACGCCGAGGACCTCCACAATGTCGCCATTGGCAATGAAACCAATATCACTGTCATTGTCGAGCCAGTAGTAGTTGTTCTTCACCACCATCAGATAGTCGCCGGCGTTGACCTCCTGTTCACGGTAGAGCACGCTGTTGCGTACCCCCTGATTGAAGAGGTTGGCGCGCTTGTTGCTGCGTGTCACCACAACGACATCCTCCAACTGGTTCGTGCCATATTCGGCATAGAGAGTCTCCATGAGATCGCTTCCGGCAAGGTTCACCACATCGTCGGCCAACGTGAAAAGCGGTAACGAAAGCTCGTCGTCGCCGGACATATCTGATATCTGGCTGCGCAACGACGTGGCGTTGACCAGAATGCCTGAGAGGCTCTGCTGGCGCACTACCTCAGTGAGCTCATGGCTTACAACGCTGAGGGCGTAGGCCGACGCCAGGTAGCGCTCGTCGAGAGCAGGGCTCTCGCTCTGCCCCACCGGGGGCAGCTGGGCGGTGTCACCTATGAGCATCAGGCGACAATGGTTGCCATCGTAGACATAGTCCACCAAGTCCTCGAGCAGGCTGTGGCCGCTGGCAGAGGGCTCCACCCCGATCATAGAGGCTTCATCCACGATAAAAAGTGTATAGCTGTGCTTGTTGATGGCACGCACGGTGCGCACCGCGCCGGAAGCGTCGGTGGCTGTCATGTATATCTTCTTGTGTATGGTGAACGCCTGACGGCCGGAGTAGCCGGATAGGACCTTGGCCGCACGTCCCGTCGGAGCCAGCAGCACACAGTTCACACGCAGTTGCGGAAGGGTCTGTATCAACGCCGAGACCAACGACGTCTTGCCTGTACCGGCATATCCGCGCAGCAGCATCGCCGAACGCGGGTCGGGGTCATATAGGAACCGCGACATTAAAGCACAAGCAACCCGCTGCCCGTCGGTTGGAGTATGCGGGAAGCGGGATAGGATGAGCTTAGCTACAGACTGCTCTACGTCGCGGAGAGCCACGGCTTTATTCGGCGACAGGAGCTGCCTCGGGGGCTGTTGCCTGCTGCACGGGGCTGTAGTCACTGGTGTTGGTGACCTCGGTCTTCATGGGGTCGGAGGCGCCATGGCCGCCCATGGAGATGGAAATCGTTGCGGCAAGGCAGAGAGCCACCAATATGCCGGCGAGCCACCATGTGGCTTTCTCTATGAAATCGGCCGACTGGCGGGCACCCATCACCTGGGTGGGAGCCGAGAAGTTGGCGGCCAGACCGCCACCTTTGGAGTTCTGGACCAGCACGACCAGCGCGAGGAGCACACAGACGATGAGGATAAGGATTACGATAAACGTGTACATCTTACTTCTTTTTAGTATATTGTTCTTACTTTTTCAACAGCGTTTCGAGGCGCTCGATTTGGGGTGCAAAATTACTACTTTTTTCGGGATTGTGGGCCAACAAATTTTTATAAATGGCCAGAGCCTGCTCCACACGACCCTGTTTTTCGAGGATAACAGCAAGAGTTTCAGTACCCAAGAATTCATCAGGGACGATACTTTTTTTGTCGTCGTGTACCTCGGGTTGGGGCTCAGACTGCACCTTCTTCACATCCTCGGCGGGGCTTGCCTGCAGGAAATTGGAGAGTATGACGCTCTTCGGGGCGGTCTTGAAGGAGACCTCCTGAAAGGTGTTAATCTCGTTGAATATGTCGTACGAGGCATTTTCGGTCATGTTGACGGCTTTGCCAAGCATGGCGTCGATCTTCGTGCTGTCGCACATGGCGAGCATGGCGGCACGGCGCTGTTCGGGTGTATCGAAACCGTAGGCATGGTCGGCTAGCAGCGCCAGCACGCTGATCACCGATGAGTGCGGGTAGCGGGCCTGCACGGCGCGCAGCCAGCCACGGTCCTGCGAACTGAACTTGGCGGGGTTGCCTACCATCTCGACAAATTGTTTCTTGTCCATAGTCCTGCTCTTTGGCGTCGTAATGACGTTTTTCTTATCGTTCTCTTTGCTCTGCAATTATGACCATTTAACACTTTTTCACCCTCAAAATTGGAAATGCAAATGTACAAATTATTTTTTAAACAGCAAAACATGAATTTATTTTCCATACACTAAACGCTGTTTTACAGCATATTGTGATGCAAAAAGTTTTTTTTGCAAACATTTTTTGTTCACAATTCAAAAAATTTATGTACTTTTGCAAACTCAATTTTACGGCAGAAAGGCCTCCGTACAAGGCATAAAAAAGGACAAAAAAAATATTGACGATATGAAGAGAACATTCCAACCCTCGCTGAGAAAAAGAGCCAACAAGCACGGTTTCCGCAAGAGAATGTCTACCGCCAACGGTAGAAAAGTGCTGGCCGCCCGCCGCCGCAAAGGCAGAAAAAGACTGACCGTCTCTGACGAGCGATAGTCTTGAGACACAGGGCTGAAACGCTAACGCGGCGCAACATATAGGTGTTGCGCCGCGTTTCTTTTTGCCCTCACATGCCGTGCTCATCGGCATCGCCATGGATCCGCCACGGCCACTCTACGGCCGTCCTATCGTATCCGGACAATGGCGGGCCGAAGGAGCTTGCAACAAATGCAGACAGAATAAGGGCTGGAGAAAAACGACGTTCTTTTTTGTCCTCAGACATAATAATTTACATTTTCCGCCGTTTTTGACAAAACAAATATCTAAAATAGCACAATGGGAAGAAGAAACAGGGAGTTGCCATTGCTTGAGCAAGTGGAGATTACGGATGCGGGAGCCGAAGGGATGGCTGTGGCCAAGGTCGACGGACTGGTGGTCTTTGTGCCCTTCGTAGTGCCGGGCGACGTGGTGGATATTCAGCTGTACAAAAAAAAGAAGAACTACGCCGAAGGACGCGCGGTGCGATTCCACCGACAGTCGGCACTGCGTGTAGAGCCGGCGTGCCCCCATTTTGGTGTCTGCGGCGGCTGCAAATGGCAGACAATGAGCTACGAAGCACAACTCGAAGCCAAGCAGCGGCAGGTGCGCGACAACCTGGAGCGACTGGGCAACGTGGACTGCAGCGGCATGCGGCCGATATGCGGCTCGGCGGATATCTACCGCTACCGCAACAAACTGGAATTTACCTTCTCAACACGTGCATGGCAGACCGACCCCACCATGAGGCAGGAAAACAGCTGGGGCGCCTTGGGTTTCCACATACCGCAACTGTTTGACAAAGTGCTTCCCATAGAAATGTGCGCCCTGCAGCCTGAGCCGAGCAACGCCATACGCTTGGCTGTCAGAGACTATGCCATGGAGCACGGAATCGAATGCTATGACATACGCAACCATACTGGCTACCTGCGCAACTTGGTGATACGCAACACGTCGCTGGGACACTGGATGGTGATTGTGGTTATAGCCGACAAGAGCACCGGCCGCCTGATGCCGATGCTCGACATGCTGCGAGAGCGATTCCCACAGATTACCTCGTTGCAGTATATCATCAACACCAAGTTCAACGACTCGTACTCTGACCTCGAAGTGCACACCTATGCCGGCGATGACCACATCGAGGAGGAGATGTCTGGTTGGAACGGTGGCAAGGCTCTGCGCTACATCATCAACCCCAAGTCGTTCTACCAGACCAACTCCACTCAGGCTCAGCGACTTTACAGCTTCGTTGCCGAGTTGGCCGAGCTGAAACCCACCGACACGCTGTACGACCTCTACACCGGAACCGGTACCATAGCCTTGTTCCTCGCCTCGCAGGTGAAGAAAGTCGTGGGCATCGAGTATGTTGAGGAGGCCATCGCCGACGCACGCGTCAACGCCGCACGCAACGGCTTCGACAACACGGTGTTCTATGCCGGCGACATGGCCAAGGTGCTGACAGCGGAGTTCATCGAAGCCAACGGGCAGCCCGATGTGGTGGTCACCGACCCGCCGCGGGCCGGCATGCACGAACACGTGGTGGAACAGCTGCTTGCCGCGGCACCGCGCAAGATAGTGTACGTCAGCTGCAACCCCGCCACCCAGGCCCGCGACCTGCAGCTGCTCGCCGCACGCTATGAAGTACGCCGCATACAGCCGGTAGACATGTTCCCCCATACACAGCACGTGGAGAACGTCGCCGAGCTTGTGCTACGCCCGTGACACGCAGCCTGCCGAGACGTTAATTTTTCCCAAAAACACTTTTTTTCAACAAAAAAGTTCACCATAATAAAAAAAAGTGTTATCTTTGCATGTTGTACGCGCGTGCGGAATGTGCATTGGAGATTGCAACAACACATTGTGCGGCAACATGATAAATAAAGATAATAATAATAAAAAATACAAACTACAAGATGAAAAAAGTATTATTCAGTCTGCTTTTGGCTATCGCTTGCACGCCATTATTCGCTCAGATTGATGCAGCCCCTGTCATCAAGACCATTGAGGAAGTGCGATGCACACCCTTCACTTGGAACATCACTGGCGAGACCTATGACCACGACACCGTGATCATGGTCAACGAACCCGCCGCCCACAACGACACCGTCTACATCCTCAACCTCACCGTCAACCCCGACGGCATCATCAGAGACACTGTGGAAGCAACGGCCAAATGCGTC
This sequence comes from uncultured Bacteroidales bacterium, assembly GCA_900318275.1. Classification (GTDB taxonomy): domain Bacteria; phylum Bacteroidota; class Bacteroidia; order Bacteroidales; family P3; genus Colimorpha. Next base: position 45,323 of record ONJY01000004.1, on the reverse strand, counting down.
TACATTTGGCGCGACAGCCTCGTGTGGAGAGAGAGCGGTCTGTTCTCAGCTTCTGTCTCCGCCACCAGCGGCTGCGACAGTATACATTACATCAACCTGACAATCACCGGCGGCAACGACACGAGCATTGCCACTGTCTCCGCTTGCGACAAATACATGAGCGCCTGGGGCGAGTTGTTCGTCCAAGATACCCTCATAGACACCACGTACATCACCGACGAAGGCTGCAACCGCCGCGACAGTCTCGCCCTCACCATCAACCACTCCTTTTTGGGCGACATCCTGATTGTCGATGCCGACTGCAGTTACAAATGGCGTGGCCATACCATCATAGACAACAACATCCACTACGACTCCCTGCGCACCTCTGGCGACTGCGACAGCGTCCTGCGCATCAAGGTAAACATGTCCTTCCACACTGACACAAGTTATGACGAGACTTATTGCGGCCAGTACTTCGCACCTTGGGATAGCACAAATGCATATTCCGAGAGCAGCACGATTGTGCACAGAGACACATCGTCAACCGGTTGCATCCACACGACAACCATCAATCTGACAATTAACCCCGCCTTCGTTGAGCACAAAGACACCATGATCACCGTTTGCCCCGGTACTACCTATACCTGGCATCCCGAAGGCGGACACGAACATCAGGTGGACACCACTGGTGCCTACACAGACAGCACCATCAACGACGTAACCGGCTGCAAGATTGAATACACCCTCAACCTCTCTGTAGGCGACAGTATCGTAAACTTCACCCGTCCTCTTCGTTGCGAGTACGACAGCATCAAGATTGGCTCCACACGTTACTCATTCCGCATCGAGAACGGTGACACCGTTACGAGAAGGTTCACCGGCAGCAACAACAACCCGACCATCAAAGTCATTGACAAAGACAGCATCTTCGTTTATAACGCCAGCCGCCAGTGCTCGACCTTCTATCGCTACAAACTCAACATTGTTCCGCTGGGCGACCGAAGCTATTACGACACCGTCGTAGCCTGCGAACGTTACTCTTATGCAAGAATGAACATAATATATACCGAAAGCGTTGACACATCATACGCAGACACCATGATTACCAAAACGCCAGCTCTTGTAACCTACCCCGGCAATAACGACCACGACACTATAACCAACTGCTACAAGAAGGGTATCAGTCTTAAGCTGACCATAAAGGAGGTAGGATATTATACCGACTCTGTTGAGGCTTGCGACAAATACCGTTGGGCTTACAACGATACCCTTTACACCAACTCCATTGAGATTAGACGTAAAAGCACCGTCGAAGGCGACACCACAGCGGAAGGTTGCCCCATGTACAATAAGTTAGTTCTCGAAATAATCAAAACCCCCGAGTCACACATAAGCGGCAACTGGATACTTGAACCCAACGGCAGCACCACTCTGAATGCCGTCAGCTCCGAAAGCGGCCTTGAATACACATGGTACAAGAACGGTGTCATGCAGGATGGCCATCCTGAGACCTTCACCGTCACCGACGAGTACGACCATGAGAACATAGACATCATGCTCACCGCCTCCAATGGCAACGGCTGCCCCGACAGCAACTGGGTGACCATCACCTTTGCCAACATCGGCATTGAAGAAGCTGACGCCTTCGACGTGAACATCTATCCCAACCCCGCCAGCCGCATCGTCAACCTGCGCACCGCAGAAGCCATCAGCACCGTGAGCGTCTACAACGCCATCGGCCAGCAGGTAATGCTGCGCCAGGGCAACGGCAACAACATGCAGATAGACCTCTACACCCTCGCCAACGGACACTACACAATGCGCATCGTCACCGTTGAGGGACATGAGGCAATACGCAAATTCATCGTCAGCAAATAAATGACCACTACGGTAAACACCACAAGCGTTCGGCACCGCCGTGCCGGACGCTTTTTTTTATGCCTTGCCGCCCTCCTCGCCGCATCATGCACGCAGGAACCTATAAAGCTCTACGGCGAGGCTCAGGGCACATACTATAGCATTATATACTACGACCGGCAAGGACGTGACATGCAGCCACAGGTGGACTCGCTTCTCGGCGCCTTCGACCTCACGGCGTCACTCTGGGTCGACAGCTCCTTGCTGCGGCGCCTCAACGCCGGCACCACAGACAGCATCAACGGCCTCTTTGCCGACCTATTCAGCCTCTCACAAAGTATGAGCGAATACACCGGTGGGGCTTTCGACACCCGCATAGGGCGCATCGTGCAGGCATGGGGCTTCAGTTTCCGACAGAAGGAAGAGCCAGACAGCAGCGACCTGGCAGCCATGCTCGACGCGGCACGCGCCAACGTCAGCATCAGCAACGGCCGTCTCATGAAGGAGAACCCCGCCACCGAGCTTGACTTTAACGCCATAGCCCAAGGCTACTCCGTCGACCTGCTGGCCGCCATGTTTGATAGCCTTGGCATCGACAGATACCTCATCGACGTAGGCGGCGAAGTCATAGCCCGTGGCAGCAAGGCCGACGGCAGCCCGTGGCGTGTGGGCGTGGAACGCCCCGCCGCCGACAGCGCTTCGGCGCCCACGGTGCATTCCGTCGTAGCCCTTCGCGACGCCTCGCTCGTCACCTCAGGCAGCTACCGCAAATACTACGAGCGCGACGGCATACGCTATTCGCACACCATAGACCCGGCCACCGGACGCCCGGTGCAGCACTCTCTGCTCAGCGTCTCGGTTGTAGACAGCACGGCGTGGCGTGCCGACGCCATGGCCACAGCCTACATGGTTATGGGCCTCGACCGCAGCCGCCGGTTCATAGCCGACCACCCCACAGGGCCAGGCACCGCGGCCGTACTCTTCATCTACGACTCATGCGGCACCCTGTGCACCTACGCCACCCCTGGTTTTGACAAGATAACATTAAAGCAATAACCCATGAAATCAATGACAGGATACGCCAAAGTGCAGAGCACCCTTGGCGACAAGAAACTAAACATTGAGATAAAGACCCTCAACAGCAAGCAGCTCGACCTCATCGTCAAGCTCCCCGCCGCCTACCGCAGTCGAGAGCTCGACATCCGCACCCTGCTGGCGCCCCTGGAGCGCGGCAAAGTGGAGTTCACCATGACGGAGGAGAGCGGCAGCAACGAAGCCGTACTCAACGAAGAGCTCATCGCCTCACGCTACACAGCCCTGCAGCGTGTTGCCGCCACCCTAGGCGCCGACACCGGGCACCTGCTGGCCTCGCTGGCCGCGAGCAACGACATCTGGCACAGCGATGCCGACCAGGAGCTTGACGACACATGGTGGGCAACCCTCGAGGCCGACATACGGCGTGCTGTGGAACTCACCGACCAGTTCCGCAAACACGAGGGCGACGTGCTGGAGCGCGACTTCCACCGCCACGTGGACCTCATCGAGCAGCTCCTCGGACAGATACCGACCTACGAGGCGGAGCGTATCGACACTGCCAAGGACCGCATACGCCGATACATGGCCGATGCCGCCGTCAAGGATGTGGACCAGAACCGCTTCGAACAGGAGCTCATCTACTACCTCGAGAAGCTCGACATCACCGAGGAGAAGGTGCGCCTGCAGAAACACATAGACTACTTCCGCCAGACCATGGCCACAGAGCCCTCGTGCGGCAAGAAGCTCGGCTTCGTGGCTCAGGAGATGGGGCGTGAGATCAACACTACGGGCAGCAAGGCCAACCACGTGGAGATACAGCGCATCGTAGTGGCCATGAAAGACGAGCTGGAGAAGATCAAGGAGCAGCTGGGCAATGTCCTTTAATTATAGTAGATAAGTAGGTAAGTAGATAAGGCGATAGCTGTATGGCATCCAAACCTGCTATCGCCTTATCTACTTAACTACTTATATACTTATCTTCTTACCTACCAAAAACAAGAAAGGCGCCGTTTGGCGCCTTTCTTGTTTATATCAGCTAATTGTATTAGCGGACGATGAGTTTCTCAACCTTGCTGAACTTGTCGTTGGTGACGCGGACGAAGTAGGCGCCAGCGGCGACATTGCTCAGGTCGATGGTCTGGGCGCTCTCGGCATTGATGGCGCGGTTGTAGACAACGCGGCCGCTCATGTCGATGATGCTGCAGTTGACCATACCCTCAACACCACGCATGTTCAGAGTCACGCTGTTGGTGGCGGGGTTGGGCTTCATACCGAGAGAGACATTGACAGCCTCACCCTCGATACCGAGGTCGAAGGGATAGGGGTGACCAGCGGCGCTGACGGTGTGGTCAGTGGTGACACCGGTGAAGGTCACAACGTAGTAAGAGCGGGGGAGGAGCACGTTACCACCCGAGGTGACATTATAAGGAAGCTCGCTGATGATGTACTCAGCGGTCTCGAAGGCATCCTCGTTGTCGATGGAGATAGTCTGACCGTCGATGATGATGGCATCGATGATACCGGGGTGCAGGCTGGTGCTGTCGCCGGTGGGGAAGATATAGATGGAAGCATCGCTACCCTCATAAGGACGGATGGTGTCGCCACAGATAGGAGTCAGGTCGCCGTCGACATAAGCGGCAACAACGAAGTTGGTGTCGGTCGAGGAGCAGACGCCGTCGATGTTAACCTGAGAAGCATCCTCACGCGGACCAACGATCAGACGGATCATGGGCCAGTAAGGATAGCCCTTACCGGCGAAGATGGTGCTGAGGTCATCAACCATAACGTCGGAGCTCAGCGGGGTGAACTGGTTGTAGTAAGGATAGAGCTCAGGATCAGTGTTGTAGCGAACCACCTGACCGGCAGCATCATAGTAACCATAGAGGTGACGGGCAACGCCGAAGTAGCCATCCTGCACCAAGCGGTAGCCGATGTAGTAGGCGGTGTTGGGGAGCAGCTCGGGCTGTGCGAAGTATCTAACGTTGATGGCATTGTAGGGATCTCCGGGGGCGATGACACCGGTACGACTGTCGTTAATGGTACTATTGATATCGTTGGCAGTCACGGTGTAGGTGTAATCGTCGCTCAGACCAGTGAAGTCACTGCCTCTGTATCTCCAACCATAGTACTGGTGGCCGTCGCTGGAGTCTGTGAAGCTGCAGCTGAAGATAAGGGGCTGGATGACGGAGCCCACCATAGCAGCGGTGGTAGTATCGGTCTGGGGGACAATCTCGATGCCGCGGATAACCCAAGGCTCACCGGTCGTCGGGTCGGTGGGGATGACATCGGGGGTGGTGTAGCGGGTGATGACCTGATAGCCGGCCTGGCTGTAGAACTCACTTTCGTCGGTCACGTGAGTTGCATCGGAGTGACCATACTGGTAGCGCGAACGGGACATGATGATGCCATTGTCGTGAGCCAGACGGTAGCCCTCGATGAGGTTTACGCCGTCACCGCTGATGTCGACCACGTTGTAGCCGATGGTGTCGAACTCAAGAGTGTCGTAACCGCTGCCGGCGGTACCGGTGACAGTGATAAAGTTGAGACCAATGTTCTGAGTGGGGAGACCGCGACGGTTGTAGGAGCTCGGGAGGACAACATTGTTGAGGGTGTCGTTGTAGTTGCGCGACCAGCCAAAGAAGCCGGGGGCATTGACGCTGTCGTACCAGCTGCGCTCGTTGATGGAGAGGCGATGGCTGACAACTGTGGAGGGGGTCATGTCAGCGGCGACATTGCTTGTAACGGTGGTCTTGGTGCCATTGTAAATGTGCGAAACAGTAGCGGTGGCGCCGGTGATGGTGGCGTTACCGTCGTTGTAGACCTCGCCATACCAAGCCAGAGGAATGTTCATGCCCACGGGGATGGTGCCGTAGCCGCCATCGACATAGTTCTCAGACTGGGCAAACCAGTGCAGACCCTGTTTACGGACAATGGCGATGTCGTCAAAGCCCCAGAAGTAACCGTAAGTGAACCGAGTAGGATCAACAGTTGCAGGCATGTAGTCGTTGTAGAAACGGATACGTATCTGAAGGGTGCTCTGCTGGCCGAACTCGGCAGGCATGGTGTAGCCATAGCGGTTGGGGGCCCAGCCATTTGCCTGAGCATCGATACCCTCAACGTTAATCTCGCGGGTATACCACTGATTGCCCACCTTGAAGTCTATGTAGTTGCCATCATAGAACTTGTAGAGGGACTGGGTGAGACGCACCTCGTAGTTGGCGCCAATGTTGGGGTTGGTGATGGCCGGGAAGCCGACATAGCAGTCGTGGCGGATACCGCTCTGGGCGGCAGTGGCGCTCGGCATGATGAACATGAAGTTCTGCTTCAGGTTGCGCGAATTCATGGCCCAGGTGAAGGTGTAGATATCCCAGCCGTTAAGGGCGCTGGTGTAGGTAGTAGCGTTGGCGTGCATGGTGTTGGTGTCGGCCATGAGCATAAACACACCGGCGTCGCCGGAGACGTTGTGCTGATAGATAGGCACTTTCACCCATGCATAGTTCTGGTCAGGATCCTGGATGGTGATACTGTCGTTGGCACCGATAGTACCGTTCTGGCCATAGGTGATGCCGGTCATGGTGTTGAAATCCCAGAAGCCCTGGACGAGGGTGTCGCCGATGTTGTTGCCACGGCCCTTGGTGAAGATGGATGCCTTGTAGTCAACGGTGGGCTGCTCCACACGCTGAGTGAAGGACTTGCGGAGACCCTGACCGTTGTCGGCAAGGACGCCTCCGTTGATCTGGGCGGATGCTGCAGTGGCAAGCAAGGCCAGACCGAGAACCATTAATGTTTTTTTCATGTTGTTTGAATTTTGGTGATTAATATTTCGTTCTCTGTTTTTGCCCCAATGCGCACGTATTCTGTCCTTTGCAACGCCGCACGGGTGGTTTTTCAGTTTTCAATTCAACTGCAAATATAAGTCTTTTTTTTCATACTGCAACTATTTTATGTTTTTTTTTGATTTCCGCCGCCGATGCGAGGCCTTCCGCTCCGGTGGCTGTCCTGAAGGTTTAGTACCCGAACCGGACGGTTTATTGCATGACTTTCCAACCGTCTTTCAATGCTCATTTCAACGATACTTCAACGATACTTCAACGATATTTCAACGATAGATATCGTAAAACTGTCGTTGATGTATCGTTGATGTGTTGTAGAAATGACGATGGACGGCGGGCGCAGCAGGGGCGCCGATTATTTTATTGGCCGGCGGGGCAATAAACGGGGGCTTGCGGCGTTATTGAGGGTATGAATAAGAAAAAGAACAAATATATAATATACGCGGCGCTGTGCGTGATGCTGGCGGGCTGCGGCGGGCAACGGACGGCTGTCGACGGCGATGCCGGGAGCCGATACCGCCGCGCGCCGATACGCGAGGTGGGCGAAGAGGCTTTGCGCACCGACGCGGCCCTCATCGACGCCAAGGCGCTGCAGATGAGCGGGCACGACGACGAGGCCCTGGAGGCCTATGCGGCGCTTGCCGCCAAGGAGCCGCGCTGCGGTGCCGCATGGTACGAGATGAGCCGCCAGCTGCTGCAACGGGGCTGGACGGACAGCGCTCGGGCCTGCATAGGACGCGCTGTGGCGCTGGCCGACACCAACCGGTGGTACCTGCTGCAGCAGGCCGAGGTGCAGACGATGCAGGGCGACGGGCGCGGGCTGGTGGCCACGTGGGAGCGCATCGTGCAGCTGTGGCCCGACAAGCTGGAATACCACTACGAGCTGAGCAACGCCTACATCACGGCGGGCGACATCGAGGGCGCCGTCGGGGCGCTGAACCGCGTGGAGAAGAAGATAGGTGTGACGGAGCCCATCTCGCTGCAGAAGCAGCGCCTGTGGAACGCCGCCGGCAAGGCCGACAAGGCAGAGCAGGAGGTGGAGGCCCTGGCCGAGGCCATGCCGCAGGAGAAGCGCTACCAGGCCATGCTGGCCGAAGCCAACATGAAGCGCAAGAAGTATGCGCGGGCGAAGAAGTACTACGACCGCGTGCTGGCTGCCGACCCCGACGACGAATACATACACATACAGCTGGCCGAGTACTGGAAGGCTGTGGGCAAGCCCACGGAGGCCGCGCAGGAGCTGGCGCTGGCCTTCGCCAACCCGAAGCTTGACTGCCGCACGAAGGTGCAGCTGCTGACGTCGTTCTACACGGCCGAGGAGTTCTACGGCACGCAGAGCGCACGGGCCTTCGGGCTGCTGGACACGGTGATGGCGCATTGCGACGACACAGCGTCCTACGCGCTGCTCTACGGCGACGTGCTGATGCGGCAGCGCAAATACGGCGAGGCGGCCCGATGGCTGGAGCTGAGCCTGGAGCGCGACTCGAGTCGCTACGAGGTGTGGGAGGGGCTGCTGATATGCCTCACCGAAGTGCCTGACCGCGAGGCCGACATGGCGGCGCTGGCAGCACGCGCGGCACGTCTGTTCCCGATGCACACGCTGCCTCACTACCTGCAAGCCCTGCACGACGTGCAGCACGAGCGCTACGCCGAGGCCCTGCAACACCTGGAGAAGGCCGAGAAATGGGGCTTCACGAAGGGATACCTCGAGGCGGAGACCTACGGCCTGATGGCCGAAGCGGCATACCGCACAGGCGACTACGAGCGCGCCTGGCGCTGCTTCGACCGCTGCCTGGAGCTGCACCCCGACGACTGGGGGACGCTGAACAACTACGCATACTACCTCTCGGAACGCGGCATAGAGCTGGAGAAGGCTTTGGCGATGAGCCGCCGCACCATAGAGGCCGAGCCCGACAACGCCAACAGCCTCGACACCTACGCGTGGATACTGCACCTGTTGGGGCGCGACGCCGAAGGGCTGCCCTACATGCGCAAGGCCGTGAAGCTGGACCCGCAGAGCGAGACGCTGCAACGGCACCTGAAAGAAATGGAACCGTGAGTTTTGAGTTATGAGATATTGTGGGGGCAACGTTGATGAAGAGATATAGATATATACTGCTTATAGCGCTGGCTGCTGTATTGGCAGTGGGGTGCCGCAGCACACGGCAGGCGGTCGTGGCGCCGCCCGAGGCCGCCACGCAGCCACCGGAGCCGCCACGTCGCGAGCTGACGGTGACGACGTTCACGGCGATGGTGAGCGGCATCAGCGCTTCGGGACAGGTGCGCATGGCCGAAGACAGCGTGATATGGGTGAACGTCACCAAGCTGGTGGAGCTGGGGCGAGGGCTGGCCACGAAAGACTCGGTGTGGCTGAGCGTGCCGCTGGCCGACCGCTACTTCGCGGGCAGCTATGCCGACCTGCAGCGCATCACCAAGCGGAGGCTTACCTACGCCGACCTCCAGGCTATGGTGTCTGCCGACGACGCCGGCGAGCAGATTGAGGCCCTGGCGGCAAGCCTCGGCTACGAGGCCAAGGTGTACATCACCGCCCGCCGCAAGGTGGAGAAGCTGACCTTCCCCTTCAAGAAATGGTAAAAGACCGACACGATATGAGACAGAGAACGATGACGACGATATGCCTGGCGCTGCTGGCGCTGGCGCCCCTGACGGCCACTGGGCAGAAGGACACCGCCGAGGCCATAGTGGACCGCTACGTGGAGCTGCTGGGCTACACACGGCTGCCACAGGACAGCATGCTGACGATGGTGACCACCGTCACGTCGCCGGGCACGGCCGACACCTTCGTCATGAAACGCTGGTTCGTGCCGCCGCTGATGATGAGGGTGGAGGTGTGGCATGGCGACACGCTGACGAACGCTTTCTGCACCAACGGCAAGAGCCGCTACCGCATATACGACCGCAAGAAGGAGCTCTGGACAGCCTACGATGACTACATCTTCTACGAGAAGATTGTCCCCTACGACTTCCGCGGACCGCTGTACAACTGGCGCTCGCAGGGTCTGACGCTGAGCTACAAGGGCATCACCAAGGCCAAGGGCGACCACGAGCTGCAGACGGTGACGGTGGAAGGGCCGGGCTATTACACACGCCACTACATGTTCGAGCCGTCGGGGCTGCTGGCGGTGATTATCGAGACCGACGAGATAGACACCGTGGAGTACCGCCGCTACGAGGACGGGCATATAGACTGGAAGATAGAGCACGAGTACATGGAGGTGGCGCCCGGAGTGCTGCTGCCCAAGGAGGAGAGCTTCATGCGGCTCGGGGTGCTCACGGTGCTACGCACCGAGGCGTGGCTGGAACCACGGCAGACGCTGCTGTTCAACAAAGACAAATGACGCAGGATGGGCATACTTGACAACGAGGACGAATACTACATGCAGCAGGCGCTGCGCGAGGCACGCATGGCTGCCGACGAGGATGAGGTGCCCATAGGCGCCGTGGTGGTGATGGGTGGCGACGTGATAGCGCGCGCCCACAATCAGACCGAGCGGCTGGGCGACGCCACGGCGCATGCCGAGATGCTGGCTTTCACGGCGGCGGCGGAGCATGTGGGCGGCAAATACCTGCAGGAGTGCACCCTCTACGTCACCGTGGAGCCCTGTCCCATGTGCGCCGGCGCCGCCGGATGGACGCAGGTGGGGCGTATAGTCTACGGCGCCGCCGACCCCAAGAGGGGTTACAAGCTGCTCAGCGGCCAACTGCTGCACCCCAAGACCGAGGTGACGGGCGGCGTGCTGGCCGACGAATGCGGCGCGCTGGTGAAAGAGTTTTTCAGAAAGAAGCGGTAATTATTCGGGCTTTCTCCTCCAACGGGAGGCTGCCGTCGATCCACCGTATGGGCACACCACAACGCTCCATGCGGCGGAACCACGTCATCTGCCGTTTGGCGAAGCGGCGTATGTCGGTGAAGAGGTCGCGGAACATGTCGTCCTGCGAGCACAGGCCGAGGAGGTAACGCGTCACGTGACGGTACTCGAGACCGAAGCGCATGAGGCGTTCCGCCGGCACCCCTTCGTCGAGGAGGCGCTGCACCTCGGCGGTCATGCCGTCGCCAAGACGTTGGCGCAGACGCGCCTCGATGCGGTCGATGATGACCTGACGTGGGAAGTTGATGCCGAAGACCCTGTGCTCCATAGGCGGCAGCTGGATGTATGCGTCGGGGTGGCGCTGGGCAAATTCCTGTATCTCGAGTGCGCGGACGAGGCGGTCGCGGGTCTCGGTGTCGGTGTGGTTGTGCAGCGGGATATATGATGCCAGACGGGCTGTGAGTTCCTCGTCGCTGAAGGATTCGAGGGTGGCGCGGTAGGCCGGGTCGACGGGGGCGTCGGGCAGATGGTAGCCACGGATGACGGCGTCGAGGTAGAGGCCTGTGCCGCCACAGAGGATGGGCTGCCGCCCACGGCCTGTGATGTCGGTGAAGGCGTCGCGGAAGTCGCCCATGAAACGGTAGGCGTTATACTCCTCGTGAGGGGAGCAGATGTCAATGATGTGGTAAGGGATGTGGGTGCCGTGTATGTCGTAGTCGGCAAGGTCCTTGCCGGTGCCGAGGTCCATGCCGCGGAACACCTGACGTGAGTCGGCGCTGATGACCTCGCCACCCAGACGCCATGCCACCTCGGCGGCAAGGGCCGTCTTGCCGGTGGCAGTGGGGCCGAGAATGGTAATCAGGGTATTACTCATCAAAGAAGATGAGCTTGGAGCGCTGCTTGTCAAACTCGTACTCGCCGAACTGGCGCAGGCCGGTGCGGTTGATGATGAACTTGTAGTCGACGTTCTTCACCACCACCACCTCAACGTTCTGGCGGCGCTGGTCGCCAATCTGCATGTCCTTGAAGATGACAATCTCCTTGTCTATGATGTTGCCCTCGGCGTCAAAGGAGAGGTCGCGGCGCGGGAAGTCATCCTTGGTGATGCGGCCCTGATAGAGGAAGTTCATGGCTTCCTCCCAGGAGATGGCCACAGGCTCCATGAAGCGCTCGTCGATGAGCATAGGCACCTTGGCGCCGTTGACGATGCAGGGCACTTCGCCACGGGTGGAGTTGACCATGACGACGGGGACGACGCTCTCGTCGTGGACGATGGTAGGCTTTACCTCGTCAAGGTCATCGTCGACCGGACGGTTCACCAGGTCGATGACCTTGCCGTCCTCGGTCTGCTGCGCCACGGGGGTGGTAGAGGCTATGTTCTCCACGAGGCGGCGCGACACATAGTCGGTGCGCAGCACGAGGAACTCAAGGCGACGGTTGAGGGAGTGGGCAGCCTGCTGGCGCTCGGGGTCAAGGGTTGCTATATAGTCGCACTCCAAGACTGTACCTGCCGAGAAAGGATACTGCTTGCCGTTGTAGGTGACGACGACATCCTCGTCGAGGACTCGTGGCACACGGTCGGCATAGCCCTTGGCGACAAGGCGCTCGCGCTCTATGCCGCGGCTGACGAGATAGTCGACAACCGTCTGTGCACGGCGCTGGCTGAGGGTGTCGTTGGTGAGACCGATGTACGGCTGGCAGTCAGTATGCGAACGTATCTCAACGACGATGTTGGGGTTGTTCTCCATGACGATATAGAGGTCCATGAGAGAGTCCATAAACTCGCCTTTGAGCTCGGTGCGAGCCAGGTCAAAGCGTATCTCGGGCAGTATGACGGGGCGCACCGGCACGGGCTCCATACGGTAGTCGTGCACCAGCGTCTTGTTTGTGTTGTAGCCTCGGGTGCTTTCCGAGCCCTCGATGCTGAAGTAGTCTTTCTTGGAGAGGTACATCTTGTATACCACATCACGGCGCACCTGGGTGCTGTCGAACAGGTAGTGGCCTTTCTTGTCGGTGCGGGTCTCATACTCGCTGCCGTCAGAACCAACCATCTTGATACGGACGCCCTCGAGGAGCTGCATGGACTTCTCGCTGCGCACAGTGCCCTCTATGGCGTAGTTGAGGCCGGGAAGGGCGAAGTAGAAGATGTTGTTGTTGATGGGAGGAGTCTGCGTCTTTGCCTGGTTGGCGAGCTTGCGGTTGTGCGGGTCGGCGAAGGGGCGATTGGACGAGAAGTAGCCGCGTTCCACAATGTTGGAGGGCGTCGCCTCTTCGGGATAGAACACTATTGACATCTCGTCGTAGGAGGAGTTGATGGGGATGCCTAGGTTCTCAGGAGCCGTCCACTTGCCGTTGCGCTGCATATTGCTCTTGAAGAGGTCGTAGCCACCGACGCCGGGGTGACCGTCGGAGGAGAAGTACATCACAGAGTCGCTGCGGAGTATGGGGAAGACCTCGCGGCCACGGGTGTTGATGATGGAGGTGAGGTTAACCGGACGCCCGAAGTCATCGGCCGTACTTCTGCGTGTAGCCTTCCACAGGTCGTAGTCGCCAAAGCCACCCGGCATATCGCTGGAGAAATAGAGCGTCAAGCCATCGCTGCTTATAGCGGGATAGAGGTAGTTGTATGCCGTGTCGCCAAGGATGAGCGGTATCGGATCACTCCATTCGCCAGGGGCTGTCTCTTTAGCCTGAGGCTCATCGGCTTCCTGCTCTTCGGCGGCGTCTTTGCCTTTCTTGCTCTTCTTCTTACTCTTGGCCGGGGTATTCTTCTTGCTCTTGCCTTTCTTTTCTATGGTGGCGGGGGTACGCGACGACATGTAGATGCGGCAGCCCTGCGTTTCGTTGTCGTAGACGTCGCAACGCGAGAAATATATCGTGTTGCCATCGGGCGAGAAGACAGCCTCACCCTCATTGACGTCAGTATTTATCTTGCCACTCACGTCCCAGAGCTCCGGGGTGGAGTTCCAGTTGCCGTTGCGGTCCTGGAAGACATAGTAGAGCTCGGAGTAAGCCTGGTTGGTCCAGGGGTCGCTGTCGAAGGAATAATCACCGAAACGTGAAGAAGTGAAGATCAGCTTCGTGGTATCGTTTCCAAGGAAGCGCGGCGCCCAGTCGTTATAGTCGGTACACCAGTCGCTCATCTTGGTAATCTCGTGGCGTGTACGGTTATAGGAGAGCTGGTTGGCGTATATCAGCGACTCCTTGCGCTTGGCGGCATAGCTGTCGGTGGGTTCCATCTCCAGATACTTCTGGTAGAACTCATCAGCCTCGTCAAACTTCTCCTCAAAGCGGCACATCTCGGCCAGATAAAAGTACAGCTTGCGCTCGGTATTCTGGTATCCGTCGTTGGCGAGGCGCTTGTAAATGCGCTCGGCACGCGGGTAGTCATACATCAGACGGTAGCACTCTGCCAGCTGGAAGTACACACGGTTCTTCTCGGCTTTATTGTCCTTAATCTTCTCGTAGGCCTTCTCATACTCCTTGGAGGCATCGTAGAAACGGTACTGGTCAAAGAGGTCGTCGGCCTTCTTGGCGATACTCTTCTGAGCATAGGCGCCGGAAGCCACAAACAATGCGGAAATGAGCAGTATAAGACCCTTTTTGAGCGTTTTCATATATATATTTCTATTTCTCTATGTTGGTGTATCAATATCACAATCAACTCATTGCACAGCCTTTTCCAGCCGTCTCAATGCGTTGTTTCAATGTGCTAAATTACAACTTTTTTTTATACTGGCCAAAAAAAGTTTTCACCGCAGCCTCTTCTTCACCTCCTCGGCAGTGAGCGTATAGACGCTACCGCCGGGCATCTGGGGCAGGTCGAACATCAAGTCGGTCATGATACCTTCCATGATGCCGCGCAGACCACGTGCGCCGAGCTTGAACTCCACGGCGCGGTCCACCACAATATCCAGCGCGGCGGGCTCAATCTCCAACGTCACGCCGTCCATCTTGAAGAGTTCCACATACTGCTTCACCAAGGCATTCTTGGGCTCGGTGAGTATGCGTCGCAGGGCGTCGCGGTCGAGAGGCTCAAGGTATGTGAGCACCGGGAAACGGCCCACGAGCTCGGGTATCAGGCCGAACTTCTTGAGGTCCATGGGCTGCACATACTGCAGCATATTGTCACGGTCAAGCTCCTGGCGCTTCTCGTCACCCTTGAAACCTATGATGTTGCTGTTCAATCTGGCGCCGATGGCACGTTCTATACCATCGAAGGCACCGCCGCAGATGAACAGTATGTTGCGCGTGTTTATCTTGATGAGCTTCTGCTCTGGGTGCTTGCGGCCACCCTCGGGCGGCACATTGACGTCGGCGCCTTCGAGGAGCTTGAGCAGCGCCTGTTGCACACCCTCGCCGCTGACATCACGCGTGATGCTGGTATTCTCGCTCTTACGGGCAATTTTGTCTATCTCGTCGATGAACACAATGCCCCGCTCACATGCCTCCACATCGTATTCGGCGGCCTGCAGCAGGCGCACCAGCACGTTCTCCACGTCGTCGCCCACATAGCCGGCCTCGGTGAGCGTGGTGGCGTCGGCAATGCAGAAGGGCACCTTCAGCAGCTTGGCTATGGTACGCGCCAGCAAGGTCTTGCCGGTACCAGTCTCACCGACCATGACGATATTGCTCTTCTCAATCTCCACCTCATTCTTGTCACCATGTTCCAGATTGTATTTCAGGCGCTTGTAGTGATTGTACACAGCCACCGACAGCACACGTTTGGCGGCATCCTGACCTATGACATACTGGTCGAGGAACGCCTTTATCTCCGCCGGCACAGGTATCGGGGCCGTGGGGTCATAGCCCTTGTGGGCATTCGCACTTCTGTATTGCTCCTTGAATATCTTGCCTGCCTGCTCGCAGCAGTCGTGGCATATCATGCCGTTGAGGCCGCTCAGCAACACACCGGCGGCCGACGCCGGACGCCCGCAGAACGAGCAGTGGTCTTCGTTAGTAGGTTTCTTTGACATTTACAGCAGTTGGTTTTTAGAGGCATCTTGCCTTATAAATATGAAAAGCAGTATGGTGAACGCCAGCATCGACGAGCCGCCGTAGCTGAAGAACGGCAGCGGGATGCCTATCACGGGCACCAGCCCGAGCACCATACCCACGTTGACAAACAGGTGTATGAACAATATGCTGGCCACCGAGTAGCCATAAAACCGTGCAAAACGGCTTCGCTGCCGCTCGGCCATGTTCACCAGCCGCACCAGCAGCCACACATACGCCGCCACGAGGAGACTGCTTCCCAGCCAGCCCCACTCCTCTCCCACCGTGCAGAAGATGAAGTCGGTGTGCTGCTCGGGCACAAAGTCGGCCTTGGTGACGGTACCCCTGAGGAAGCCCTTGCCGAAGAAGCCGCCGCTGCCGATGGCTATCTTCGACTGGTGCACGTTGTAGCCGGCACCCTGCAGGTCCTCGCTCTTGCCCAGCAGCACGTTGATGCGCTCGCTCTGGTGAGCCTCAAGTACATGGTTGAACACAAAGTCGACCGAGAAGACAAAGGCGGCACAGCACACCAGCACAGCGCCGGCATGCACCCAGTCGCGCACGGTGCGCTTGTTGAGCCACACGAAGAGGTAGCCCAGCGCCAGCACCGCCAACACGGCCAGCAGTATGTATTTGTTGACCAACAGCGCCAGCACAAAGAGCGCTATGGCCGCCAGCCCTATGACGAGTATGGCACCCGAGAGGCCTTCGCGGAACAGCGGGAAGACAAACGCGGCGAACACCAGCGCCGATCCCGTGTCGTGCTGCAGGAACACCAGCACCGCCGGTATGCCTATGATTGCCATCGCGGCAATCTTGGTACTGTTCCTCTTCCAATCCACGTCGATGCCGCTCATCAGCTTGGCCAGGGCCAGGGCCGTGGCGAACTTGGCGAACTCTGACGGCTGCAGCCTGAAGAACCCCAGATCTATCCACGACTTGCCGCCGTGCGACACCGTGGCTATGAACAGCGTCACCACCAGAAGCGCCAACACCACGGCGTAGATGATGTAGGCACCGTTGGAGAAGACACGCGGCTCGGTGAACATCACCACCAACGCCACCAACGCCGCAGCGCCAATCCACAGCAGCTGCTTGCCGTGGAAGGTGGAGAAGTCGAACAGTCCGGCATGCTCTCCGTTATAGGTGGCGGCGTATATATTGAGCCACCCGAAGAGCGTGATGCCTACCCACAGCAACACCGTCGTCCAGTCTATTTTCAGTTTTTCTTGGTACATGGCTCACTTCTTTTTCTTCTTCACCCTTCTTGTCAACGGCAGCTTCTGGCAGGGCTCAGCCTCGCGGTACATCTTCTCCACGTCCTTGCGTTTCACCTCGCCGTTGAGGTATTTCTCCACCAGCAGGCCCGCGATAGGCGCCGCCCAGGTGCCGCCGCCGCCCTGTGCATTCTCCACATACACGGCCATGGCTATCTTCGGGTCGTTCTTGGGCGCGAAGCAGATGAACACCGAGTGGTCGTTGCCGTAGTTCTCCGCCGTGCCCGTCTTGCCGCACACGTCGAGCCCGTCGACGCGCGCCCTGCGCGCCGTGCCACCGGCCACATGCACCACGTCGTACATGCCCGCCGCTGCTATGTCGAAATACTCGCGCTTGATGCCTGTCTCATGCCGTTCGCTATACTCCTCGCGGCGCAGCGAGTCTGGACCGTAGAAGCGTACCACGTGCGGCGTGATGTAATAGCCGCGGTTGGCCACGATGGCCGCCAGGTTGGCCATCTGGATGGGCACCACGGTGACCTCGCCCTGGCCTATGGAGTTACTGTATATCGTCGAGAAAGCCCAGCGCTCTTTGCCGTACCATCGGTTGTAGTAGGCCGTGTCGGGGATGTTGCCTTTCTGCACCCCGTTCAGCGGCAGGTCGATGGGCAGCTTCTGCCCGAAGCCGAAGCGCAGCATGTACTCGCGCCACACCGTCAGGCCGTACTGCGAGTCCTTGTATATGCTCTTATACTTGCCCTGCTGTATGACACGGCGGTAGACCTGGTAGAAGTAGGGGTTGCAGCTCATCTTGATGGCCTCCTGCACCGACTGCGCCGATGGGTGGTTGTGGCAGCCCACGAGGCTCTTGTCGCACACGAAGCCGCTGCCGGGCTTTATCACACCTAGGTCCAGCGCCACCATGCTCTGCGCCACCTTGAAGATGGAGCCCGGAGGGTACTGGCCCATAAGGGCGCGGTTGAGCATCGGCTTGGCGATGTCGGCGTTGAGCATCTTGTAGTTGCCGCCACGGATGCGGCCCACCAGCAGGTTGGGGTCGTAGCAGGGGGCGCTGACCATGGCCAGCACCTCGCCCGTCGAGGGCTCCAGGGCCACCACGCAGCCGCGCTTGTTGGCCATCAGCTCCTCGGCATATTGCTGCAGGTCGGCATCTATCGACGTGTGCAGGTTCCATCCCTCAACGGGCAGCGTGTCGTAGATGCCGCCGGCATAGGGACCTATCTCGCGGTTGTGCACGTCGACATGCATCACCCGCTTGCCCTTCACGCCGCGCAGCACCTCCTCGTAACTCTTCTCCAGGCCACTCTTGCCTATGTAGTCGCCCTGCTTGTAGTAGGGGTCGCGGTCCAGGTCGGCCTGATCCACCTCGCCCACATAGCCCAGCACCTGCGCCGCTATCGGGCGGTCGTAGATGCGCAGCGTGCGCTGCGAGATGTAGAAGCCCTTGAAGCGGAACATCTTGTTCTCGAACTTGGCATACTCCTCCTTGGAGATCTGTTTCATGAAGATGGATGCCGAATAGGGCGAGTACTTGCGTGCCTTCTGCATGCGTTGCACAAAGTCGTCGGTCGTGATGCCGAGACAACGGCAGAAATAAGCGGTGTCGAGGTCCTTGACCATGCGGGGTATGACCATCAGGTCGTAGACCGCCTCGTTGTGCACCAGCAGACGCCCCTTGCGGTCGTAGATGAAGCCGCGCGCCGGATACTGCGTCACGTTCCTCAGCGCCTGCTGGTCGGCAAGCCTGCGGTAGGTAGGGTCGAAGAGTTGCAGCATGGCCAGGCGCCCCACAAAAAGGACGCCCACAACGATGAAGACGAGCTTCACCACACGGCTGCGATCAGAATACTTGTCCGACATGGTCTATTGAGGTTTTTAACGCCGCCGTGCGGCTTTTATTGTGCCGCGCGACAAAAATTCTTCGTCAGCGGCAAACGTGCCTCTCTCCCACCCCACGCCGCCACCGCAACTACCTCTGCCACACGGTCCTCCGTAGGCATTCCGACGACCGTTCAACGCCATTTCTACGTCAAAAACCATAAAACAACCGTAGAAATGCCGTAGAAATGCCGAAGGGACTCCGTACAGGAGGGGTACCGAAACAGGGTGTTTTTATGTTAAATTAACACTTAGACCCTTTGGGTCAGCAGGCTCCGAGGGGGTGCCGGAGGGGTGCGCCGATTTATCAACCTGCCAACCACTGAACCTGTCAAGAGTTTATGCAGAGCGGTTGGTTTTTTGTTGATAACTTGTTGCCCACGGCTCGCTTTTTCTGACTAATTTAGCGAAAGATTTACAACGCCCCCAAATCGGGACAAGCAACAATAAACGTGTAACTTAAAACATAATTAAAGCCATGCAGGGCGACTTGTTTTCGGGAATTGCACCCGTTGAGAAAAAGAAAGAGACGAAGACCTATAAGCCGGACGAGATTATGCGTTCGTCGGTGGAGTATTTTCATGGCGACGAGCTGGCCGCCAACGTGTGGATGAACAAATACGCCCTGCGCAACGACGACCACATCTTCGAGCTGAACCCCGACATGATGCACCGCCGCCTGGCCCGCGAGTATGCACGCATAGAGAACAAGTACCCCAACCCGCTGGGCGAGGAGGAAATCTACCAATTACTTAAGGATTTCAAATATATAGTGCCGCAAGGAAGCCCGATGAGCGGCATCGGCAACAACTTCCAGGTGGTGAGCCTGAGCAACTGCTTCGTCATCGGCAACCAGGGCAACAGCGACAGCTACGGCGGCATCATGAAGATAGACCAGGAGCAGGTGCAGCTGATGAAACGCCGCGGCGGCGTGGGCCACGACCTGAGCCACATACGCCCCGGCGGCAGCCCCGTGAAGAACGCGGCCCTCACCTCCACCGGCATCGTCCCCTTCATGGAGCGCTACAGCAACACCACCCGCGAGGTGGCGCAGGGCGGCCGTCGCGGCGCCTTGATGCTCTCTATCAGCATCAAACACCCCGACTCGGAGAACTTCATCGACGCCAAGATGGAACAGGGCAAGGTGACAGGCGCCAACGTGAGCGTGAAGATCACCGATGAGTTCATGCGCTGCGCCATGGAGGGCAAGCCCTTCGTGCAGCAGTACCCCATCGACTCGCCCAACCCCACCTACACCAAGACCATCGACGCCCGCGCCCTGTGGAACAAGATAATAGCCAACGCCTGGCAGAGCGCCGAACCCGGCGTGCTCTTCTGGGACACCATACTCCGCGAGAGCGTGCCCGACTGCTACGCCGACTACGGCTACCGCACCGTGAGCACCAACCCCTGCGGCGAGATACCCCTGTGCCCCTACGACAGCTGCCGCCTGCAGGCCATCAACCTCTACTCATACGTCGACCACCCCTTCACCAAGAAGGCTTCGTTCAACTTCGACCTCTTCCGCGAGCACGTGATGAAGGGACAGCGCCTGATGGACGACCTCATCGACCTGGAGCTTGAGAAGGTGGAGCAGATACTGCGCAAGATAGAGGCCGACCCCGAGAGCGATGAGATCAAGCAGGTGGAGCACAACCTGTGGCTCAACATCAAGATGAAGTGCCTCGAAGGACGCCGCTCGGGCTTCGGCATCACCGCCGAAGGCGACATGCTGGCGGCCCTGGGCCTGCAGTACGGAAGCGACGAGGCCACGGCCTTCGCCGTCAAGGTGCAGCAGACGCTCTGCTGCGCGGCCTACGCCTCGAGCGTGCAGATGGCCAAAGAGCGCGGCGCCTTCCCCATCTACAACGCCAAACGCGAGGAGAACAACCCCTTCATCAGCCGCATACGCGAGGCCGACCCGAAGCTGTACGAGGAGATGACCAAGCACGGCCGCCGCAACATAGCGCTGCTCACCATAGCCCCCACGGGCACCGTGAGCATCTGCACACAGACCACCAGCGGCATAGAGCCCGTCTTCCTCGTGAGCTACAAGCGCCGCAAGAAAATCAACCGCCCCGACTCGGGCGAGCAGGTCAACCAGGCGTCGGGCAACCACAATATCATCAAGGACGAGAACGGCGACTACTTCGAGGAGTACAATGTGTTCCACCCGAAGTTCCTCGACTGGGCACGCATCAACGGCCACGACGTGGAGGAGGTGAAGAACATGGACGACGCCACGCTGCAGAAGCTCATAGAGCAGAGCCCCTACTACCACGCCACGAGCGCCGACATCGACTGGGTGGCCAAGGTTAAGATGCAGGGCGCCATACAGAAGTGGGTGGACCACAGCATCTCGGTGACCGTCAACATACCCAAGGAGACCACCAAGGAGGTCGTCTCGAAGATATACGAGACGGCATGGGAGAGCGGCTGCAAGGGCTGCACCATCTACCGCGACGGCTCGCGCACCGGCGTGCTGGTGAGCAACAACGAGAATAAGAAGGAGAACCCATGCTTCGGCGAGAGCAAAGCCCCCAAGCGCCCCAAGAAACTGGAGGCCGAGGTGGTGCGCTTCAAGAACGAGAAGGAGGACTGGATAGCTGTAGTCGGCATGTACGAAGGCCGCCCCTACGAGATCTTCACCGGACGCGCCGAGAACTTCCTGCTGCCCAAGAACGTGGAGAAAGGATGGGTGATCCGCGTCAAGGAGAAAGGCCAGGAGCACGCGCGCTATGACTTCCAATTCCTCGACCAGGACGGCTACCACATCACCATAGAGGGTCTCTCGCGCATGTTCCGCAAGGAATACTGGAACTACGCCAAGCTCATCTCCGGCATCCTGCGCCACGGTATGCCGATACCCAACGTGGTGGAGCTCATCGGCAAGCTTACTTTCGACACCGACAGCATCACCACGTGGAGCAACGGGAGACCGGCGAGGTGTGCCCCGACTGCGGCAGCAAGCTGGTCTACAACGGCGGCTGCAAGAGCTGCCCCCAGTGCGGATGGAGCAAATGCAGTTAAACCAACCAAGACACTCGATAGGCAAATCTTTTTCTTAGCAAGCACATATCACCCGGAAGGGGAGCCCCAAGGGACTCCCCTTTTGACTAAAAAAAGAGACAACAGTGAGCGAACTATTAGCACAACTGAACGAACCGCAGCGCGAGGCGGCGGAGTGCACCGAAGGGCCTGTGATGATTATCGCCGGCGCCGGCAGCGGCAAGACACGCACGCTGACCTACCGCATAGCACACCTGATAGAGAAGGGCGTGGACCCCTACCGCATACTGGCGCTGACCTTCACCAACAAGGCCGCCGGTGAGATGAAGGAGCGTATAATAAAACTTGTGGGCTCGGAGGCCCGCAATATATGGATGGGCACTTTCCACTCGGTGTTCGCACGCGTGCTGCGCGCCGACGGCGACAAGCTGGGCTACACCAACAGCTTCACCATCTACGATACCGACGACCAGAAGGCCGCCATCAAGCAGATTGTGAAGCAGCTGAACCTCGACCCCAAAGCCTACAAGCCTTCCTATGTGCTGGGGCGCATCTCCATGGCCAAGAGCAACCTGATAGGGCCCAAGGACTACATGGAAAACCCGGAGATATACCAGACCGACCTGGACGCCAAGCGGCCCGCCGTGGGGCAGATATACCAGATGTACGACCAGCGCCTGCACAACTCGAACGCCATGGACTTCGACGACCTGCTGTTCAACATGAACATACTGCTGCGCGACTTCCCCGACGTGCTGCTGAAATACCAGCAGCGCTTCAGCCACATCATGGTGGACGAGTACCAGGACACCAACTACGCGCAGTACCTCATCGTCAAGAAGCTGGCGGCACGCCACCAGAACATCTGCGTGGTGGGCGACGACGCACAGAGCATCTACGCCTTCCGCGGGGCCAACATACAGAATATCTTCAACTTTAAGCGCGACTACCCGCAGATGAAGCTCTTCAAGCTGGAGCAGAACTACCGCTCCACGAAGACCATCGTGAATGCCGCCAACAGCATCATCGGCCACAACCGCGACCAGATACAGAAGGAGCTGTGGAGCGACAACGCCGAGGGCAACCGCATACGCCTGATGCGCTGCGACGACGAGCGCGACGAGGGTAACCGCGTGGCCGACTCGATACAGGACATACACATCGGGCAGGACGCCGAATACCGCGACTTCGCCATCCTCTACCGCCAGAATTCGCTGTCGCGCGCCGTGGAGGACTCGCTGCGCCGCAGCAACATACCCTACCGCATCTATCAGGGCATCTCGTTCTACGGCCGCAAGGAGGTGAAGGATGCGCTGAGCTACATGCGCCTGGCGGTGAACCCGCACGACGACGAGAGCCTGGTGCGCATCATCAACTTCCCCGCACGCGGCATCGGCCAGACGACGATGGACAAGATACGCGTGGCGGCGGCAGACAACGACATAAGCATCTGGACGGTGCTGGAGAACATACAGGACTTCGGCCTTGGGCTCAACAGCGGCCTGATGCAGAAAATCGTGGACTTCGTGTTCATGATCAAGCGCTTCGAGGCACAGGTGCCGACGGTGGACGCCTTCACGCTGGCCAAGCAGATTGTCTACGCCAGCGGCATCATCAAGGCGTTGCGCGAGGCCGACGAGCCCGACACCGCCGAGCGCATCGACAACATCGACGAGCTGCTCAACGGTGTACAGGAGTTCTGCGAAGATGAAGAGGCTTTAACCGAAGAAAGCGAGCCAACGGAGATTCGGAATGATTCGGATGGTTCGGTTAGAGAATTCCGCCGGTTAGACGAGTTCCTGCAGCAGGTGCTGCTCTACACCAGCGAGGACAAAGACAAGGACAAGGATGCCGACAAGGTGAGCCTGATGACCATCCATGCAGCCAAGGGCCTGGAGTTCCCCTACGTCTTTGTTGTGGGCATGGAGGAGCAGCTGTTCCCGTCGTTCCTGGCGTCGTCGAGGGCGGAGATGGAGGAGGAGCGCAGGCTGTTCTACGTGGCGGTGACACGCGCCGAAAAGCAGGTGACGCTCTCCTACGCGCAGACACGCTTCAACAACGGACAGCGCATGGGCGGCGAGGTGAGCCGCTTCGTGGAGGAGATCGACGAGCGATACATCGAGACACCGCGCCGTAAGCAGCCCACGATGCCCAGCAGCCTGTGGAACATCGGCAAACCGCAGCAACCGGCGAAGAAGAAAGTACAGCCTACCTTCGTGCAACACGGCTCCGCTGTGCCCAACAACCCAGCCCAAATAGGCGCCATCATGCCCGGCATGAAGGTGCAGCACGACAAGTTCGGCATCGGCAAGGTCATAGCCGTCGAAGGCACCGCCGACTCACGCAAGGCCACGGTGTTCTTCGAAGGCGGCGTGGGCAACAAGCAGCTGATGCTCAAGTTCGCCAAACTGACGATAATTGACAACTGATTTTCGGCTTGTTTTAACGTGAATTATCGTAAATTGATTCGTGAATTACCGAAAATTGAGGGATGGTAAACTACAAACAATACGAAGACATAGTATATGAAATTATCGGTGCTGCAATGGATGTACACCGAACGTTAGGAAGTGGATTGTTGGAAGCGGTTTATGCAGAAAGCCTCCATCTGGAACTTCTTGATTGTGGTATTGACAATGTATTGGAAAAGGAAGTGAACTGCTACTACAAAGGGCATCTGTTGGAGAAGAAATACAGAATCGACATGGTAGTAGGAGATATTTGTGTTGAGCTTAAATCAGTCGAAGAATTGGCATCATCACATCGGGCACAGCTTTTCAACTATCTTAGACTTACGCGTATGCCCATAGGATTACTGATTAATTTCGGAGCAGATAAATTGGAGGGAGAACGTTACGCATACATTGAAGAAAAGAATCTTTGCTGCCGATTAGATAAAAACATGTTGTTTGTGGATTGAAAATTAACGATAATTCACGAACCAATTTACGGACATTTACGTAAAAAAAATGAGAATAGTTCTTCAGCGTGTAAAAGAGGCGTCCGTCAGCATCGGAGGCACATTGAAGTCGTCCATCGGCCAGGGACTGATGATTCTCGTGGGCATCTGCGACGAGGACACCGACGAGGACATAGAATACCTCTGCCAGAAGGTGATGAAGCTGCGCATATTCGACGACAGCGAAGGGGTGATGAATCTGCCTATCACCGACATTGCTGGCAGCGGCATCCTCGTGGTGAGCCAATTCACCCTCATGGCCTCCACCAAGAAGGGCAACCGCCCCAGCTACATCCACGCCTCACGCCCCGACTTCGCCATCCCCATGTACGAGAAGTTCGTCGCCAAACTGCAGGACCTCTTCGGCAAAGAAATCCAAACCGGCACCTTCGGAGCCAACATGCAAGTCGCCCTCATCAACGACGGCCCCGTAACCATCATCATGGACTCCCACCTCAGGGATCGCTTCTGACCGACTCTCCATCTCAAAACCACCTAACGCCGTCAAAGCGTTCAGGCGTTTCAGTTAACTGAAACTGAAACGCCAGCTCAACTTAAAATACTTAAATCCAAAGC
Source organism: uncultured Bacteroidales bacterium (assembly GCA_900318275.1). Classification (GTDB taxonomy): domain Bacteria; phylum Bacteroidota; class Bacteroidia; order Bacteroidales; family P3; genus Colimorpha. Next base: position 20,131 of record ONJY01000004.1, on the reverse strand, counting down.
CTTGTAGGGAATTAGTAAATCAATTGTATCAGATATCAGTTGTATCAATTAAAAAATGGCACCACTTAATTTCACCCCCCTCTTTATAATACTTATAAATAATTAATAATAAGATATATATATAAATAAAAAAGGGGTGAATACAAGAAAATGATACCCCTCAAAAAACAACTGATACAACTGATATCTGATACACAACACACTTAATTTTCATCTAAAGGACAGGAACCCAAAGCCTTGTAGGGAAGCGGTGTGCTGCAATCTATCAATCTATCAGTCTATCAATTAAAAAAAAGGATACCCCCTTCTTTCAGAAAACCTCCTTTATTATACTTATAACTAATTAATAATAAGATATATATATAATAACAAAGGGGTAAAAATAAGAAATTAATACCCCTCAAAAAACAACTGATAGACTGATAGACTGATAGAGATTTCACCTAAGGGGCAAATAGACAATAATTTACGGTACAGAAAAACACCCATCACCAGATTCCTTACCCCTCAGAAAGGGACAAATCACATCAATTTCCTCCTCTCAAAGGCATCAAAAAAGGCAAAAAACACCTCTTTCCGACCACTTCCCCCCCCACTTGCCGCACATCTCATCGTCGCCGAAATTCACCCTCCCACCCCATCTGGAGGGTGTTTTTGTGTCCAAACGGCACCTCAATTCCCCCTACTCGGCTCATGGCCTCGCAAAGCAGGAGAATCTTTCTGATAACCAACCAAATACAACCTCCCTTTTACACTAACCCAATGATATCCAGCCACTAACGTCCCTAAACGGCTAGTAGACGGCTAGTAGACGGCTAGTAAACGGCTAGTAGACCTACTCACCCCTCCTGGCCCTCGCCCCGTCAGCCGATATCCAGCGAGGCTTGCCGCGGAAGTCTTCATGTACCTTGGGTGTGAAGCCTTGTGCCTTGAATACGGCGCAGGTCTCCTCGGCCAAAGCCTCGTTGATTTCTACCACCACCTGGCCGTTCTCGGCCAGGTGATCTTTGGCAATGGTGGCGATGGCCTTGTAGAACCGCAGCGGGTCGTCGTCTGGCACGAAGAGGGCCAGCGCCGGGTCATAATCCAGCACGTTGCGCTGCATCTGCCCCCGCTCACTGTCGCGGACGTATGGCGGATTGCTCACAATAAGCCCATAAGACCCACTCAACCCATCAACCCCATTAAGCACATCCCTTTCCATGAAGCGCACCTCCACGCCGTTGTTTTTGGCATTCTGCCGCGCAATCTCCAGCGCCGCGGGCGAGACATCCACCGCCGTCACGTCGGCCGCAGGAAAGGCCTTTTTCAACGCAATGGCGATACACCCGCTCCCCGTACAAAGGTCCAAAATCTGGCCACTGACCTCTGACCTCTGACCTCTGACCTCTGACCACTGACCACTGACCACTGACCACTGGTCACTACCCACTGACCACTGACCACTGGCCACTACCCACTCCACCATCTCTTCTGTCTCGGGCCTCGGTATCAGCACATCGGGGCTTACCTCGATGCGGCAGCCGCAGAAGTCGGCATAGCCGATAATATGCTGTATCGGGCGGTATCGTTTGAGGTCTTCCAGCGCCCAATGGAACCGCAGCAGGTCGCTCTGGTCGATGGTCTCATCCTTCGAGGTCAGCAGCCGCACCTTGTCCCACCCCAGAAACGCCTCGAAAAGCATCTCCACAAACACCCCCACCTCGCCAGCACCATAAATACCATCCAGCTCCTCATGAAATAAGGAGATTATATCCCTTACCCTATTGGACCTAAAGCGAAGATTACGGGTGTTCATTCTTTTCGACTCTTTGACCCTTTGACTTTTAGACTTTTCGACTCTTCGACTTTTCGACTTATTTTCTCCCGAAATCCGCCGGTATCTCGCCCCAGTTGTCGGTGTCCCACTTGCGTATCTCGGTGGTGTAGCTGTTGGTGCGGAGCCAGTTCTCGGCGCGGTGGATGTAGTCCCACAGCTCGGCGGTCGAGGCGTCCTCCACCAGCTTGCTCTTGCACACCTTCTGCCGCACCCAGCTGATGGCGTTAACGCTATCGCTGTAAATAATCTGATTGAGGTGATGCTTCTTCAAATATGAAAGTCCATGCACTATGGCCAAAAACTCACCGATATTGTTGGTGCCCTTCTCCGCACGATAGTGGAACACCCGCGTGCGAGTAGGGATATATATGCCCTGATACTCCATTACCCCGGGGTTGCCGCTGCAGGCCGCATCGACGGCCAGCGCGTCGAGCACGGGCGGATTCTCGGTGCCGGGCTTCACGGCAGTCATGCCGTTCTCGTCGATGACGAGACACCCACTCTGATGCCCATTCGACCCATTAACCCCATTAGCCCCACTCGACTGCACCACGCTGCTATACGGCAGCCTGATCGCCGCCTCGGCCTCGGCCATGCTGTCGAAGCCCTTGTACTGCGCACCCTGCACACCCACGACCTGCTCCTTGCACGCGTCCCAGTCGCTATAGATGCCAGGCTTCTTCCCCTGCCACACAACATAGTATTTCTGTTTCTTCGCCATAAATTTCCGCGTGCAAAGATACAAAAATTTTGCCACATGGAGAAAATGTCGTATCTTTGCAGTCGATTTCATAAGGAAATCTCGAAGCGTTATACGCGTTCTGTGTATAGGAACCTGAGAAACTCCAAGTAAAGCAGAATTTGTGTAATGGCTTTCGCTGTTTTAGCGTGGGCTTATTGCATCTTCTCTTTACAAGGTAATTCTCAGGACCTCTATACAGGAAGCGGCATACAGCGCCACGCTTCTTTTATATTATTGCTCAACGGGGTGCGGGAGAGCGGAACAAAAACAATACAACATGCTCAAACAAATCAAAAAATGCTCCATGCTGTTTCTTTTTGCGGCGACGTTGTTTGCCACAGCTTGCAACAAAGAGGATAACAACCAAACAAACGAGCCTCAAGGTGGTCAAACAACAATGTCCTACGATGAATTGATTCTTGGCAATTGGGATTGTATTCACTCATACCAGCATGTGCATCGGGAGCAATATTTCCCACCGACTGACGAATGGTTTACAGATTTAGATACCACCCTTGTGGATGTATGGACATTCTATGGAGACCGATGGAAATTTACAGATAATGGCACTTGGTATGTCAACGCATCAGATTATGGGACTTATGTCGTCAGCGCAGACATGCTTAAAATGACACATCCTACTAGCAGCAATTCACGGACTCATTATTCTTATATTATTGCCGAATTAACAAATAACAAACTTGTCTTATCGGACACCAATGATAGTGAATTCAGTCAACTTTACGGATATGACGACGACACTCTTCGCCGCAAACATACAGAATATCGCTTCGAGTTTGTAAAAAGATAGGATTTACAATTCCTCGAAGGTGGCTAAAAAGAAAGGGCAATCCGTGTGGGTTGCCCTTCCTTTGTGTATGTACCGTTAGGCTTAGGCGCCGAGTTCGAGGCGCTTGAAGCCGGTGCACTTCAGATCCTTGTCGGCCTTGGCGATGAAGTCTTTCACCTTCACCTTGGCTTCCATGATGTACTCCTGCTCCATGAGGGTGTTCTCCTGGAAGTACTTGTTCAGACGGCCATTGGCAATCTGGTTGATCTGCTGCTCGCTGAGCTGGGCGGCCTTCTCGGCAGCGACCTTCTCCTTGATTTCACGGGCCTGGTTGACCTGCTCCTCGGTGATCCAGCCTTTGCCACAGTTGGAGGCCATGTGCTCCTCGGTGTCGACGTGGGCGGGGTTGATGCCGGCTTTCTTGAGGGCGGCGTCAACGGCCTTGCCGATGAGCTCTTCCTTGGTCTTCTCGACGGCCACGCGGAACTCCTGATCCTTGATCTCCTGGGGCACGCTGGCGGCGTCGAGGGCGACGGGACGCATGGCGACGACCTGCATGGCGATGTCGTGACCGACCTGGTCGTAACCGGCCTTGTTCAATCCGACGATGGAAGCCATGCGGTTGCCCGGGTGGATGTAGGCGTAGACCTTCTCGGCCTCGATGGTCTCGAAGTGAGCAAGCTCAATCTTCTCGCCAATCTTGGCAATCTGGTCGGTGATGGCGTCAGCAACCTTGCTGCCGTTGAGGTCCATGTCCATGACCTGCTCTTTGGTGGTGAGGTGCTTGGCCATGGCGGCGTCGAGGATGCTGGTGGTGAACTCGACGAAGCCGGCGTTGGTGGCGACGAAGTCGGTCTCGCAGCTGACCATGATGATGGCACCGAAGTTGCCGGTGGTCTTGGCGAGGACGCAGCCTTCGTTGGCGTCGCGGTCGGCGCGCTTGGCGGCCATCTTCTGGCCTTTCTGGCGAAGCAGCTCGATAGCTTTCTGCATGTCGCCGTCGGTCTCGACGAGGGCTTTCTTGCAGTCCATCATGCCGACGCCGGTGAGTTTGCGGAGCTCGTTAACCTGTGAAGCGGTAATTGCCATTGTATATTTTCCTTTCTTTTTTGAAAGGAGTTCAGGAAGTTCAGGGAGTTCAGGGAGTTCAGGACAAATGTACCTGTCTGATGCTATCGTCTTGAACTACTTGAACTACTTGAACTACTTGAACTCCCAATTATTCTTAAGTTAATTATTCAGCTTTGGGAGCCTCTTCGGGCTTGGCCTCGGCGACCTTCTCGGCCTTGGGGGCCTCCTCGCTCTTGCGGGGACGACGGGCGCGGGTCTTCTTCTCGACGGGCTTCTCCTCGGCGTTCTCAACCACGGGGGCCTCTTCCTCGGCCTGGGCGTCCTTGTCGAGGGCGCGCTCGTTCAGACCTTCCTGGATAGCCTCGCACATGTGCTTGAGGATGGCGGCAATCGACTTCGACGCATCATCGTTAGCGGGAATCGGGAAGTCGATAAGCTCGGGGTTGGTGTTGGTGTCCACGAGGGCGAAGGTGGGGATGTTCAGGCGGCGGGCCTCGGCGACGGCAATGTGCTCCTTGTTGATGTCGATGACGAACAGGGCACTGGGCAGACGGGTGAGGTCGGCGATGGAACCGAGGTTCTTGTCGAGCTTGGCGCGCTCGCGCTGCACCTGGAGGCGCTCACGCTTGCTGATATTGTTGAAATCCTTGTCGTGCATCAGAGCATCGAGGCTGTTCATCTTCTTGACAGCCTTGCGGATGGTCTGGAAGTTGGTGAGCATACCGCCCGGCCAACGCTCGGTGACGAAGGGCATGTCAACGCTCTTGGCCATCTCGGCGACGACCTCTTTGGCCTGCTTCTTGGTGGCGACGAAGAGGACCTTCTTGCCGCTCTTGGCCATCTGCTTCAGGGCAGCGGCGGCCTCGTCGGCTTTGACGATGGTCTTCTGGAGGTCGATGACGTGAATGCCGTTGTGCTCCTTGAAAATATAGGGAGCCATTTTGGGATTCCATTTACGCTTGAGGTGACCGAAGTGGCAACCAGCCTCAAGGAGTTCTTCGAATTTGAGTTCGTTCATGTTTGTTTACTTTCCTTTTGTTGTTAAACTTTACCAACTGTCCGTGAGTCCATCAGGCTGCATTTAGTGGCCTTACTATGCGGCTCGCTGTGTCAATGCAGCGGAGCATTCGGGCAGTTTGGATACTAAACTTTGTCCAGCTTTTATTATATTGGTATTAACGCTTGCTGAACTGGAAGCGCTTACGGGCTTTGGGCTGACCGGGTTTCTTACGCTCGACCATACGGGGGTCGCGCATCAGGAAGCCTTCCTTCTTGAGGGCGGGGCGATCCTCGATGTTGTTCTCGCAGAGGGCGCGGGCGATAGCCATACGCAGGGCCTGGGCCTGGCCGGTGATGCCGCCACCGTCGAGGTTGGCTTTGACATCCCATTTGCCTTCGGCGTTAGCCACGGCGAAAGCCTGGTTGACGATGTACTGCAGCGGACCGGTGGGGAAATACTCCTTGTAGTCGCGGCCGTTGACCTTGATTTCGCCATTGCCGAGGGTCATATAGACGCGGGCCACGGCGGTCTTTCTTCTACCAATGGTGTTGATTACTTCTGCCATATCTTCTTATTATCTTACTTCGTTAATGTTGATGGCTTTGGGGTTCTGACCCTGGTGGGGATGCTCGCTGCCGGCATAGATGTGGAGGTTGCGGTAGAGGGCATCGCCGAGGCGGTTCTTCGGAAGCATGCCGCGGATGGCGTGCTCGAGGATACGCTCAGGGTGAGTGGCGCGCACCTTGGCAGGGGTGGTCTCACGCTGGCCGCCGGGGTAACCGGTGTAGCGCTGATAGATTTTGTCAGTCTCCTTCTTGCCGCTGAAGACAACCTTCTCGGCGTTGATGATGATGACATTGTCGCCGCAGTCGACGTGCGGGGTGTAGCAGGGCTTGGTCTTGCCGCGCAGAATGTTGGCCACGCGGGTAGCCAGGCGACCTACGGTCTGTCCTTCGGCATCAACCAGCACCCATTCCTTCTGGACGGTCTGCTTGTTGGCTGATACGGTTTTGTAACTTAACGTACTCATTTTTTTATTTTACTAACGATGATGTTTTACTTCCTTTTTGTTAATTTCTCCTCCGATTGCATCGCATTTTGACCGCTGACGGATAATTGGTCGCCACGTTTATCAACCTGAGAACGTGCACCTTGAACGGGTAGACAAGGCACAACATCCCCATTTTTGGAGAGTGCAAAGTTACGAACAATTTTTCAACTGGCAAAATATTTTTTCACTTTCCCTGCAAAAAGTGATCCGCGAGGTTGCAGATGAACAGCTTCTTTTCGCGGCCTACGGTGGTGGCCACGACGAAGAGGTCACCGCCTTCCTTCAATCCCAGTTGTTTCTGCAGGTCGGCCGCCGCCATGGGGTAGTTGCGGGTGACCACATGGGCTTTCATGTCAGGGATCCATTTCTGCACCTCTTTGCATGTGGGCTTGATGTCCGCAATGACGCTAAATATGCGGCCGGGGAAATGCTGGTCGAGGCTGTCGTTTGTGTAGAGGTGGCTGTTTCTCGCCAACTTGTCCAAAGCCTCACATTGGCTCAGCAATTTGAATGGGCCGGCTTTCATAAGGGCTGCATTGGGCTCATAGAGGTATTTTCCTACCTCGCTGGCATATGATGATTGGGCATGCTCCTCTTCCTCACGTGTGAAGACGAAGTCGTCCACCTCGCCATGATGCAGGTGGTGGCAGTGTATGCGTGGCTCACCGTCGGGCTGTCCACAGAGGAAGAGCACCTCTTTGCATTCGCCTTGGACGGCAATGACATATATGTCGCTGACGTTGCGCAACTGCATAGCGCCCAGCGATATGTCAATCATGGGCGAGGCTTTAACCATAATCCTTTTGCCCTTGGAAAGCAGCAACTCCTGGTGGGCTACAATGTCCGGCGTACAATCTTCGAAAGCAGCAACTTTGCGTCCTTGCCTGTCGCGCCGAGCCGGGTCGACAAATATCAAGTCGAAGCAGCGACTCTGCCGTTGAAGCCACTCCAGGCTGTCGCCGCAGTGTACCGTGACGTTGCTTACATCCAAGGCTTTGAGGTTGTGCTCCATCAGAGCACACAGGTCGGCATTCCGCTCCACATAGTCCACTTCCTCCGCCACCCGTGCAAACGCCAGCGTGTCGATACCCATTCCTCCCGTCAGGTCAGCCACCCGTCCGTTCGTCCACACTGTTGCCCTGCTACTCTTCCACTCGGCCGTGACCTCTGACGAGGCCTGTTCGCGGTTCAGCCGGGGAGGGTAAAGAAACGCTTCGTACTGCAGCAACGACGGCCATTTCTCTTTCGCTGTACGCAGCCCTTCTATCTGCTGCACCGCAGCAGGCATGTCAATAGACGGATACCGCGCAGCCGACAGCAGCAGCCGCGCGGTATCATCGTCCTTGTGGGCGTTGACAAAATCAATAAACTCCCTGGTCATGCAGTTTCTTCAGGCGGTCGACGACCATGGGGCGGTCCTCCTTGTAGGTGACGCCGAACCACTGGGCGGTGGTCTTCAGCACGGTCATCGTGGCGCGGCCGTCGGCGATGAAGGTGTTGACGGCGAAGGGTATGTAGTACTCGCTCTTGAGCTCCTGGCCGTGTTCCTTGAGGAAGTCGACAAAGAGGGCCTCGCTCTTGGCGAAGTAGTCGGGCGTGAAGCCGAAGAGGTTCATGCTGACAGTGGCGTCGGCGGGCAGGGGGTGCATGCTGCCGTCGGTGTCCTTGTACTCAATGCCGTTGGCGGTGCGGCCGATGGCGGTACGCTCGGTCATGCCCACGAGGAGACCGTTGGCGTCGGTCTGGCATACGCCGCGGCTGACGGTGCCGTTCTCCGAGAGGGTGTTCTCCAGACGGTAGCCCACCATGCAGTAGCTGCCCTCCTTGTCGTTGAGGGTGCGCAGGTGGTCGGCCATGACCTGGAAGGCGTCGCGGCCGTAGAAGTCGTCGGCGTTGATGATGGCGAAAGGCTCGTGGATAACGTCCTTGGCCATGAGGATGGCGTGGTTGGTGCCCCAGGGCTTCTCGCGGCCTTCGGGGACACTGAAGCCGGCGGGCAGCTTGTCGAGTTCCTGGTAGACATACTCGACGGCTATGCGGTTGCCGTAATGCTCGGCGTTGATGCGGGCCTTGAACTGGTCGGCGAAAGAGTGACGGATGACGAAGACCACCTTGCCGAAGCCGGCGCGGATGGCGTCCATGACGCTGTAGTCGAGGATAATCTCACCGTTGGGGCCCACGCCGTCCATCTGCTTGAGGCCACCGTAACGGCTGCCCATGCCGGCAGCCAGAACTAATAATGTAGGTTTCATATCTTTGCGGTTTGTTAGTATTCAGTCATTTATCTCCATCGCAGGGTCTCCATGAGGTGCTCGATGTCCTCCTGTATGTAGTTGAGCACCGGTGCGAGGGAGTCGTTGTTGGGGGTGTGGTTGAGGAAGAGGGCGCCGCGGAGGTAGTGGTGCACGCTGTCGGTGGCCCAGAACTGGCATGTCGTCGCCACCTTGTTGCCCTTCAGGTGGTACACGGTGCCGTAGACGCGGTTCCCGGCATCCTCGTAGAACTGCTCCTCCACACCCGAGGCCAGCTGGTAGTGCTTCTCCAGCATGCGCGACGAGGTGTCTATCTGGCCGCGCAGGTCGGCGGCATTGCGCAGGCGCTTGTAGGTGAGGTACACCACGCCGTCCCACTGAGGGTACACCAGATCAATCCATTCTTCGCCCTTGGGGGCGTCTTTCTCCTGAAGCTCAATGCACTCGTTGGCCTCGAAGGTAAAGGGGAAGGTTTTGCAGGTACCGGTAATGGCAACCATGGTATCGGTACCAAATACGAGCATATCGCCAGGGTGGGTGCAGAGGCTGTCGACGAGCCAGTAGTTGTGCTCCGGCATGTCGATGCGCAGATAGGCCTGCGGCTTGGGGGTGTAATCACCGCCGCCGCATGCCGCAAAGAGCAGCGCTGCGATGGCAAGGAATGCCTTTATATTGTTGTGTCTCATACTATTCGCTATTCACTATTCACTATTCACTATTTTCTTCGTATCTTTGCGCCGTGAACCGCCTCAGCCATTTCCTCCGTGCGAAGACGCAGTACAACCTGCACTCGCCCTTCGCCTACCGCCTCTACACCGAGGTGCTTTTCTCGCGCTGTCCCGGCCGCGGGCGTTCCGCCGCCGATGTCGTCTGGCGCCTGGAGGAGTACTACGGTCTCCCCCACTCCGGCAACCCCACTCTGCACACACCCGACGGCGTCTTCCTTGTCGTCGCCGACACCTCCAGCACCGAATGGGATGCCGTCGTTGCCAGCCCCGACTGGCAGGTCACTCTTGACCTGTACCGGTGCGGCGTGGCTGTCAGCAGCCCACGCCTGCGCAAGCAGCACTTCTTACTGCGTTAGCGCATCTGACGCCCGTCGAGCATCGGCACGAAGCTGTAGGTGCCGAACTTCTCCACCAGCCACTGCTCCTTTGCCTCCCCCTGCTTTGTGATGCGCAGCATCTCCTGCTCGCCTTCGCCGAGGGGTATCACCATGATGCCGCCGACCTTGAGCTGTGCCATGAGCGTAGGCGGTATCTCGGGGGCGCCACAGGTGACGATGACGCGGTCGTAGCTGCCGGCAAGCCCCTGGTAGCCGTCGCCAAGGAAGCACTTGGCGCGGTAGCCGCACTCCTTGAGCAACCGGGAAGTCCTGTCGTATAGTCCTTTCTGCCGCTCTATGGTGAACACCTGAGCCCCCATACGGCACAGTACGGCTGTCTGGTAGCCACTGCCGGTACCTATCTCCAACACTTTCATGTTGGGCTTCAGCGCAAGTAGCTGGCTTTGCATAGCCACGGTGGAGGGGCGCGAGATGGTCTGATCACAGTCTATCTGCAGAGCCCTGTCGTCGTAGGCGTAGGCATCGAGAGCCTTTCCGATAAACCAGTGGCGCGGCACCTCAGTCATGGCCCGCAGCACCGCTTCGTCGGTGATGCCGCCTTGGCTCAGCCTCTCGACCATGCCGCGACGCAAACCCTGCTGTATGTAGCTGTCCTGCATCATTCGTCAATGCCATGAAAAGCCTGCGCACGCAGTGTGATGGTGGTATTCTGCGGCGTCACCATGACGGCGGGCATGCCTTCCTCGGTGACGTGGCCTATGATGTGTATCTCCTGCAGGTCCTTTATCTTGTCGTAGTCCGTCTGGCTGACAGTGAAGAGGAGTTCGTAGTCCTCGCCGCCGTTGAGGGCACAACTGACGGGCAGCATGTTCTTGCTCATCTCTGAGCACACGCGCGATGTCTGGTAGTCTATGGGCAGATGCTCCTCGTATACCTCGCAGCCACAGTGCGAAGCATGGCAAAGGTGCAGCACGCTGTCGGCAAGACCCTTGCTGATGTCGGTCATCGAGGTGGGCACCACGCCTTTGTCGCGCAGCAGCTTTACGATGTCCATACGCGGCTCGGGCTTGAGGAAGCGTTCGAGCACATAGTCGTAGCCGTCGAGGTCGGGCTGGAAGTCAGGGTTGGCCTGGTATGTGACCTTCTCACGCTCAAGGATGAGGAGGCCTGCATAGGCGCTGCCGAGGTCTCCGCTGCAGCATACGAGGTCGTGCAACGCAGCGCCATGGCGGTAGGTCACACTATCGTCGGCAGCCTCGCCCACGGCGGTGACGGTGATCACCATACCTGCCCGCGAGGTACCCGTCTCGCCACCTACAAGGTCTACGTCATAGCGGTCGCAGCAGAGGCGCATGCCAGCGTAAAGCTCGTCCATGGCCTCCACCGAGTAGCGGTTGCTGACGGCCACGGAAACCAGCACCTGGCGCGGCGTGCCGTTCATGGCTGCGACATTGCTCAGCGCCACGGCCACAGCCTTGTAGCCGAGGTGTTTGAGGGGCGTGTACATCATGTCAAAGTTGACGCCCTCGACGAGTGTCTGTGTGGTGACGAGGGTGAGACGCCCGTCGGCGGCACGCATCACGGCGCAGTCGTCGCCGACGCCCTGCACAGTGGAGGCGTTGCGCGTCTCCATGTCGCCTGTGAGGCGCTCGATGAGGGCCACCTTGCCCATGTGGCTTATCTCGGTGCGACCCTCTTGGTATTCTAACTGTTCCATAGTCTGTCAATAAGTATTCCTGCGGCCACCGAGGCGTTGAGGCTCTCGGCGGTACCGCCTATATTGGGTATCAGCACAGGATGCGTCACCTGCGCCATTGCCTCGGAGCTGATGCCGCGGCTCTCGTTGCCTATGAGCAACACGGAGCGTCCGTCATTCCGCATGGTGCGTTCTGTTATCGGTGTGCCCTGCAGCGAGGCGCCGTAGACGGTCATGCCGCAGGCGGCGAGCCACTGCGGCAGGTTCACATAGTCCACCCTGGTGCGGAAGATGGCCCCCATGGAGGCCTGCACAACCTTGGGGTTGTAGCAGTCGACAGTGTCGCGGCTGCACACGATGTGGCGGATGCCATACCAGTCGGCGGTACGCATGATGGTGCCCATATTGCCGGGATCCTGTATGCGGTCGAGGGCCAGCACCATCCGGCCGTCGGTCGCCGGCAGCTGGCCAGGGCGTTCCACGAGCATCCACACCTGGTTGGGGCTCTTAAGGTTGCTCAGCCGCTCAAGCTCGGCCTGCGTCACCTCGTAGCACTCCCCACTCTCCACTTTCCACTCCTCCGTGGCACAGACCACCCTTATGTTGAAGCCCGACGCAGCAGCCTCGGCGCACATCTTGGGCCCTTCAACAACAAAGACCGCCTCCTCGTCGCAGCGGCGCTGCTGTCGGTAGGCGGCCAGTTCTTTCAGTTTATTCTTACTAATCACTTACAGCTCAATGTACATATTGTGTTCCTGTGCCAGACGGCGAAGGTTGATGATAGCGTAGCGCATGCGGCCGAGGGCCGTGTTGATGCTCACACCCGTGCGCGCCGCAATGTCCTTGAAGTCGCACTTGCCGTAGTGGCGCAGGATGACCACACGTCGTTGCTCCGGCGGCAACATCTTGACGAGCTTGCGTATGTTCTGGCCTGTCTGCTTGCGCATGATGGCATGCTCGGCGTTGTCGTCAGGGAACTTGAGGTTGTCGAGCACGTCGCTCTCCGGACGGTTGGGCACCAGTGGCATCTTGTTGTTACGGCGGAAATAGTCGACGATGAGGTTGTGCGCTATGCGCATCACCCAGTGCACGAACTTGTTCTCATCCTTGTAGAGACCGCTCTTGATGGTGAGCACCACCTTGTAGAAGGTGTCCTGGAAGATGTCGTCGGCGGTTTCCTTGTCTTTCACTACGGAAAAAATGTAGCCGTACACCTTGGCTTGGTAGCGTTCGAGCAGGGCGTCGAAGCAATCGGTGTCGCCTTCCTGATAACGGGTAATCAGTTCGATGTCTGTCAGTTGTCTAATCTTGACGTCTGTCATGTCCTTTGCTTTTTAAGGATTAAAACTGATAGTTTTTCCCTCGATAGTTTCCGTTTTGGTTATACTGCAATTCGGGTGCAAAAATACACATTTTTTTTAATATGGAAACAAAAAGTGTGTTTTTTTTGCAAATTAGTATTCAACCACCGCCAAAACTTGCATCCGACGCCTCGTGGAGCGACACCGTCGCAAGACTCTCGTTCTTCGGCATTTCGACGCCCGTTCAACGGTATTTCTACGCTTAAAACAGTAAAACAACCGTAGAAATACCGTAGGGGCTCCATGGGGAAAAATAGTAAAAACAGGCTCTGTTTTGTCTTAAATTAACATAACCAGACAGCCGTTATTTTTTTATATCCGCACACAACATTTCGACGCTTACGTCGTTATAGAGGAATAGTATGAAACAGTATCTTGACCTTTTGCAGCATGTGCTCGACCACGGCACTGAGCGCCTGGACCGCACCGGGACAGGCACCGTAGGGGTGTTCGGCTACCAGATGCGCTTCGACCTGTCGCAGGGCTTCCCTGTGCTGACAACCAAGAAGTTGCACCTGCGCTCGATCATCTACGAACTGCTGTGGTTCCTGCGCGGCGACACCAACATAAAATACCTGAAAGACAACGGCGTGAGCATCTGGGACGAATGGGCCGACGAGAACGGCGACCTGGGGCCCGTCTACGGCTCGCAGTGGCGCTCGTGGCCCGACGGCCACGGCGGCACCATCGACCAGATTGCCAACGTGGTGCGCGAGATAGAAGAGAACCCCTACAGCCGCCGCCTGATGGTGACGGCATGGAACCCAGCCGAACAGGGCGAGATGGCGCTGCCGCCTTGCCACTGTCTGTTCCAGTTCTATGTGGACAACGGCAAGCTAAGCTGCCAGCTGTACCAACGGTCGGCCGACATATTCCTCGGGGTGCCGTTCAACATTGCCAGCTATGCGCTGCTGACGATGATGGTGGCGCAGGTGTGCGGCCTCAAGCCGGGCGACTTTGTGCACACCCTTGGCGATGCACATATCTACAAGAACCACCTCGACCAGGTGCACCTGCAACTCACACGCGAGCCGCGCAAGTTGCCGACGATGAGGATTAACCCCGAGGTGAAGGACATCTTCGGCTTCCGCTACGAGGACTTCACGCTGGAGGACTACAACCCGCACCCACACATAAAAGGGGAGGTGAGCGTATGACACCGAACAAACACCTCTGGTGCGTCATCATGGCCGGTGGCCTGGGGAGCCGTTTCTGGCCGGTGAGCCGCACCGACAACCCCAAGCAGTTCATCGATGTCACCGGCGTGGGGCGCTCCATGCTGCAGCTCACCTTCGAGCGCTACGCGCAGATATGCCCGCAGCAAAACATCGTCATCGTCACCGGCAAGCAGTACGTGGGCCGCGTGCGCGAACAGCTGCCCGACCTGCTGCCCTACCAGATCCTCGCCGAGCCGCTGCGCCGCAACACAGCCCCCTGCATAGCCTACGCCGCGGCGGTCATCAGCCAAATAGACCCCGAGGCCACGCTCATAGTGTCGCCCTCGGACCACGCTATATTCCACCGCGACAAGTTCAAGGCCGACATGATGCAGGCCGTGAAGACTGTGGCCGAGCATGACTGGATCATCACCCTCGGCGCCCAGCCCACGCGTCCTGACACGAGCTACGGCTACATTCAGTTCGACGAGAAGCCGTCGCTGCCGGGAGCCGCCAACCTGCACCGGGTGGTGACCTTCACCGAGAAGCCGCCGGTGGAGATGGCGCGCCAGTTCATCGCCAGCGGCGAGTTCTTCTGGAACGCCGGTATCCTAGTGTGGAAGCTGTCGGTGCTGCGCGAGGCGTACAAAGAGCACCTGCCGCAGGTGGCCGACGCTTTCTTCGGCATCGGCCTGACGACCCCTTGGGAGGAGCTGGAGCGCGTCTACTCGCAGAGCGAGGCCGTGAGTGTCGACAACGGCATCATGGAGAAGGCCGACAACGTGCATGTGCTTGCCGCCAGCTTCGCCTGGAGCGACGTCGAGACGTGGGACTCGCTCTACGACGTCTACCGCCACGACCAGAACGGCAACGCCGTGGTCTGTGGCAACGCCCTCACCTACGACAGCCACAACAACCTGGTGCTGGTGTCGGAGGACAAGAACGTCATACTCGAAGGCCTCGACGGCTACATAGTGGCCGCCGGCGCCGACACCCTCATGATCTGCCGCCGCAAAAGCGAGGACATGGTCTTCCGCTTCAGCAGCGACATAGAGCTGAAGAAACTAATAGACAAGAGATAAAACAAACATACAATGAAACGCTACGAGATTAAGCATCTGTTGAAAGAAGATGTGAGCGCCTTGATAGGCACCACGATATGTGTAAAAGGCTGGGTGCGCACCAAGCGCGGCAACAAGAACGTCGCCTTCCTGGCCGTCAACGACGGTAGTATAATCCACAACATACAGGTCGTCGCCGACCCCGCCAAGTTCGAGGAAGAGCTGAAGCGCATCACCACCGGCGCCTGCATCGGCGTGGAGGGCAAGCTCGTCGAGAGCCAAGGCTCGGGCCAGACCGTCGAGGTGCAGGCCGAGCGCATCGTCGTCTATGGCGAGGCCGACCCCAACACCTACCCACTGCAGAAAAAAGGCCACAGCATGGAGTTCCTGCGCGAGATAGGCCACCTGCGCCTGCGCACCAACACCTTCGGCGCTGTGATGCGCCTGCGCCACAACATGGCCATGGCCATCCACACCTTCTTCCACGAGCGGGGATTCTTCTACTTCCACACGCCGCTCATCACCGCCAGCGACTGCGAAGGTGCCGGCGAGATGTTCCATGTGAGCACCCTCGACCCCGAGAACCCGCCCCGCAAGGAGGACGGCACCATAGACTGGGAGCAGGACTTCTTCGGCAAGTTCACCGCCCTCACCGTCAGCGGCCAGCTCGAGGGCGAACTCGGCGCCACCTCGCTGGGCAAAATCTACACCTTTGGCCCCACCTTCCGCGCCGAGAACAGCAACACCCCGCGCCACCTGGCCGAGTTCTGGATGATTGAACCCGAGATGGCCTTCTACCAGCTCGATGACCTCACCGCCCTCGAGGAGGAGTTCATCAAATACTGCGTCAAGTGGGCCCTCGACCACTGCATGGACGACCTAGAGTTCCTCAACAAGATGATTGACCCGGGCCTCATCGAGCGCCTGCGCAGCGTCATCGACACCGACTTCGTGCGCCTGCCTTACACCGAGGGCATCAAGATATTGGAAGAGGCTGTCGCCAAGGGCCACAAGTTTGAGTTCCCCGTCAGCTGGGGCGTCGACCTGGCCTCCGAGCACGAGCGCTATCTGGTGGAGCAGCACTTCAAGAAACCCGTCATCATGATCGACTACCCGAAGGAGATCAAGGCCTTCTACATGAAACAGAACGACGACGGCAAGACCGTGCAGGGCACCGACGTGCTCTTCCCGCAGATTGGCGAGATCATCGGCGGCAGCGTCCGCGAGGAGAACTACGACAAGCTGATGACCCGCATCAACGAGCTCAACATCCCGATGAAGGACATGTGGTGGTATCTCGACACGCGCCGCTACGGCAGCTGCCCGCACGCCGGCTTCGGCCTCGGCTTCGAGCGCCTGATGCTCTTCGTCACCGGCATGGCCAACATCCGCGACGTCATCCCCTTCCCGAGAACCCCCAAGACCGCCGAGTTCTAAATTGAACGACAACGAAAAATACATACGGCGATGCCTACAATTAGCTGCTTATGGGTTAGGTCGAGTTAGACCTAACCCATTAGTTGGTTGTGTCATTGTCAAAGACGGGCACATCATCAGTGAAGGCTACCACCAGGAATACGGGCACAATCACGCCGAACGAAATGCGTTATTGCGCAAAGGTGACTATTGCGGTGCCACGCTGTACGTCAATCTGGAGCCTTGTTCACATTACGGCAAGACGCCGCCCTGCGCCGACCTCATCATCGAGAAGGGCATAAAGCGGGTGGTCTGCTGCAACGACGACCCCAACCCCTTGGTGGCTGGCAACGGCTTCCGGAAGCTGGAGGCCGCCGGCATAGAGGTAGTGCGCCATGTGCTGGAGGAGGAGGGCCGAGAACTCAACCGCCGCTTCTTCACCTTCATGGAGCAGCGGCGCCCTTACGTCATACTGAAGTGGGCCGAGAGCACCGACGGCTTCATGGCTCCCGCCACAGCAGGCCCCTACTGGCTGAGCACACAGCGGCAGAACCGCCTGAACCACCGCTGGCGCACCGAGGAGGCCGCCATACTGGTGGGCTCGGAGACTTACCTCAAGGACTCCCCTACCCTCACGCCGCGCCACTACCTCGGCCCGGCACCGCAGCCCGTGGTCCTCGACCGCCGCGGCCGCTTGACCGACGTCCCCGCACATTGGCTTCACCTGCACACACAGACCGTCGAGGAGACCTTGCAGGCGCTCTACGAACAAAAGTTGCAGAGCGTCATCGTCGAGGGCGGCCGCCTAGTGCTGGACGCCTTCATCGCCAGCGGCCTCTACGACGAGGTACGTATACTGATCAGCCCACAGCACCTCGGCGCCGGTTTGAAAGCACCAAAGATGCCCCAAACAGCCCCCAAAAAACTAATCATTATTGACTGATGTTCGACGACACATATAAGACCATTGCGGCCCCGGCAGAAGGTCTCTATAAGGAGAAAGGCAGCAAGTTCCTCGCCTTCGCCTATCCTGTGCGCACCATCGACGAGGTGAAAGCCCACCTGGAGCGGCTGCGCAAGGACTACTTCGACGCCCGCCACCATTGCTATGCCTACATCCTCGGGCCCCGCAAGGACGCCTTCCGTGCCAACGACGACGGCGAGCCCAGTGGCACCGGTGGCCGACCCATCCACGGGCAGCTGCTCTCGGCCGACCTCACCGACACGTTGATAGTCGTCGTGCGATACTTCGGTGGCATACTGCTCGGCGCCAGCGGCCTGGCCAACGCCTACAAGACAGCAGCACGCGACGCCATAGACCACGCACAGATAATCGAGAAGACCATAGACTGCCGCTACCGCCTGGGCTTCGCCTACGAGACGATGAACGACGTGATGCGCATCCTCAAGGACTACGACCTGAAGCCCGAGAACCAGAACTACAACCTCGACTGCACACTCGAGGTCAGCGTACGCCAGTCGCTCTCGGTGCGATTCTATGACAACGTAGCAGAACTCCGTACTGTAAAGATAGACATACTATCATAATATTGGCTGGAAACGAAAAAGCCCATCCATGAGGATGGGCTTTTATTTTATGTGCCACTTGGGGCACACTGTCCTGTCGATTACTCAGCCTTGGGGGCTTCCTCAGCGGCGGGAGTCTCGGCCACAGGGGCTTCGGCGACGGGGGCCTCGGCCTTCTTGGCGCGGCTACGACGGGTGCTCTTGGCAGCCTTCTTGGTGGTGTCTTTGAGCATGTTCTCGTTGTAGTCGACGAGCTCGATGATAGCCATCTCGGAGTTGTCACCGTGGCGGATGCCGGTCTTCAGGATGCGGGTGTAACCGCCGGGGCGGTTGGCAACCTTCTGTGCGACCTCGCGGAAGAGCTCGTTGACAGCCTCTTTGCTGTGGAGGTAGCTGAAGACGATACGGCGGTTGTGGGTGGAGTCTTCTTTCGAGCGGTTGATGATGGGCTCGACGTACACTCTGAGGGCTTTAGCCTTGGCAACAGTGGTCTCGATGCGCTTATGCATGATAAGCGATGTGGCCATGTTGGAGAGCATAGCCACGCGATGGGCGTGGGTTCTGGACAAATGATTTACTTTGCAACCGTGTCTCATATTCTTTTCTTATTCTTTATCAAGTTTATACTTTGCTACATTCATACCGAACTCAAGGTTCTTGGAGGCGACCAGGTTCTCCAGTTCGGTGAGAGATTTCTTGCCGAAGTTGCGGAACTTCAGCAGGTCGGCCTTGTTGAACGCAACGAGTTCACCCAAGGTGTCGACCTCGGCAGCCTTGAGGCAGTTGAGGGCGCGCACAGAGAGGTCAAGGTCGATGAGTTTGGTCTTGAGGAGCTGGCGTATGTGTGCCGTGGTCTCGTCGAACTCTTCCTGCACAGGCTTTGTCTCGACATCGAGCGTGATACGCTCGTCGGAGAAGAGCATGAAGTGCTGGATGAGGATAGTGGCGGCTTCCTTGAGGGCTTCCTTCGGGTGGATGGAACCATCGGTCTCAATGTCGAAGGTGAGCTTCTCATAGTCGGTGCGCTGCTCGACGCGGTAGTCGTCGACGGCATACATGACCTTCTTGATGGGGGTATGTATGGAGTCGATGGCGATGACACCGATAGGGTCGGTGGCGCGCTTGTTCTCGTCAGCGGGCACATAGCCACGGCCCTTGTCGATGCTGAGCGTGATGTGCAGCTCGGTGGTGGGCTCCATGTGGCAGATCTCAAGGTCGGGGTTGAGAACCTGGAAACTGTTGAGATTGCTGTTGAGGTCGCCGGCCTTGAGAACAGTCTGGTCCTTCACGGTGAAGGTGATTTTCTCGGAGTCGGTGTCCTCAAGCTGACGGCGGAAGCGGATCTGCTTAAGGCGCAGAATGATATCGGTCATATCCTCGACCACCCCGGGGATGGAAGAGAACTCGTGGTCGACACCGTCGATCTGCACAGAGGTGATAGCATAGCCTTCGAGCGAAGAGAGAAGGACGCGACGCAGAGCGTTGCCGATGGTAGTGCCATAACCGGGCTCCAGCGGGCGGAATTCAAAAGTGCCGCGGAAGTCGTCAGCTTCAAGCATGACCACCTTGTCAGGTTTCTGGAATGATAAAATTGCCATTTGTTATCCTTTCTTTCTTTTATTGGTTTATGTCCTGACATGCTGTCAGGAATGTAACCTCGCTGTGAGGCTAATTATTTCGAGTACAGGTCAACGATAAGCTGCTCGTTGATGGTCTCGGGGATGTCGCTGCGCTGGGGGTAGCTGACAAACTTGCCGCTGAGGCTGGCGCCGTCCCATTCGAGCCAAGGATAGTTGTTGGCACGCGAGGCGAGGGCGTCGGTGATTACCTCGAGGGATTTGCTGCGCTCACGGACGGAGATGACATCTCCGGGCTTGAGCTCTACGGAAGGGATATCGACCTTCTTGCCGTTGACCTCAATGTGGCCGTGGTTGACAAGCTGTCTTGCGCCTTTGCGTGTTCTTGCGAAACCAAGTCTGTAGACGATGTTGTCCAGTCTGCTTTCGAGCAGGATCAGGAAGTTGACACCAGCCATGCCTTCCATCTTGGAAGCTTTTCTGAACAGAGTAGCGAACTGACGTTCGTTGAGACCGTACATGTTGCGGACTCTCTGCTTTTCACG
>ONJY01000003.1 GCA_900318275.1 uncultured Bacteroidales bacterium | reverse complement strand
CCTGCCAAGATGACATTAACAACCCATGCCGTGCCCGTCGAGATGGGGCTCCCCAGCAGATTGAGCAGCCAGGCTGCGGTGATGCCGTCGGCATTGACCAGTCTATTGACCAGCCATGCCAGCAGGCCGCTCTTCGGCGACAGCTGCAGCTGCTGGAAGAGCTGCACCAGCGTGCTGTTGAGCGAGACAAGGATAAAGACAAGGTTGACCACAATGGCGACGAGGAAATAGATCCACGTGCCGACATAGAGTGGCCGCGCATAGTCGGCCACAGCCTTGTTACCGCGGCGCACCATCAGTGGGGTGCAGAGCAGCAGCAGATAGCTAAAATGTATGAAGCCGTAACTTACCCACACCGATGGCGGTATGCCCTCGATGCCTCTCTCCTTGGCTCCTCCGAGAAGAACGAAGAAGCACACGTTGAATACTATCAGGAATATTGCATCCAGCGCTATCCAAAGAACCTGTTTTTTCATATCTATTGTGTTTATCTGGTGACTATTCTGGGTCGTCTTTCTTTTGCTGTCCCACCATCAGGATGGTGACGATGAGATATGTGGCGGCACAGGCAAGCATGCCGATATTTACCAGCCACGTGGCTTTGGTGCTTTCTGGCGAAATCATGATGAAGACGGTGTCCACCAACACTGTCAGCACAAGATAGGCGAAAGTGCCATAGTATAACAGGTGACGCTTGTTGTTTTTTACCGTCAGTTCCCCAGCCAGCACGGGGGTGAGCATCAGGACGATGTACGAGAATGTAATGAAAACGTAGTTCATCCATACCGAGGCTGGCTTGTTGTCGGCCGACAGAGCGAAGAAAAAGACGTTAAACGCTATTATCACCACCGTGCCGAGCGCAATCCAAAGCCATAAATTGTCCTTCTTCATGCCTAAATGCTATTGATGATGTCCTGTTTCTTGGCGTCGAAGTCCTGCTGCGAGATGAGGCCCATGTCCAGCATCTGCTTCAGCTTCTGCAGCTTGGCCATGGGGTCGTCGGCCGCCGGTGCAGTGGGTTGGGGTTGAGGCTGCTGTTGCTGGGGCTGACCCATCATGCCGCCCTGCATCATGCCGCCCATCATGTTGCCCATCATTCCCATGGCACCGATACCCATGCCCACGCCCATGCCTGCCGAGGCCATACCGCCGCCGCCGGGGTTGTTGGAGAGGTTGGTCATAATGTCGCGCTGCGTCATAGCCTGCCAGCCTTCGTTCACCTTGGCACTGCTCATCACGCCCATCTGCATGGCCGTGTCGATGGCTTTCTGGATTTCGGGCGTGGCGCCCTCGACCTTGAGGTGCGACACCGAGAAGTTCTCCAGCTTCAGGCCGTTCTTGGCCAGTATGGGGCCTAATACGTCGCCTATGGTGGAGCCTATTTCGGCCTTGTGGCCGCTGACCACCTTGTAGATGGGCTGCCCGAGGCTCGCCTTGAGGCTGTCGAGGGCGTTGACGATGGTGTCCGAGATGTGCTGGAAGAACTCGTTGGCGAAGAACTCGTCCAGGTCGTCGGCATCTTTGAACTCTATGTTGCTGCCCACCATGCGGTCGAGGAACACCTTCGGGTCGTTCACCTTCACCTTGTAGGCGCCGAAGCCCTTGATGTTAAGCTGCTGGTACTGGTCGTCATAGTACTCTATGGGCTTCATGGTGCCCCACTTGATCTCCTTGCTGTAGGCGGTGCGCACAAAGAACACCACGCAGTTGAACACCGACACGCCGCCGGAGAAGTAGTTGCGCAGACGGCTGATGAACGGATAGTTCTGCGTCGACAACTTGTAGCTTCCATTGGTGAACACCTGCTCTATGCTGCCGTTGTTGACGAAGATGGCCTCCTCGCCAGGCATGACAATCAAGGTGGAGTTGGTGTTGAAGTCCTCTTCCGGCTGCCGCCAGATAAGCATATCCTCGTCGCCCGAGTTCTTGATTACATCTACCCAATGTTTCTTGCCGCCCACATAGGCGTCTTCATTGGCGTTCCGGTTGTTGAATAGTCCCATTTTTGTGTCTGATTTTATTGTCTATGGCCAGTCCTCGTGGAAGTGCGGCCCTTTGCAGTCGAAGAGAAGCCGGTGCATTGTCTTGCACAAGCCCACCACGGCCCCGTACTTTTTCACCGCGAGGATACAGTACTCCGAGCAGGTGGGCATCATCTGGCAGCTGCGGCGTATCTCGTCGGAGGCATAGCGCTGGTACACCTCTACGGCGGCTATCACCCCTTTGCGCGCCAGCAGGACCGCGACGGCAATCGCCGCCACCGTCCATGGCCTGCCGCGCCCCGCTGCTGCGAGCCCGTAGCCGATACCTGCTGTCAGGGCCACTGCCGCCAGCAGCACTCCGAGCAATTTGATTATGGCTCCTCGCGGACGCGTCAGCTGACGCTCCCTGACGTACCACAATACATAAGCCTCCGTGGCAGGCTCCCTTCCCTGTGCGGGGCGGGAGCTCTTGTCATCGGATTTCATCTTGTCGCTCAACGCTTAGGCGTTCTTCTTCTCGCGGAGCTTGTTCTTCAAGCCCTGGATGGCGCGCTCGGTGGTCTCGTTGGCCTCCATGGCGCAGTAGCGCTTGTCGCCCATGGCGCTGATCATAAACTGGTTGTAGGTAACGTTGTTGCGGATGAGGGGGTTGCCCTTGCTGTCGCGCAGGGAGACAATCTCCTCCGTCTCCGACGAATGCGAGATGTTGGTGACGTCCTTGTAGAAGTACTCCTCGGCCTCGGTCTTCTTGCCGTCCTCGTCGGTGTTGAAGGTGTAGCTGTAGAAGTAGAGCTGGTTGTCGCCGCAGAACACCCAGGTGATCTGGTACTTCGAGCTGCGCCACTTCAGGTCCTTGCCCTGCTTGCAAAATACATTGCCTGTGAAGCTGTAGCCTTCGAGACACAGCGGGGCGACTTCCTTGACCATATCCTCGTCGATGCCGAGTTTCTTGAGGGCATATTTCTTGTCCCTCACAGTGGCGGCCTTCGCCTCCACCATCGCGTCATACTGCTCGTCACTGATCGACTTCATAAAGAGCTTGCCTATGCAGCCTCCGCGGGGAACAAAATAATAGATTGCCTTGCACTGTTCGTCGCTTCGCCCGTTGGTAAAACCATTCGAGGATGCGGTGTTTTCATATAAACATCCCATGTTTTGAAAGTTTTTGTTTGTGCATCTCTTACAGCTTCGATGCTCTTGCTATTTCGAGGTGCAAAATTACAGACATTCACGCAGGTAGACAAGAAACCGGTGTAACAGTTTACTGCACACCGGTGTAACATTCTCTTCACTCTGTGGCCACCCTCAACACTCCGTTTTTATATAATAGCCTGAACTCCTGCTCATTCCCGGCCTCTGTCTGCCCTATGCCAGGGTAGTAGACCCCCAGGATGAAGTCGTAGTCGAGCGCCTCCGAGATGCGGATCAGGCGGTCGATGTCGATGCTCTTGCGCGTGAAGATGTCATAGACATTCTTGCGATGGCAGCAGATGCGGTTGGCAAACTCGGTGACCGTGATACCGCGCTCGTGCAACACACGCTCTATCTCCCTGCCGATGTGTACGTCTTTGCGGGCCTTCATAACACATTCCTTGTGTTCCCTAGCGGTCTACGCCTATCCGGCTTCCACGGACGGCAGAGCATAAAAGGGGCGCGGACTTCGTCAAATCCACGCTTCAGAGGCTCTGCAATGCCCGTAAAAGTCGATATGTTCCGTCCACGCTCAACGTAGACGCTTGCGAACCTATGCGTGACCTTTACTTACCTTGAATTTGCAGATTCCTGAAGCAGTGCCGAATAGTAGCAAACGCTATAGTATTGTCTTTTTATTATAGCTATTTTCTCTTTCTGTCTACTTATTGGTTTTAATGACACCCTTTCCGGGCGTTTGGTTAGTTGATATTAGCGTGTGTTTAAAGTGTGTTGTTCATGAATTGGTATTTCTCTATCAGTTTCTCCACCTTGCGGTTGCAGCTCAGGTCGCGCAGGGCCTGTGCATACATGGTGTTGTGGGTGTCGGTGCCCATAAACTCCACCCAGCCGCGTTCCAGCATCTCGTAGGCACGGTGCTTGGCCTCTTCACCATAGAATCCGCCGAGCGACAGGGCGTTGATCTGGAAGTATACACCTTGGTTTTTCAGCTGCTCCATGCGCATGCCGTCCACGTTCAGGTAAGGGTAGCGCTCGGGGTGTGCAAGTATCACCTCGTAACCTTTCATCTGAAGGTCGAAGATCAGCTCGTCGCTGCCCATCATCTGCTGGTGCAGCGAGAACTCCACGAGCACGTATTTGCCACCCACCATCAGGAATCGAGGGTTCTCCAGGCGTTGGGCGAAGCCGGTGTCTATGCGGTATTCGCCGCCGATGCCAGCAATCTCTATCTCCACGCCCTGCTCTTTGGCCTGCCGCTTCAGCTCTTCAAAGCGGAGCTTGATGTCGTCTTCGTCGTTGGGGAAGCGCGGGTACTGGAAGTGCGGGGTGATGATTACCTTGCGGTAGCCCACCTCCCAGAGGGTCTGGAGGCATTCCACGCTCTCCTCGATGCATTTCGAGCCGTCGTCGACCCGCGGCACGAGGTGGCAGTGCATGTCGGTGCCAAGAGGGGCGAATATCGGACGTGCGGTGTATTTCTTCTTGAAAAGGTTCAGCATATTGGTAGTGTGTGTTTAGATTCTTCTTATGTCGGCCCCGAGGCGGCGCAGACGCTCGTCGATGTGCTGGTAGCCACGGTCTATCTGCTCAATGTTGTCTATGCGGCTCTTGCCTTCGGCGCTGAGGGCCGCTATCAGCAGCGCCACGCCGGCGCGAATGTCGGGCGACGTCATGCGCACCCCGCGCAACTTGTGCTCGCGGTCGAGGCCTATCACCGTGGCGCGGTGCGGGTCGCAGAGTATTATCTGCGCCCCCATGTCGATGAGCTTGTCCACGAAGAACAGGCGGCTCTCGAACATCTTCTGGTGTATCAGCACGCTGCCCTTGGCCTGTGTGGCTACAACGAGGGCTATGCTTATCAAGTCTGGCGTGAAGCCCGGCCACGGCGCGTCGGCCACGGTCATGATGCTGCCGTCCATGAAGCGTTCTATCTCGTAGTGCTCCTGTGCAGGCACGTAGAGGTCGTCGCCTTTCTGCCACACCTCTATGCCCAGGCGGCGGAACACCTGCGGTATCAGGCCCAGATGCTGCACCTGTGCGTTCTTGATGGTCAGGTCGCTCTGCGTCATGGCTGCCATGCCTATGAAGGAGCCCACCTCGATCATGTCGGGCAGCAGACGGTGTGTGCAGCCGTGCAGTTCCTTGACGCCGCGTATCGTCAGCAGATTGCTCCCCACGCCGCTAATCTTGGCTCCCATGGCGTTGAGCATGGTGCACAGCTGGTAGACGTAGGGCTCGCAGGCGGCGTTCATGATGGTCGTCGTGCCTTTGGCCATCACCGCGGCCATCACTATGTTGGCAGTGCCGGTGACCGACGCCTCGTCGAGCAGCATGTAGCAGCCCTTGAGACGCTTGGCGTTCACCGTGTAGGCGCCGCGCTTGTAGTCCACCGTGGCGCCCAGGCGCTCCATGCCTATGAAATGGGTGTCCAGACGGCGGCGGCCTATCTTGTCGCCACCCGGCTGCGGCACCACGGCCTGGCCGAAGCGCGCCAGCAGCGGGCCTACGAGCATGATGCTGCCGCGCAGCGTGCCGGCCTGCTCGCGGTACTCAGGACTCGCCAGCACGTCGAGGTTCACCTCGTCGGCCTGGAACTCAAAGGCCCGCCCGCTCTCGCACAGCGCGCTGTGGTCTTCTCTCACGCTGACGCCAAGCAGCTTCAGCAGATCTATCAGCTTGTTGACATCGCGTATGTCGGGCACATGCTCTATGCGCACCTTCTCGCCGGTGAGCAGCACGGCGCAGAGCACCTGCAGGGCCTCGTTCTTGGCTCCCTGCGGCACTATCTCGCCCTTCAGGCGGCGTCCTCCGGTTATCTCAAAGCTTGCCATTTATTTCTTCTTTTTCCGTTTCTTGCGTTTGGCCTCGTTGGCCTCTTTCTTGGCTGCCGCGGCCTCCATGGCGTTGAGCAACTCCTGAGACGACATGAAGGTGAACCCTTCGGGCAGCGTCAGCCGTCCGTCGCTCAGCTCGGCCAGCTGCTCGGCTATCAGCCCGTCGTCCACGGTGTTGCGGTTCCACTGCAGGTACTGACGCTTCATGGCGTGGGCTATCTGGCCCGTCAGCACCGTGCGCTCCTCGCTCTCCGGCATCGCGGCCACGGCCTTGACCATCTCCTCCAGCGCGCGGCCGTAGTGGCGGTAGCGTATCGGGCCCTCGGTGTAGCCTATGTGGTGCGGGTGCAGGTTCTCCACCTCCTCGCGCACTATCTCGTAGGGGCAGTCCACATCGAGCTCGTAGCCCGCCATCATCATCATGTGGTCCCACAGTATGTGCTTGTAGTCCGTGCGCTCCTTTATCTTGGGATTCACGTGAGCCATCACCTCCACGATGGTGCCCGCCATCGCCGTCCGCTCGCCGCGGTCCGGGATAGTCTTGCAGTATTCCACCATCTTGGCCACGTGGCGCCCGTAGTCGCTAATCTTTAGTTGTTCTCGTTGTGTGTTGTATTCCAATGTCTATTGCTTTATTCAGTTTCCATTAAGTTATTTCACCTTTCACTATTCTCCTTTTCAATAACCCATAACCCATAACCTATAACCCATCACCTTCAATATGGCCAGTGGCCGCCGTAAATCTCCAGGCTCGGCGTGTAGGGGCCGTACCAGCCGTGCCCGTAGGGCGGATACAGCAGGTTGCCGTAATGGTCGTGCACGAAGTGGAAATGCATCCCTATCATGCTGCCGTTGCCGAGGGCGTACTCCACGCCGCCGCTGATGGCTGTAGCCTCGATGGGCACAGCCCCGTCGAGCCACAGCGGCTGCACATAGCCCGTCACATGGGCCACCGACCCCCATAGCCACAGGCGGTCGTTGGGGTGGTAGGTGGCGTTGACCCACAGCGCTCCGGCTTTCGTGCCCTCGCGGCGTGGCGCCAGGCTGCGTTCGCCGCGCCCATGCAACGCATAGCCGCCGGCAGGCATCAGGCTCCCGGCTGCAGCCAGGCCGCCACTCACCGTCAGTCGCTCGCTGGCGCGGTAGGTCACACTCGGCGCCGTCCACACCAGCGACTGCGTGTGGCCATAGCCGGCAGCCACGGTGGCACCCGTCGACAGGTGGAACCGCACCCGCGACGTGTCGCCCTCCTGGCCCGAGGCCAGCAGCGTGAGACTCATGGCGCAAAGCAGCGTGATGTACAGCTTTTTACTCATAACACAAGCATATAACGCCCGCGTGCTCGAAATATTGTGCAGTGCCACCGAAAAAAATCCCACACCCTTCGCTGTTCCTTCGGTGATCCTTCGATGATCCTTCGGCCGAAGAAGTATCGTTGAAGTACTGAAGAACTGTCGTACCGGCTCCGGAGGGAGGGGGTGGGGATAAAAGAGAAAGCCCCAACAGCTCTGTTGGGGCTTTGTGTGGTTAATCTGTTGTCAACGTGCTATTTGAGGTCGATGAAGGGTACCGAGTTGCCGAGCATGTATTGCGGCATCTTGCCGTCCCACTTCTGCACGGCCTCGTAGTTGACCAGCTTGGGGTTGCGCTCGAGGGCGTTGGCCTTGATACGCATGGCCTCGGCGTCGGCCTCGGCTTTGATCTTGGTCTGCTTGGCCTGCTCCTCGACCTGGATGGTCACGTTCTTGGCCTTCAGGGCGTTCTGTTCGGCCACCTGCTTTTCCTTGATGGCTGTCTCGAAGTCGTCGTCGAAGTCGATGTCGACCAACTGGAACTGTATGTTCATGAAGTAGTTGCTGTCCAGCGTGCGACGCAGGGTGTTCTCTATCTCGCGGCGCACAGCGTCGCGGTTCTCCACAATCTCGGTGGCGGCGAAGTTGCCAAAGGCTTCCTTCATGGCCGAGCGGATGAAGGGCACCACGATGCGGTTGTGGTAGTCCTCGCCTACGTTCTTCATCAGCTTGCTGACATTCTCGCGCACGAGGTCATAGTTGATGGTGTACTCCACCACTGAGGTTTGCACGTCGCGCGTGTAGCTGTTCTCCTTGCCGTCATGTTTCTTCTGCTGCACGTTGACGCGCTTGATGGTCTGGATGAAGGGAATCTTCAGGTGCAGACCGTCCTCTACCACCGTGTCGCTCATCTTGCCGAAGGTGGCCAGCACGCCACGCTCGGTGGAACGGATGGTGTAGAACGAGGAGAAGAACACGATGATTGCTAACACCGCCAGCACACCCCAGAGGATGTAGCGGCCCGTTTTGTTGTCGTCTCTGAATTGGCTCATGGGTTTTTGTTGTTTTTGGTTTTGCTATAAATAACGGAATGTTGCGGCCATTTATTTTGCCACGTCGTGGAAAATGTGTTTTTTTGCAGCCGATAATGAACATACCGAAACCCATACAGAAGGCAATGGACATCTGGTATAAAGAATATGCCGGACACATTGTATACCTTGGTGAGTACCAAGGGAAAGGTGCTTATTGCTATCATTTTGACGAGCCTGTCGATTTGGGTTTTCCTATTGTTTTGCTGTATGGCCAAGATGGCAAAATAGAGGAAATAGATGGCCCGAAATCGTTTGAAATAATCAACTCACTTGTCAAAGATCTCGACGAAGTCGGCGTTGAATAACATATTGTCTATTCCAAATTAAAAGCGGCTGAATGTATTAAAAGAAAATCCCTACGGGATATCGTAAGAGGCAGGTGGGCGTTTGTTCTATTAAAAGAAAACGCCTACGGTGTAGTTTATCCCGTAGGGATTACCGTTTAATAGCTGTCGCCTACCCACAGATAGCGGTTGTTATCCCGTAGGGATTTTCTCTTCATCCGGCGCATAATCACCAATAATGGTGATTGCGTGCGCGGGCGGAATAATGTATTTTTGCACAACGATTAAAATAGACTAAAATAATGCTACTATCTGAACTACAGACTGGTGAGCGCGCCGTGGTGGTGCGCGTATCGGGTCACGGGGCTTTCCGCAAACGCATCATAGAGATGGGTTTCATCAAGGGCGTCACCGTGGAGGCGGTGCTCAACGCCCCGCTGAAGGACCCGATAAAATACCGTATCATGAACTTCGAGGTGTCGCTGCGGCGCAGCGATGCCCGTAAGGTGGAGATTGTCAGCGAGCGTGAGGCCGAGAAGGAGATTGTGCACCACGACGACTACCGCCCCCTGGAGGCGCCTGACTGCGACGCCATGCACCACATCGCCGAGGAGCGCTCGAAGACCATCAACGTGGCCCTGGTGGGCAACCCCAACTGCGGCAAGACCAGCATCTTCAACATCGCGGCCCACGCCCACGAGCGTGTGGGCAACTACAGCGGTGTCACCGTCGACGAGAAGGTGGGCACCTTCACCCACGGCGGCTACACCTTCAACCTGGTAGACCTGCCGGGCACCTACAGCCTCAGCGCCTACTCGCCCGAGGAGCTCTACGTGCGCAAGCACATCATCGAGAAGTCACCCGACATAATACTCAACGTGGTGGACGGCAGCAACCTGGAGCGCAACCTATATCTGACGACGCAGCTTATCGATATGGACATCACCATGGTGATGGCGCTGAACATGTACGACGAGCTGCAGCGCAGCGGCGACAAGCTCGACATTGAGCAGCTGGGCACCCTGCTGGGCATGCCCATAGTTCCTACTACCGGCCGCAACGGCGACGGCATCGGCAAGCTGTTCGACAAGATTATCGAGGTGTTCGAGGGACGCGACGAGGTGACTCGCCACATCCACGTGAACCACGGTAAGGTGCTGGAAGACAGCATCAGCCGTCTGCGTACCGAGCTCTATGAGCATGGCTTCAGCGACAGCCTCTCCACCCGTTTCCTGGCCATCAAGCTGTTGGAGAACGACCGCCAGCTGGAGAAGTACACCACCGATCGCGACCCCGACGGCAGCGTGCTGAAGATGCGCGACGAGATTGCCGAGGAGTACCTGAAGAGCAACCGCCACACGGTCGACGATGCCGACCATGTGCGCGAGGCTCATGCCAACGACCCGCACCCGCACCAGGACATCGAGAGCGCCATCACCGACGCCAAGTATGCCTTTGTGCGCGGCGCACTGGCCGAGTGCTACGAGAAGAACGAGAAGAGCACCCTGCATGCCAAGACCGACCGTATCGATGCCATCGTCACCCACCGCTGGCTTGGCTACCCCGTGTTCCTGGCGGTGATGTTCATCACTTTCTTCTGCACCTTCGCCATCGGACAGTACCCCATGGATTGGCTCGAGGCTTTGTTCGGCTGGCTGGGCGAATGGGTGGGCAGCATGATGAGCGACGGACCGCTGAAGAGCCTGCTGTGCGACGGCATCATCGCCGGCGTCGGCTCGGTGTTGGTCTTCCTGCCCAACATCTTGATTCTGTATCTCTTCATCTCCTTCATGGAGGACAGCGGCTACATGGCTCGCGCGGCCTTCATCATGGACAAGTTGATGCATCGCATGGGACTGCACGGCAAGAGTTTCATACCTATGATTATGGGCTTCGGCTGCAACGTGCCGGCCATCATGGCCACACGCACCATCGAGGACCGCAAGAGCCGCCTGCTTACCATGCTGGTGATACCCATGATGAGCTGCTCAGCACGCATACCGGTGTATGTGATATTGGTCAGCGCTTTCTTCAGCAAGTGGGCCGCCTTCGTGCTCATGGGCCTCTACCTGCTGGGCATGGTGATGGCGGTACTGATGGCCAAGCTCTTCAGCCGCTTCTTCGTCAAGGGCGAGAGCCTGCCTTTCGTCATGGAGCTGCCGCCCTACCGCATGCCGACGGCCAAGGCTGTGCTGCGCCACACTTGGGAGAAAGGCAAAGAGTACCTCAAGAAGATGGGCACCATCATCCTCGGTGCCAGCATCATAGTGTGGGCACTGAGTTATTTCCCCACCAACGAAGACCGTCGCGTGCAAGCCGAGAACAGCTATATGGCCAAAATAGGCAAGACCATAGAGCCCGCCATGAGGCCTTGCGGCTTCGACTGGCGTCAGAGCGTGTCGCTGCTGGCTGGCGTGGGTGCCAAGGAGGTGGTGGCATCGACGATGGCTGTGGTTTATGCCACGAGTAGTGATGAAGCCGAGTTGCTGGAGGAGGACTTCGAGAGCGAGGAGGGCGAGAGCCGCATCAGCGAGCTTATACGCAACAACATGACGCCGCTTTCGGCGGCCAGCATGCTGCTGTTCATACTGCTCTATATGCCGTGTGTCAGCACCATCGTGGCCATCAAGAACGAGAGCGGCAAGTGGAAGTGGGCCCTCTTCACCGTGGCATACACCATCGGCTTGGCTTGGATTGTCAGCACTTTGTTCTTCCAGATAGGTAGTTTGCTGGTATGATGATACCCCGTTAGGGGTTGCCTTTTAATAGAAACAACGCAGAATAACAACAATAATATCCCATAGGGATTTTCTCTTGATAGAGATGATACAGACGATAATAGTAGGGCTTATATTGGCGGCGACGGCTTTCTTCGCCGTCCGCTGGCTCGTCCGCACCCTCAAAGGCAAGGGTGGCGGCTGCGGCTGTGGCTGCCAGAACTGCCCCCACGCCAACGGCGGTTGTCCTCAATCAGATTGTAAAAGATCGTAAAAGAGACACGCCGTAGGCGTTTCCTCTCAATAGCAATCGTGGCCTCCTCATGCCTCCAATTCTCCGTAGGAGATTTCTCAAGCAACGAGGTCGCAAAGGCCCCGTAGGGAAAAACTCGACAATTAAATAATTTAACAAATTCTTCCACTTCCAGTCTTACAATCAAAAAAAGGATACCTGACATCCCTTTATATACTATATAACTAATTAATAATTAGTTATATATATAAAGAATAAAGGGTTTGGAATACCTCAAAAAAACGGACTGGAAGACTGGAAGTGGAAGATTTAGAAATAACTTGTTCGCCTAAAAGGCAGAAATTCAAAGCCTTGTAGGGAATGTGGAATCAATTCCCGACAGAAGACAGTTACGACAATTAAAAAATGGTACCCCTAATTTCAAAAACCCCTCTTTATAATACTTATAAATGATTAATAATTAGATATATATAGATAAGAAAGGGGATGAAATGAAGAAATGTATACCCCTTAAAAAACATCTGTCGTAACTGTCTTTTGTCGGGATTAACCGTTCTGCTTCACCTAAAAGGCAAATAAACAATAAATTACAAAGCCATATAACGAGCTCGCCTGTTTTATTAACCCTCTTAATCTGACAGTTTACGTCAAAAATCGCCTCTTTTAGGTCCCCCAAATTGACAAAAAATCCCTCGTTCCGACACCTTGTCCCCTACTTGGCGTACATATCATCGTCGCAAAAAATCGCCCTTTCACCTCATTTGGAGGGTGTTTTTTTTCTCCAAACGGCACCTGAAGGTATTGTATGTACTACTTGTTTTCATTTTTCACCTTTCACTTTCTCCATAATCCATTGCTGTGGCGTCGGCTTGGTCGACAACCTATCTGCCTCGTAAGAGGCTTTGAGCACCTTTGAATTAAATATAATCTAGCGAAAAACCCATAACCCATACAATCCCCTTGACATACTGAGAACCAATTAAATACAAGCCCATACTATCGCCAAACCTCTAATACCCAGCCACTAACACCTATTAATGGCTCCTAGACGGCTAGTAAACGGCTAGTAGACCTACTAAACCCCTACCCACCATCACCCCAATAACTCAAAATTCACAATTGTCCTCTATCATTCGTCTTGACTACTGTCTCCTTGACCAAATATTTTGTCATATCGATAGTATTGCGTATCTTTGCACCCAAATTAATTACTTATGAAACGTATATTTGTTATCTTGATTATCTTCACTTTGCATCTCTTGCCGTTCACCTCCCGCGCGTGTACGAACCTTATCGTCTCGAAAGGAGCCACCGCCGACGGCAGCACGTTTATCACCTACGCGGCCGATAGCCACACTCGCTATGGGCAGCTGCGCTACTGTCCCGCCGCCGACCACCCCGAGGGGGCGACGCTGAAGCTCTACAACTACGGCTCGCTGAAATTTCAGATCGAGATACCGCAGCCGGCACACACCTATCAGGTGGTGGGTTTCATCAACGAGCACCAGCTAGCCATCGGCGAGACGACCTGGGGTGGCCGCGAGGAGCTGGCACACGGCTCGGGCAAGGGCATCGACTACGGCAACCTCATCTACGTCACGCTGCAGCGCGCCCGCAACTGCCGCGAGGCCATCAAGGTGATGCACGAGCTGGTGAGCACCTACGGCTACGCCGAAGGCGGCGAGAGTTTCTCCATAGCCGACCCCAACGAGGTGTGGATATACGAGATCATCAACAAGGGCGACGAGCTCGGCGCCGTGTGGGTGGCGCGCCGCGTGCCCGACGGCTACATCTGTGGCCACGCCAACCAGGCCCGCATCACCACCTTCCCTTGGGAAAATGGAAAAAAGAAAGATGGAAGCGGAAAGAGCATCAGCAGCAAGAGTATAAAAAATATCTTCGACAAAGATGTTGAGTGTGTGTACAGCGAGGATGTAGCGGCGTTCGCACGCAAGCGCGGCTGGTACAGCGGCAAGGATGCCGACTTCAGCTTTGCCGACACCTACAACCCCCTGACTTTCTCTGGCCTCCGCGCCTGCGAGGCACGCGTGTACGCGATGTTCAATCGTTGTGCCGACGATATGAAACGCTACGAGACCTACGCCATGGGCGACAAGAGCGCCGAGCGGCTGCCCCTGTGGGTGAAGCCCAACCGCAAACTCACCGTGCAGGATTGCATGGCCTTGATGCGCGACCACTTCGAGGGCACGCCGATGGATATGACGCAGGACGTGGGCGCAGGCCCCTTCCACTGCCCCTACCGCTGGCGGCCAATGGATTTCGAGGTCGACGGACAGAAGTACGTCCATGAGCGCGCCATAAGCACCCAACAGACGGGCTTCTCATTCGTGGCACAATGCCGCAGCTGGCTGCCTGATAAGCTTGGCGGCATCATCTGGTTCGGCGTCGACGACACCTACTCGACCGTCTACTGCCCCGTCTACTGCGGCGTGACGCAGGTGCCCGTCTGCTTCGAGGAGGGCAACGGCTCAATGAGCCGCTACAGCGAGACGGCGGCATTCTGGCTCTTCAACCGCGTGAGCAATTTCTGCTACCTGCGTTACGACTCGATGATCGTCGATGTGCGGCAGGTGCAGCAGGAGCTGGAGACGGACTTCGTGCGCGACGAGACGACGCATGCCAAGCGCTGGGCGCAGGAGGACAACGAGCGTCGCCTGGTGGGCGAGCTCAACCGCTTCAGTAACGAACGCGCCGAGCGCATGATGCGTCGCTGGAAGGAACTCGACGAGTTGCTGCTGATGAAGTACATCGACGGCAATATCAAGACCGTCGAGAACGGCCGCATCAAGACCACCCCGACGGGCGTTGTCACCGGCATCAAGCAGCCGCCATACCCGGCATGGTTCTACCGCCAGATAGTGGACGACAAGGGCGAGGTGCTGAAGGTCAAATAAGAAAAATGGTGGTCAACTCGACCACCATTTCTTTTATCTCTTTATCACGCGGCAAGTCGCGCTGCCCGAAGGCATTATTAACCGCAAGGTGTAGGCACCTGCCGGCATTGCCCGGAGGTCTATATGGCGTGTATTCTTGACGGTGGCGACGAGGCGGCCGTTGACGTCGTATACCTGTGCCTCATCCACTGCGCTGTCGAGGTGCAGCATGTCGGTGGTGGGGTTGGGGTAGAGGCGCAGCTTCGTGCCCTCGGTGCCGTCAATGCCCTCGGTGGAGAAAGTGAGGTGGAGCGAAGCCGTGCTGTCACAGCCGTAGATGTCGGCGAAAAGCTGGCTATAGTCACCGTTCACGGTGTAGACGCTGTCATTCCAGATATATGATGAGCCTGTGTAGTTGACTACCGTGTCAAAGGTGTGCTGCAGCGGGTGTACGGTAATATTATAGAATACTACTGAACCGTCAGGGTTGACCATATAGTCGTGTCGCTCAGTCGTGTCGCTGGAGCAGATGTCCTGATGTACGTATGTGGCGTTGCGCATATTATGCGGCAGCGTTACATTGTCTATCCATGCACGGTCGGTGCCATTGCTGACACTGTAGTCTTTTTCATAGGTGAAGCGGAAGGTATGGCTACCGGCGCTGACAGGGTAGGCCGCGCGGGTCCACTCCACTTCGCCAGAGGCATTGAACATGTCGTTGCCGTCAATGTAGAAGTGAAACTTGTCGTAGTTGGCCTCAGACGACACCTTGTAGAA
The DNA here is from genome assembly GCA_900318275.1 of uncultured Bacteroidales bacterium. GTDB lineage: Bacteria > Bacteroidota > Bacteroidia > Bacteroidales > P3 > Colimorpha. The sequence continues at coordinate 86,730 of ONJY01000003.1, read as the reverse complement.
GAAGCTTATGCTGTCGGCATGGTCGATAGTGCAGCTGATGCTCATTTCCGCGGTCATGCTGCTACCCATGGTGTAGGACGAACCGGCGCAGTAGGAACCTTTATAGGGGTCGGTGTCGTATATCAGCCACTGAACGGTACCTTGTGTCCAGCCGCTGAGGTTGAACTGGTTGCCCTCGAATGTCTCGCAGAAGCTGTTGCTGATTATTGTATTCAGGGTGTCAATGGATACTATTGTATTGCCGTTGGTCGTAGTGGCGTAGTTGACACTTACGTATAGGGGTACAATGACATCCTGTGGCAATGTACTGTCGGTGTGGATGACGAGGTTGATGCTCGTGCTGTCGCCGGCATCAATGATGTTGCCTCTTGCACGCCCGTTGCTCGTCAGCGTGCACATCGGTGTCGGCGTGTCGCAGGTGACTCTCCAGTTGCGCATGGCTGCATGTCCTTGGTTGTAGATGGTCAGCGTGATGGTGGTGCTGTCGCCGGGAAGCAGGTTCGGGCTGTGGTTGGAGTACTGCATGACAGTCACAGGAGCCACAACGGTCTGCGGATGGATACTTATGGCAGGGGTGCTGTTGCCACTCCAGTTGGCGGTGGCCGTGATGTTGACGTGGGTGAGGTCACCGGCCGTAGGGCTGACGGCGGCGAGCACGGTGGCGAAGCTTTGTTGTGCTCCGGTAGGCAGGCTGGCGATGGTGATGGTGTTGTTGAGCAGGGTGAGCACAGGTGACGAGGAGCTGAGAGTCATGGTCACGGAGTCAGCGTCGCTGTTGCCCTGATTTTCCACTATGATGTTGAGGCTCACGGTGTCGCCTGGGATGAGTGGCGAGGCAGGAGTCATTGTCATCACCGACGGGAAGGCTCCTGTAGGAGCTATGATGGTGATGTTGCGGAAAGCTGTTTGGTACTGCTGTGCCGATGCCGTCAACTCATAGGTACCTACGGATAAATTGCTGGGCAGCGTAAGTGTGGCTTGCCCCGAAGCATCGGCCCATGTGGCAGCCACAAGGGTGTGTGTGACGGTGTCGTTCAAAGCCACATAGGCGTATGGTACCGCGGTGACGCTGAGCGTGGTAGTGCCGTAGGTGATGGTGGGCGCTACGGTGAGTGTCATGACTTCGGCCTGAGTCAGGTAGGTCATCACAGACGGGTCGCCCATAAGGTGATATATCTCCCAGTAGTAACCTTTGAGGCTTGAGGTAGACGACTGCACGGCCATGTTGCCAGCCATCATGATGGCGCCCTGTGCCGCCACCCACTGCGAGTAGGCCTCGCCGTGAGTGTGGTACATGCGGTCGTATGCACCGAGGTTGTTGCTGTTGTAGGCCATGCTCATGCCGGGACCTACGCTGCTACGGACACCTACCGTCCAGTAGAAGTCTTCACCCCAGTAGGTATAGTCGCTGCCGCCGATATAGCCTACAGCACCGGCATACTCGGCCTTGCGGAGCAGGGCCTCGCCGAAGCACATGCTCTCGCCGTACATGTTGGTCTGGCAGCAGTTGCCTATCATCAGGCCAAACTTATGGTTGTTGCTCATGGTGCTGACATGGGTGTTGCCGAAGTTGGGGTTGCTCCAGCCGTCGGAGCCGCCATGGGCGGTATAGTTTATCAGGCCTGCCCCCATGTTGTAGAGGCTGCGCACGGTGGCCGCATTGCCTGAGCCATTGCCGTATACCGATACGTTGGTGACGCCGGAGGGCACTATTGAGGTGTTGTTCTTGAAGTAGTGGACGTTGGCCCAGCCGTGGGCGCCGTTGATGTAGTTGGTGATGGCATAGTCCATGGCGGGGTCGCCATATCTATAGCCGTTGTCGCCACTTGTGCCGCCGTCGACACCGGCCACCATCACGGCGCGGTCAAGGAACGACGGGTCTGGGAAGGTGTACTGCTCGTACATCAGCGTCTTCTGTATCTGCGGTATGAGCTGGCTGACGTTCTGCGCCGAGAAACGGCCGCTGTAGCAGTCAGGGATGATGTCGCCCGAGGTCCATGAGATATAGTACAGGTCGGTGATATGGCTGCTGGAGCCTTGGTTGCCGTTGAAAGCGGGTATCTGCTGTACGTCGCCCACAAAGAGCACGTATGTGGGTGCCGGCGACGCTGCGGTGGCGTTGTTGTACTGGCTCTGCAGGTAGGCTTGTATCGAGGTGGTTGTGGTTCCTACTGCGGGGTCGTTGGTATAAACTATGTCGGTGATGAATCCTTTACGTTTCTTCCACTGCACAAAACTGTCCAGCTGGCCCTGGAACGAGCTGTGCGCTACGATGAGGTAGCGCACCGGTGCTGCCGTGGCCACACCCTTGGGGTATAGGCTGTTGATGACGCCGTTGCCACTGTTGAATGCCGGCGTGTGGTAGCGCTCGAACATGTTGAGTGTGGCCTCCTTGTTGGCACCGATATAGCGGACGCTAAGCGTGGCACTGCGGCATACGATATACTGGCCTGTGGCAGGGTTGTAGCGCACCGGCGAGAACTGAAGGCGCGCCAGACGGCGGTCTCGGGCTATGCCGACGGCCTCCACCAACGCCTCTTGCTGGCCGTAGTATTTGTCAGTCTTGTAAAGGCTCTTGTTGATGGACAGCTGTGGTGTTGAGGTGTCGCTCTTGGTGCGCGGCATCTGGGTGGGCGCCAGCCAGTGGCTCAGGGCTCCAAGGGTGTCGTATACGGCACCGGTGACCTCCACGCGGAAGTCGCTGCACAGCGGCACTTCTATAAGCTTTGAGAAAGTGGGTAGACACGGTTCGCCGATGTTGCTTGACGGCAGGTAACCCTCTATCGTCAGTGTGCTGAACTGCTCGCCGCAGATGGTGGTCTTCCCCACGGTGGGCTTGTCGACGGCAAACTCTATGCGCAGTTCGTCATAGCTGTCGTTCACTATGCGGCAGCTTTTCTCGTCTTGGGCGTAGGCGTTCATGGCCGCCAGCATTCCAAGTGCAATGATTAAGCGTTTCATCTATGTTGTGTGACTTATTGTATCTATTTAGTCCTTTTCTCCTGTTGTTTATTGCTCCACCAGCGTCATTTCGTCTACCAGGTGGCGTGCACCGGCATACTTGTCTATGATGAACAGGCAGTAGCGTATGTCGAGGCTTATGTTGCGGCAGTAGGCCGGGTCGAAGAGCAGGTCGCTCATGGTGCCTTCCCAGCAGCGGTCGAAGTTTATGCCCACTAGCTGGCCGTCGGCGTTGAGCACGGGGCTGCCGCTGTTGCCGCCGGTGGTGTGGTTGGTGGCAATGAAGGCCACGGGCAGCTCGCCCTTCTTGTTGGCATAGTGGCCGTAGTCTTTCTTCTGCCACAGCTCTTTGAGCCTCGGTTCCACGCGGTAGTCATACACGTCGGGGTTCTCCTTCTCCATGATGCCGTCGATGGTGCTGTAGGCGGTGTAGTAGGTGGCGTCCTTGGGCTTGAAGCCTTCCACGTGGCCGTAGGCGACGCGCAGCGTCAGGTTGGCGTCGGGGAAGAAGTTGCTGTCGGGATACTGCTCCATCATGCCTTTGATGTAGGTACGCATCAAGCGCTGTATGTTGTCGTCGGCATCGTTGTACTGCTGGCGTTTGGCGCTGCTGTAGGTGTATGAGTACGCCACACCTATCAAGTCGAGGTCCTTGGCGGGCAGCTCGTCAATGAGTTTCTTGTGCAGCTTGTCGGCCGGCAAGGTGAGCAGTTTCTCCAGTTTCTTGGGGTTGTTGATGATGTTGTTGTCATAGTAGCGGTTGAGCAGTTTCTCCACATCACCGGCGGTGCTGCACTTCTTGTTGAGGTAGGGCGCATAACCGTGCGACCACATGTAGATGAAGCATTCGGTGAAGATGGACTTGTCGATGGGCGAGTGTTGCTCAAAGTCTTCGAAGTACTTGTGACTGTCGTCAAGCATCTTGGCGGCTGCGGCCTCGAGTTGCTCGCCGGTGAGGTTCATCATGCGATACAGCCGGTAGGCGCGCTGCATGAAGTCGCTGGCCAGCACGGCCTCGCTGAAGTATACCCATTCCATCTCCACCTCACGTAGCTTGGCGTAGTTGTCCTCCATCTGGTCCAGCACGTCGCGGTACTGCGGCTTGTCGACGGCCCACTTGCGGAACTGCTCCTCCTGTGCTATCTTCTGCTCCACGCCGTGCAGGCGGTCGATGCCGAGGCTCTCACCCTGCCATTTCTTCCAGCCGTTGGCTATGCTGGCCACGCGGCTGGCGTATTTCAGGCGCTGGCCGGCGCTCTGGCGCATGGCGGCGTTGTAGTGGTCGAGGCGTATGGTGCGCAGCGCTATGCGCACAGGGTTCTCCTGGTTGGCTGCCATGTCCACATAGTCATGCGTCACATAGCGGCGTGTGGTGCCGGGGTAGCCGAAGACGAAGGTGAAGTCGCCCTCGTCGACACCCTTGAGGCTTATCTCCAGGTGCTTCAGCGGACGGTAGGGCACGTTGTCCTTGCTGTAGGCGGCGGGCTTGTTGTCGCCGTCCACATACACGCGGAACATGCTGAAGTCGCCTGTGTGGCGCGGCCACATCCAGTTGTCGGTGTCGCCGCCGAACTTGCCTATGTTGCTTGGCGGGGCTCCCACCAGGCGCACGTCGGTGAACACCTCGTTGACATACATGAAGTACTGGTTGCCGTAGTAGAAGGGTTTGATGACGTAGCGGTAGTGGGTGCCCTCCACGGCCTTGTCGCCCACAGCCTTGATGTTGTTCTCTATCACTGTCTCGCGTTCGCTCTCGCTCATATCGGCGTTCACGCCGTCGAGCACCTCCTTGGTGACATCCTGCATGTACACCAGCCTCGTCACCGTCAGCCCCGGACAGGGTATCTCCTGCTCGCGGCTCATGGCCCAGAAACCGTTGGTCAGGTAGTCATGCTCCACGGTTGAGTGCTTCACTATGTAGCTGTAGCCGCAGTGGTGGTTGGTGAGCACCAGGCCTTCGTCGCTGACAAACTCGCCCGTGCATCCGCCGCCGAAGAGCAGCACGGCATCCTTGAGCGATGCCTTGTTGATGTCGTAGATGTCCTGAGCCGTGATGTGCATGCCGGCTTTCTGCATGGCGGCCTGGTTGCGGCCCAAGAGCATAGGTATCCACATGCCTTCGTCGGCGTGGCACACCGTGGGCGCCATCATCAGCGCCGCGGCGATAAGTGCTAACAGTTTCTTCATGTCTTTTTTATTATCTATTTAAAACTGCAAAAATACAAATAATATTCCAATTATCCGTCATTGGCGCCGCAAGTCGCTAATAATCAAACATTATTCTGCCGTCCACACGATGTGCTTTCACCCCGTAGACGGTGCCGATGTTGCCTTCCGTAAGCCCTTCGGCTATGGGGCCGTGGTAGAGGCAACGGCCGTCGTGCAGCAGCAGCAGGTCGTCGCAGAACTGCAGCGCCAGGTTCAAGTCGTGTATCACTATCAGGGTGGTCTTCCCCTCAGCCTCCTTCAGCAGGCGCATCACGTCTATCTGGTGGGCTATGTCGAGGTTGCTCACCGGCTCGTCCATCAGCAGCACGGGGGTCTGCTGCGCCAAGGCGCGGGCTATCATCACCCTCTGCAACTCGCCGCCGCTCATCTGCGCGGGCTTGGCGAAGCGCAGCTCCCAGGTGCCGGTCTGCCGCATGCAGCGCTCCACAATGTCCCAGTCCTCCTGGCTCTCGTTCTGCAGACGGCGCTGCCATGGGTTGCGGCCCATGAGGACGGTCTCGAAGGCCGAGAAGTCGAAGTCGGTCTGCGCATGCTGGCGCACGAAGGCCACCTTCTGCGCCATCTCGCGCGGGCGGTAGCTGCCGACATCGCGCCCGTCCACAGTCACCACGCCGGCCGTGGGCTCCAGCAGGCCGCCTATGAGGCGCAGCAGCGTCGTCTTGCCGCAGCCGTTGGGCCCCATCACCGCCGTGATGCGCCCCGCCGCCACGTCGGCGCTCACATCGCGCAGTATCTCGCGCCGTCCGTAGCTCATCGATATATGCCGAAGACTAATCATTTGTCTTAATTCATAACTTTTAACTCATAACTCCTCAATACCCTTTCTTGTTCCTGTACAGCAGGTATATGAACAGCGGCGCCCCCACCATGGAGGTCAGCGAGCCCACGGGCAGCTCGCTGGGGCGCAGCACATAGCGCGCCAGCGTGTCGCACACCAGCACGAACAGTGCTCCGCAGAGCATCGAGTAGGGCACCACGCGCCGGTTGTCGGGACCCGCCACCAGGCGCACAGCATGCGGCACTATCAGGCCCACGAAGCCTATCACGCCGCACGAGCTCACCGCGAAGGCCACCATCAATGTCGTGGCCAGCAGCAGCACTCGCTTCACTTTCTCCACCTCGCAGCCCATGCTCTTGGCGGCCTCGCTGCCGGCAAGCAGCAGGTTGAGGTCGCGCCCGTACCACAGCACCACGCCGATGCCCAGCGCCGCCACGGGCGCCAGCACCGCCACGTCGTTCCATGACGAGCTGCCGAAGGAGCCCATGGTCCAGAAGATGATGCTGTCCATCTTCTCCTGGTTGAGCACCATGAGGAACGAGATGAGCGCCGAGATGAGCAGCGTCAGGCACACGCCTGTGAGCAGCAGGGTGGTGGTGTGCATGCGGTTGCCTATGGAGGCTATGCGGTAGATGAGCCACACCGTGGCCAGCGCCGCCGCTAGGGCCATGCCGCCCACGCCCCATGCCACGGCCTCCAGGCCCAGCAGTATGGCCACGGCGGCACCCAGCGAGGCTCCGCTGCTGACGCCCAGCACGTAGGGGTCCGTCAGCGGGTTGCGGAAGATGCTCTGGTAGGCGGCACCGCAGACACTCAGCACGGCGCCAACCAGCACGCTCATCAGCACCCGCGGCAGGCGCAGACGCCAGAAGATGGGCGACTGCATGATGTCTGCGGCCTTGATGTCTGCGGCGCCCAGCAGGCAGCTGCCCGCCATGGCCGCCAGCAGCAACACCGTCAGCAGCACCATAACCCACGGATTAACCCTGTTCCTATAACTCATAACTCAAAACTCAAAATTCAAAACTCATAACTCACAAATCATCTCTTTCATCGTCAGCACACCACGCTTGCCTACAGCGTATTCCGCCGCCAGCATGGCACCGAGGGCAAGGCCTTCGCGGCTGTGGGCTTCATGGGTCAGCGTGAGGGTGTCTATCGCGCTGTCGTACACCACCGTATGGGTGCCCGGCACCTCGCCCTCGCGATAGGATGCTATCGGTATGCTTTCCGCTTTCCGCTTTCCGCTTTCCACTATCTGTTTCTGCAGCGTCAGAGCCGTGCCGCTCGGGGCGTCGAGTTTGTGGATGTGATGGGTCTCGCTGATGGCCACACTATAGTCATCGCGGCCGCGCATCATCGCCGCTAGCCGTTCGTTGAGGGCGAACATGATGTTCATGCCGATGCTGAAATTGCTGGCAGCGAAGAGGGTATGCCCTCCCGCCATGCATTCGGCCTCCACGGCCGTGCGCTCGGCGTCCCATCCTGTGGTGCCGCACACCACCGGCAGCCCTGCCGCCCAGCAACGTCTTATGTTGGCCACCGCCGTCGCCGGCGTGGTGAACTCGATGGCTACGTCGGCATCTATCGTGTTCGGCCATGGGTCGTCGCGGTCTATCTTGTAGGCCACCGTGTGACCCCGTTTGACGGCCGCCGCCTCGATGGCATGCCCCATCTTGCCATATCCTATCAGTGCTATCTTCATGATGTTACGCTGATTTGTCCTTATACTATAAAAATGCAAAGATAAGAATTTTTCCCGACATTGGTACCACAAAATCGTTTTTCCGTCTATTCTCCATCCCGGCTCCATTGATTTTTGGACCTGGATTTCTCTTTTTTTTGTATCTTTGCCCCGTCAGATTTGACGGACAGAAGAAGATATATTGTATTTATGGAATTTAAACTCAACACTATAGAGGAGGCCATCGAGGATTTCCGCGATGGTAAATTCGTTATCGTTGTGGACGACGAGGACCGCGAGAACGAGGGCGACTTTATCATGGCCGCCGAGAAAATCACCCCCGAGCATGTCAACTTCATGCTCAAGAACGGCCGCGGCGTGCTCTGCGCCCCCATCACCGAGCAGCGCTGCCACGAGCTGCAGCTCGACATGCAGGTGCACGACAACACGTCGCTCCTCGGCACCCCCTTCACCGTCACTGTCGACAACCTTGAGGACGGCTGCACTACGGGTGTGTCGATGCACGACCGCGCCAGCACCATCCGCGCCCTCGCCGACCCGAAGACCAAGGCCGACCAGCTGGGTCGCCCGGGCCATATCAACCCGCTGCGCGCCCGCAACGGCGGCGTCCTGGTGCGCGCCGGCCACACCGAGGCCGCCGTCGACTTGGCACGCCTGGCAGGCCTCTACCCCGCAGGCGCCCTCATCGAGATCATCAACGACGACGGCACCATGGCACGCATGCCGCAGTTGCAGGAGGTGGCCAAGCGCTTCGGCCTCAAGATAGTGACCATAAAGGACCTCATCGCCTACCGCGTGGCCCACGAGACGCTCATCCGTCGCGAGGAGGAGGTCTTCCTCCCCACCCAGTGGGGCAACTTCCAGCTCATAGCCTATACCCAGCTCGACAACGGCAACACACACATGGTGCTCAAGAAGGGCGAGTGGGAGGAGGACGAGCCCGTGCTGGTGCGCGTCCATTCGAGCTGCGCCACGGGCGACATCTTCGGCAGCTGCAAGTGCGACTGCGGCGAGCAGCTGCACCGCGCCATGGAGATGATAGAGCATGAGGGCAAGGGCCTCATAGCCTACATGAGCCAGGAAGGGCGCGGCATAGGGCTCGTCAACAAGCTCCGCGCCTACCACCTGCAGGAACAGGGTCTCGACACCGTGGACGCCAACCTTAAGCTCGGCTTCAAGGCCGACGAACGCGACTACGGCATCGGCGCACAGATTCTGCGCGACCAGCATGTCAAGAAGATGCGCCTCATCACCAACAACCCCGTCAAGCGCACCGGCCTCGAGGGCTACGGCCTCGAAGTCACCGAGATAGTGCCCTGCGAGGTGAAACCCAACCAGTACAACGAGCGCTACCTGAAGACAAAACAGGAGCGCATGGGACATAAACTGCACATCTGAATGCATATAGGGATTGTCAAGGACGCCGTGCTGCCGGCGCAGCTCTACGGGGGCACCGAACGGGTGGCCTACGCTCTGGGTCGCGCCTTGAGCGCCATGGGCCACAAGGTGACCTTCTTCTGCCGTGCAGGCTCCTCGGCACCCTTCGCCGACATCGTGGCCCTCGACCCGCAACGGACGCTGGCACAGCAGATACCCGACGGCATCGACATCATGCACTTCAACGATGTGGTGCCCGAGGACTTCGACGCCCGCCCCTATATCGTCACCATCAACGGCAACCTGCAGCGCCGCGCCGAGGTGCCCGAGATGGCGGTCTTCGTGTCGCGCAACCACGCCGAACGGCACGGCTCGACACAATATGTATACAACGGGCTCGACTGGGACGACTACCCGGCGCCCGACTTCACGCTGCCGCGCAGCGGCTACCACTTCCTCGGCAAGGCCGCCTGGAGCGTCAAGAACGTGCGCGGCGCCATACGCATCGTGCGCTCCATTCCCGGGGCACGCCTCCACGTCCTCGGCGGCACGCGCCTCAACTTCAAGATGGGCTTCCGCTTCACCCCCAGCCTGCGCATACGCTTCCACGGCATGGTGGACAATGTGGGCAAGCGCGACTATATATGCCGCTCGCAGGGACTGGTGTTCCCCGTGCTGTGGGATGAGCCTTTTGGCCTCTGCCTCACGGAGAGCCTCTACTATGGCGCCCCGGTCTTCGGCACGCCGCGCGGCTCGCTGCCCGAGATAGTGACCCCCGAGGTGGGCTACCTCGATATCGACGAGCAGGAGATCGCCGCCTACATGGCCGAAGGCCACTACTACAACCCGCAGCGCTGCCACGAGTATGCCGCCGACCTCTTCGGCGCCGCACCTATGGCCCGCGCCTATGTGGCCCTCTACGAAGAGGCACTCGCCGGCCGCCGCTGGTAGGCGTCAAAGGGAGGGACGGAGTTAAATAATGTTAAATATTCATGTGCCGTGAGCCTTTTTTACCCCGAAAAGGGGTTATTATAACAAAGGCAAGTTCTCGCACATGGTCATAGAAGATCAGTTCAGACTCATGGTCAAGCGCCACGAGGGGCTTATACGCAGTGTATGCGTAGGCTTCTCGCGTGGCGACATGGAGCTGTGCGGCGACCTGATGCAGGAGGCCGTGATGGGCATGTGGCTGCGCTTCACGCACCGCGAGGCACGGATGTTTGCCGCTGCGCAGGGTGTATGGGTCTACTGGCAGACGCACCATTTCGCCTCGCAGGCCCTGCGCCGCTGGAAGACCGGGAGCATGACGCCAGGCGAGGTGCCCGAGACGGCGGTGGAAGAGAGCGCCGAGGAGACGCTGGCCGAGGAGCTGGCGGCAGACCTCGCAGGGCGTGAGCGCCAGCTCTTCGACCTGCTGCGCCAAGGCTTCCGCAACGAGGAGATTGCCGAACGGCTGGGCCTGAGCCTGGCCACGACGAAGCGCGTGCGCGCCAGCATGCTGGCGTCAATGCGGCAGCGTGCCGCAGCGCTGGGAATGACGACGGAAACAAAACATAACGACGATGGAGAAGAATAAGGACAAGAAGGTGGATGTGGAGCTGCTGGTTGACAGCCTGCAGCGCCGCGCGGTTGCGGGCTGCCCCGCCACGGGAGTGGCCGACGGCCTAAAGGAATGGTACGGCAAGGCTTGGCGCCGCCGTGTGGCCCGCAGGACGGCGGCCTGTTCTGTGGCGGCAGGGGTGGCGACGGTGGCGCTGGCGCTCACGCTGCTGCCCGGCATGCAGTATACCTACATGGAAGGCTTCCACGCCGACAACCCGCAGGAGGTGTGCGCCAATATTCAGGAGGTATTGGGGGTGGTATGAAAAGACGCTGTCTCATAGTGTCGATTGTCGTCCTGCTGTGTGCCGGCGGCTCCGTGCTGTGGAAGTATAGCGGCAGGCTGTTCCATGTCGGTAAAGTCAGCGACACATACTTGAAGTACAAGGACGTGCCAGGTGTGGATGCCACCTTTGTGAAGGATTTTGCGGTAATGGATAATGTCAGGGCGGATATCACCATGTTGCGAGCGTTTGACAGTTTGACGTGGCGTCAGTTATTTTGTGATTTCGTAGCGTTTGACAGTCAAGATTTTAAGGATGAACAGTTGGGAAAATTTGTTTTCGGGGATGGGATAGTTTTTGGTAAAAGGCAGCCTGAACAACGAGAAGATGCAGCAGACGCCAGTAAGGCCAATACAGAGATAATAGTATTGTACAGGAAGTTTTGGACGGTACTCGTGTGTCATACTGAAACGACGGAAGAGCTAAACAGAATAATAGAATATCATATTAACCAGTATTTTACTAACTAAAAAAAGCAAAGAATATGAAAAAGCATTTTAGAAAAGTGGCTACCGTGGCTATGTTTGCAAGCCTTATGGTCGCATGTCAGAAAGATATCGTAGATGTCAACAAGGCAAACAACGACAGTCAAGTCGTAGGTCAGAAAACTTTGAGATATTGTGTCGATGGCGTAAGGGCTTCCTGTGTATTGAGCAATGAAGCAGATTGGTGCACTTTCATGCAAGAAATGCTCCTTATTGCGGAAAGTGGCATTCCTGTTGTAGTATACGGCGAGAGCGGCAATACAATTAGTATTGGAAGTAAAGAGGTTGTCACTTACAGCACTTCGGATAAAGATGATGCCACTACATGGTGCCAAAAAATGGTTAATGACGGCTATGATGTATTGATAGAATACGATACAAATACAGGACTGTTTGTCTGCACAGCTACGAAGAAGTAAAAGCAATAAACTATTAAATTAGCATAATTATATATCCATGCACTTTTCGTGCATGAAAGAATAAGGTTAAACAAAAACAACAAATTATGAAAAAGCAAAACATTTTAAAGGAATTAGCCATCTTTTGCATGGCAACGTGCATGGTAAGTGCATGTAACAAAGTGGAAAATGAGACACAGGTGGATAGCAAATCTAAAAGTGATGTTAAAACGGAAAAGGCCGAGATACCGTTATACGCTACTTATGAAGATGTAAAAGCAATCATAAAAGGGTGTATCGACGGGGAGAAATCGGTTAGTAACTCTATCGGTGCAAAGTCAGACAGCTTCTTCGAGGGTATTAACCCAACGTCATTCAGCACAGAAGAAGAATTATTGGCTTTCTACAAGGTGAATGCCAATTATTTGGACACAGTGGTAGATGAAAACAATGAAGTTGCGGTGTATCCTAAATGGCACGACAATATGTTCAGGTATGTGGCCAATGAAGACGGTATGTTTATTGTAGGTGACTATGCATCACGAATATACAAGCACGGTACCTATACGACAACACTTGATATGATTGACATTCTTGCCAAGGCAACAGAAGAAGAAGCCATCCAGCTTGACATTGCACAACGCAGAAGCAAAGGATATCCATCAAATGTAGCCAATCACCCAGGATGTGTGACACCTCTGGAATGGTATACGAACACTCTCCAGGCATCGCACACAAGTGGGAACGACAGGGTTACCTTGAAATTAATATCGCAATTCAGTGCTGCAGGTGGTGCCACTTCCGTTAATACTCACGCACAAGTAACAAGCGAACACAAGGCAATTTGGTGGTGGCCGGAGAACCACACTTTGACCTGCTCGGGCAGCGTCAGTGGCCACAAACGTTTAGGTACAGATAATTGGGAGATACGCACATATCCAGCAAATAAAACCGAAGGGGCATACGTGATGAACGTCCAGATTGACGACACTCCCCTTGCGGATGATTTCACATACGTCGATGTATATCACTATTGGTCATACAATATAACTGCTTATGCCGGTGGTGTAGGCCCTGCAACAATTAGTCATAGCCATTAATCATATAATCATAGCAATCATGAAAAAACTGTTAGTTGCCATCGCTTGTTTTATGATAATCGCACAAGCCCAGGCACAGACTGACAACCGTAGTATTACATTAAGCGTGGGGCATTTGGAGCATACGTGGGCGACGGCTCCTGCGCAGCGGCATTTGGGCGGCCCAGTGGGCGGCACTCCACAGGCCCGCAATCTCCTGCTCAGCGGCAACCTGTGGAACCTTAACGACAGGATAACAGCAGGTTTTTACGTCGGCACCGGCATGGTGGGCTATTATGCTGACTCAACTCTCATAAAGTCCACGATAAACTTCCGCTATGGCCTCAACGCCAAGTACCATTTCCTGCGGGAGTCCACGCACTGGGACATTGCCTTCAGCGTCATGCTTGGCGGACTGTACTGCCCGGGAACGACGCTCCAGAAGGATTACGGCGCCGGCCTTTCGGTGTCGTACTACCCCTTCAAGAAGTTCGGCCTTACTGCGGAATATATCTGGGGAGGCTTTAAATTCGCCGACTACAATACCTTTGCCCTTTATGAGAGCCACCAGCTGATTACGCTTGGCGTGAGCTACCGCCTCTGAGTCGAGGACCGGCTGACGGGGTGTCTAAGGTGGGGAAAAGTTAAAAATAGGAAAATAATTTTGGCAGGTGCAGAAATTTTAGTATTTTTGCACCGCTTTTTATAGTATCATAGGCAGGATAGGATATGTTCGATTTTGAGACATCCGTAACAGGGATTGAGTTCAAAGTGAGACAATTGGCCGACGAGGTGGTGCGTCTGCGCCAGTTGGTGAGGGCGAGTGACGACCGCTGCCGAGAACTGGAGGAAGCACTGAAAAACAAGGAAACAATAATAAACAATTTAAAAGAAGAAAACAAATTAATCAGATTAGGGAACAGGCTGACAGAAGGAAATGACAGTGCTGAGCTGAAGTTGAAGATCAATCAGATGATACGCACTATCGACAAGAGTCTGGAGATATTGAGGAGGGAATAGAATGGAGACGGTACAGGCATCGGTAAACATACTCGGGAGGACCTACAGGCTTCGCGTTGCCGCAGGTGATGAGGCGGCGTTGCGCAAGGCAGCGGAGGCTATCGACAACCAGGCCAAACAGTATGGCAACATGTATGCCTACAACGATCACCAGGACTTGCTTGCGATGGTGGCATTGACGCAGATCACCCAGTTGACCAAGATACAGGACTCGCTGCGCTACAAGGATACGGACCTGGTGCAGCGACTGCAGTCGATAGACAGCATACTTGAACAAATACTGCATCCGACTAAAGAAACAGTTGTCAACAACTTGGTTGCTGACGCGAGTTAACAACACAGTTGCTCACGCGACCGTTTCTGCCCAAAACAGTTTGTAAACTCAACACCATTTACAAACCGAGTCGGCTCAGGGGTGGGTAGGTTGTATGGCTGATACACCCGGCGCTCAAATCCTAACGTTCCAGAGTTTACCAATACTCCCGGAGGGCTCTCGGATGCAGTTGTTTTTACTGCTCTTCACACAGCCGCAGTTTCCCCGACAAAACAAAACACCTAAGACACAATGACTGTACTATTTATTGCAATCGGTATCATCGTAGGCGGCGGCGTGGGCGTGTGGCTCACTACCAGCGTGCTGCGCAACAAGCTCCTCTCCAAGAGCCAGCAGGTGCTCAAGGATGCCGAGGAGAAAGGCGAGATCCTCAAAAAAGAGAAAGAACTACAGGCCAAAGAGAAGTTCCTGCAGCTGAAAGGCGAACACGACAAGCGCGTCAACGAGCAGAACAACAAGATGCGTGAGGCGGAGAACAAGCTGAAACAGCGCGAGAACACCCTGAACCAGAAGGTCGACGAGCTACAGAAGAAGAGCGCCGAGCTGAAGGGCGTGAGCGAGAAGCTCAACGGCGAGATAGAGAACCTCCACAAGCGTCAGGCCGAGGTGGAGAAGGTGTACCGCGAGAGCGTCGAGAAGCTGGAGCATATCGCCGGCATGAGCGCCGAAGACGCCAAGAAGCAGCTCATAGAGTCGATGACCGAGGAGGCCCGCGCCGAGGCCAGCACCACCATCATGGACATCGTGGAGGAGGCCAAGATCACCGCTGCCGAACAGGCCAAGAAGGTCGTCATCCAGAGCATCCAGCGCACCGCCACCGAGACCGCCGTGGAGAACACCGTGAGTGTCTTCAACCTTGAGAACGAGGAGGTCAAGGGCCGCATCATCGGTCGCGAAGGCCGTAACATACGCACCTTGGAGAGCCTCACGGGTGTGGAGATTATCATCGACGACTCGCCCGACGCTATCATCATCAGCGGCTTTGACCCGGTACGCCGCGAGATTGCACGCCTGTCGCTGCACAAGTTGGTGACCGACGGCCGCATACACCCTGCACGCATCGAGGAGGTTGTGGCCAAGACCCGCCGCCAGATAGAGCAGGAGATCAACGAGGTGGGTAAGCGTACCTGCATAGACCTCGGCATCCTGAACATGAACCACGAGTTGATGCGCATGGTGGGCCGCATGAAGTACCGCTCCAGCTATGGCCAGAACCTGCTGCAGCACAGCCGCGAGGTGGCTAACCTGGCCGCCACGATGGCCTCGGAGCTGGGCCTCAACCCCAAGCTCGCCAAGCGCGCAGGTCTGCTGCACGACATCGGCAAGGTGCCTGAGACCGACCCCGAGATACCGCACGCCATCTTCGGCATGAAGCTCGCCGAGAAGTACAAGGAGCACCCCGATGTGTGCAACGCCATCGGCGCCCACCACGACGAGGTGGAGATGACCAACCTCATCAGCCCCATCATCCAGGTGGCCGACGCCATCAGCGGCGCCCGTCCCGGCGCCCGCCGCGAGGTCGTAGAGGCCTATATCAATCGCCTCAAGAAGCTCGAGGATATGGCTATGTCGTACCCCGGCGTGGTGAAGACCTACGCCATCCAGGCTGGCCGCGAGCTGCGCGTTATTGTCGGTGCCGACAAGGTGAACGATGTGGAGGCCACAAAGTTGAGTTATGACCTCTCGCGCCAGATACAGAGCGAGATGACCTACCCGGGTCAGATCAAGGTGACGGTCATCCGCGAGACCCGCGCCATCAACTACGCCAAGTAAAGGTTATAGGTTATTGGTTATAGATTATTGACGATGTTACCGTTAGCTATACACTGGAACGTAGACCCTGTGATATTCAACATAGGCTCTTTTGGCCTGCGTTGGTATTCCATGGGCTTCCTTGTCGCCTTCCTACTGGGCTACTATATTATTGAACGTATGTTCAAGCAAGAGAATGTCAAGGAGGACTATCTCGGCAGCCTGTTCCTGTATATCTTTCTGGCCATACTCATAGGAGCCCGCCTCGGCCACTGCCTGTTCTATGAGCCCGACTATTTCCTGACCTCGGAACACTGGGTGGAGATTATATGGCCGTTCCAGAACGGCCACTACACTGGTTTCCAGGGGTTGGCGAGTCATGGTGCCGCTATAGGTATTCTGGTGGGGCTGTGGCTGTACCAGAGGAAATACGGCCTCAATTTCTGGTGGTTCCTCGACAGGCTTGTCGTCGTCGTGGCCCTCGGCGGCGCCTTCGTGCGTCTGGGCAACCTCTTCAACAGCGAGATATACGGTGTGGAGACCACGCTGCCGTGGGGCTTCGTCTTTGTGCGCAACGGCGAGACGGTGCCCAAGCATCCGACGCAGCTCTACGAGAGCCTGAGCTACTTCCTCATCTTCGGCGTAAGCCTCTGGTATTATATAAGGAAGAAAGGGCAGTTCAAGACGGGCACCATCTTCGGCTGGTGGCTCGTGGCGCTGTTCGGCGTGAGGCTGCTGATAGAGTTCGTTAAGAACAACCAGGTGGACTTCGAGTCCGGGATGGTGCTCAACATGGGGCAGATTCTCAGCCTGCCGTTCATTGTGGGCGGTTTCACGATAGCGTGGCTTGCATATAAAGGAAAACTGCCGCAGGGACCTTTCCCCAAAGGCGAGAAAGTGAAGTTTAACAACACAAAGAAGAAGAAATGAAGACACTCATATTGGTACGTCATGGCGAGAGCGCCTGGAATAAGCTCAACCTCTTCACCGGCTGGACGGATGTCGACCTCACCGAGGCCGGCATGAAGGAGGCCTGGGAGGCCGGCAAGCTTCTCAAAGCCGAGGGTTACCGCCCCGAGCTGTGCTTCACCAGCTACCTGAAGCGTGCGGTGAAGACACTCAACCAGATGCTCGATGCTATGGATATGGACTGGCTGCCGGTGCAGAAAAGTTGGCGCCTCAACGAGAAGAGTTATGGTGCTATCCAGGGCCTCAACAAGGCCGACACCGCCGCCAAGTACGGCGACGAGCAGGTGCTGCTCTGGCGTCGTGCCTTCGACGTGCAGCCCCCGGCCCTCGACTTGCACGACGAGCGCAGCCCCCGCATGGACCCACGCTACAACGAGATTCCCGACAACCTCATACCGCTCACCGAGAGCCTCAAAGACACCATCGAGCGCCTGATGCCCTACTATCGCGGCACCATCATGCCGGCTTTCGACAACCGCAACACTCTCATGGTCGTAGCTCACGGCAACTCGCTGCGTGGCATCGTCAAGGAGCTTAAAGGCATGTCCAACGACGAGATAATTAAGTTCAATTTGCCTACGGCGGTACCTTATGTTTTCACTTTTGACGAGCGTATGAACCTCGTCGAAGATAAATTTCTTGGCGACCCCGATGTCATCGCCGCCAAGATGCAAAGTGTTGCCAATCAGGCCAAGAAGAAATAAAGTGGCACTTTGACGCATGTCTGAAAGAACGGCAAAAGAAAAAAAATTTTGCCAGTATTAAAAATGTTCGTAATTTTGCACCGCTTTTCGAGAGTGAAAAAGCGGTGCTTTTTAGTCAAGAGAAACACACGGAGAGGTGGGTGAGTGGCTGAAACCAACAGTTTGCTAAACTGTCGTACTCGATTAGGGTACCGGGGGTTCGAATCCCCCCTTCTCCGCCAAACAAAAGGACGCCCCCGAAAAGGCGTCCTTTGTTATTGACGGGATATAGCGTAGTCCGGTTATCGCGCCTGCTTTGGGAGCAGGAGATCCCCAGTTCGAATCTGGGTGTCCCGACATTGGCCCTGTAGCTCAGCTGGATAGAGCGAGAGTCTTCTAAACTCTAGGTCCTGCGTTCGAGTCGCAGCAGGGTCACAAAAATACGGCGTGCCGCCACAACGGTGCGCCTTTTTTTTGTTTTTGCCACACCACACAATAATCGGAGCCCCCCTGCGTTATATAAACATTAACAAGCATCAGAATGGATATTAGCACCTATTTTGAGCCCGTGGACATGGCCGTTGTGGACTACCATAGCGAGCAGTTCCATCCCATGCTGGGCGACGAAATAATGGCGCATACACCCGAAGCGGGCTTCCCGTCGCTCGACGGCGTAAGGCTGGCGCTGGTGGGTGTCCCCGAGGACCGCGCCTCTGTCTACAATCGTGGCTGCGCCGCCGCCCCCGACCAGATACGCCGCTATCTCTACCGCCTTGCCAAACCGCACGAGGACATACGTCTCGCCGACCTGGGCAACCTCGTCTGCGGCGCCACTCCCCGCGATACTTACTTCGCTGTGATAGAGGCCTTCCAGCAGCTGCTGGAGCAGGGCGTCACCATCATCGTCCTCGGCGGCAGCGACGACGTCGTCTTCCCCATCTACAAGGCCTACGAGGTCCTTGGCCGCGTCATCAACATCTGCTCCGTCGACGCCCGTTTCAACCTCGACGGCGGCGACCAGATAAACAGCAGTAACTACCTGCAACACATCATCCTGCAGCAGCCCAACTACCTCTTCGACTATGTGGCTATGGGCTACCAGACCTATTTCGTGGGCCAGGAGATGGTGCAGCTCATGGACGAGCTTAAGTTCAGCACCAAGCGTGTCGGCGAACTGCAGGCCGACATGGAGCAGGCCGAGCCGCTTGTGCGCTACAGCGACGTGGTGGCTGTCGACATAAGCGCTGTGCGCCAGGGCGATGCCCCCGCTAACGCCAACCCGTCGCCTCACGGCCTCTATGGCGAACAGCTGTGCCAGATAGCGCGTTTTGCTGGCATGAGTGACAAGACCTCCTGTTTCGGCATCTTCGAGATGACGCCCGACCGCGACCGCGACGGGCAGACGGCGCACATGCTGGCTCACGCCGTGTGGTTCTTCATCGAGGGCTTCCACTACCGCATCGGCGACTTCCCGACGCGCGACAAGCAGCACTACAAGCGCTTCACCGTCGAGTTGCCCGATCACGGCATGGACATCGTCTTCTACAAGAGCCTCCGCAGCGACCGCTGGTGGATGGAGGTGCCTTGCGACGATAGCGAACGCCGCGAGCGCTACCAGCGACACACCCTCATCCCTTGCCACTACAGCGACTACCAGCGCGCTATGGAAAACGAGATTCCCGAGCTCTGGTGGCACTACTACAACCGTATGAACGGATAATAACAATACATCATCACAATATGGATTTAGCTTTCAAAGAAAAGATAGACAAGCTCATCAGCGAGGTGGCGGCGGTGCCCGACCTCGTCACCAAGGTGGCTGTGCTCAACTACATCCAGCAGGAGTCGGGCTTCCTGCTCTGGCAATTGGAGGACGAACAACGCATCGATGAAGACTCGCGCGATTATTAGTGTCGTCTGCTCCCTGCTGCTCCTGGGGTGCACCGGTGGCTATTCCTTTACCGGCGCCTCCATACCGCCCGAGGCCAAGACCATCTCTGTGGCCACATTCCCCAACTATGCCTCCACGGTCAACCCGCAGCTGAGCCAGAAACTTACCGACGAACTGATGCAGATGTTCGCCAGCCAGACCTCGCTCGATGTCGCCAACAGCGACGGCGACCTGCAGGTCAGCGGCGAAATAACCGGCTACGAGACACGTGCTTCGGCCCTCTCGGCCAGCGACGAGGTCTCCATGAACCGCCTCACCATAACCGTCAAAGTCAAGTTCGTCAACACCAAAGACCCGGATGCCGACTTCGAGCAGCAGTTCTCGCGTTACCGCGACTATGCCGCCACGCTCGACTTCTCGGCCGTCGAGAGCAGCCTCATGAGCGAGATCGTCACCGAACTATGCGAAGACATCTTCAACAAGGCCGTAGTAAACTGGTGACGAGCCGAGGGCAGAAGGCAGACAGAGCGGAGGGAAATGCGTGGTGGCATGCACTTGGCCGAGGTGAGGAACCCATACGGCGTAGCCAGCTGTCAGGTTTCGTCCTGCTGTCGACTGTCGCAACTGCGGTCTACCTCCTCACCATGGACACCTCGGTGTCGTGGTGGGACTGCGGCGAGTTCATAGCCACAGGCTATCTGATGCAGGTGGGCCATCCTCCGGGATCCCCTTTCTACCAGCTCCTCTCACACCTTTTCATGCTTCTTTCCTTCGGCAACCCCATGCTGGTGGCTCCGCTGAGCAATGCCCTCTCGGCTATCGCAGGGGGCCTCACCGTAGGCTTGCTGTTCCTCACCCTCGGCGAGTTGGGATGCCGTCGTCTGCCTGCCATCGTCGGCGCCCTCTGCTATCTGTTCTGCGACACAGCCTGGTTCTCGGCCGTCGAGAGCGAGGTCTACGGCATCGCCATGCTCTTCTGTGCCCTCGATGTGTGGATGGCTTTATGCTATCGCCACAAGGGTGACGCACGCCTGCTCGTGCTGCTTGCACTGCTTATGGGGCTCGGCGTCTGTGTGCACCTGATGACGCTGCTCACCCTGCCCGCCCTTGCGCTCATCGTCCTGCCGCCGCTGGTGCGCTGCCGCCGCTGGGGGCGGGTCATCCCCCTCGCGGCACTCTTTTTCTGTCTTGGCCTGACGCCTTATCTTATAGTCCCTTTGCGCGCCGCCGCCAACCCGCCCATCAACGAGGGCAATCCCTCGACGCCAGAGGCCTTCATGCGGTATATGAAGCGCGACCAGTATGCCAAAGCACCGCTCTACCCGCGTATGTGGCGCGAGCGCGACGCCGCCAACTGGCAGGACTGGACCTATGGCCTCGACGGCGTGGCTGGCAACGCCGTCTACTGGGTCAACTACCAGTTCGGCTACATGTATTGCCGCTACCTGATGTACAACTTCATAGGCCGCGAGAACCTCAAGAGCCACCACATCGTTGTCTTCGTGTTGCCCTTCCTGCTAGGCCTCTGGGGCTTGCTGCGTCACCGCAGGCGCAGCCGCTGGGGCTTCTGGGTGACGATGTTGCTCTTCCTCTTCGGCGGGGCGGTGCTCAACCTCTACCTCAACCACCCCTGCTATGAACCTCGCGAGCGCGACTACGCCTATGTGCTGTCGTTCTACGCCTTCGCCCTCTGGATAGGCGTCGGAGCCGACAGCATCGACCTGCGCCGTTGGCGATGGCTCCTGCTGCTGGCGCCGCTCACCCTGGCGGAGGGCAACTGGAGCGACCACAACCGTCACGCCAGCCACTCGGTACATGACATCGCCCTCAACCACCTGCAGTCGTGCGACAACGGAGCCCTGCTCGTCACCCTCGGCGACAACGACACCTTCCCCCTCTGGTACCTCCAGCAGGTGGAACACCGCCGCACCGACATCGAGGTATGCAACATCAACCTCAACAGCTATATGGCTACCATGGCGCTGGTAGACAGCAGCTTCCCGCAGCGGCCGGTTTACTTCTCGCAGTATTTTGTCGACCGCTTCGGCCGCTTCTACGAAGGGCGCCTGCGTTGCGAAGGTTTCTGCTGGCGGTTGTTGCCCGCCGGCGGCGACGTCGCCGACCCCGCACCGCTGCTGCGCCACATCAGCGACTCCATAGCGTGGCATATTGCTGACGATGAATATCTTGACAACGTGTCGTCGCGCTTCGTGGCTACCTGGGAGCGCAACCTCGCCATGATTGGTATCGACCCCCGGACGGGCAGGTAGTTGGCATTGAGCCGGTACGGAGCCCCTACGGCATTTCTTCAGTAGTATTTCAGTGGACCACAGAAAAACTACTGAAGAAGTATCGTTGAAATGCCGTACTGGCTCCGTAGGGGATACGGAGCAGATCAGAATTGGAAATAGATGAACGGCTGCAAGTCGGCGGTGACGAACTGGTAGAGGACGAAAACCGCGACGACAATCGTTACACCCATGAGCCACAGGGGCATCTGCGCAAACCACAGGCGATAGCGGCGCTTGAAGTGCACGGGCAGCCAATGCACCGTCATGCCGAGGGCGAAGAGTAGAAAGGGGGCCCAGTAATGCCCTATGATTGTGGGTATCTGGTCAAGTTGCCAGTGCGAGCCGATCTGTCCCACCATGAACGAGGCTGTCATCCAGGCCACTTCGTTGGCTTCGGCTGGGTCGAGGTTGGTGCCGCTGCGGAAGAAGAGGCGTGTGAAGGAGATGAAGACGAAGGTGAGCAGTGTGGTCCACACCACCCAGGCGCGCTGTGTGCCTTTGGCATGCTGGGGCAGCAGGTGTAGCACAGAGTAGACGATGAGGCACACGAGAGCAATGAAACACAGCATGTTGAGCAGCGGTCCGCCGACGGTGGCCTTGAGCAGGAGAAGCACCGCTGCGGTTACGGCGAGGGTGATGATGTGGGTTATCCATCCCTGTTTTTTCCACCATTTGTATACGAGGATGCCTATGCCGTTGAGGCCACCCCAGGTGATGAAGTTGAGCGACGAGCCGTGCCATAGGCCGCCGAGGAGCATGGTGTCCATGTTGTTGACGTTGGTGCCGAGCTCACGGCGGTGGCTGGGACGCAGGAAGTAGAACAACACGACGCCGAAGATGATGACCGCCGTTACGATACTGAAGGCAGTGCTGCGCAGACGGAAGGCGGCGATGGCAAGGATGGCGGCAAGGATGAAGTAGGAGAGGAAACCGGCGTGGCGGTTGCCGCCGAGGGGTATGTAGAGGTAGTCACGCAGCCAGTTGGAGAGCGACATGTGCCAGCGGCGCCAGAAGTCGGCGGGGTTGGTGGCCTTGTAGGGCGAGTTGAAGTTGGTGGGCAGGTAGAAGCCCATCATCATGGCCACGCCGATGGCTATGTCGGTGTAGCCCGAGAAGTCGGCATAGACCTGCATGGAGTATAGCATCAGGGCCGAGAAGTTTTCGAAGGGGGTGTAGAGCGTGGGGTTCTCAAAGATGCGGTCGACGAAGTTGACGGCCAGGTAGTCGCTGAGGACAAGCTTCTTGACCAAGCCGTTGAGTATCCAGAAGACAGCGATGCCGAACTGGCGGCGGCTGAGGAAGAAGGGGCGGTAGAGCTGCGGCACGAACTGGTCGGCGCGGAGGATGGGGCCTGCTACGAGCTGTGGGAAGAACGAGGTGTAGAAGCCGAAGTCGAGGATGTTACCCACATGGGCTATCTTGCGCTTGTAGACATCCACTATGTAGCTGATGTTCTGGAAGGTGAAGAAGGAGATGCCGACGGGAAGGAGTATGACCGAAGCGTCAAAGTGGTTGGTGCCGAGGGCGTTGTTGCCCCATAGCGCCAGGTGGTTGACGACGGTGACGGAGGTGCCGAAGGTGGCGTTGTAGAGGTCGGTGAAGAAGTAGGCGTACTTGAAGTAGCAGAGCACAAGGAGGTTTATTGTCACGCCAGTGGCCATGAGGGCCTTGCGGCGCGGCTGCGAGGGTGTGGCGTCCATTCGTATGCCGAGCCACCAGCCCAGCAGGGTGGAGAAGACGAGCAGCAGCATGAATAGCCCCGAGGTCTTGTAGTAGAACAGAAGGCTGACGGCGAAGAGGTATCCGTTGCGCGCCACACGGCGGTGGCGTGTCAGGGGGCGGTCGGTGCAGAAGACGGTGTAGACGGCGAAGACGATGAGGAAGAAGGCCCAGAAGTGTATCTGTGTGAACAGCAGTGGATGCGAACTGTCGAAGCTGAAGAGCTGCACGAGGTATTGTAAGAGGTCGTTCACTTGCTGCGGTTTTTCTTAAGGGCGTCGTTGAGGGCTTGGTAGAAGAGGTCGCCGACGAGCTGATAGCCAGCAGATGTGAAGTGTACACGGTCTTTCTGTGCCAAGCCGTTCTTGTACCAGGTGTTCATCGATTTGAGGCCGCCCATCACTTCGAACTGGTCCCACACGGCGCCGTCGGTGTCGTGGGCGAGGCGGTAGAATACCTCGCGTGCCAAAGCCCCGTTGTTGTTGACATTGTAGCGACGCTTCACTTTGCGGAAGCTGTCGTTGTTGGTGACGAAGATGAAGGCACAGTCGGGGTTGACGGCCCGCACGGAGTCGACGAGCTGCAGGTAGTTCTGGCGGAAGGCTGCGGTGTCGAAGTTGGTGCCTGAGGCATCGTTGATGCCGATGCCGAAGATTACAACATCGGGGTGCAGCAGACGCAGGTCGCGCACGAAGTTGCGGCAGCGCAGATAGTCGGGCACCGAGGCGCCGTTCACGCCTATGGAGTGGTAGCTGAAGCCAGCCTGACGGTTGTCGAGGAGGATGCCGGTGACGGAGAACATGTCGCCTTCGCGGCAGGGAAGAACGATGCAGAATGAGTCGACGGTTTGGCCTAGATTGAAGAGATAGCGGTCGGTGCGGTTGTCTATGTATGAGGGATATACCTCGCGGTTTTCTAAACGCAGGCGCGGCACCACACCTTGGTCGCTGTGACCGAGGAGTATGATGCGGTTGGTGGCGTAGTCGACACGCGGCTCGTTGAGTTTGATGGCAATTTCGGTGAGTGTGTCGGAGGCGGTGACAGCTATGCCGCAGAGGCCTAAGGGATAGGTGTGGTCCTTGTAGACATTGCGGGTGAGTATCATCTTTTGCGGACAATGCACGCGATAGTCGGCAGGGTTGTTGCACTTGGCGGCGGCAGAGTAGGGGAAGATCATGCCGCGTGGGCCTACGAGGTCGGGATTGTCGGCCATTATGTTGCAGCGCACGGCATTGGTGAGGCTGCCGGCCTGCACATGCGAGCCGCCGATATGGACTATGCTTATGTTGCCCTGATGGGTTGTCTGGAGGCGCTCCCAGCGGTTGAGCAACCGGTTGATGGAGGGGGAGGCGCTATCGTAGTGCAGCACGTTGGCGCTGTAGCGTATGAACTTGTAGTATGGAATGTCTTGCGCCACGGATTGCTGCAAGAACAGGACAATCAGGGCAAAGAATGGCAAGAGTATGTACTTTTTCATCGGCTACCTCCTATTCTACGACGGCTGAAGCGTGCCTTGCGGTTCTTTTTAGCCGCGCTTTTCTGTATGTCATTTTCATCTACTCTTGGGTGCAGCCGTGCCCATCGTTGCTCAAGACGGTATAGGCTGTGGCTGTTGTCAAAGGCTTCGGCCAGCAGTTCTCCCATCTTGTCGGCACCTTTCTGCGAGAAGTGGATGTAGTCGTTGCCGGCGAGCCCTTTGCGTGTCCATTGCGGCATGGTGTTGCGGCCTCCCATAGCGTGGTAGATGCTCCAGTAGGCGGCGCCGTTGGCTGTGGCTGTGGCAGCAAGGCTGTCTATCAGCTCGGGGATTATAGGATAGGTCTGCACCTCACCGCGTATGCGTTTGCTCATGTCCGAGGGCCCTATGAAAAGCAGCTTGGCTTTGGGACAGCAACGGTGCACATAGGCTATCTGTTTCGCTATCGAGCGGCAGTAGGTGGAAATCTCTTTGGAGTTATTGAAGTATGGCACCGTGTTGCCGCCGAACTGGAGGATAATCATGCCCACGTCGAGGGTGGAATAGGCGGCGGTGAGGAGCTGTTCGTTGACGAGTGTGAACTGCTGGCCTGAGCAGCCTCGCATGGGTATGTTGTCGACGGCGATGCCACCGCTGTCGGCATCGATGGTGATGGCATAAAGATCGGCATTGCCGCTGACATGCAGCCTGATACCGTTGGTGACGGTGTCGGTGCGCCACGTGAGGGCCCCGACACCTTGAGGGGCATTCTTCTGCTGTGTTCCCTTTTTGTTTTTGAGGTTCGTGAAGTCGGCTACGAGGCCACCGCGATTGTTGGCCACCAGCCGTACACGCTCAAAGCGCTTGGCAGCATCGTCGATACGGTTGCTGGTGGCGCTCTTCACGGTGACCGTTGCGCTGCCCCCTTCAAGACGGAAGCACTGCATCATGAGGCCGTAGTTGCCCCGGCTGCGCACAGCAAGGCTGTCGCCGAAGGATGCAAGGTGTATCAGGTCGCCGCTGTTGCTCTGACGTACAGTCATGGTGGGGGTGATGGTCTGGAAGGGCAGCATGCCGGGACCACCGCCACCGTAGGTGCGTTGCATGTAGGCCCGCAGACGGGAACTGATGTGGTCGAGCTCTATCTGCGAGTCGCCATAGTGCAGTATGCGTACGGTACGTTTCTGTTTCCGGGCATTTGTGGCGGCCCGCCAGAAGTCGTCGAGGTAGTGGGGCTCCGGTAGCCAGAACCGCAGCGCGCTGCTGTCTACCAGCCTGCGGTAGAAGGCTATGGAATCCCCCAGGTTCATCTGACCGGGGACGGTGTCGTTGGCTATCTCTGTGGTGCCGACATTGTCGCGCGATGCGAGGGCGTGCAGCGTCGGGAAGCGCAGAGTGATGCCTCCCGCGGCGATGCCTTCGCGCGGAAATAGGAAAGTCAACGCCAGCAAAGTGGCGATGACTATGGTGAACAACAGAAGAATCTTACGAGCCTTCATCGGCGCTCCAGCTTGTCTATACGCTCTACAATCTTGTCGATGTTGCGCAACAGCACCTCCACCTTGCGGCGCTTTACAGCGTCGGAAGCGGGGCTGCCGAAGATTGTAGCGTTGTCGGCCACACCGTGGGTCACGCCGCTTTGTGCGCCGATGGTGACGTGGTTGCCGACGGTGATGTGGCCCACCAGACCGGCCTGACCGGCGATGATGCACTCCTCACCAACCTTGCAGCTGCCGGCAATGCCTACCTGCGAGGCCATAGCGGTATTGCGTCCTATCACCACGTTGTGTGCCACCTGGCACAGGTTGTCAATCTTAACACCTTTGTGCAGTATGGTTGAACCCATGGTGGCACGGTCGATGCATGTGTTGGCGCCTATCTCCACGTCGTCCTCCAGCACCACGTTGCCTATCTGGTCGATCTTGTTCCATGTGCCGTCGCCGGCAGGTGCGAAGCCGAAACCGTCGGAACCTATCACGGCACCGGCATGGATGATGCAGTTACGGCCTATCTCGACGCCTTCATATATCTTCACTCCGGCATAGATGATGGTGCCGTCGCCAATCTTGCAGTTGTCGCCGATGCATACGTTGGGGTATATCTTGACATCGTTGCCAATCTGTGTATGGCGTCCAACGACAGCGTAGGGCCCCATATAGCAGCGCTTGCCTATCTTGCTTCCACGCCCCACATGGCTGCGCCACGAGCGGCCCTTGGGCGGCTTGGTGCGCTCATTGAAGGTGTGCAACAACAGGGCTACGGCGATATAGGGATTGTCAACACGTATGAGGGTGGAGCTCACAGGATGCTCGGCCACAAAGTCTTTGCGCACAATGACTATCGATGCCTGTTGCTCGTAGATGTAGTGCGTATACTTGGGGTTGCCGAGGAACGTGATGCCGCCTTCGCAGCCCTCCTCTATCTTGCAAGGTTTCCACACCTTGACATTCTCGTCGCCCTCTATGGTGCCGTTCACCACACGGGCCAGTTCTTTTGCTGTCAGTTGCATACTGTTCAGTCTTCAAATTCTATTATTCCACGCTGGCGGATAATCTGCATGTTCTCCAACCGTTGGTCGCTCATGAAGCCGTCACCCAGCGTGATGCGGTTGCCGTTCTTTGCACGCACGGGGTGTTCGGAGTATATGTTGTCCTCGGCCGAGTTCCATATCAGGTCGTACAGATATATTGTGTCGCCGCTGCTGTAGTCTATCACCACCACGCTGTCATGGGCTTCCATGATGTCGCGGTCGTCGTATGATATGGCGCTGCCGGCTTCTATGTAGGTCTTTACTCTGACGCCGTCGTCATAGAGAGTCATCGACACGCGCCGTTCGCCGAGACTCTTGTAGATGGTCTTGGCCACCGGCTTTTCGTATTTCTGTATGATCGGGGCGTTGAGCTCAAGCTGCAGCTTGCCGTTCTCCGTGCGGTGTATCCGTGCGTCGATAACCTCCTGGCTGGCCGAGTCGCTGCGGTCTTCCTGCAGCATGCTTTTGTCGTTCTTGCATGCCACCGTCAGCGCCATAAACAGACAAGCCGATAGGAGCGTAAGCTGTCGCCACGCCCCTATCGCTCTGTCGTTGGTGTATGTCCTCACTCGCTTAACGGGTTCTTACTATTGTCGATTCTCCTATCCAGCCGGGCACCCTGAAGGACTTGCCGTTCTCGAGGCCTGCCATGAAGGCGTCGGTCTTCGAGGGGAAGTGCGCTGCATAGCTGTTGATGAGGCTGTTGCAGGCCTCGATGTTCTCCTCGGTGGGTTCCACCGACTTCGAGCGCTGCAGCTTATCCACAGCTGCCCAGTAGGCGCTCTTGCCGCCCACGTTGTCTTCCGAGGCGCTGCTCACGGTGGAGGCGTACAGCAGGGCTATTCTCAGGTAGGGCTCACCCTTGGTGGCGTCGACAGATGCGGCGTTGTTGTAGGCCACGCGGGCGGCACCCCAGTTCTTGGCACCCGTGTGGGCATAGCCGAGGAAGAGGTAGGCGTTGTATTTGTCCTTGTCGCCGACACCCTGGATGGCATCGTTCAGGTACTTGATGGCGTCGTTGTACTGTTTCTTCGAGATGCACATCTGGCCCATGCGCATGGCTGTGGCGGGGCTGGGTTCCAGGCGGTAGAGGTTCTCTGTGGCGCGGAAGAAGAGGTCCTGCTCGGTGCAGCGCTTGCGCATCATGATGCCGGTGATTTTCTTCAGCAGGTCCACGTTCTCGGGGTCGGCCTCGAACTTCTTGCCGTAGATCTCCACCAGCTGGTCGCAGCTGGCATAGGGCGAGAAGGCAGCCTCGACGCCGGCGATGTAGCCGCGGATGGTGGCAGCCTTCACGCTGTCGGCGGCATTGCGCTGCAGCTCGTCCTCCAGCAGGTCGCTGGCTATGTCGTAGTTGTCGACCACCAGCGTGGGCTCGGCATAGCCGGCGCGCACATAGTTGATGGTGGCTTCCATGTACTTCACCAGGTAGGCGGCCTCAAGGTCGTCGCCACCGATCCTCACAGCCTCGCTGTAGAGGGCGTAGTACTGCTGCAGACCGTCTTCTTTCAGTATCTCCTCCAGCTCGTTGGCTTTCTTGGCGGTGTACTTGGCGGCCTCGCCGTATTTGGCGATACGGGTGTCGTACATGGCCATCAGCTCGTCGATGTAGGCTTTCTTCTCCTCGTCGCTCTTGGCGTTGGCAATCATCACTTTCAAGATGTTGGCACCGTTGAGGTAGAGGTTCTTGCTCTGCTTCGGGCAGTTGGCGACGATGGTCTTCCACTGCGGATAGGCTTCCTGCAGGTAGCGCTGGTCCTTCGAGGCCTTGTACTGCTTCACGTTCTCCTGGTAGAGGGACACTGCCTCCATCATGGGCTGCGGGTTGGCGAGAGCCTCTTCGTTGCAGCCCCATTTCTCAAGCTGTGCCGCTGCAGGCAGGGCGGTGGCCGCCAGCAGCGCTCCGATGGTCAATGTTCTGAGTGTTTTCATTGTTATTGTGTTTTATTTGTTTCTGTCCTTTTATGCTTTAGTACCCCTTGCGGGTCTTTTCTTGCTTAGTTGTATTTCCGTTTGACGAACCAGCGCTCGCAGCTGCTCACGGCGATGCCGAAGGTGACACTTTCGCGGCGCATGATGTCCTTGTCGCCCATGCTGCTGTATCCCACGCTGATGGTGAGCAGCGAGCGACCCTTGCGCATGGGCAGCGTTATGCCGGCACCCACACCCCACTGGTCCACGCGGCGCTCACCGCTGGCGGTGGTCATGTACATGAGCCCCTGCTCCATGTGCGCGCCCACGCTCACGCCGAGGCGGCCTATGTAGTTCTGTGCGTTCATGTTCACCATCTTCTCGAAGCCCAGCGCATAGCTGCTGTATCTGCCGCCGCGAAGGGGACTCCGGCCGAAGATGTCGAAGCCCTCGGGCTCCGTGTGGCGCAGACCTTGCCAGCCGCCAAAGGTCATGTCGGCGGCCACCTGCCACAGGCCGTTGCGCTCCAGGTTGACACCCACACCCACAGTGTGCGCCTGCTCCAGACGCCCGCGCTGCGCGGGGTCCTCGCCGCGGGCGGGGAAGATGGTGTCGAGCAGCGCCTCGGTGGTGGCGTGGTAGGTGTATATCATGGCGTTCTCCTTGACCTTCATGTTCATATAGGGCTTGTAGTCGATGCCCACGCCGAGGGTGTAGCGCTCGCCGAGAGCGTGACGGTACTGCGCGCCGAAGTCCAGCAGCACGTTGCCCAGCTTCAGCTCCTGCGCCTTGCGCGAGTTGATATTGTAGGTCGACGTGTCGGTGGTCACGTATGACATCAGCTTGACAATCTTACCCGTGAGGTAGCCCACGTTGAAGCCCACCTGCAGCTTGTCGCTTTTCTTGTCCAGCAGGTTGAAGGCCATGCCGGCGAAGACCTCGTTGGCACCGCCGTCACCGCTGAACTCGGTCTTCATGTTGCTGCCTTTCGCCGAGGGCACTACGGTGAAGTAGTCCACCGACGAGTAAGGCATCAGGCCTGCCGACAGCTTCCACCAATCGGTGATGGGCATGCCGATGGCCAGGTAGCCGATGTTGCCGTCGGCATCCTTGGCGCGCTGGTCGCCGCTGGTCAGACGGCTCAGCTGTATGTTGAAGCCCATGTCGAACACGAAGCTCTCTTTCTCAATGCTGCCGTAGGAGGCGGGGTTGAAGGGGTTGATGATGTTGTTGCCCTGACGCGTGTAGACCACGCCGCCCATGCGCGATGCCACAGGCATGTTGAACGGCAGCTCGCTGACGCCGAGGCCGTATTGCGAGTAGGGCAGGTTGAAGCCGTTTTGCGCCTTGGCGCTCAGGCTCATAAGGCTCATAAGCCCCATCAATCCTATTATCAGTCTTTTCTTCATCATTGTCAATTCTTCTTTTTCTGCAATCACTCTCCGCACATCAGTATCTCGTTCAGTCCTATCATTGTCAGTAGCGGCTGGTGCTCCCAGCCGGTGGCGCCGGCGGCCATGAGGCGCTGTGCGTCGCCTCCGGTGAGCAGCACACGCAACGCCGGACTCTTCTCGCGGTAGAGGGCCACATAGCCAGCCAGCGCCAACAGCGTGGCGCCCAGCGTTCCGGCCACTATGCTCTCTTCCGTCGAGCGTCCCAGCACGGGGGCTTTAGTCACCCCGTCAATATCTATTAACGGCAGTTTCGCCGTAAAAGTATGCAACGCCTGCAAATTCATCCTCAGGCCCGGCATGATGGCGCCGCCGTGATAGGTGCCGCCGCCGTCCACGAAGTCGACGGTGATGCAGGTGCCGGCGTCAATCACCAGGCAGGCCTCGCCGCGGTGCAGGCTCCAGGCCCCGCAGGCCGCAGCCACGCGGTCGGACCCCAGCGTCTGCGGCGTCTTGTAGTCAAGGTGTATGGGCAGCGGCGTCTCCGACGTCAGCAGCGGCAGGTCGTACACCGTGTCGGGCACCTTGCCGCTGGCGCAAGCCAGCACAGCCTCGGCCTCAGTCAGCTTGTCGGTGGGCAGGTCGCGACCCTGCTCCAGCAGCGTGCGCCCCTCGAAGGTGGCCCACTTCACAGCCGTATTCCCTATGTCAAGCACCAGGTTCATAGCCTTCTCTATTATTTCTTAGCCCCTTCGGCACCCTGCTCAGCGTCGGCACCGTTGCCGTGGGCGTTGCCTTTCTTGTTGTATAGGTTCATCGTGCGGTCTATGCCCTGCGTGGCGTAGCACTTGATGGCGTCGCAGGCCGTCTTCACAGCCTCCTCCATCCGCACCAGGTCCTCGCCCTCCATGCGCCCCAGCACATAGTCCACCTGACGGCCTCGGTTGAACTTGTCGCCCACACCCATCCGCATGCGGTTGTAGTTGGGCGTCCCCAGGGCCGCCTCGATGTCCGTCAGCCCATTGTGGCCACCGGCACCGCCCTGCTTCTTGATGCGGACGATGCCCGGGTCGAGGGCCAGGTCGTCGACCACCACCATCAGGTTCGGCAGCTCCACCTTCTCGGCTTGCAGCCAGTACTTCACGGCCTTGCCGCTGAGGTTCATGTAAGTGGTGGGCTTGATGAGCACCAGCACGCGGCCTTTGTGGCGCACCTCCGTGCGGTAGGCGTGGCGCTCCAGGCTCCACCGCGCATCGCCCTCCTTGGCCAGCGCGTCGACCACCATGAAGCCCGCATTGTGGCGCGTGCCCTCGTATTCGGCACCCACATTGCCCAGTCCCACTATCAGATATTTAGCCACAGGCTCTTCCTCCGTTTCTTTACAATCCTTTTGTTTCCAAATGGATATAAGTCTTTCGAGCAGTCCCATCCATTCTGTTTTAAACTGCAAAGATACAAAATTTTTACAATATGCGCGCACATGTCCCTTATTTACCCCTCTGCCCCATTCCCCTATGGGGATGCATGTACAAAAGCCCCCTTCGACGACATATACGAAGAAGGGGGACATAGAGGGTCGAGGCATAAGAGCTACTCGGGGGAGAGTATCTTGAGGCCTATGATGGAGGCTATCAGGGTGGTGATGAAGAAGAGACGCCAGAAGGTGGCGGGCTCGTGGAAGACGAAGATGCCGAGGAGCACGGAACCCACGGCGCCGATGCCCGTCCAGACGGGGTAGGCGGTGCCTATGGGTATGCTCTGCGTAGCTTTGGCCAGCAGCACGGCGCTGAGGACGTAGAAGAAGGCAAAGCCCGCCAGCCACTCCCAGTAGGGGAGGCCGGCGAGCCCTTTGGTCTTGCCGAGACAGAAGGCGAAGCCTACTTCGCAGAGGCCTGCCACGATGAGTATCAACCAGTTCATCGCTTATTTCTCGCGGATGACGTCGCCGTGATCCTTGACGATCATGCGCTGCCATTCCTGGCGGTAGTGGGGCTGGCTGGGGAAGGCGGCGTTGCCGGTGGCGGTACGCTCGAACTTGCCGTCTTTCTCTTTCTTGATGTTGCCGTCCATATACTTGACAAGGAGGAACTTGTCGAGCTGGTCCCACTCTTTCATCATGCGTTTGGCCTGACGGCCGCTGAAGTCGTTGAGCAGCTGGGTGAGGGCCTCGCCGTCGTTCTGCTTGGCGCGGTCGTCGAATTTCTGCACGTCTTTGATATAGCTGGTCTCAAGGCGATCCTGCACCTGCTGCAGGTCTTTGATCATGTCGCTGTAGCGGCTGTAGACGAAGTTGGTGACACGGTTGAAGAGCCAGAAGGCCGCGGTCTCGCTGTAGGTCACCATGTCGCCGTTGCCCTGACGGAAGCACTCGGGGATTTCGGTGATGCCGCAGTACATGGGGCAGTAGACGGTGCTGTAGGTGTCGTCGACGCCGAACCAGAGGATGCCGCCGACTTTGTCGGGGAGCCAGCTGCGGCACTGTGCCACGAACGAGAATCCTGTCTGCTGGGTCGAGGTGGCGCGCTCGTGGATGTAGGTGTGGCCGTCGAGCTCGAAGCCCATGGGACGCCAGCGGTAGGGGCACTGGAAGGGGCCGGCGCCGAGGTCCTTGGTCATGTCCATAGAGGTGCCTTCATAGTGGTCGCGCATGAGGTTCATCACCTCGTGGACGTCGACCTTGTGGTCGGGCATTATCCAGAGGGGGAGGCGCTCGGCGTTGGCGTCGCCCATGGCGTATTTCTCGTAGCGCTGCATGCCTTTGGCCACGCGGTTGAACATGGCGTAGACACGGGCGTCGCAGCCGCGCATGCCGCTGAAGGTCAGCGGGGCGTAGATGTCGCAGAAGGAGAAGTCCTCGTCCTTGCCGTCGTACCAGCCGCAGGCGCGGGCGTAGGTGATGACCTCGTCGCTGTAGACGCACTCCACCTCAGGCTCGAAGAGGTAGTCGAGGTGCTTGCTGCTGATGACCTTGTGGAGACCTTTGCCTTTGGCTTTCTGGAACTTCTTGCCCTCCTGGGGGAACTGGGTGATGCGGGCCTGGTTGGCGTGACCGCTCACATAGCCGTCGGGGATGCGGCGTGCCACCCACACGGCACCGTCGGTGTATTTGTATTTCAGCTTCTTGGCCAGCTCGGGCTTGACGGTGCCCTGACGCTTGCCGATGAGCTCGAGAATCCACACCTCGTTGGGGTCGGCGATGCTGAAGCTCTCGCCCTCGCTGTGGTAGGGGTAGTCTTTCATGAATCCGGCGAGGACCTGGATGGCCTCGCGGGCATTCTTGGCGCGCTGCAGGGTGAGGTAGATGTAGCTGCCGTAGTCGATGCCGCCCTCAATCTCCTTGGCCAGCTCCTCGCGGCCGCCGTAGGTGGTCTCGCCGATGGCCAGCTGGTGCTCGTTCATGTTGCCCACGACGCTGTAGGTCTGCGCCACCTGGGGTATCATGATCAGCGGCGTGCCGCTGTCCCAGTCTACGACCTGGAACATGGTGCCGGCGGGATAGGTGGCCGCCTTGCGGTAGTAGAGCTCGCCGTAGAGCGTGTGACTGTCGGCGGCGTAGGTTATCATGGTGCTGCCGTCGCGGGTGGCACCCTTGGTGAACAGGAAATTGGTGCAGGCGTCGGCGGTGCTGGCCGCGAAGAGGGCCATGCCCAGCAAACCTGCTGCTAAAATACGGTTGAGTTTCATATTGTTTGTTGTTTTATTGTTTGTCTCTTTCAGGTGCAAAGATACAAAGATTTTTCCACATAGGAGCAAAAAAGAAATGCGCCACCTCCGGAGGCGACGCATAGTGTGTTGATAATATAGCGGTTGGCTACTGTATGACGAGCTTCTTCACCACAGCGCCGACGCTGTTGCTGACGCTGACGAAGTAGATGCCCTTCGGCAGTGTGCCCTGCTGTAAGCAGAGCGAGGAGGCTACGTGCGTCGGCTGCAGCACCGTGCGGCCCTGCAGGTCAACGACAGTGACTGTCGAGGGCACA
Organism: uncultured Bacteroidales bacterium; assembly: GCA_900318275.1. Taxonomy (GTDB): domain Bacteria; phylum Bacteroidota; class Bacteroidia; order Bacteroidales; family P3; genus Colimorpha. Next base: position 51,908 of record ONJY01000003.1, on the reverse strand, counting down.
CCGACATTTACATAGGCATCGCCTGTGGCGGGGTTGGGGTGTATGGCGACATCGGGCGCAGCGCTTTCCGTGCCGTCGATACCCACGCACATGGGACCGAAGATGGCGTTGATGACGGTGTCGGAGGTGACGACGAAGCTGTAGGGGTTGTCATACAGTGTGTCGTTGGCAGGTGTCACCCAATACCAGAAATAGGGGTAGTAATTATCAAAGTATGCGGTGAGTGTCACCAAAGTGCTGTCGGGATACCTGCCTGCTCCTGTCACGGAGACGGCGTCAGCCTCGGAGAGAGTGTCGCCACTATCTAGCAGCATGTGTACTGTGACCGTGCGCCAGACGGTGTCTGGCGTGGGTGGTGTGGGGAGAGTGTCAGCAGCGAAGTGGGCGGTGAAGGCGGTGTCGCTGACCACCGTGATGGTACGGATTGCCAAGGTGTCGCCATCGTTCCACGCCACGAAGTGGTAGCCTTCAAAGGAAGTGGCGCTGATGGTGACATCGCTGCTGTCGGGATACACTCCCGCGCCGCTGACCGTGCCCATCGTGGGGTCGTTCATGTCGATGGTAAGAGTGCGGTAGGTCTGGGGGTCGGAAGAGACCAAGACCTGTATGGTGTCGATGCGGATGACGCCCATGTCGGAGTAGTGGGTGGGGCTGTTGTACCAGCCGAGGTTGCGGAAGGCAATGTAGATGTTCTGCCCGCGGTAGGCGTCGAGCGACAGGGTGCGCGAGGTCCAGTGAGTGCTGTCGTTCTGCTCGTAGTAGAGGGTGTCGAAGAGGCTGTGGCTGCTGCGGCCCTGGGTCGATACCAGCACTTGATACATGGAGTGGTCGCACAGCAGGTGCCACCGCAGCGTGTAGCTCTGCGTGTAGTCGGCGGGGATGGCTATCTCTCGCATGACGAGCCAGTTGTCGACGGGGTCAAAATTCCAGTTCAAGCACTGCATGCAGGTGATGCCGCTGCTGAAATAGTCGCCGATATACCAGCCGCCGTCCTTCTGCCAGCAGGTGATGTTGTTGTTGCTGTTGAGGCGCACGGTGTAGGGGAGCTGGGTGATGGGCTCGCAGTTGGTGACGCTGCAGGTCATAGCCACGCTGTCGCTGCCGGCGGCATTGGCGATGACGACGCTCACACGGTCGGTGCCACCAGCGTGGTACTCGATAGCCGCCGTCGAGTCGGTGGCGGTGAGGGTGGCTAGGCCGGCGTCGGCCATGGTGGAGTGCCAGATGTAGGTGATGCCTGTCGTGTCGCCGTTCAGCAGGTGGGCGGTGAAGATGGCTTCCTCGCTCGATAGCTGCTCGGTGGGGCCGCTGATGCTCGCCACAGGCACGGCGGTATAGTCGATGCTGATGTCATCGATGCCGAGCGACACGTTGCGGTTTCCATGCACGAAGGCAATCCACACCGTTTGACCGGCGTAGGCGGCCAGCGACGCGCTGCCGAACAGGTATTCACGGTCGAGGGTGTTGGTCTGCTCGGAGTAGATGGTGTCTGTAAAATTATTCGTGGCGCTCCCCGAGGTGGAGACAAGAACGGTCAGGCGCGGATATGAATGGGTTGTGCTGTTGCCCTGGAAATTGGCGTAGAAGTTCAGCGACAGGCTGCTGCTGGCAGGCACCTCTACGGGCGGCAATATGAACCATGCGTCAATAGAGCTATTGTCGCCATCCGCCGTTGCAAACGGCGAGTACATATAGTGGCTGCCGCTATGGGCATACCAGTATTCGCCTCTGATACTCCAATTCGTCGTTGTGCTGCCAGGAATGGTAGACAAGTACCAGCAGGAGTTCATACCGTTCTCGAAGCCCTCCGTCCAGGGGAAGGTGGTGATGTGGCAACCCGTGACGGTGATGGAGCGCCTGGCGGTGTCGACCCCGAAAGCGTTGGTGGTGATGAGGGTCAAGGTGTCGGTACCCCCGGTGAGGTAGACCATCCGCAGGGTGTCGCCAGTGACCAACATGGTAGCCTGTCCAGCGGCGGCCATGGTCGACTGCCAGCTGTAGCTGATGCCCGTAGTCGAGCCGGTGAGCAGATAGGCAGCATAGGTGTTGGTATCGTCGGTCAGCACTGATGAGGGGCCGGTGATAGCTGCCACGGGTGCACCCATGTAGGTATACTGCACCCATGCTGTGTCGACACCATAGGCGTTGGTGGCGATGACGCTGACGGTGTCGGTACCGGCAGCGGTATATACGATATAGGCCGAGTCACCTGTGGCTGTCAGAATGGCCTGTCCGGCGACAGCCATAGTGGAGTGCCAACTGTAGGTGAGGCTGTCGGGAAGACCGTCAATCAGGTAGGCACGGAAGAGGATGCTGTCACCTCCTACCCGTTGTGGCGTAGCAATAGCCACAGTGGGCACCGAGTCGGATTCCGACAGCTCCACATTGTCGATGATGACGCCGTACCAGGTGCCGACTTTTTTCCACTGCAGGGCGAAGCGGTTCACACTGGCGGGGATGCTGTCGAGCCGCAGGTTCACCGTCTGCCCTGTCTGCTGCTGCGGCAGGTCGGCCACACTCACAAAGACGCTGTCCTGCATATAACCCACACTCAACTGGCCGTAGTTGGCACTTTCGTGCTGATAGTAGAACGACAGCCGCTTGCCGTTGAGGCCACCCGCCACTTTGGGACTTTCCACGATGGCCACGCTGTCCCACCCGCTAGAGGTGCCAGCCATCAACAACAGTGCTTGCTGACCGCTCGTGAAATAGCCGCTGACGGGATTATATGGGTAAGCACCTATGACATGAGGAGCGTAGGCGGCATTGGTGCCGTTCCAGTAGCTGCGCCAACAGTCGGGCAGCGGCCCCTCGGTACTGTAGTTCGTGCCAATCAACGCATCGAAGTTCTCCAACCACGGCAACGTGATGGGTGTGCAGTCTATCACCTGCACCACCACCGTGGCGCTGTCGCTGCCAAAGGCATTGGTGGCAACAACCTTGACGGTATCGGTACCACCGGCAGTATAAGTCATAGTCAGCACAGGTGCTGTCGTGACCGTCGTGCTGTCCATCAGCGTCGAGTGCCACGTGTAAGTCAATCCGGTGGAACTTCCCTCGATGAGGTTGGCGGTAAAGGTCACAGGCTCGTGGCTGTTGGTCGGGTTGGGGGCCGACAGACTTACCACCGGCACCGGCGCCGGCCGTATCTCCACATTGTCGATATAAAGTCCGGTGGCGGAAGGAGCCAGATGCCACGCATGGTTGTGAAATGCCACGTGGATGCTCTGTCCGGCATAAGGGCTGAGGTCTACGCTGCGGATGTCATAGTTGGAGAAGTTGACATGGGTGGAATTGTCGGTATAGAGTATAGTATAGTTGGCGGTATCGGTATAGTCCTGGGCTGTGGTCACCAACACGCTGTAGAGGTGCTGGTAAGTATTGTTGCTCGACGCCACATTCCAGAAGAGGCGAGTCGCGAGGGTGGTGTCGGCAGGAATCTGTATCTCTTTCGACATAATCCAGCTGCCAAGGGTGTCGGTGCGAGCCTGCAGATAGAGGTGACGCAGGTGCTCCTGCGAGGCCATGCCGTTGGGTATGGCGTCGTGCCACTTGCTGCCTTCGGGTTTGTACCAGCAGATGTCGCCGTCCTGGAAGTCTTCCGTCCACGGTAGGCTGGTAGCTGGTGTGCAGTCAACCACGCGTAGCATTTTGCTCACAGTGTCGCTGCCATAGGCATTGGTGGCGACGACGGTTATGGTGTCCACCATATTGCCGCTGCCGCTGGGGTAGATAACGGTCATGCTGTCACCGATGGTATTGGTGCTGATGATGCGCGAACTCCACGTGTAGTGCAGCCCATCGGTGGAACCGCGACGCAGCGAGACGGTGAATAACGTGGAGCTGTCCACCATCGTTCTGCTCTGTCCATCAATGGCAAAGAGCTTTGGCAGCGTGTCGTAGTCTATCTTTATTTCATTGATAAAACTCTGACCTCCGGCCATCTTGAAGAAACCGATACGCACCGTCTGTCCGGCGTATGGCTCCAAGTCAACCATATGCCACCACATATCGATTGGGGTTGAGTTGCTATTCACCACCAGCAAGGTGTCATTATAGTCGGCGGTGTCGGTGCTGGCGGTGCTACTTAGGCGCACCATCATCGGCCGAGAGCCCTCTACCCATAACTTCATATTATGCATCCCTGTGGAGGGCAGCGTAATCGCGGGTGACAGCATATAGCTTCCTTCGGTATTGGAAGACGCCAAATTCCAGTATATGCGACTGTTGCCGTCCTCGTCATGACCGTAACAATTGGTTGTCATCTGCCAGCCGTTGACAATCCAGCAAGCCAAGTAGTCGTAGGAGGAAAAGCCCTCTACCCAGGGGAAGGAGGCTACGGTGTGGCAATCGGCCACCCACACAACGGCCGTTGCTGTGTCGGAACCATAGTTGTTGCTGAGAATGACGGTGACTGTGTCGGTGCCCGGGACGGAGTACACCATGTGAGCTTCGTTACTTCCGATGAAGGTGCTGTCCATCAGCGTTGAATGCCACGTCCACACTATATCTCTTTCACATCCTACAATCATGTTGGCGTCGAATACTGTGGTGTCGCCCACGCGTGTGTAGGTCGGAGCCTCCAACGTCATGGAAGGTATTGGATGTAGATTGACGGAGAAGTTGTCCAGGTATGCCGTTCCGCCACCGACGCCGTAACGCACATAGGCCACCTTAATCCTTTGGCCACGATAGGCATCAAGGCTGTTGTATAGGGTGGTATAGGACGACATGTGGGTGTTGATGGTGCGCAGGGTGACCCATGCTGTGCTGTCCACAGTGCCGTCGGCCGCACAGAGTGCCACACGCACATCCACCGTCGGTGCGATGCCGTTAATCAGGGTCGTTTTGTAGTCCCACTGCAGGGTGATGCCGTCGCTGTCGGGCAATACGAAAGCGGGCGACACCAGCCATTCGTCATAGGTCTGTAATCCACCACCGGCGCAACTCATGTTGTAGTTCGCATGTCTCCATCTATTCCCTGTGGCGGTATACCGCGTGGCGTCCCAGCAGTTTGTGGCGTCGGCGGTCTGGAAGTCGGCCGACCAAGGGAGGAAGTGCACGACGCCGCACCCTGTGGAGAAGCTGAAAGCTCGCGTGCGGTAGCTTGTGCGTCCATTGGCGCAAATTGATTGTACTGTTCCGTTATAGGTAGTGGTGGGATTGAACGCAACGCCTAACGACAGGTAACTCTCTGTGCCGGGCCACACGGTGTCGATGCCTACGGCCGGGATGAGGATGTGCAGGTCACTCACGCCGTTGGCGCACGTCAGGGTGATGTCGTCGGGATTGTTGCCTGTAGTGCTGACGGCCGGCGGATAGGGACATAGGGTGCTGTCGTAAAACAGGTTGTACCAGCGGCCTTTCTCGGGCCACGCCGCCGCGGTGTTGTGAAGCGAGCAACTGGCGTTGAGACGCACCGCCTCGTGGGTGGCGAAGTCGATGAAGATGATATCCTTGTTACTGCTACTCACGCCTGCCGACACACCATTCTGCAAGCGTGCGGAAGTGGTGTTATACACCGTCCCGGAGTCGGCCTCGCCGTACACCACACGCAGGCCACCGGCCTCGAACAGCTGCACCTGGAAACTCACATACAGAGAGTCGCTGAAGGAATAGTAATCTTTCATCCTTGTCTCCACCACTAGCACGCGGTTCCCCGCGGTTCCCAGCAGCGCCATACGTGTATAACAGTTGTTGTCGAAACGACCTTGGTAACCGAACGGCTCTATCTTGGGGCCGTTATTCTGGTTCAAGGCGTCCGAATAGCTGCCACCGGCCGACAACTGCGTACTGCCCAGACGCACCGTGCCGTTGATATTGGTCGAAAACTGGCTGTAGGTCGACACACCCAGCGTGAAGGGGAAGCCTATATTCACTAGGCCCGACCGGGCCGACGTCTTGTTGCCCGGGGTGATAATCACCGAGTCCACACCGTCGATGTCATACCATAGCGTCGTGTCGACACCAGTGGTCATATTCCACGTGTCGATAATCATCTGCCCATGAGCCCGGGAGCCAAACAGGGCCATCAGACCCATCAATCCTAACAGTAGAATCTTTTTCATAGTTAATAATAGTACTTGTTATTAATTAACGTATTAATTATTACTTTATTGTATTGCCTCGGCCGACTTGTCGACGACTGGACTGTTCATCCGATACTCGGACATTCTGTCTAAGTAATAATGGATGAGTTCATTAGACTGATTCTCTTTCACGCAGTGGAAGTCGGCCATCCAACGGTAATAGGATGACACAAACATTGCATCGGCTGTGTCGCCAAGTGTCCCTGCCACCTTTGGTCCGTACTGTTCGGGATGGAAACGGGAAGTCCACCTAAAACTGACAACATTACCAAAGTCTTTCTGAGGTTTATTATTCGCAATAGATGTGGAATCAATCATCAGCATCAAGTCAAACTCGTCCACCATGTTCTCCCACCCCTCGTCGGTCAGGGCCTCGAAGATGGTGACGTCGCAAGTGGAGCTGTCGTTCAACGGGAAGTCCTTGACGAAGCCCACGCGCACACCGGGCATGTCCTTGTAGCGCTCATACAGCACGCTGTTCTCCGGCTCGGCGGGACGCATCCTGAAGGCCGTCACCACGGCCAGAAGCAGCAGCAAAACTCCGATGTATATGAGCGCGCGTTTCTTCATCACTATCTCATGTCCATTATATTGATTACCTGCTGGTCGGCACAGTTGCCCACGACGCTGCAGACGCGGTTGACCACTAGCGCCTCATCGCCGCGCACGTTGCAGAGCACCTGCCGGTCGTCCGTCCGCTGGTGCAGCATCATGTACCAGCCCGTAGGCAGCAGCACGAGCAGCGCCATAGCGATGGCACGCACCACCGCACGACGGCGGGCGCACCAGGGGCCGAGGTCGGCGGTGTGCCGCTCGACGAGGTGGCGCAGGTGCTCCTCGTCGGCCTTCAGGCGACGCGCCTGCTCGGCCTCAATCAGTTGTATTATCTCTTTTTCGTCCATAATAAGCTCATTTGTCTTAACTACCGTCTACTTAACTACTCTGTTATCCTTGCTTTTTGTTTCATTTTCTCTATCACCGCAGCGTGCATCCTCGCCGCCTCGCTGGGCGCGAGGCGCATGGTCTCGCCTATCTCGCCGTCGGTGTAGCCGTCGAGCACCAGCTCCAACAGTTGCTGTTCCGCCGCCGAGAGGTCGGCCGACAGGCGGTCTATCTGTTCGCGTCCTGCCGGCGGCTCTTCGGCCACATCATGTGCGGCTTCTGTTGCCACCGTCTCCACCTGCTGGCGACGGCGCATGTGCTCGAAGACGCTGCGGCAGCGTATGTGTACCCAGGCCCGCTCCTGCAGCGCTGTGGCGCCGGGACGCAGCGTGTGGCGCCAATGCCACAAGGCAGCCATCACCTCCTGCATGAGGTCGGCTACACGGTCGGCGTCGCCGCCGGCATACCACCAGCAGAGGCCTTTGATGAGCCTCTGGTGGCGCGCCAGCAGCGCGTCGAAGTCGCTGTACCGTGATGTCCTGTCGTCTGCCATTAAAAGCGCTTCACTACATATATAATAACCCTGATATTATAAATTGAGCGGCGGCGGGGGCTGGTTTTAACATTTTTTACGAAAAAGAAGGCTACCAATCTTTTCGGTCGGTAGCCTTCGCTTGGGGTTTGTATCAGTATTGCCTTATCTACTTATCTACTGTCTACTTGACTACTAAAGAATTACAGCAGTTTCTTCTTGAGGTTGAGGATCATGTCGTCGGTCATCTTCTCCAGGTCGTACTGCGGGTTCCAGCCCCACTCCTTGCGGGCGCAGCTGTCGTCCATGTTGTCGGGCCAGGAGTCGGCGATGGCCTGCTTGATGGGCTCGGGCTCGTAGACCATCTCAAAGTTGGGGTAGCGCTTCTTGATGACCTCGTAGATGGTCTCAGGGCCGAAGCTCATGGCGGTGACGTTGAAGCTGTTGCGGTGCACCAGCTTGCTGGGGTCGGCCTCCATGATGTCGATCATGGCCTTCTGCGCGTCGGGCATGTACATCATGTCCATCAGGGTGCCTTTCTTCAGGGGGCAGACGAACTTCTCGCCCTTGACGGCGGCGTAGTAGATCTCGACGGCGTAGTCGGTGGTGCCGCCGCCGGGAAGCGTCTGGTAGCTGATGAGGCCCGGGAAGCGGACCGAGCGGGTGTCGACGCCGAAGCGGGTGAAGTAGTAGTCGCTCAGCAGCTCGCCGGTGACCTTGGTGACGCCGTAGATGGTGTTGGGGCGCTGGATGGTGTCCTGCGGGGTGTTCACATGGGGCGTCGAGGGACCGAAGGCACCGATCGACGAGGGCGTGAAGACGGCGCAGCCGAACAGGCGGGCCACCTCGAGGCAGTTCACCAGGCTTCCGATGCCCACGTTCCAACCCAGCATGGGGTTCAACTCGGCGGTGGCGCTGAGGATGGCCGCCAGGTTGTAGATGGTGTCGATGTTGTACTGCTTCACGGCAGTGGCTATCTGCATGATCTGCGTCGAGTCGATACGCTCCACGGGACCGCGCTCGTAGGGGTCGCCCTTCAGCGGACGCAGGTCGCTGCACACCACGTTGCTGTCGCCATAGATGTCTCTCAGATTACGGGTGAGCTCGGAACCAATCTGTCCGCCTGCACCGACGATAAGTATCTTTTTCATTGTTATCTAATATTTGTTAATTCTTTATATCTTACAATATATCACGCCCTTGCGTGGAAATACACCTTGCGGCTCTAAGCAACAAAGATACAAAATATTTTTATTCTACAAAAATACTTGCATTTAATGCTTGGCCTTGAGGTGCATCACCAATTCGAGAGTCTTGCAGATACGGCCGATGGTCTCTGAAATCTCGCCGCTGCCGTCGACAGTCGCCAGAAGACCCGACACGCTGTAGTACTCGAGTACCGGGGTGGTCTGCTGGTCGTAGAGGTCGAGGCGGTGACGGATGACCTCCTCGGTGTCGTCGGCACGGCCGCTTATGGCGGCACGTTCGTGGATGCGGCGCACTAGCTCGTCACGCGGCACGTCGATGGCCACCACACAGTCTATCTTGCGTTTCAGCCTCCCGAAGAGGAACTCCAATGTCTGCGCCTGCGACACCGTGCGCGGGAAGCCGTCGATGATACAGCCCTCGGGGCGGTGCGGCGCTCCGTTGCGTTCCACATCCCACGGGTCAAGGGCGGCGTCAGGGTCGGGCAACGTCGAGCGCAGCTCAAGGGCGCGCCCCAGGAGCGGCACCACGATATCGTCGCCCACCAGGTCGCCACGGTTCATGATGGCCTGTGCTCGCTGTCCCATCGGGGTTTGCAGCTCCACCTCCTGCCGCAGCAGGTCACCGGTTGAAATATGCAGGAAGTCGTATTTCTCTGCCAGCAGCTTTGCCTGGGTCCCCTTCCCCGCCCCCGGTGCACCGAAGATAACAATATTAATCATAATTATTTATATTTTGCAATGCAAAGATACACAATAATTCTGAATCGGCAAAAAATAATATTTGAGGGTTAGGGTGGACAGTGGACAGTGGGGACAGTTAGTTTTTAAGCCATACATTTCGCAATTATACCTCTATATCTATATATATTATATATAGATATAGAAATTATTTTTTGGTTTTGTAAGCCGTATATTTTAACTGTCCCCACTGTCCCCACTGTCCACCCTATACCGTAATACACTGTCTTACAGCCGTTACCCTCAGATATGCCACTTCCATACCCCATTTTTTACTGCCCCAACAGCATCTAAACGGCTACTAAACGGCTACAAGACGGCTACAAGACGGCCACAAGACCCCATCAAGACGCCCCTTTAACCCATCAACCGCCCGCTCCCAATTCGAGTAATTAGCCATAAATAGACCGGCCCAATTCGTAAAATTCGCCCAATTCGCCGTTCCTCCATCCACTGACCACTGACCACTATCCACTTTTCGAGTAATTCGCCATAAATAGACCAGCCCAATTCGTAAAATTCGCCCAATTCGCCGTTCCACCATCCACTGTCCACTGTCCACTGTCCACTGACCACTATCCACTTTTCGAGTAATTCGCCGTTTAATGAGTTCCAAAACAGACGTATTCTAAGTCAAGAATAATTCATGATAATTCATGGTCATTCACGATAATTCGTGTCCCCAAAAAGAAGAGCATGAAAAAGGGAGCCCTGTGTGGGGCTCCCTCTCTGCTATCGTAAGGATGGTGCTTACTTCTCGATTTCGGCACGGACTTTCTTGAAGGCCTCAATGCACTTGTCGAGGTGCTCGTGCTCGTGGGCGGCGCTGATCTGGACGCGGATGCGGGCCTGTCCCTTCGGGACGACGGGATAGTAGAAGCCGGTGACGAAGATGCCTTCTTCCTGCATCTTGGCGGCATACTGCTGGCTCTTGGCGGCGTCGTAGATCATGACGGCGCAGATGGCGCTCTCGCTGGGCTTGCAGTCGAAGCCTTCTTCCTTCATGCGGCGGAGGAAGTAGTCGGTGTTCTCGTGGAGCTTATCTTGGAGGGTGTTGGTCTCGCTCATCATCTCGAACATGCGGATGCCGGCGGCCACGAGGCCGGGAGCCATGCTGTTGGAGAAGAGGTAGGGACGGCTGCGCTGACGCAGCATGTCGATGATCTCCTTCTTGCCGGTGGTGAAGCCGCCCATGGCGCCGCCGAAGGCTTTGCCGAGGGTGCCGGTGAGGATCTCTATCTTGCCGCGCAGGTTGTAGCGCTCGGTGACACCGCGGCCGGTCTTGCCGACGACGCCGGCGGAGTGGCTCTCGTCGACCATCACCATGGCGTCGTACTTGTTGGCGAGCTCGTAGATCTTGTCCAGCGGGCAGACGTTGCCGTCCATGGAGAAGACGCCGTCGGTGACGATGATGCGGAAGCGGTTCTTTTGGGCTGCCTTGAGCTGCTCCTCGAGGTCGGCCATGTCGGCGTTGGCGTAGCGGTAGCGCTGGGCCTTGCAGAGGCGCACGCCGTCGATGATGGAGGCGTGGTTGAGGGCGTCGCTGATGATGGCATCCTCTTCGGTCAGCAGGGGCTCGAAGACGCCGCCGTTGGCGTCGAAGCAGGCAGCGTAGAGGATGGTGTCCTCGGTGCCGAAGAACTCGGCGATCTTCTTCTCGAGCTGCTTATGGAGGTCCTGGCATCCGCAGATGAAGCGGACGGAGGCCATGCCGTAGCCGCGGGCGTCCATACCCTTCTTGGCGGCCTCGATGAGCTCGGGGTTGTCGGCGAGGCCTAGGTAGTTGTTGGCGCAGAAGTTGAGGCACTTCTTGCCCTTGACCATAATCTCGGCGCCCTGGGGGCTCTCGATGATGCGTTCATGTTTGTAAAGACCGGCGGCCTCGATGTCGGCCAGCTCTTTCTGCAGATGCTGTTGGAACTTTGTATACATATTTACAATATTTTATGTTGTTTTTTTTGTTTTATGACTCCTGTAATTCAGCCTACAAAAATACAAAAAAACTTTAATACTGCAAAATTATTTGTAAATTTGCAGCATTAACGACAACGACGATACTATGGCTAAAGATATAGTTTGCAGTGGTGTACGCCCCACGGGCAACCTCCACCTGGGCAATTATTTCGGCGCTCTGCGCAACTTCGTGCGTATGCAGGACGAGTATGATTGCTATTTCTTCATCGCCGACTACCACTCGCTGACCACGCATCCCACGCCGGGCAGCATCTACGGCGACGCCGGCAAGATCATGGCCGCCTACCTCGCCGCCGGCCTCGACCCCGAGAAGGCCACCATCTACCTCCAGAGCGACCTGCCGGAGACCATCGAGCTCTACCTCTTCTTCAACATGAACGCCTACCTCGGCGAGCTGGAGCGCGTTACCTCCTTCAAGGACAAGGTGCGCCAGAACCCCAACAACGTCAACGCCGGCCTGTTGACCTATCCCACCCTCATGGCCGCCGACATTCTCATCCACAAGGCCACACGCGTGCCCGTGGGCAAAGACCAGGAGCAGCACCTGGAGATGACCCGCACCTTCGCCCAGCGATTCAACAACATGTACCACAGCGAGGTCTTCCCCCTGCCGCAGGCCATAGGCTCCAGCACCGGCCTGGTCAAGATACCGGCCCTCAACGGCAGCGGCAAGATGGGCAAGAGCGAGGGCGAAGCCTCGACCATCTTCCTCACCGACGAGCCCGCCGTCATCCGCAAGAAGATTATGAAGGCCAAGAGCGACAGCGGTCCCACGGAGATGAACCAGCAGAAGCCCGAGGAGATAGAGAACCTCTTCACCCTGCTCAAGGCCGTATCAACGCCCGACACGGTGGAGTATTTCGACGACCTCTACAACCGTTGCCAGATACGCTACGGCGACCTCAAGAAGCAGCTGGCCGAAGACATGGTGGCTTTCGTGGAGCCCATCCGCCAGCGTATCCTCGACTTCCAGAGCGACGACGCCCGTCTGCGCCGCATCATGGACCTCGGCAAGGAGAAGGCCCACGACAGCGCCGCACGCACGCTGGCCGAGGTGCGCCGCGTCATAGGCTACCGCAACTGAATTGAGAATTGTAAAAGAACGGCGAATTGGGCGACCCCCGAAGGGGTGATGAGCACCGCTGAAATAAATCAAATCCAGCGAATAATTATTCGAATGCATGCGCAGGTCAATTGCTAGCGAATTACTCGAAAAGGTGAGAACGTCGAATTATTCGACCCCCGAAGGGGTGATGAGCACCGCTGAAATAAATCAAATCCAGCGAATAATTAAGCGAACTATGGTCAGCGACCTTGTGGAGCTAAGCTTGCGCAGGTTAATTTATGGCGAATTACTCGAACTTTGATAATTGAGAATAGAGAATGGCAATAGTCTAATGCCAGGTGGTTTGTTCACCACAAAATAATAGGGGCTGAAACAACGTTTCAGCCCCTATTATAACTCTTAACTCCTAACTCTTAACTCTTAACTGTCTTACGGCAGCGGCACGAGGCCGTTGAAGCCCATGAAGGCCATAGCCAGGATGCCGGCGGTGACCAGCGCTATGGGCACACCCTTCATGCCTTTGGGCACGCCGGTGAGGTCGAGCTGCTCGCGGATGCCCGCGAAGAGTATCAGCGCGATGGCGAAGCCGACGGCGATGGAGGCCGAGTAGACGACGCTCTCGAGGAAGTTCATGTTCTTCTGTATCACCAGGATGGCCACACCGAGGACGGCGCAGTTGGTGGTGATGAGGGGCAGGAAGACACCCAGGGCCTGATAGAGCGAGGGGGCAATCTTCTTCAGCACTATCTCTACCATCTGCACGAGGCCCGCAATCACGAGGATATAGGCGATGGTTTGCAGATATTCGAGGTGCAGCGGAACGAGCACATAGGTCATGATGAGCCAGGTCACCATAGTGGCCAGCAACATGACGAACAGCACGGCGCCGCTCATGCCGACGGACGACTTAACATCCTTACTCACACCGAGGAACGGGCAGATGCCGAGGAACTGGGCAAGCACCACGTTGTTCACGAAAATGGCCCCGATTATAAGGGCAGGTATCGTTATTCCCATAGCTGTTTCTGTTTACAATTCGAACTGCAAAAGTACAACCTTTTTTCGATATGACAAAATTTTTTTTTCTTCGGCGTTGTTTCCATGCTCTTTTTCCATACCGCCTACGGGCTTGACCCCCCACGGAGCCCCCTCGGCTCTTCTGCGCTGATTCTACGGTCTTTATATCGCATCTGGCCGATGCAGGGCCAAGGAGGGTCCGAAGGGGAGCCGTAGGAGCTCTATCCTATGTGCTGTAGATTAGCATGTTACATAAGGTTAAAATTCCTTAATTTTTAATGATTTAGAAATTTTATGAAAAAAAGTTAAAATTTTTTGACGGAAAAAACATACCTTTGCAAATTGGAATTAATTGTGAAAACAAAGATAGTTTAAACATATTTTTATTCACAAAACACTAATAATATGCGCGTTATTATTACAAAAGACTTCGACCAAATGTCGGTCTGGGCCGCCAATTTCGTGGCCAAGAAGATTCTGGATTTCAATCCCACGGAGGAGCATCCGTTTGTCCTCGGCTGCCCCACCGGTAGTTCACCGTTAGGACTATACAAGCACCTGGTGGAGCTCAACAAGCGCGGTGTGCTGAGCTTCAAGAACGTGGTGACGTTCAACATGGACGAGTATGTGGGATTGCCCGTGGAGCATCCCGAGAGCTACCACAGCTTCATGTGGACCAATTTCTTCGGCCACATCGACATCAAGCCGGAGAACGTGCACATCCTCGACGGCAACGCCAAGGACCTGCTGGCCGAGTGCGCCCACTATGAGGAGATGATTGCCCAGGCGGGCGGTGTGGACCTGTTCATGGGCGGTGTGGGCCCCGACGGTCACATAGCCTTCAATGAGCCCGGCAGCAGCCTCGCCAGCCGCACCCGCATCAAGACCCTCACCACCAACACCATCCAGGCCAACTGCCGCTTCTTCGACAATGACGAGACGAAGGTGCCGAAACAGGCCCTGACCGTTGGTGTGGGCACCGTGATGGATGCCCGCGAGGTGCTCATCCTCTGCAACGGCCCCAAGAAGGCCCGTGCGCTGCACCACATGATAGAGAACGGTGTGAACCACATGTGGACCTCCAGCATGCTGCAGATGCACCCACACGCCACCATAGTGTGCGACGAGGAGGCCTGCGACGAACTGAAGATAAGCACCTACCAGTACTTCAAGGACAAGCAGAGGATTGAAGGTACAATAGAACGTTTTGTAAATCTCTACTAAATGGAAACCCGATATTGCAGTCTCACCGCGAGTGAGATAGAACAGCTGGAGCGGTCGGGCAACTGTGCCGAGAACTGGTCGGCGGTGAAAGTTACCGACCAGTTCTCTGTGTCTTGTCTGCACGGCAACTGCTTCGACGGCGAGGTGCGCCTCGGCGCCATAACATCAGGCAAGGTGAAGGACGGCGACCTGACGCTGCGCGAAGGCATCTACAACTCCACGCTGGCCGACGTCACCGTCGGCGACCACCCCGCCATCCACAATGTGCACATGCTGAGCAACTACACGCTTGGCGACAACGTGCTGCTGTTCAACATCGACGAGATGACCTGCACGGCCGACGCCAAAGAGGTGGCGTGGCTGGAGCCTATGAACGAGAACGGCGGCCGCCGCATACTGCCCTTCAGCGGCATGACCATCGGCGACGCCTATATGTGGGCGCGATACCGCGGCCGCAAGCGCCTGATGGAGCGCCTGGAGCAGATGACCTACGACACCCTCGGCACCGCCGAAGGCCGTTACGGCCGCGTGGGCGACAACTGTGTCATCAAGAATACCAAGACGCTGCACAACGTCAGCGTGCGCTCCAAGGCCGACGACCCGTCGCGCATCGAGGGCTGCATAGTGCTCAGCGACGGCGTGGTGGGCTACGGCTGCACCATAGAGCATGGCGTCATAGCCGTGCGCTTCCTGCTGGGCGAGCACGTGCATCTCGAGTTCGGCCTCCGCCTCAACGACACCGTGGTGGGCGACAACAGCACCTTGGCACGCTGCGAGGTGGGCAACAGCATCATCTTCCCCGCACACGAGCAGCACCACAACAACTCGTTCCTCATCGCCGGCCTCATCATGGGCCAGAGCAACATAGCCGCCGGCGGCACCATTGGCTCCAACCACAACAGCCGCACCGCCGACAACGAGATAGCCGCCGGACGCGGCTTCTGGCCGGGCCTCTGCTGCTCGTTCAAGCACTCGAGCCGCTTCGCCTCCTACTGTCTGCTGGCCAAGGCCGACTACCCCGCCGAGCTCGACATCAAGCTGCCCTTCGCGCTGGTCAACAACAATGCCAGCAAGGACCAGCTGGAGGTGATGCCGGCCTACTGGTGGATGTACAACATGTACGCCATGGACCGCAACAGCAAAAAGTTCGCCAAGCGCGACAAGCGTGTGGTGAAGGCGCAGAACATTGAGTTCGACAACCTGGCGCCCGACACCGCCGAGGAAATACTGCACGGCATGGAGCTGCTGCGTGGCTGGATGAAGGCCTCGGCCGACGGACCCGTCTACGCCGACGGCATGGAGAAAGGCAAGCGCCGCACCGTCATCCTCAAGGCCAAGGAAGGTCTCAAGGCCTACGAGGACATGCTGGTGTTCTACGCCATGAAGAACTTGGAGAGTGGCCAGTGTCCAGAGGTCAGTGGTCAGAGTGAAAAGGAATGGCTGAACATCGGCGGCCAGCTGGTGGCCAAGCCCGACATGGAGCAGCTGATAGCCGATGTCGAGAGCGGCGCCATCGACAGCTGGGATGCCGTCCACAGCCGTTTCAACACCCTCTGGGGCACCTATCCCGCCCAGCGGCAGGCCCACGCCTATGGCGTGCTCTGCAGGCTCGCCGGCGTCGAGAAGCTCGATGAAGGCCTATGGCAGAATTACCGTAAGCGCTTTGCCGACATACAGAACTATATTGAAGAGCAGAAGGTGGAGAGCCGTCGCAAAGACGACGTCAACCCCTACCGCAACATGACTTATTGGGACGACGAGGAACGCGCCGCTATCCTGTAGCGCCGTGTGTCACTCTTCCGGAGCCTCGGAAGCCTCCTCCAGCAGCTCTGTCTGCACCTCCTGGGTGAGATACTCTGTCGGGATGATGGATTCCGGGGCTTTCCCTTTGCGCCCAGCCTTCTTGTTGTCGAGCCCGAGCTTGAGAATCTGGTTGGCAGTGGTGCCGATGCTGCGACCGCCGGGCAGCAGTTTCTTCTTGCTGCTTTCGAAAGCCTCGAGGGCATCACGCAGGCTTTGTCCCATACTCTCGTACTCTTCGAGGAAGAGGCCTGTGCGGTTTATCATCTCCTGTGCGAGCTCGAAGATACGCTTATGGTTCTGCTCCTGGTCGATATGCGTCCAGGTGATGCGTATGATGCGCAGGGCGGCGTAGAGTGTCTGCTCGTCGGCGATGAAGACCTTTTTCTGCATGGCCTCCTGCCAGAGGGTGTGCTCGGCCTGCAGGGCGTCGCGCAGGGCCGGCACATGGGGCACGAACATGATGACGAAGTCGAGGTGTGGGTTTATCTGGTACTGGGGGTAGTTCTTCGCCGAGAGCTCGTCGACGTGCTTGCGGAGGCTTGCTATGTGTTCCTTGAGGTAGAGGCGGCGGCTGATGTCGTCGGTGGCATTGGCGTAGTCGATGTAGGCGGTCATGGAGACCTTGGAGTCGATGATGATGTCGCGCTTGTCGTCGAGGTGCAGCAGCACGTCGGGCCGCAGGTTATCGCCCTCATCGGGCTGTATGACGGAGCCGTTCTCGTCGCGCATCACGACCTGAGTCTCGAAGTCTTTGCCTTCGGTGAAGCCTTGCTGTGTCAGCAGGTTGCTGAGGATGACCTCGCCCCAGTCGCCCTGAGTTTTTGACTCGTGCTTGAAGGCGCGGGTGAGCTCCTCGGCGCTCTTCTGTGCCTCGATGCTCTGGCGGATCATGTGCTCCATGTTGGTCTTTATCTCGGCGCTCATGGTGGTATGCACGGTGGAGTTCTTGGACATCTCCTCTTTCATCTTGTCGATGGTCTCCTTGAGGGGCTTGACGATGCTGTCAATGTTCTTGGTGCTGGCATCGGAGAACTCTTCCTGACGCTGCTTGAGCATGGTGTTGGTGGTATTCTCCACCTGCTCGCGCAGGGCTTTGATGGTGTCGTTGAATCGTTTCTCGAGAGCTTCGGTGTCGCTGCGGTGACGGCGGTCCTGCTCGTCGAGGAGCGCCTGGTGGTTCTGCTTCAGCTCGTCGACGACGGTGTTATGGCGTTTGAGCACCTCCTCCTTGTAGTCGGCGAGGCGTTTGTCGGCATCGGCTTTATAGTCTTCGAGGGCTTTTGCGGCCTCCTCTTTGGCGTTTTGGAGTGCTTTAGCAGCCTCGGTTTTCTGAGTCTCCAGCTGCCTGTTGAGGAGCGAAGTCTCGGTGGTGTGGCTCTGGTTGGCTGCGGCCAGCTGTGCCTCGAGGGTTTGTTTTTCTGCCGTGAGGGCGTTTTTGCCGCGTCCGGCGATGAGTATGCCGGCAAGGATGCCTGCTGCGAGGGCTATGACGGCGATGATGATTGTTGTTATCATAGGTAATGCACTAACTTTTAACTCCTAACTCTTAACTCCCTCACCTTCCCCAACTGTCGCGGTCGAGGCTGCGGTAGGTGATGGCCTCGCGCAGGTGGTCGGGGGTGATGTCGGGAGCGGCTTCGAGGTCGGCGATGGTGCGGGCAACACGCAGGATGCGGTCGTAGGCACGGGCACTAAGCCCTAAGCGGTTCATTGCCTGCTCCATGATGGTGCGGCACTCGTCGGTGAGCACGCAGTACTGGCGTGTGAGTTTGCTGCCCATCTGGGCGTTGCAATGCACGCCCAGGTTGGCGGCGAAACGGGCCGTCTGTATGGCGCGGGCGGCGACGACACGCTCCCTTATCGCAGCGCTGCTCTCGGATTTCTCCTCACGGTTGAGCTGACTCACCGGTACAGGCGTCACTTCGATGTGGAGGTCGATACGGTCCATCAGGGGGCCGCTGACTTTGTTGAGGTAGCGCTTGACGGCACCCGGCGGACAAGTGCAGGGTATGGTGGGGTGGTTGTAGTAGCCGCAGGGGCAGGGGTTCATGGCGGCGATGAGCATGAATGCCGCCGGATACTCGATGGTCATCTTGGCGCGCGAGATGGTCACGCGGCGCTCCTCCATGGGCTGACGTAACACCTCAAGTACCGTGCGCTTGAACTCCGGCAGCTCGTCGAGGAAGAGCACCCCGTTGTGGGCCAACGATATCTCGCCCGGCTTGGGGTTTATCCCGCCGCCGACCAAGGCAACATCCGAGATGGTGTGATGTGGGGCACGGAAGGGGCGCACGGCTATCAGCGAGTCCTCCTTGTGCATGAGTCCCGCCACCGAATGTATCTGGGTGGTCTCGAGGCTCTCGCTGAGCGTAAGCGGCGGCAGGATGCCAGGCATGCGTTTGGCGAGCATGGTCTTGCCGCTGCCCGGGGGGCCTATCATGATGGCGTTGTGGCCGCCGGCGGCAGCAATCTCAAGGCAGCGCTTAACGGTCTCCTGCCCCTTGACGTCGGCGAAGTCGTATTCGTAGCTGTTGAGCGAGCGGGCGAACTCGGCGCGGGTGTCCACGATGGTCTGTTCAAGAGAGCCCTCGCCGTTGAAGAAATCAATGACCTCCTTCAGCGAGTGGGCGCCGTAGACCTCGAGGTTGTTGACGATGGCGGCCTCGCGGGCGTTCTCGGTGGGCACTATGATGCCTTTGTATTGCTGTTTTCTTGCCTCGATGGCTATGGGCAGCACACCTTTGATGGGGCGCAAAGAGCCGTCGAGGCCCAACTCGCCCATGATGACGTATTTGTCGAGGTCGTCAGCTTTCATGTAGCCCAGAGACCCGAGAGTGGCAACAGCGATGGTGAGGTCGTAAGCGGAGCCTTCTTTTTTCAGGTCGGCAGGTGCTAAATTGACCGTGATGCGCTGGCCGGGGATGCGGTAGCCACTCTCCTCAAAGGCTGACACGATGCGTTGGGCGCTCTCCTTTACGGCGTTGTCGGGCAGACCCACCATAAAGAAACCAAGCCCATCGCCGACGGTCACCTCCACAGTTACCATCAGCGCGTTGACACCAACAATGGCGCTGCCATATGTCTTAACTAACATAAGCGTCCTTCAACGATGGCCCAGTCGACAATCTGCCACAGAGCGGCGAGGTGGTCGGCGCGGCGGTTCTGCCAGTCGAGGTAGTAGGCATGCTCCCACACGTCGAAGGTCAGCAGAGGCTGCAGACCCATGGTCACGGGGTTCTCGGCGTTGCGCTGCTGTGTGATGACCAACTTGCACTCTTTGTCCATCGAGAGCCATACCCAGCCGCTGCCGAAGAGTGTGGCACCTTTCTGCTCGAACTCTTTCTTGAAAGCCTCCACCGAGCCGAAGTCGCGCTCCAAGAGTGCTGTGAGCTTCGGACTCATGGCCTTGGGCGAGTTGCTGAACTGCTCGAAATACATGGTGTGGTTCAGCACCTGGCCGGCATTGTTGAACATGCCGCCCTCGGCCTTCTTCACCACCTCGGTGAGCGAGAGTCCTTCCAGACCGCTGCCCGGCAGCGCCTTGTTGAGGTTGTCCACATAGGCCTTCAGGTGCTTGCCATAGTGGAAGCCCAGAGTCTCCTTGCTGATGACATCACCAAGGTTGTCGTAGCCCAGCGTGGGCATCGCAAACTGTCCGTTTACAGGCATTATATCCTTCATACTCGTGTTTTTTTAAGGTTTCTTCTTTTAAAATGCAAAGATACAAACTTTTCGCTATCCAACAAAATATATTTTCGAAAAAGGTTAACTAGAATCTCATGACGTTGAAAGCGTTTTTGATATGCTTGAGTTCCACACCATTTTCGCCTTTAACAATGGCGATAACATCGAGCCGTACATTCTCCTTGCGCCCGTGGTTTCGGATGTACTGGTTGCCGAGCCGTATCAGATTGAGCCGCTTCTGATGGTCGACGGCGCTCTCGGGTTGTAGGACAGTGTCGTAGGAACGCGTTTTCACCTCGATGATGACTAGGTCGCCGAGGCCTTTCTTTTCCGAGTAGGGGGCGTTAAACTCCGAATGTGGGTCAAGAGCGATGATATCTATTTCCAGATGCCCCTTGCGATAGTTGTGTTCAAGGATGGTATATCCGTTGTCCTCAAGATATTTCGTGGCCATCTGCTCACCGAGTTTGCCCAATTCCAGCGCCTCGCGCCTCTGCTCCGGCGTGAGTTTGTTTTCGCGATGGATATGGACCTTCAGTAGTGGCATAGAACAGTAAGGTTTAATGTTGCAAAGATACGAAAAATATTTCAGTCATAGCAAATATTGCTCATTTCAACAAAAACTGGCCTCGGCTTTCTTCGTTTTGTTTGAGGAATGTGGTTAAAAAGAGCCGCGTCAGCCCTCTATAACCCATAACCTATAACCCATAACCTTTCAGACTCTCAGGTCGAGGCCGGCGAGGATGGTCTCGGGGCAAAAATGGAACACGGCGTCCATCTCGCCCGCCATCGAGAAGCCGCATTGCTCGCAGCCGCCCGCTTCGCCACATACAGGTATCGGGTGTTTCGAGCCGTCGGGGAGTATATAGTTTGTTATCCAGCAGCGTTTCTTGAGGTTGAGCCGCTTCATACGTGTCAGGCCCGCCCGGGTGTTCATCACCGGGTAGCCATTCTTCTTGTAGCGGATGATGGTGTCGATGACCTCTTCGCGCTTGTCCTGCGGCAGAGTCAGGCTCTCTGTGCCGGGGAAGGGGGTGTGGAAGTTGAACGAGATTGATTTGATGTATGGGCTCGCCTTCACATAGTCGAGCACCTGTGTGACGCAGTCGCAGTTGAGCGTGTTCACCGACATCGACACCGACAGCGCCTTGTGGCCGCAGCCGGCCACGTTCTCCTCCAGTCGGGCAAAGGTGCCCTCGCCCCTCACGGCCTCGTGGTATTTCCCTATGCCGTCGAGGCTCACCCAGATGCTGTCGGCCCGGCAGCCGGCAAAGGGGCGCTGCGCGTTGGTGGTGATGGTGCAGGAGTAGAATCCCAGCTCGTGGGCGAGGTCGCAGAGGTCGTTGACCGTCTTGTCGCCATCGCGCCACAGGAGGGGTTCGCCACCCTCGAAGTCGACGAACCGCGACCCCAGCGAATGGCAGTATTCCAGCTCCTCGCGTATCTGCTCGTAGCTCTTGCTGGTCGGGTTGGTGTGGTTGTAGACGGAACAATGTTTGCACGAAAGGTTGCACCTATCGGTGATAAACAGCACGCTCTGCATCGGTGCCCTGCGGCCGAAGAAACGTGCCCTTACAAACCATTGTGCCAGATAGCACATCTGCGAAAACATATTGGCCATAACGAAGTGCTTATTTCACGAATAACAATACTATCTTAACCACCATAAACGCCAGGCAGAAGCCGCTGACGATGTTGCGGGCGGTTATCCAGCGTATCAGGAACCAATCCAGTCCCGCCTTGCGTATTCCAGCCCAGTCTTTGGGCATCGGTCCAAGCATCCTGCGGGGGTGCTCCAGCTCTTTCTCGAAGTCGGCACCTTTCACAAACTGCACCAGCGACCAGTAGAGCCATATCGAACGTGGCAGCTCCAACAACACCGCCAGATAGGCCAAATGCAGCCATCCCATGGCCACCGCCACTACCACACAGAGGTAGGGGGTGAAGTTGATTACCCAGCTCATCGCCAGCTTTGCCCAGCCGTACTTCATCACGCCCGCCAAAGTCAGCTTGTCGGAGGCGGCATCACCTTCCAGGTCTATCATGCTGTGGGTATAGAGTATGTTCACCACCAGCAGACCTATCGGCACCGAGACCGCCAGCACCTTCTGGTCCATCACTCCCGACGCCGCCCAATAGACGCCCGCCATCAGCAGCGGCCCGAATATCAGGCCCGTCACCACCTCGCCCATGCCCCAGTAGCAGAACTTTATTGGAGGCGCCGAATAGAAGAATCCCAGCAGACCTGCCGCCAGCGCTATCAGCAGTATCGCCCAGTCGCGCTGCCAACCGATCACCAGGCCGCAGGCCGCCGCCAGCAGTACAAACGCTGCTATCGCCATCCTCAGGCTTCCCAAGGTTGCCGACCCGTCGGTCAGATACGGATATTTGGCTGTGTAGGCTTTGATGCCCTTGCGCACCACCTCCTGCCGGTCTTTCAGCATGTCGGCTTTGTAGTCGAAGTAGTCGTCAATCAGGTTGCACGCCAGATGTGCGCACCACACTCCGGCCACAGCCACCAGGGCCAGCCACCACGAGAACCCTTCCGCCCCTATAGCGGTAACCACCGCCACCACCGAGGGCATCAGACTCTGCATAGTGGCCCCCACACGGGCATTTTTTAGCCATCGTTCTATCGTATTCTTACTCATTAGTTGCTATTGTTTAGATTGTTCACAGTAGTTATATAGTTTGTTTTCCGCTGCAAAAATACGAAAAAATCGCGACACAGCAATAAAGCCGCATCGCGATGTGTCGAATTAGGCAGCACTCGGTAACGACTATTTTGTCAAACCCAATTTATGAAGTCTTGACGCTATCCCACCACGGTTGCGTTGGAATAATGACATCAGTTCTTTTACGGATGTTCCTTCTTTATATTGCTTCGTCAACAACTCATCGTCGTCTTCGCTCCAAGGTTTGTATGCGTTGGGGTACAATGCCTTCTGTTCTTGCATGTGATTAGAGTGTTTGGCGGTTAAGAATAGGCCGCTTATCTTTTCCATCAAGCAATCTTTCGAAGGAATAACGCTATTGACTAATGTCTCTACCGAGAATTCTTTATCAATACAGGAGAAGTATAGGTTGTCGGGGTCATTGGGAAGGCCACCTATGCCTAGGAGCAAATAGACGGGCATTTGACGCTCGGTAGAGAATTGTTGGAAGGATGCCATTCTCTCTGGAGGGAGCAATTCTTTCTCGATGTCTTTTGATAGATGGCTACGCCATTTGCACTCCATGGAAAACGGTTTTCCATCATATTCGAACACGAAGTCAGGTGCGCTATTGCTTTCTGGATAGACACCTGGTAGAGATTTGTCGCCGCGCCATTCTTTAAGCGTAAGTTTTTTATTGTTCGGCAAGTCAAAGAGATTTATCACATAGTCCTCGAACTCACGACCTTTCAGCACCTTGTCATTCATCGTCAATGCCTTAATACGTTTGTATATAGTGCTGTAAGGGCGGTTGATGGCCTTGTGGATGGCATGGATACCCATATCTTCGTAGAACATCCGAAGCAGGCGTTTGTCCTCAGCCACCGTCCAGCGGTATGGCTTTGCTTCCTGCTCGGCGGCCATGCGGATGTCTTCCTTGTCGAGCAAGTGGGTAATGTTGTTTAGTCCTGCCAGCAGACCGAAGATACTGCCGTTGGGGTTGATGTATCCGCAGACGATATGCTGTACTTGGCCGATGACATATTGATTACGCAGCCGAGCGGTATATCCTTTATCGTTTTCCTCTTGCTGCAACACTAAAATAAGCAGGCGGTTTTCTTTAAGCGCCTGCTCAATCTGTACATTATAATTGTCGTGAAAGCGTCCAGTTACCACCAGCGTTGTCGGTACATGACAAACCAGTAAAGCCTTCAATACTTCTTCCTCGAATTCTGACGTATTAAAGCATACGGCACAATCATTGAACCTGTCGAACCCTTCAACCCATTGGAACACCTTCCCATAACACCCAATCGGTGCCTGCCGCGAGGTGAGAAACAGTGTTTTCTCGCGTTGCCACAGTTCCTTGTTGCCGATGGTACGATGGATAAACATGGAATGCTATTTATCATTCTCCGAACTCATCGTTGAAGAAATCGGTATCCACCTTTTTAATTGCATACACCTGAGATGTGCTGACACCAAGGTTATACTGTATCATCAGGTTGGCCAGACGTTGGCCATCGATAAGTATAAATTTAATACTGGCAGTTGATAGCTCGTATGCTTTCTTTGAGAATTTGCTAGTGGTTACAAACACTCCTTTTGTACCACCGTGACTAATTATTGCGCCAATAAACTTTTGTACCTCGGGCGCCCCTACTGTCTCATCTGTTTTCCATCGTTTTGCCTGCAGAAAAATCTTATCGAGGCCGAGTTTATCTTCATTTATTACTCCATCAATACCATCGTCATTGGTATATGGAGTGATAGTTCCATCACCATATCCCATGGCTTCAAGCAGTTTAACCACCAATAGTTCAAATGCTTTCGGAGACATTAGAAGTATTTGATTCAATAGGTCATCTGCGAGTTGGGAATTGATTTTTTTGAATGCACTATCAAGTTCGTCGATAGGAGTCAGTTCTATTGGGGTAGTTGGTTGAGATGCTGGTATAGGACTGGACGTTGCAAAGTCCTTAAATGTAGGATAATGCTCTGCCAAATACTTGGGAGTAATGGGGTTGGGTGGATTCTTGAGAAGTTCCTTGCCAGACTTTGTGATTTGGAATATTCCACGTTTTTCAGAATATGCAAGTCCTGATTTCTTTAAGTATGTCAGAGCCCAATTGGTTCGATTTTTTACTATACCTTCACTGCCGCTGGGAAGCAGTTGCTCCATTTCCTCATTAGATAATGAGAATATCTGTTGGATATTATTTGTACATTCTTTTATAGTGTGACTTTTGCCGTCACCCAAGAACTGTAATACAGGAAGAATGAATTGTTTGAATTCCGGTATCATAACAATTATTTTTTATTGGAAGCTGGGAAGCCCTCTCGGGCTGCCCAGCTTGGGGTGGAGAATATTACATCTCCGAGAGTTTCTTGTAGCCTTCGTAGCGCAGTTTGGCGTTGCGCTCGGTGGCGACGAAGAGTTCTTCGGCCTCCTGGGGGCACCCCGAAGGGGAACCGAACACCTTATTATCAAAATTAAATGCAGTGAGGAAGGTCTTTTCTCTACCTTCTCCCCAGGAGCATTCTTCGGCGCCGAGGTGAGGGTGGGCAAACTGCGTATAGGAATCAGAAAAAGCTTTCATCTTTCTATCCTCAACATGCGAGGTGCACCGACGGCTATGCCGACGGTTTAGTCCCGCATCGGTGACAGCAGAGGACGACCACAGCGGGTATCCTTTCTTTTGCCATTCATTATAAACCACTAATTCCATTCCTATTTAATAACGCCATTTTGATAAATTCAATATTTCACTTTCAATAACGCCATTTTTTTGATAAACCAATCTATAAATCCCTTATTGATAACGCCTTTTTTTATAATTTATTGCCCGCAGGGCTACCTATTAGAAATCCTTTTTTGAAGTGAGCATCAGTCCTTGGGGCATCCTTCTTCAAGTATCAAGTTTACCGTATTACGAATATCCTCCAACTGATTTTCATAATTCATTGCAGGATACACCCCATCCATATCGGATATCGCTTCCCAAAATAGTTTCAATAAATCATTAATCGTTGGCAAAAGATATGAGACACAGTTGTTGGAGAATGCGTTATATAAAATGGCAGAAGTGTCATTAACATTAGGGTCATCGGCTTTATGTTTCTGAAAAATATCATATTTTTCTTCAGAGAACCACTGCATATCTTTTAGGCATTCTTCCATGTTTTTCCTTATCAATGGAACTGCATCACGCCAATGCCCACGTTCTAGAGACCTGTCAATGCTCTGGTCTATTATGCGTAGCACTTTCGAATTTGGGTTTCTTGCCGTCAAAAGACACGGGACAGGGTTTTCTCCTTCCTTTGAAACCATTGCCACTTTAAAGTCTGCAACATCAGCATCTTTGTTCTCTAACACTTTTTCTGCCGCAGGACTAATATAGCCCTTTACTTTTCCACATACAAAGAAACTTTTTCCTGTATTAGGATCTTGCAGTTGCTTTATTTCATTATTCTGTTCAAGAATCAACTGCCGGAGAGGTTTCCAACTAATGATATTCAGATTTTTGTTATTATTTATTGATCTTCGCGTGTCCTTTATTCTCCGTTTACCTTTGTAGTAGTGGGTAATAATGGGCACACCGTCTATTACCTTATCGTCTTTGTAAATTGGCCAGTCTTTTGTATCAGGTACCCACAGTTGTCCGCATTGCGCGATTTCCTCAATCTCATCAACGACCTCGTTGTTGTATTGAACAATAAATAACTCGGAATACTCCCCTTTCCCATATAGGTCTGTTTCTGGAAACCCCAAATCACAGCTGGAATCTAATCCGGCTGTATTGGCAACAATAACCCACGATGTACCCAATAAAGTATTATCTTCTCTGTAAAAGTTTACAATATTGTATTGTCTGTATTTCATACATTATATGCTAAATTAAAATCCATAAACATCACCGCCCCCATGTTTGAGTGCGCTCATTATCGAGGTTTCTTCATCGGAGCATTTTTTTGTTTTGTTTTTCGGTTGCATATCATCTATTATCTTTTCAGTTGCTTCACTTTCTGCTAATACGATTTCCTCTTCGCTTTTTGTTCGCCATGAGTTAAACCATTCATATAGGCTCTTGAATGTGTCTTCTGATAAGACAAGGGAGGCGGCATTAGGAAACTGCTTTTGGAATGATATGTATTTTTTCCCATGTTCAATTATCCAATTAAAATACAATGTTCGCTCAATCTCTCCTAATTGATCTATGGTTTTATTATTGTGCAAAAAGAAGATATCAAGTTGCTTTCTGCATTTAACAACCATGGAATAAGCATTGTCTAAAGCAACCATTTCTTTTGATTTAAAATAATCTTCAAGGTATGCACAATCAAGGTCGGACAATTTTGAATTAATGTCAACCAGGGGTACATTCATATGGGTCAGTTCGCGATTTAATGTATCAAGACCTATATTTAACTGTATTAGTAGTTGTGATACTCGTTTGCTCATTTGTATTATTTTTGAATGCAAAGATACAAATTTATTTTCGAATGTATGATAAAAAAGTAAAAAACTTGTTCTTCATTAGAACTTTACTTTGTTCCTTGTATATTTAAATAAAAAGATGTATCTTTGCATTGTTTTTTAATTCATGAAAATATGGACAATTGTTTATTGTGCAAGAGAGATGAGGCCACCCAAACAAACTCACACATTGTACCTAGTTTTTTGGGGGCACGTGTATTCAGTTATGATGGAAGTGGAAAGCGTGGCAAGGACATAGCATTCACTTTGACTGCTACGAAACAGAGAGTTCACACAGGAGACTTACCATCAACCAAGTTTGAGGAATTGTTCGATGAAGAGAGTCTAAATGAAAATCGGATTATTGATTTAAAAGTTGACTCATTAGCAAAAGATTATTATTTATGTCCTCATTGCGAGAAACTACTTGCGGAACATTTAGAGTCACCTTATGCTTCTTTTATGAAAAGTGGAAAACAAGTTTCTGGTGATGTTGCTTATTTCTTTTGGATTTCCGTTATTTGGAGAATCTCGGTAACAAGAATTCTGGGAGATTGGCTATCCTCTGATGTTGAAGAAAGTATGCGTATCCACTTATTTTCATATCTTGAGCATAAAAGACTTGGAACAGACACGGCATCTGTGGCGGAGAAATTTCCATTTAGGTACAAGATACTTGTTAGCCCTGAATACCTATCAAATGATGCAGGGTTTATAAATTTCAAAACAAATGACACGCACGACAGTGCTGCGTTTATCTGTGGAGATATTGCAATTTTCATGGGAACAGACAACCAGGTTAATGATTTCTGGGGCTTGGAAAGATACCTTACTGCCGCACCTGTAAATGCTGGTATTTATGCAGAAAACAAATATACTGTTCCTATAGAGCCCTTCGTGGATGCAAAAAAGGCGATTATCAAAGCATTTGCAAAGGAGAAAATAGCATATGAGCGTAATGTTCTTAATCAAATATGGTCAAAACAGAATTTATCAGGAACCATGCCGATTGAATTACAAAATGAAATAATAGAATCCATTCATGGCGAAGGTTTAAAATTAGGGGATCGAGGAGAAGTGAAACTTTGGGCACCAATAATTTGTGAAAAAATGTCAAGTTATATAAAATTGCATTCATTAAAATAACAAAAGCATTTGAGGTGGAGACCAAAATTTAATAAGATTGATGAAGAAAAACAATATAGCTGAGAGCCATTAAAATGCGGGTCGGAAGTTCCGGCCCGCTGTTCTTTTTGTGGTAATCCCAATTCAACATACAGGAGGGCAACTAATGTTTGAGGTGGTGGATTAGTTTGATTAGTGGGATTAGAAGGAGGCCGAGGAGGAAGGAGATTAGGAGGGGTTTGATGGGGGATTTGAGGTTGATGGGTTGAATGGGGCTAATGGGGGAGGTTTGGGTGGTTTCTTTTGTGGTGCTGGCGGTTTCGGATTGGGTGAGGTGGTGGGAGTGGTCGGCGGTGCGGGCGCAAGAGGTTATCTTCTCGCGGTCGCGGTTGGTGGTGAGTCGTGTGGTGTCGCCGGTCTCGTTGGTTTGGATGGTGATAGTGGTGGTTTCACGAATGGTGTCGTGGAGGGTGAGGGTGACGGTTTCAATCACGGTGTCGTGGACGGTTTCATTGTGGGTCTGCTGCGTGACGGTCTTGCTGCTTCTGCAACTCACTGTAAACAGGACAAGCGTCGCTATGAGGGCAGTCGTTAATCTTCTGTATCGCATTTCTTAAATGTGTTATCTCGGTTCTTAGTTCCCTGACTTCATGCCGCAGGGGATCGGCGATGTTTTCCTTGAACTCGTCGACGTACATCTTCGACAGGTTCATGTCCTTTTGTCGGTTGTCGGCACGGAGGCTTTCGACCTCCTGCCGATGGCGGCGGCGGTCGAACAGCCAGCCGCCACCGGCGACGAGGGTTAGGACGGACAGGAGGATGTTCCAAAGGTTGTTCATATTTCAGTAAATCTTTATATTCTCCTATGCGCCTGACGGCGCAAGAAATCTTGTAAATCTTGTAGATTATTCCGCTTTCAGCGGTTAAAGTTTGTTCTCTCTTCTCCATTGCTGGACGTCGAAGCAGGGACAGGCACGGTTGGCGAACTCGTTGTGACCGTGGATGGAGGTGATGGGGTGCTCTTCCATCAGGTCTTGCACCAGATGGAGGAGGGCGAGGCGTTGGGCTTCGGTGCGGGTGTCGGCGGCGTGGCCGTCGGCATTGAGGCCGCCGACATAAGCGATACCGATACTGTTGGCGTTGTGGCCGGGGCAATGGGCTCCGACCTCCTCGACGGGGCGGCCCGAATGGACGCTACCATCGGGATAGATGACATAATGATAGCCGATGTCGTGCCAGCCGAGGCTCTTATGGTAGCGACGGATGCTCTCCACGGTGCAGGTGGCATCGGGAAGGGTGGCGGTGCAATGGATGATGATTTCGGTGATAGTTCGCATTTCTTTGTGGGTTTGATGGGCTAATGGGGTTAATGGGCGTCATTGGGCTGCGATGGTGTCGCAGCATACGCAACAATAGAATGGATAGAGGCGATAGATACGATAGATTTTTGGAGAGAGGGCTGGGGTGGATCCTTGCCCCTGCCCTCTCGGGGTTAGTCAGAGTTTAGGCGGCGGTGAGGTAGAGGATGTTGACGGTGTCGCCCTTGGCGTAGTGGGAGGGGTCTTTGAAGGTGATCTTGCCTTCGGCAAGGGTGTAGTCGGTGGGAGGCTGCATCAGGCCGTTGACGAAGACACCCACGGCACTTTCGCCATAAGGCGATTTGGTGAGGGTGATTTCTGGGGTGAAGTCCACGCTGTCGAGGGTGAGGACAGGAGGATTGGGGAAGGCAATGTTTTTCTCCGTGGCCACGACCTTGCCGTTGGAGAGGGCGAGGCTTACAATGGCCTTGGTGGTGGTGCCAGTACCGGCGGTGTTCGTGGTGTTGACACCTGTGACAGGGAGGGCGGTCTTGGCGACCTTGACGGCGGCGCCTTCTTTGGTGACCGCTGACACATATTTGCCTGTTTCAGCACTGCCGCCGGTGACGGACTGGAGTGCGCCGCCTATGGCGTTGCTGACGGCATTGTCGATCTTTTCACTTGTTGCGGCTGCGGTGGCCAACTGGTCGGTCAAAGATGACCAATCATCGGATGCGGAGGGCGACACTACGCCGTCGAGTTGTTTTACTTTGAGTTTCTGCATAATTCTTTAATTTTTATTGTTTTTTAATTGATTGGGATGGCTTTGAGGATGATTTCGTCGTCACTCTCGATGCCGGGAATTTCGATGCCGTCGGCCTTGGTGCCATCGGTCACCTCTTTGTAGTCCTTGCCGAGGGTGTAGCGGAGGCCGTTGATATAGACTTCCGAGGTTCCAGCGACAAAGGGCTGTCGGCTGATGAAGAGTCCGGACAAGAAATCAATGCTCGCGGCCTTGATGATGCGCGGCACCAAGTCGGAAAGACGGACTTGTGCGGCGTTGCCGTCGGAGTCGTAACCCAAGGTGTTGAGCTTGGGGGCGAACGCAGGGTCGGCGGTCGGGAGGGATGTGATTTCTAAATCTTCCACGTTGCAAATTGAAAATTGAATTTTATTGGGCTGTGAGGGTTAGTCGTCGGCTGTGGAGGGCGAGGGAGCGCCCTCCGACGAGCAGACGGAAGACCCGACGGGGCAGTCAGGGCGTGGTGGTGTTGAGTTCGGGCTGGAGATAGACAGCGGCGGAGTTGATGCCGCCGTAGCTGTTGACAGAGGCGAGGATGGCAGAGCTGCTCTGGTAAGTGGCCAGTGCGGAGTTCTCGACATAGAAGAACTGCGTGCTGACCTTCAACGTGCCATCGACACCCTCACGGCTGTGTACCCAGACTGCGGCACCGTTGGTTATCTCCTCTGAAGTGGCAAGACAATTGTCTGCAACGGAGAAGCCAATCTTTTCCACGATATTCCACAGAGGCGTGTCGTCGGCAGTGTTGAGCACAACCTTGTAGCCTTTGATAGAGGCACGAGGGGTGCGGGTCACGGCATCGACAGACTGCTTGCCATGGAAGAAAGTGAGCTGATCGCCCTCAAGAAACGATGTGTTGTTGTCGATGACGGACTGCGAGAACTGCGCTACGGTGGTTGTTGCGGTAATGGATAGAGAGCCGAGGGCTACGCTACTGACCAGCTTGTTGTTGCTGTTCTTGGCCATACTGATGCTGGGCAGGGAGCCACGCGTAATCTGATAGGGTGCGAGGATGGCCCCGCCGTTGAGCTTCATCCGCTTGGTGATATAGACCTTGACGACACCGAGGTTGGCTTGGATGAAGGCATTGTAGACCGACATATGCGGCGGTAGTTCCTCGAAGCCACGGCGCAACATAGAGTCGAACTGCTTGTAGATGGCGCCGAGGTTAGCCCACTGGGTGCGGATGTTCATCTGGCTTTGCGTGCGCAGAGGTGTGATAGGCTTGACGGGGGCTTCGCTGACGACGGTACCCACCTTGGTCTGACGGTAGATATACTCACCTACCTTGCCACGAATCTTAGTGTTGATTCCGAAAATTTTTGCCATTGTGTTTTACTTTTTAATGTTATACTTTTCGTTTGTTCGTCCTCTTGGCGTGTCGGCATGTGCACCTACCGGTTAGCTTTGAAAGACGTGGCAAAAGTACAGGGGTGGCAAAAAACGGATTCGGGGATTGCGGGGTTAAGGGGCGATAAAGGAGGATATGGGAGGATAAAGGGGGATGCGGGGTGGAATTTGGAGGGTTGGAAAGGGGCAAAAAGAAGAACGCTTACCCTGTTTTTGGTGAAAATCGGGGTGGATGGGGCAATAAAAAAGCCACGGCAAGCGTGAATGGGCTTGCCGTGGCTCCTTTAGTCGGTCAATTAAGGCCTAATGTTGCAAAATGGCTTCATATCGTTTTCTCAACCATTTTTCAATTTCGAGCTTATCATTAATAGATAATAGTTCCTCCTCTTCTTCAATAGAAAAACGAGGTATTCCGAAATGCTTTATATCTACTCCACTTAGTGAATAATATCCCGAAGCATATGGTTTGGCATTCGTTTGAATATAACTCCAGAATAGTTCACTTTCAATAAGTGCCTTTATTATTCTAAGTATTCTTTTGTCAGTGTTTACAAATGCCAACCCATTATATAGCATTAGGTTTGGCGCGTCACAGATGGTACAATGCAATGGCCTATTTGCAAATTTTGGGAAAAACAATTTATATCTAGGCATTACAAGAGACTGGGTCCGCCCATATGCATACCACTGTGGATAATCTTTTGTCTCTCCTTTATCTCTTTTTAAAAGTAGTTCTTTCTTTGTTTTTAAATATGCAAAAGCTTTTGGGAAAAGACACCTCATCTCATCCGGAGAATACACAGAAGCACGTTCATATTCAACTCTATAAGGGAAAATCACTTTTTCCATCAGAGTGTTTATATCTTCAACGGTATTTAGCTTGTTGGGATTCACTATATCGCGACAAATGTTTTTTTCTATAGGATATTTCTTTCCTTTGTCATTAATATAAAAAAAACTTTCATCTTCATCGATAGGCTTAAATATGTAGGTATTATTACTTAGCGTAGCAATTCCATGACGAGAAGGACAAAAATCTTTTATCTGTACCCCTGTTGCTTCGATAGCTCTTGTTGTATCAAAGTTATTCAATGTCCATCCTTTTTCATTATCTAGATTATCATATTGCACCGATGTGTATAGAACATCATCAGACAGTACTCCTTGCTCATCAACTGTGTACTTTACGTTTTCTGAATTCCGACGCTTATCTAAATAGAATAGACAGGTATAAGTGTTTTTTGATTCAAACACTTGGTACCCACGAAAATCAACAATTCTTATCGAAAATCTATTATGCGAAAAATAATTTCTTATTGCTCTACCATTAACAGATCTCAAAAAAGAATTCATGGTAATATATCCCAATCTTCCCTCCTCATTAAGCATATCAATAGCTATCTGGAAAAATGGGATATAAAGGTCAGGATGGCCAGAAGAACAAACCTCATATTTCTTCAACTTTGTATGAGTTTCTTCTGTTAGATTTCTTGAACATACATAAGGTGGGTTGCCAACAATTACATCAAATCCCGCGTATTTTATGTTCCAATCCTTTTTAATATAATCAAGGGTATCTCTACATAAAAGATTAAAATCAAAGTCCGCATCTTCACCCTCTGATAATGCTAACAAACTCAGCAGTATCTTTGCTCTTTCTATGGCATAGTCCTGGATATCTATTCCAAAGATATTATCCCTAAAAATCTCAACATATGGTTTTCTCGTTTTTTTATGAATCCACAGCGCAGCATCCATAAGAAAACCACCACATCCGCAAGATATATCTGCGATACGAAGTGTTCGTAATTCATCCTCTCTTTTGTCGCCAAGTACGTTTTGAAGTATAGTTTCCCGTACTTTTATAGGCGTATATACAGCTCCACTAACAATCCTATTTGCAGGGGAGATTACAAACTCAAATAATTTAACAAGACTTTCTGTTGTCAGTCCGTCACGAAATTCTGCTGATAAATGTTTCCGTACATCTTGCAATAAATCAAATTCTTCATCATGCTTGTTAATGACATACTTTTCTAGATAAGCTGATTTTGGATGCTTTAGGCAGTTGCTTCCGATGAAGGCAGACACGAACAGTTTATTAACAGTCTGTTCGTCAGAGATAATCTTGCGTTTTAAATACGACAGGAAAGACGACTGCATATATCAGGCTTCATATAACGAGTTTAATATCCTACATTGCTTTTGATAAAGCAGAATTAAGTTGTCTTTTTGTTCTGCAGGAAGTTTATTTGCTTCTAGAAGAGCAACCAACTCGTTAATGTGTTTTTCTAATTTCTCATAATTCCATAAAATTTCATGCTGTTTTTTCCAGAGTTTTAGATTTTCATACATCCAACTACCCAATTCCGTTTTAGGTAGGATTCTCCCGTCGTCACTTCTTTCAAATTGGGCGTCATAAGCCTCTGAACAAGGGTCTATCCAACCTTTTTTCCCGTCATTTGGTCTCGTTTTATCACCAGTAGGCCATTTGGCTCGTTTCGCATTGTTGCATGATTTGCAGGCATAAACCAAATTGTTGTAATCTGTCTCTTTGGTGTTGTCAATTTTTTGCGGAATAAAATGATCTATTTCAAAACTAGCCGAACGTGGAACATCTTTGTCATCACAATATCCACACCGACAGTTAAAGTCAACTTTCAATTGTTCGCGATAAGCATGGTAATCTGCTTGATGTTCCACCTCGTTTGTTCGAACGGGTGTTTTCTCTCTCAGTTTCATAGTCATCCTATTTTCTCAACGACCTAAGTATTTTTTC
Source organism: uncultured Bacteroidales bacterium (assembly GCA_900318275.1). GTDB lineage: Bacteria > Bacteroidota > Bacteroidia > Bacteroidales > P3 > Colimorpha. Next base: position 17,206 of record ONJY01000003.1, on the reverse strand, counting down.
TGACAGAGCAACAGTATCTCGCAAGTCTTTTATCGCCTCTGTCTGCATCTTATCTGGTGACAACGGGTTGGATATTGGGTCTATTTTATTCAACTCCACATGTAGGTTGAGCAACTCAGTCTCTTCGGCTTTCGATAAACCTGTATTTTGTTTGGTTTCGAGCTCTTTTGTTCTTTGCTCTATTCCTGAGACAATCCTATTATATGATTCAACAGAGCCTGCAATTTGGGATTTAAGCAATTCAACTATCTTGGGGTCACTTAATCCATCCTTGTCATTTACAAGGAATGTATTATTGACTTTATGAATGGCGGCATCAACATATGAAGTCATCATAAAAACAGGGAAGTATCGTTTATGCTCATTGATGGCTTCCAATACTTGGTCACCATCATATTGAACGACACCTGAGTCTGCTAGCTTATAATCAACTGCCAGAACTTGTATTTCCTGCTTATCGATTTCTTTTAAGAGTAAATCCAAGGTAAACACTTTTTCAAAGTCATCTAACATAATGACTTCAAAATCTTTTTTAAAAATACGATAGAAGGTGTTTCTGTTACCTTTGTTCTCGTCTAAATAACCGAGTTTTATCATATTAAAACATTTTTAACTTTATTTTTAAACCGAATCCTTCTGTACGAGGTGTCATGACTGATATAGAACTACCTTTATATTCAGCCAAGGTGGCCTTTGTTATGTACAAACCCAAACCTGTTCCTATTTTATTCCCATCTTTATCATATTTCGATGATTCAAAAGCATTGAAAATGTCGTTGGGACGTTTTTTATACTCTTCTGCAAGCCCTATCCCAGTATCTTCAAATAAGACCACAATATCGCTGTCCTCTACATTACCATTGATGGTTATTCGTCGATTTTCCGTCCGCTTACTTTCCTTAATGGCATATATTGCATTAGAAAGAAGATTGTTGAAGACAGTGTCAAGGTCTATTATAAAAGCCTTTACTCTCATTTCAGGGGTAAAGCCATCAATATATAAATTTATGTTTAGTTCATTTAGAACGGTATGCCATGTGGATTTGAAATGCTCAAAGTATTCGTCCATACCAAATACTTTACGAGTCCTTTTGTCTCTATTTATGGAGTTTATCGAGAAATTCAACCAACTTCTAATGTTTTGGTCTTGATCCCGCAGGTCTCTAATCAAACTATATGGGTTATCATAGTCATTCAAACCCAATTGAGCAACTTCATCTTCACTCATAATGTTCTCCACTGCACAGCGCAAGTCTTCTGAGCGAGAATCCGACAGTATGGCAATATTTTTTAATTCGTGAGCAAATGACGTAATCACAAGTCCCGTGCTGGCAAGGTTGCGAAGCAGTTTAAGTTCATTTTCCCTGTCTTCTGCCTCTTGTTTTAGGACAATATAACCAGCGCGAATCTTTTTGTATGATTCCTCATCAGCCTTTCCTGCATTCGCGGCCTCGTCTGCTTCTGCTTTGGCTGACCCTTTGGGGTGAAGGGTATCATACAATTGTGAAAGGTTATACATTACAGTATTACGGTCTTTCTCCATAATACCAATGATTCCGAGGAGAACATCTTTAAACAACTCAACGACCACATTTTCCTGAAGGCCTTCTCGGCCAGACTTGTCCTGTAGGTATACATTATCCAGTCGCGAAATCTCGACAGCTCCTACAATCTGGTTTTGCCGAATATGATAGCCTCCCTTACGCTGTCCTGCACCTATTGGGTTGACGGAATAACGGTCACCAAGATGCAACCAATCATCACCATTTTCTCCGTATGGTCGAACACGGAACTTATCTCTATATACTTTCACTCCCACATTTCGTTTGAGCCATTCTCTTCGACTTGATGGAGAGAAAAGTCGGTAAGGGTATTTTGCCTCATCGCTTTCTCCTCGACCATCGGATGTTGTACTTTTGACAAAAAAGAAGTTGAATCGGAATGCACCAAGTTCATCTTTATGATTGGCCAATCTTACTGGATTATCTACTTTAAGCTTTGTAAAAGGAAGTGAAAATTCATATCCTCCTGCCTCAAATTCAGAAAGCCGATAAGGGAACTCTCTCATATCCTCCCTGCGGAACAAACCGATATAGTCATTACGTAACCGCTCTACATCAAGTTCATTACGCGAAACCTTAATGGATAATTTATCATTCCCGTCAAACGAAGCCGAGACCGCATAGTCGTAGTCATCATAATCCGGAATAACAATTCTTCCATAATTGTCTTTACCTTGAACAAATTGATATATCTCAAATATTGGGATGTTAAAAGGAGGTACAAGGTCTTTCAATGAAGAGTTTAGGTGATTTAATTGTTCATCACCCCACTCATCATTTAGTTCTGTTATTTTCAGCAATGTACCCGTTTTGAAATCTTGAAATGATATTCCGAATTTTTTTTCAAGATTTGACAAGAAAAGATGTCCTTCTTCCAACGTAATACTATCTATGTCGGCTGTGATTTCCGAAACACTTGTCCCCGGTCTGTCAAAATCAGACCAGTTTACCTTCCAATCATAACCAAGTCCCTCTTTGGTAAAAGTCAGCATTTCTGCTTTCTTCCCTAGTCTATTTAGTGCAAAGCGGCCAATACCTTTTGCTCCTGACTTTACTCGGCCACTTTCTGTTTTTGCATTATAAAGTTTATCATCAGTTCCAATACGCATCCAACAAGTCTCGATAATCTTATCATCCATTCCTGTCCCCCAGTCCAGAATATAAAGACTCTTCTTTCCAATTTCATCTCCTTCGAATAATATATAACAATATTGAGAATCAGCGTCATATGCATTCTTTACGAGCTCCACAATAGCGCCTTCAGGATTTGAGAAGTTCTCAGATCCTATAAGCATTGCTGTTCGAGATGAAACAGAAAACGGTATCTTCATACTGTATTCTTAACTTATTATTATAATAATATGCCTTATAAACGGAAGATTCTCATTTTTATTGTATCTCATTTTATTTTTCATACAACAGTATAAGGGCGAGGCCGGAGGTCTCGCCCTTGGTTGTGTTGAGGGTAGGGGATTTGGGGGTCTTTGGTGGTGGGCTTTCAGGGTTCGCCGAGGAAGGAGAAGATGATTTGGATTTGTTTTGGGGAGAGGATTTTGCGGGGGCGGGAGTAGCCGGTGGCTTGGAGGGCGGCGAGGAGGGGTTTGTTGGAATGGATTTCATGGGCGAAGCGCTTGCTTGCACTCTCCTTGCTGTGGTCGGGGAAATAGGCCATAGCTAAATCTTGCTTGTACATAAACATAATAATGAAATTTAAATGAAACAATAGGCCCGAGGGCCGGAATTAGAATCAAAGTAAATTTCACATGATGCACCGTGCGGGATACAAGACTATAAAAAAGAGCCACGGCAAGCGTGGGTAACGCTTGCCGTGGCAGTGGAGAGGATGGGACTCTTTTCGTATTGGGGTTGATAATTTGTGTGATTATGGATGTAGATCTATGGGGATCATCAACTACGGCGGTAGATGTACGTGTAAGTGAGAATACCGGAACCTATATGGCTTTCAAAATGCTTGTCCACAACATAGACAAGCGTGTTTTCGCTCAACTGGACGATTCTCCAAGACTCGCTGCCACCGGATGCTGATATGACCTTCAGGGAGTCCGTATCTGCGGAGATAACCCATGTGAGGTCGTAGCTCTTAAACTTCATTGCGCAGCTATCGCTGACTCTGTACACACGGCTGCTTTCGATGTCTCTGGCCACCATTGTCATGCTTCCGTCAGCGTTGATGGTCATGTCTTTGCGCTCGGACTTCTCTTCGTCCTGTGCCGCACTGTCGTGGAATGGAGCGGGGTCGTCCCAATGGATGGCCACAGTCGATTTGACATACTGCCAGTTGCCGACAAGTTCATGCTCTCCTTTCGACATCGGACGGAAAGCAGTCAGCAGCATCGCACCCAAGGCGAGGACGGCGAGGGATTTGAGGATGTTGCGTGTCATATCTTAATAATTTTTGAATATTACTTCAATGTTTTCTATGTTGTATATAGTATCCTGAAAACCAGCATATCCCCCAATATTGCACAGAGTGTTCCCTGTACAATCCGCGAGAGATACCATGTTATCGGGACAGTCGTCGCAAAAAGAGATTAAGAATCCTTCATTGACCGTTTGATAATTACATTTTGACACACTACAATGTTCGGCAGATTCTGTCATTTCTGCCACCGTTTTTTTCAACCATTCTAAATCAGTTAATGGATTTTCAACATTGCAGAATGTACATTTTTCAGTTTTTTCACAAGAAGCCATAAATAGAGCCAATGTCGCCAAGAGGAATGGGGACAAAAAAGTTTTTTCTTTTGTTCTTTTTTTTCATGACATATATATTTATTTGTTAATATAATTATTTTCAGATATGGCTTATAGTACAGCAAACTAACTGGGTATAAACGTTTAGGACACTACTACCTTATCTGCCTTAATTTATGGTAATTATCGAGCATTGATTCATTGGCAATAACGAGTCGAATGAGTACAGGCTATCCCATATCACATTTGGATGTTGCGTAGACAAGTATGGTGAAATGTCTATTTGGGTGCCATCGGAAGATATGATAAACAAAGTACTATCATTATCCAAGTCTTTGGCATTGCACAAAGAGAATGCGTTATTGCAGTTTAGACATAACCCTCGCTCATTGATGATTATGGCTTGACGATATTTTGAAAAGTCATTTTTCTGCGTCTGGTCAGTATAAAACTGCTGAATAATGGCCGTTGTGTCCAATGATGTTGCTTCGGAATGGTTTTCTTGATTGCCGTTGCATGCAGATAAAAGGCAAGCCAATAATGGGATATATAGTATGTTTTTCATAGATTATTGTATTTTAAAAAGTGAGAATACAAGTTTGTTACCCGAACTTCTTTTCATGATATAGAGACCATCTCGACCCACATAGCATAAGGATTTATATAACTCTCCCCTGAATAGTTGTTCCGCACACGGATTTAATGTTGAGTCATATATAATAATCGAGAAATCGCTTTCCCTGCTTCTCTCATTTTTCCATGGTCCATTCACCACGCAGTAGTACACTTTCCGGTAAGGATCATAGATTATATCTTCGATCCAACTATTCTGCATCCATGTTTCATTAATATCAAGGATTCTCTCTGCGGGAATAGAGGGGATTTTTGCGTCAAAAAAACGAGAATCAACAGGAACCAGACCAACCAATTCCCCATCTAAATTATATTGATATATGGTGTCACAGAATGCAGTTGCAATTAAAATTGAGGTGTCGGCAATCGTAAAAATTGGGTAGTCCGAACAGGTGTAGCCTTTGTCCAAGAATCTGCAAAAGAAACTATCAATAAGCGGTTCGATTTCACTGCCATGTTTCAGGTTTGCCTTCCATAACACAGCCTCAGTTGGGTTTATGCCCATGTTAAGACGATAGGAATCAGTAACCATGAACAGGACACTATCTTGATGCAACTTGGGTCTATGAATTATCATGCCACAAACATCAGACAAGTATGTGTAGTCATACCGATTCAAGAGTTCACCATTATGGTCTATTTCAAAAACCCTGTTTTCGCCAACTTCTCTAAGTATTATTTTATTTGGTGTGGCATAGCAGTCACAAAGGTATATCCCTTCTTTTCGGCACAAACTATCTATGGATAGTCTGCGATAGACCTCGCCGTGACAGTTATAAAGTACAACCTCTTTCTTTGTTCGGAAACTTGTAAAAACGAAGTAATCGTAACCTCCAATTTCCAGACCTTGGCAAAAATCAAATCCACGTTCAGAAGGAAGTGATACAATTCGGTCAGTTTCGACTAATTGCAACTTATGTCCACAAGATATGCTGCTTATGCTCAAAAAAAGAAAAAGTGCAGGGCGAACAAAGACTGTTGCCCTGCACGAAAGAAACTTACTTGCAAATTGGATAAACATAAGTATCGCTGTCTTGGAATTGACCGTTGAATATGAAGTAAGTGAAGGGTTTTTCCCATGTTTCTAACTGTATAGAAACGGTTACTTTTTCGGATATGACTGCCGAGATAATATTGTTATCAATTACCTTAGAAAGATCGCTTTGTTCATTTTTAAAGATACTTGGGGCAGACGAGGGGTTTTGACGAATGGCATTGGCGATGTCCTTTAGCCTTAAATAAAGTTTTTCATCAATAATCACGGGATCCAGGCAGCCATGCCCCCCATCTAAGCACTCCAATTTTTTCTTACTCCAATATTTAGTCGTGTTTCCGGGGACATAGATTGTATCATTATCCCCTATACCACCAGGTGCGGCCTTAATTAATGATGTCGGCTCTTGGGGATAAAAGTCAGACTCTTTATCGCAGGAAACAATAGTAATGCTTCCGATGGTCATGATGGCTATAACAGCCGCTGTGTAGATTTTGAAATTTGATTTCATCTTGTTTTTTTTAATAATACATAAGTTTTCGATAATACGTGACTGTAAAGTATGGCTCCGTTTTATTTAACTACTATTGTACTTCATAGATTTTAAGGTTTTAGATGGTTCAACTTTTGTTTAATTTTGCGAGTTCTTTTCATTAGTGTCTCTTAATATCTCGTTATAATCAACAGAGCATATATATTATGCCTAAGGTGCGGGGAGTGGGGAAAGGCTGTTATGCTTTCCTACGGCGATGGCAGTCTCCTCCACAAGGCACCTTTTCTTGTTTATAGTCCCATTCAACGGCGCACTCTTGAATGAGACTTTGTCAGATGAAATACATACGATTTAACGGTTTTGTGCAAACAGCACTATTGGGAGTTTGCAGTTACTTTATTTACGAATAGCAACACAAATATACACACCATCTTTATATGTTGTATCAACAGTATATCCTTGGTTAACCATCTCTTTTGTCCATGCAATCGCTTCCGACTGGCTTGTGGTTGTAAACGTTTGCACATCTTTGGTGAGAGCACCATGTGAAGCGATACTTGTGTCGCAAATACTGACATCATGCCCCTGTTGAGCCAACGACATCATTTGGGCTACGAAAACGTCCCATTCTTCATCACCGTGGAGGGTGATAATCTGTTCGACACCATCGATGGTGTACTGTATGGTACGAGCTGAAGCAGACTCGGTAGTTACCAATTGAAGTCCCTCAAGATTTTCTTTCTGGCAGCTGACCGCCATTGTTGACAGCACAGCAAACAGTGCTACGGTGATGATGTTTCTTCTCATTTTGAATTGAATTAAATATTAAAAAGTTATTTCTTTATGTTTTTCGTTTACAATAGCGTCATATTGGCTGTCATTAATCTTATGGAATATACACATGGACATGTTAATATGTGAGAAAATAATCAGATTTTCTTTATACAAACTGTCATTTTCTAATACAATCGTATCTTTTATCACTTGTTGACCAAAGGAATGTTCAATACTCATTATCTCACGGTACTCTTTTGGATACATTGAGAAAAGTGCGATGCCGAAATCCTTGCACAAGCTATCCCACAGGGCGGTATCCTTTGTTTCAAGCAGCGTGACATCGACAAAGACGGTGTCGTTGACTTTGTAGCCCTTAATGAACGTGGCATCAACACCATCCATCTTTGCATAACGCTTGTACACGTCGCTGCACTGGGAGAAGGGGACGACCTGGGGCAGTAGCAGGACAGCCCCCCCCCCCCCAGAAGGAGCAGGCAGAAAAGGATAGTGATGAGCCAGGAGCGTTTCATATCTGAGCAACCATTTCGTCAACATTCACGATAGCAGCAGCGCGGTCGGCGCGGTCGGGCTTCGACATGGCGTGTCCGTCGCCCACGGGGGTGCAGGCGACAAAGAAAAAGACTACCATGGCGGCGGCGCTGACGGCGGCGACCTGTCGGGCGGAGGAGAACGCCGTGGCGACGGCATTGCGGAAATCAACGTGGATGACACGCGGCCTGCGTCTGTCGGGACGCGGCGCATAATGGGGTTCCATGTGCATGCGGCGGATGAAGCGCGACATGCGGGAGGTGGCGACACGGGCGGGATGGTGGCGACGGAAGGAAAGGAGGATGTAGAGGCTGTGGAACACCATGAGGGCATTGGTGGAGGCGAGGACATAGCCGGTGACGCGGATAAGGATATAGGGGTCGGGGAGGAAAGAGGCAAGGGAGTAGAGGCCGGCGGCGATATTGAGGAGGGCGAGGGCGAGACATTCGGCCATGACACGGCGACGCCAGGGCTTGTAACGCCGGAAGTTAAGGGCGCGGGGCTGCGAGGCGGGGTACTCGGCAAGGAGCTGGCCGATGCGGCGGCTCTGCTCGTCCCAGAGGGATTGTAGGTCGGAAAAAACATCCTCCTGCTGCGCTGCGCTGACTTCGTCTGCGCTGCTTTGCCTCGACAGAACAAACGAGTTCGCTCTGTGCTCGTCTTTCGCAGCTACTGCGAAATCTTGTAAATCTTGTAGATTTTCGCTTCGCGGACTGGATTTCTTATCGGTTTTATTATTCATCTTCTGCTGTTTTGAGGGCGTTTAACTTTTGTTTTATGCGGTAGAGTTTCTGTTTCACGGCGGTTTCGGTGGTGCCTGTTATCTCGGCGATTTCTCGGAGGCGTTTGCGGTCGAGGTAGAGGAAGAGCAGTTTCCGTTCGTCGTCGTCATCGAGGCGGTCGATGAGGTCGTAGAGGCGGTGGTAGCGTAGGTCGGTGGCTTCGTCGGCGAGGGTGTCGTAGAAAGACTCGTCGAGTTCCACGAACTGGGGCAGCCGTTTCCGCTTGCGGATTTCCTGTCCGGCGACATTGAGGGCGATGCGGGTGACCCATGTGTTGAGGTCGCTTTCGCCGCGGAAGGTGGGCCACGCCTCCCAGAGGGTACAGGCGATTTCCTGATAGAGGTCGCGGAAGTCGTCGCGGCTGCGGTCGGTGAAGCAGAGGCATACCTTCATCAAGGTGCCCTCGCAGTGGCGGAGCATCTTCAGGAATTCAGTATGTTGGCGCGCGTCTACTTTCATTCAGGTCATCAACCCATTCTTTGTCCTTTCATCTTATGTTTGTTGCCCGCCCGTTCTGGGAGGCCTCTGTTTTGGGTGAGTTGGCTCCACTTCGGTCGCCCTCTATATAATTAGTTGCAAAACCAGTGAAAAAGTAACACGGGAAAAGAAAATTTTGTCGCGATTGAATCGCGACACACACTGGAAAGGGATGGCGGCTAAAGCCGCTTACAGTAGAGGAAGGAGAGGGTTTTGGTGGGGTAAATGAGCGGGGTGGGCGGGATGGGGGGGGCGGCGGCAGAAGGGCCGCTGGGATGGACGCAAACATTCTGGAGAGGGAAGAAACCCTAGCATGGCGGGCATGGAATCTCCAGATAAGGGACGAGGGGGGGGCGAGGGAATACGGGAAGATGATAGGTCCGCAGCGGTCTATCTGTTCTCCGCTGACGCCATCAAAACGGACACTAGCAGATTCTTCACATATGGAACGTTATGAGGTAACAATAATGGCTAGTGGTGATTTATGTTCCTACGGTATCGTCAGAATTAAATATTCAAATAGTGTTTATAACTCTGCGAGTTGACATTTCTAAAGCCTTTTCTTAGATAACCCTCACGTAATCCATATTTAACCAAATAGGAAAAAGGCATAGGTATTCCTGTCCGTTTTGACCAGTGGTACAGATTGAATAAATATGCTTGAACTTGAGAATTGCAAAGAGTCCTGTCCACTTGATATTGGATGACCAAAAATTGATTCTTGTCAATGTGTTTTTTCATCTTCAAATAGCTGGCATGCTCAAGAACCGATAGCGTTCTGTCAACTTTTGTCTGCATCTCTTTTGTTTCATGGAATTCTATGGAATACCATTTTTCGTTATAGTCAAACATGTATATTACCTCCGATATTTCCTTGTCATCATACAATTTCTCTCTAAGTTGCTGAAGATACTTCACACCATTAAGTTTTTTTGTCTTTCTCCACTGGTATATGGCAAAAAATGCACTTATAATAATTGCAACAGATGACAATGAACTCAAAATAGTCGTTACATTGTTAAACAAAATGTTATCCATACACACGAGTCTGTTTTTATTTAATTAATAATAAACTGAGAATTGATTCTTTATGATTCGAGAATGCGATAAATCATTTCCAATTCGCGATCCAAACGATAAGGCTTGCCGAGGTCTCGGTCTGTGGATAATTCCATTCGCATAATCAGTGCATCAATTTTATGTAATGCCATATTAATACGATGTAGTCTTCTTGCCAACACGATAATAATACAAAGAATAAATATAAGCACAATACACAACAATACTATTAATACCACAGATTTTGGCGTATCTGACGAACCAATTTCTATACCTAATGGAAGTCCAAATAAATTACCAGCAAAAAATAACCATACAATCGTCAGCGCCCCCAAAAATCCATAGCAATGGGTTCTCTTCTTTGTAAAATATTTTTTCTTGTGTTCTTTTAAGGTGTTACTATTTTTTTTGCAATCAAAAACACCTTTTACTTCTTCGTATCTCTTTATAGACTCCTCATCCCTCTTTATAGACTCCTCATCCCTCTTTATAGACTCCTCATCCCTCTTTATAGACTCCTCATCCCTCTTTATAGACTCCTCATCCCTTTTCTGAGACTCCTCACTTCTCACCCAGTAGGATTCAATACATTCTTTCAAATTATCCCAAAACTTTTTCTCCTCCTTGTCCCCAGTAGTTTCGCATTGATTAGAAAAGTTTGTGATATTATTAATTATTTTTTTCTCTTTTTCGTTCGCTTCGTTTTCTTTGTCTTTGGCATTTTGCCCATTTATTTTTGCCTCATTGATCTTTTCAACAGACTGTTTTACTAGTTTTTCTACTTTTTCTATTATCTCATCAAATTGATTCTGTAATGTTTTCTCTTCGGAATCTACATTTGTTCCTTCTAACAAGCAGGACACTTCCTTTATAAGTGCGGCATACTCATTATGTAAATCAGAAACTTTATTAAGGAGGGATGATGATTCTTTACGTAAATCTGACACCTCCTTCAGTTCTTGGATAAGTGAGTTTAATTTAGACATCATATTCTAAGGCTTTAATAATTTTGGGTTAATATTCTGTATTTGTGTAAGGTGAATCGGAATAACGTTCCTGCAACATCGGATAGGAGAACTCAATATTATTTATAATGCTACTACTTTCATAAGGCTCCATCTTATTTAATTTTGATGTGCTATACAATTTCTGCATATCCTCTCTTTTACAATTAATAACTCCACTATTAAGCAAGTACCTTTCATTTGCAAAATTAGACTGACACGTGTCGTTTCGCAAATCGTCATCGAGGGTATACATATTATTTATAAGATTCTTGTATTCCTGACCCTCGCTATTTATTCCACGAGCTGCTCGATAATATTTTATTGCCATCTCTGCAGAATAGTCGATGAGAATATGATGCATCGTTGCATCATCAATGTCATGCTGAAGAGTCATAAATAATTTAGAATACCTATAACCAAAGTTATCTTTGCATAAAACGCCTCTCTTTTCTAACAAGACTGCATATTCAAACAAAGTTTTTCTATATCTTTCTCTCTCGTTTTTAGGGAAGAACTTCAGCATCTTATCCATACCAGACATGTCTCCATTTAAGAAATATCTGTAATACAAATACATATCATGCATCATATTGTAATATTTTGACCATTCCCAAAGATCCTCATAAACATTTGCAATAAAACTGTTCGAAAATGTTGATAATTGGTTGTGTGGAGGCAGTATATTGATTATATTGCATAAACAAGAAATTGAATCATAAATTAGGAAATCCAGTAAATCAAATGTTGCCTGTATTGTTTTTTCTTTTATTCCGAGAAACTCATTAAAATAATAATCAATTATTTTTTTCTTTTCCCTATTTGGTTTTTCATTTAAAACAACTCTGAGATAGCTATAAAAGCTAGGGTAATAAAGGCCTATATTAAATCCTTTGTTAATACATTCTTGTTTCACGTCATATCCACCCAAAATACTAATAAAAATAGAATGGTTTAATTGGGATTTTAAATAGCTCATTTCCACATCAGATTTAAATGTTCTAACATGTCGATTCTTCTTAAACCATATATATATCCTTCTAAGATACTTGTCTTTATCTTCTTTTTTCCCATCACGACTTGCAATCATGAAACTGGGTTTATTAAGTTGAAATATTATTTTCTTACTATTAACGATAGAAATAAAAATGGATTGCAAATTAGGGAATTGAGTAAGGCTGGTAAGATCTATGTCATCGAAATGTTCATAATGTAAAAGCCATTTTATTTCATGAATCTCTACGGAATTATAGTTGTCATGTTGTCGACCAACAATTCTAGATGCTTGTGTAAAAAGTAGCTCAAGTAAAATAACAAGAGACGGAGAAATATCTTCGATATTATTATCAATCCCATATCTTTTGTTGTAATAGGCAAGAACTGTCAGATAACTCTCAATCACTTTTACAATCCTACAAACACAATGGACAGCTTCATGGTGCATTGACGCAATATCGTAGTACCTACATGCAGACCAATACCACAGAATTGTCAAATCCAGTCTACTAATATTCGAACTATTTTTTTCTTGGTATTCTTTTATGATTGAATCTCTTTCATCTGCGCTTGTTTTAGATATAAGGTTTGAGAGTAATTCTATTGTTGCTGGTAAGATTCTATCATTGAAAACGATGCTTCCATTTTTATTCTTTCCGGTGCAGGCACATGACATCATAATATCAGCCAATTGCTCGGATGATGCTGCAAGTTGAGAAAGAATTTCTGGCCGTGATTCAAATAGTTTCTGATGAGAAGCATAGCGTAGCATTTCAAGTACTTTAATTTCGACATTCTCATCATATCCAAATAATTCTTTCATTAAGATAACTATGCTTCGATTGGCATATTTGCAGGCTGTACATGGTAATTTGCAACCAGATTTTACTAAAATATCACGTCTATCATAACACTCCTTAATATCTCTCCATTTCTTTTGAATATTAACATATTGTTTCTCGTCTAAATATTTCAAGTACATCTGAGTGTCAAAAATAATACCACTGGTCAATTGGGGAATTATCTTTTTATTTTGTATTATAATTGAATATATTACGGATTTGAAAAAAGTCTGGAGATTTTTTGTGTCATTGCTACAAATCATATTAACATAGCGAGTCTTTATCATCGTGAAGAAATCCCTGACATTATCCTTTACTTCAATTATATTACTATAATTTAGATTACCATTGATAAAATAGCAATAATCATCAATCAATGCAAAAACATCTATATCAAACAAATATAACGTTGTATGAACATTTTCATCTTTTTCGGCAGACACGACTCCGTTTTTGTAGTAGAGTATGCTGGCCAACTTGCTGAAGAAATCTGATGCCAATATATACTTTTCATTATAGTTAACCGTACTATACAATGTTACAAATTCAGCTTCTGCGGCATCAATACTTGATTGAGTGATACCACTGGACTCCATCTTCTCAATAACAAATAATTTGGCAAGGATGGCTTGATAAATAAATTTGATATCCTCAAAAGCGGTCAACTGAAGAAGCATATTGCTTTTCTCCGGTGTAAGATTTCTAGATAAACTCGATATGGTTTTGTCGGAGTCAAAGCTAAAATGGGGGTTAAAAGAAGAATAATCCTTTAAGTCCTCATAAAGGCCAGGTTTAAAATGCCGCCTAAGCTCTTCATTGCGGTCGTTACTATACCAACCTTTGAGAGCACTATCATCGACTAAAACGGTATTTTTGATGCGCCAATCTTTTGTCAATCGCATGGTGTAGTCAAGGCCATAATCAGATTCTTCCATCCAACGAAGTTGAATCAATTTGTTAATGATTTGGCAATAGACCATGTAGGCATTCTCGAATGTGTGCCGATATTCATACGACATTCCGACCTTAAGGCTACACTTAAGATATGGGATGAGGTTTTTAGCGGAGATATCTTTATCATCAATATATTGCAATGCACTGCGGTACTCATGGATGGCACGGTAATAGTCTTCTTCCGAGAAATAAATATCACCTTGATTTTCATGCAGACGTTCCAAAACACTGCAATAACGTTCTTTTTGGTTTTTGTCATTTGTTTGGTTGGTAAGAGCCATATAATTCCATAGTAGTCGCATATTGTAACGCTTCACGGTCTCAGACTCGTTGAGTGTGAAATTGAATATGGCAGCCGCTTCCTCTGAGGTCTTTGACAGCATGGATATTTCTTCCGCTATCTGCTTGTGGAATTTGTATTGAAATATACTTGATGAAATAGTTGTAATATGTGTCTGTAGCAAGAATTCCATAATTGAAGCCAAGGAGTCTCTCAATTCTGGATTTTTGTTAGTATTCAACAGTTCTGGCATTTGTTCCAGATTCCGCCAGGAGAAACCCTTGCCATGATATTTGTAGATTTGATCAAGGATAAACGAAGATGACACTAAGAGTTTGTCGCCATAATGACTAACCTCATTTGTAATGGCATTCATGACAGGAGCCGCAATATAATGTACAAAATTTATTAGTTTTTGCGACTCAATGTCAAAGTAAAGAACGCACTGTTTTCGGACACTATCTTCTGTCGGCAACCCCACCTCTATTTCATCATACCAATCGAATTGTTTAATTGTATCATAATTAACTCTTACATATTTTTCAAAGTAAGTTGCTATTTTCTTTGGAGAACCGTTGCTTATATGAGACAGATAAACACAGAAATTGCGAAGAAATTCCATGACATGCCTTATTTCCTGTTCGCGTTCTTTTATTTCTTCGCCACTGAGCGTCTCCTCGTTGTTAAGGATGTGGATTTCCATCAAATACTGGTTGTACCAACGCAAACTCGGCAATTCGTCTTTCAAAATGCCATTCGTAAGGATATTGTCCTTTACTCTTTTCTTAAGATATGACTCTGGCCCAATCACAGGCCAGAATGAAATGACTCTCGAAAGTGTGCTATTTATTTCTCTTTTTATGTACCGAAATAATTGGGACAATAAATTATTGGTTTCATTTCCATGGAGTTTGTCCCGAAGAACAGATTCGGGTAAAAGCATTGTGGCCAAATATACCTCTGTCATCGAGCTAACATCCGTCTCTTCTCGTTCTGGAGACAAAAAACTTGTTACATTCAACACGCCGTTGAATATGCTGCTAATTGCAAACTCACGGTCGGAGAGGTCTGCAAGAGATGCATCAAATAGCTCGTATCCAGAAATAAAAACACATTTGGCTTTTACGGAAGTAATGAACAATTTCATGTTCGCCAATAGACGCAATACGTTTTGTTTACGCTGCTCATAGGGCATTGCTTCCGTAAATCCCCGAACAGATGCTTCATATGCAGGTATTGATTCTTCCTCGTCTTCTGTTGGCTCCAAAGTGCCTTTCTTGTGGACATTTGCAATCTTATCCAATTCGTCAAAAACAATGATGAACTGCGCCTGATATCCAATTGGACAGTCTTCCCCATTGATGTCGTTGATTATTTCCATCAACTCCTGTTCTAACTCACGGACTGTTGCTATTGGCGTAAATTTGCTTTTCCCAGCTTTCCCAAAAGAAAAATTAAAGAAACTACTACTGTATTGCGGGTGAGTCCCTTTTTCTTCATTCATTGATGAAGCCACTCGCTCACAGAGCGTATCCAATTTCTCTAAAGAATTGTATGGAATAGAGAAATACGGTATCTTTTTGCGTAGAGTTTTCAGTAGCTTGACCATCCAATAATAAAAGCACAAATAGATTAATGAGCGTACGGCTAAATAACCAAAGGAATCATCGGTTAGTATTTTATCAAACACCACCATTAAACTTTTTATTGCAGCAGGAATCCAAGAACTTATGGAAAACATATTTTTAATTATAATATGTTTCAAATCAATTGCCACAAAAAAAAGTAGTTCTTTTGTCAAGAAGAAAGCGATTAGACTGCTCGCTATTATGTAGATAAAATTCGTGACAGGTCTATTCTGCCTGTTATGAACAAATTTATAATATTTCTCTCGAATATTATGGGCAATCAGACTTAATACATCACGTTCGTTGAGTACTTCTTGACCCAAATTTACTGTTATAGCAATATTGGAATATTTTCTATTTCTTCTGTCTTTGTTCTTTAACCAAACCTTTGCTATCATATCTTTATCAAAGATATGATGCAACGGAACTTTACGAACATTGTATTCGAAAAGAATCTCATTAATTTGCTTGCTAACCTCTAGAATTGCGACTATGACCAATGATATTATACCCAAAATTGCTGACAAGCTCCATTCTCCGACAACTATTCCAATAAAGCATGCTGCAAGAGTCAATATCATTGCAAGTTGGAACATAACCTCCTTGTAAGCCTTGGATTCACGTGAAATCATGTCAATGACACGTTTAACCAAAAGTGACTTACCCATGCCACGATAGCCTGTTATGAGGTAGGAGCCTGATTTTGAATCGCTGGTTAACCAAGTAAATAATTTGCGGATTTGGAGTTCTCTTCCAACAAACTTGTCCTTACCAACATTATTATCGTCGTGTTTGAAAGCGAAATCAGGAACGTGTATCTTAAGATAACGTTTTGAAGATGAGTATTTATATAGTCGTTTATCACGAATATTTTGTTGTTGCTCTTTCATCTCATAAATGGTTTAAATTGATTTAACGTGCAAATATACAAAGTCTCAAGGGGACAGCAAATAATCTTAGTTTGGGCGGCTTGTTGTAAATGCGTTTGGACGGTTACAGGCGGTTTTTGGCGGGGGATTCGTAGTCTATTTTGGTCAGTTCGGAGCGCAGGAAGTCGTCGTTGAGCAACTTGATGAAGTTGTCTTGCGAGAGCTTGCTGCTCAGCTCGATTTGACTACCATCTGCGGTGTATTTGAATTTGTCTTTCAAGAATGGATGTTTCTTGGTGAATTCGATGATGTCCGCTTGGGGTACTTTGAATACGGGAGAGTCTTTGGAAATCTTGGCGAGTTTGCGAGCGAAGCGGAGGTCCTCAACCCTACCTGACAGAATGTCGATATTGAACACTAAGCCAAGCGTGTCTATATCCTCTAACGAGGCGGTTGCCTCCCTGGTTATAATCTGATGGAAATCGCCAAAACGTTCAAGCACGTCAAGATTGTAAATGTACACCTCGCCGTTGACATAGAGAAAGTCTATCTTTGCATCCAGCCGTATGAAGTCGTCTTTCATCGTGTCGAA
>ONJY01000025.1 GCA_900318275.1 uncultured Bacteroidales bacterium | reverse complement strand
CCCCAATGTGACGCTGTCGCCCAACCCGACAGGCGGCACCCTCACGATACGCTGCGCCGCAGAGATGACCAAGGTGGAGCTATACGACATGCAAGGCCGTCTGGCACTCTCCGCCACACCGACGGGCTCCGAGACCATGCTCGACCTGCAGCCGCTGCCGACAGGCTCCTACGTCGCCGTAATAACCACCTCACAAGGAACCGCCACCCGCAAAGTGGAACGCCAATGAGACAACAAAGTAAAGACGCCTCTTCAACAAGAAAAGGCGTCTTGCTATTTAGAGGGTTCCCAATGTTGGGTTACAGCAGTTTAATGTGTTTCTTGCCTCCTGCAGGAAGATGCCGCAGAATGTAGATGCATCGGAGGAACAACGGCGCTAATACATAGAGTCGTCAAAGGGGGAAAAGGGGTCATGGAAGTTTTTTTGAAGCATGTCATTTTTTTTCGTATATTTGCAGTTTAAAACAAATATAAAAAGGTCATGAAAAAGACAATGCAAATCATTTTAGCCGTGGCACTTACCGCCCTCATGGGCAGCTGCGGCAGCAAGAACCACTATGAAGTCAACGGCACAGTTGAAGGCACCGAGCTCGACGGCAAGACGCTATACATGCGCGACCTGTACAACGACCCCGATACGCCTATCGACAGCGCTGTGGTCGCCGACGGCAAGTTCTACTTTACAGGAACCGTCGACGAAGCCCGGAATGTCATCATCGAAACCCCCGAAGCATCGTTCCTGGTCAGAATCATCCTGGAGCCCGGCACCATCGTGACCGACGGCAAGAACATCGGCGGCACGCCCCTCAACGACAACCTTCAGGCCTACAATCAGAAGCATAACATAGACGACATCATGGCCACCATGGAGGAGTATTTCCCATACTACTACAATGCCCCGAGTGCGGCTGACCGCGCCGAAGCCGAGCATGTGCTCGACAGCCTTGGCGCCGAGGCCACCTCACGTATGCTCGAGGCCGACTGGAGCCTCTACAACGAGAACAAAGACAACATCCTCGCGCTCATAGCCATGGAGGAGATAGTGCAGATTGACGAGTTCACCTATAGCGAACTTGACAGCATCGTAAAGGCGGCCTCGCCCCGTGTGGCCAACAGCGAGGCTGTGCAGAAGAGGCTTGCCCAGCAGCTTGCAGTAGAGGCCACCGCTGCAGGCAAGCACTACACCGACATACAGGGGGTCGACGGCAAGCTGAGCGACCTCATCGACGGCAAGCTGGCCCTTGTGGACTTCTACGCCTCGTGGTGCGGCCCTTGCAAGGCTGAGATCAAGGACAACCTGGTGCCGCTGTGGAAGAAATATCAGAAAAAAGGCCTCGTCATCGTGGGCCTCAACGTGTGGGAGCGCGGCGACGCCGCTGCCCGCAAGGCCGCCCATGAGAAGGTGATGGCTGAACTCGGCATCACCTATCCCCAGCTGGTCGACAGCACCCGCACCGCCACCGACACCTACGGCGTGCAGGGCATACCGCAGATTATACTCATCGGCCCCGACGGCACCATCCTGGCCCGCGACCTGCGCGGCAGCGCCATCGAGGAGGCCATCGTCAATGCTCTGGGCAAATAAATGAAAAATAAACTGTTGGGTCTGATATGTCTGATGGGTTTGATGGGCTTGATTCCCATCCAACCCATTGGGCTTTTCAACACCATAATGGCCCAGGATAGCGCCCGTCTGGCGCTGAGGGTCGATGCCAGCCAGTTCTTCCAGGACAACGAATACTTCGGCCTGCATGCCGAGGGCTACACCCTGCCGGGCTTCTACCTGAGGCCGGTGGTGGAGTGGCACGTGACGCCGCTGGTGACCCTCGAGGCCGGCGCCCACTGGCTGCACTTCTGGGGAGCACGCAACTACCCGTCGACACAGAGTCTCGACGTGTGGCAACGCGAGAGCGACACCGCCACAGCGGCGCATGTGCTGCCGTGGGTGAGGGCCGAGATGGCATGGAAGAGAGAGCGTGCCGAATGGCGGGTGGTGATGGGCAACCTGCGCCCACATAAGTTGCCCATGCCACTCTACAACCCCGAACGCCTGTATGCCGCCGACCCCGAAGCCGGCGTGCAGATGATGATGGACGCCAAGCACTTCGACCTCGACGTGTGGGTCGACTGGCGCGAATATATATGGCAGCGCAGCAGCCGTCAGGAACGCTTCACGGCGGGAGTCAGCAGCCAATGGGCCACAAGCTTCGGGAAGTGGGGGTTGCTGGTGCCACTGCACGTCATAGGACAGCATGTCGGCGGGCAGGGGCTCGCCGAGCACAAGCCCGTGCAGAACCACTTCAACGGTGCCATAGGCCTGATGGGGCAGCTGAGAGGCGAGAACTTCGAGCTGACGGGCGGATGCTACGCCATGGGCTACACACAGAAGAACGCACCCGACATACCCTACAAGCGCGGCTGGGGCCTATATCCCGTGGTGAACGGAAAGTGTGCGTTGTGGGGTGGTGAACTCGGCATGGACGCCGGCTACTGGCACGGCCACGGCTTTGTGCCGCTGCTGGGAAGCGTGCTGTTCAGCAACGTGGCCTACGTGGACGGCATCACCTATTTCCGCTACAACCGCATTATGAGCATCGGCGCCAACTACAGATGGAAGATCGAATGCGGTGAGCTGAAAGTGGAAGGGCGCTGGTACCGCTACTTTGAGAAGAAAGACCCCTCGCAGTATTCCGTGGGGGTGTTTATAGACCTGGCACCGAGGCTGACAATCGTGGGAAGATAGAGACATGCGTTTTGAGATTTATAGCAGAGAAGGAAGAGTAGAACAGATACCCGAAGAGACATCAGTCACCGTAGGCGTCTTCGACGGCGTGCATCGCGGGCACCAGCAGCTGCTGTCGCAGATGGACGGTGCAAGGTTGGTGGTCACGTTGACGGCGCACCCATCCTTTGTGCTCGGCCGCCGCGAGAGCGAATACTGGCTCGACGACCCCGAGGAGCACCTGAGGCTGTTGTTCGAGGCCGGTGCCAAGTATGTGGCCGTACTGCCATTCACACAGGAGGTGGCACGGATGACTGCCTGCGAGACGACACGTATGCTGTACAGCCAGCTGAAGATGCGCAACCTGCTGGTGGGCTACGACAGCCGCTTTGGCAACAAGGCCGACGACGACTTCGGGCGGTTGCCCGATCTGGCCGCGGAGCTGGGCTTCACGCTGCAGCGCGGCATGCCGTTCACCGTCGACGGCGAACCTATCAGCTCCAGCCGCATCAGACAGACGCTGCAGGAAGGACGCGTGGAGGACACCGCCGTGTTGCTGGGGCGCCACTACAGCCTCGACGGCAACGTGCAGCACGGGCGCGGCGTGGGACACACGCTGGGCTTCCCTACAGCCAACATAGGCCTTGCGCAGACGCGCAAGATGCTGCCAGCCCTCGGCGTGTATGCCGTAAAAGTGACCAGTGGTCAGGGGCCGATGGCCAGAGGCATAGCCAACCTCGGGGCGGCACCCACCTTCGGCATCGACAAGGCGCTGCTGGAAGTGCACCTGATAGACTTCGACGGCGACCTATACGGACAGCACACGACGGTGGAGTTCCTGCACAAGCTGCGCGACATCAGGCGCTTCAACAGCAGCGAGGAACTGCAGAGACAAATACAACAAGACATGATGGAGGCCAGACGATGGTCATAACGCTATATCAACAAGACATACGGTGGCAAGAGCCCGAAGAGAACCGGCGTCATGCAGAGGCTGCCCTGGCGGCGGCACCGATAAGCGACATCTTCGCGGTGCCCGAGACCTTCACCACCGGCTTCGGCGACGGGATGACCGACCTGGCCGAAGAACCGGAAGGGCCGACGCTGCAATGGGCACGCCGCATGGCCGCACAACACGACCTGTTGTTTGTGGGCACGTGGATTGTCATCGAGAACGGCCGCTGCTACAACCGTATGCATTGGGTGTTTCCCGACGGTGACTACGGCACCTACGACAAAGGGCATACCTTCCGCGTGAGCGGCGAGGCCGACGTGATAACCCGCGGCACAAGGCGCGAGGTGTTTGAATGGCGCGGATGGCGCATTAAGCCTGCCGTGTGCTACGACCTGCGCTTTCCCAAATGGCTGCGCAACGACAATATGAAGTATGATCTGCTGCTGGTGTGCGCC
The DNA here is from genome assembly GCA_900318275.1 of uncultured Bacteroidales bacterium. Lineage (GTDB taxonomy): Bacteria > Bacteroidota > Bacteroidia > Bacteroidales > P3 > Colimorpha. Next base: position 23,443 of record ONJY01000025.1, on the reverse strand, counting down.
AACTGGCCAGGTAGCCGTCACGAAGCTTGGACAACGCTACTGAAAGCCCGCGCCATAGAGAACCTATGCTACACCGTGGGGTGCAATCGCAGCGGCATGGACGGCGTGGGCGGCAGCTACAGCGGCAACAGCGCGGCAATAGATTACAAAGGGCTGCCGATAGCCGAATGCGTGGGCGAAAAGTCCATTACCGTCACCCTTGACAAAGAGAAACTGACCACCTTCCGCAAGCGCTGGCCCTTTTACCTTGACTTTGACTAAATGAGCAACATAGAACAGAAACTGGGGTTTGACCGCATAAGGCAGATGGTGGCAGAACAATGCACAAACGCCCTCGCCGTCCGCATGGCCGACGAGATGCACTACATGACCGACTATGAGCCGTTGTACCATGAACTTAAGCTTGTGGAGGAGATGCGGCAGATAGTGCTCATGGAGAGCGGATTCCCCCAGCAGGACTTCATAGACCTCACACCAATACTCACACACCTGCGCGTCGGCAACACGGTGATACCGCTGGAGAGCCTCTTTGACCTTAAGCTCTCGCTGCGCACAATACGCGAATGCTACTATTTCCTCACCGCCGAGGATCACATACAGTATGAGGATTTACGCAACGAGGCCATAGAGGTGGAACTGGGATATGGCGGCAAAAGCTCGCAGCTCAACGTGATAAACTCGCTGCTTGGCAAACTCATCGACGACCACGGGGAGCTGTACGACAACGCCTCCCCCACCCTCGCCGAAATACGGCGCACCAAAGCCCGCAAGGCTGCGGAGGTGGACGCACAGGTCAACAACACCCTGGCGCGTGCCAAACGCGAGGGTTGGGCGCCATCTGACGCCGAGGTGACGATACGCGACGGCAGGCCCGTGATACCGCTGCTTACCACACACCGCCGCAAGATACGCGGCCTGATACAGGACGAGAGCGCCACACGCCAGACGGCCTTTGTGGAACCCAGCGAGGTTGTGGAGCTTGGCAACGACCTGCGGGAGCTGGAGTTCGACGAACGCCATGAGATACAGCGCATCCTGTTAGCCTTCAGCGACCGCCTGCGTCCGCTGCTGCCACAGCTCGACGAGGCTTACCGCTTTCTGGCAAGGATAGACTTCCTGAGAGCCAAGGCTCGCGTGGCGGTGGAACTCAATGCCAGCGTGCCGATACTGCACACCGAGCCCCGTATAGAATGGATGGATGCACGGCACCCCATACTGTATCTGCAGAAGAAAGACGGCGTCGTGCCATTCAGCCTCACACTTGGCGAAGAACAGCGGATACTGATTATCTCAGGTCCTAATGCCGGCGGCAAATCGGTGTGCCTGAAAGCCGTAGGACTGATACAATACATGCTGCAATGCGGCATGCCTGTACCATTGAGACCCACGTCGGAGTGCGGCATGTTCAGCAGTATATTCATAGACATCGGCGACCAGCAGAGCATCGACAACGACCTCTCCACATATACATCGCACCTGCAGAACATGAAGGCGCTGCTTGCCGAGGCCCGGGAAGACACCCTCTTCCTGCTCGACGAGCTGGGTGGTGGCACGGAGCCCCGGAGCGGCTGCGCCATAGCAGAAGCCGTGCTTGAGGAGCTCTACGGCAAAGGAGCCTTCGGGGTGGTTACGACCCACTTCGCCGACCTTAAACTGTTGGCCGACCGCATGCCCGGTGTTGTCAACGGCGCCATGCTCTTCGACACCGATGCCATGCGACCGCTATACCGGCTGGCCGTGGGACATCCCGGCTCAAGTTTCGCCTTCGAAATAGCCGAGAGCATAGGCTTTCCGAAAGAGGTGCTCGACAAAGCCGGCGAGAAGGTGGGGCGCGAGCAGCTGAACTTTGAGCACCAGCTGCAACAACTGGAGATAGACAAGCGTGAGATAGCACGCCAGAAGGAGGAATTACGCGTGGCCGACGACTTCCTCAACGAGGTGACACAGAAATACCAACGCCTCAACGACAACCTGCAGGCACGCCGCCACGAGATCATAGGCAGCGCACGCCGCGAGGCGCAGCAGATACTCACCGACGCCAACCGCACCGTGGAGCGTACCATCAGCGACATCAAGAGCGCCAAGGCCGAGAAGGAGGCCACACAGGCAGCCAGAGCCATGCTGATGGAAGCCACCGAACAGGTGGCAAAGGACATCAGGAAAGCCGACGAGAAGCACCGTCAGCACAAGCCCAAGGACAACCCTGTAGAACAGGCGATACCCGTCACCGTGGGTTCCATCGTGCGCATCGACGGCGAGGAGACCTACGGTCAGGTGGTGGAGATCAAAGGCAAAAAGGCCGTTGTGGAGAGCAACAGCATCCGCATGACCATACCGCTCAGCCGCCTGCAAGGCACCGCCAAGCAGAAAATACCCACGCAGAAAGCCACCGTCAGCGTCAGCCACAGCATCTACGACGACATGAACGATAAGCGCAAGAGCTTCAACCCCACCCTCGACCTGCGCGGCCACCGCGCCGAGGAGGCCATCGACATGCTGCACCGTTTCCTCGACGACGCCCTGCTGCTCAGCGAGAAAGAGGTGCGCATACTACACGGCAAAGGCTACGGCATACTGATGCAGATAATCCGTCAGGAGCTTCAGGCGTCGCGCGACGTGCGCACGTTCCACCCCGAGAAGCTTGAGCTCGGCGGCGAAGGCATCACGGTAGTGGAACTAAGATAAGGAGAACAGGCAATGAAAGGCAACGAACTGAAACCGAGAATAGGCCTCTTTGGCCGCCGCAACGTAGGCAAGAGCACTATGGTGAACTTCCTCACCGGCCAGCAGATAGCCATCGTCAGCGACACCGCCGGCACCACCACCGACCCCGTGCGCAAGAGCATGGAGATTGGCGGCATAGGGCCTGTGGTGCTGATAGACACCGCCGGCATCGACGACGAGGGCGAGCTGGGCAAGATGCGCGTGGAGAAGAGCATGGCGGCGCTGGCCGAAGTGGACTTGGCGCTGCTGCTCTACACCGAAGGCTGCTACGGCGAGCCGGAGGAGATGGTGGAACGTTGGTGCACGGAGCACGGCACACCGCTGCTCAAGGTGCTGACAAAGAAAGCCTCCATCGACAAGGATGCGCTGATAGCGCAGATAAAAGAGGCCCTGCCGGAGAGCGCTTACCGCGGGCGGAGCCTGCTGGGCGACGTGGTGTATCAGGGCGACACCGTGGTGCTCGTCACCCCCATCGACAGCTCGGCCCCCGAGGGACGCATGATACTGCCGCAGGTGCAAGTGCTACGCGACCTGATGGACATACACGCACAGGCCTTCTTCTGCCAGCCGGAGGAGCTGCCGTCGACGCTCTCGACGATCAAAGAGCCGCCGGCATTGGTTGTCACCGACAGCCAAGCCTTCAAGCAGGTGGCCGCCATAGTGCCCGACGAGGTGCCGCTAACCTCCTTCAGCGTAGTGCTGGCACGACAGAAAGGGCTGTTCGCCGAGTATCTTGAGGGCACCCGCAAGATTGGCGACCTCAAGGACGGCGATCGCGTGCTGCTGCTCGAGAGCTGCACACACAACGTCACTTGCGAGGACATCGGCCGTGTGAAGCTGCCGGCGGCCCTCCGCAAAGCTACCGGCAAAGAACTGCATTGTGAAGTCATCGGCGGACAGTCGCCCCTTCCCGCCGACCTCACAGCGTACGCCCTGGTGATACAATGCGGCGGCTGCGTCATCACCGCCCAGCAGGTGAAGGCACGCCTGCTGCCGGCCCTCGAAGCCGGCGTGCCGGTGAGCAACTACGGCCTCGCCCTTGCCTGGTGCAATGGCATCTATGAACGTGCAACAAAGATATTCCAACAATGATAGACATAAACAAGAAACCCATGCTTAGCATCATAGTGGCACAAGCCGAGAACCGCGCCATAGGCCTCAACGGCGACATGCCTTGGCACCTCAGCGGCGACCTCAAACGCTTCAAGACCCTCACAATGGGGCACCCCGTCGTCATGGGACGCCGCACCTGGGAGAGCCTGCCCAAATGCCCGCTCGCCGGTCGCCGCAACATCGTCTTCTCGCAGAGCGCGGACTTCGCCCCCGAAGGCGCCGAGGTGGTTCGCAGCGTCAACGAACTCTTCAACCTGCTGCGCGACAGCGACGACGAGGTGTTCATCATCGGCGGCGGCCGCATCTACAACATGTTGATGCCCTACACCCAACGCCTCTACATCACGTGGGTGCACGAGGAATTCCCCGAAGCCGACACCTTCTTCCCGACGATAGACCTCTCGGAGTTCACCAAGGTCAACGAGACAGAGCGCATGACCGATGAGAAAAGCGGCCTGGAGTTCTCCTATGCTGAATACGACAGAAAGATAAAATCATGCAAATAACCATCATCAATATCGGCGACGAGCTACTCATAGGGCAGGTCGTCAACACCAACGCCTCGACGATGAGCCGCATGCTCACCGCAGCAGGCATGGACGTGCGCAAAACCCTCGTAGTGGGCGACGAGCGGCAGGCCATCCGCGATGCCGTCGACGAGGCCATGCACACCAGCGACGCCGTGCTGGTCACCGGCGGCCTCGGCCCCACCAAGGACGACATCACCAAGAAACTGCTGTGCGACTACTTCGGCAGCGAGCTGGTGGAGAGCCCGATGGCGCTCGACAACGTGAGGCGCATCTTCGAAAGTCGCGGCTACGAGCTCACGCCCGTCAACCGCGCGCAGGCCTTGGTGCCACGCTGCTGCGAGGTGCTCAACAACGACCTCGGCACCGCCCCCTGCATGTGGTTCCCCCACGAGGGCCGGGTGCTGGTGTCGCTGCCCGGCGTGCCCTTCGAAATGGAGTGGCTCATGCGCAATCGCGTGATACCCAAGCTGCAGCAGACCTTCAACACAGAAGTCATCCAAACCAAGAACATCCTCGTGCAGGGCATCGGCGAGAGCTTCCTCTCCGACCTCATCGAGCCGTGGGAACTGTCGCTGCCCGCTAACATCAAGCTGGCATACCTGCCTGTGGCGGGCCTCACCAAGCTACGCCTCACCGTTCACGGCAGCTACGACCCCGCAATCCTCAAGGGGCTGTACGACCTTGCCGGCAAATACATCGTCGGCGAAGACTGCGAGACGCTGGACGAGCTGGTGCACAAGACCCTCACCGAACGCGGCCTCACGCTGGCCACCGCCGAGAGCTGCACGGGCGGCAACATAGCACGCCTGCTCACCGCCCAAGCCGGCGCATCGGCCTACTTCAAGGGAGGCATCGTCGCCTACAGCAACGAGGTGAAGGAAAGCGCCCTCGGCGTGAAACACAGCACGCTGGCGGCACATGGCGCCGTGAGCGAGGCAACCGTCCGCGAGATGGCGGAAGGTGTGCGCCAGCGCCTCGGCACCGACCTGGCCATAGCCACCACCGGCATCGCCGGCCCCGACGGCGGCACCAAGGAGAAGCCCGTGGGCACCGTGTGGATAGCCGTCGCCGACGCCAACGGCACCGAAGCCAAGCTGCTGCAGTTTGGCGCCAATCGCCGCCAGCAGAACATCGACCGCAGCACCAACCAAGCGTTCGCAATGCTAATACGTCTGATATGCCAAAAGCACTAATCACCATCCTGCTGCTCATCGTCAGCAACATCTTCATGACCTTCGCCTGGTACGGCAACCTCAAGCTCACCGAGCTGAAGATCAACACCAGCTGGCCGCTCATACTCATCATCCTCACCTCGTGGGGCGTGGCCTTTTTCGAGTACTCGTTCATGATACCCGCCAACCGCATAGGAAGCCAGATCAACGGCGGCCCCTTCTCGCTGATGCAACTCAAGATACTGGCCGAATGCATCTCGCTGACGGTCTTCACCGTCATCGTGGCCACCGTCTTCAAGAGCGAGCCCATCCGCTGGAACCACCTCGTCAGCTTCGTCTTCATCCTGCTGGCGGTGGTCTTCGCCTTCTGGAAAACGAAATAAGCCGCAACGCTAAACCATTGAGCCACAGCCGGCAGCACACACTTCCGACCGACAACACAAGCAGATAGCCCCCCTATCTGCTTATTTTTGTGCACTTAACACGTCATTTCAACGATACTTCAACGATACTTCAACGATATTTCAACGATAGCTATCGTTGATGTATCGTTATACTATCGTCGATGTATCGTCGTTCGATGGGTGGTCGGACGGGCTAAGTGCGGGGCAATAAAAAGGCGACGGCGGCGTTATTATATAAAAATACATTCTATATGAAGAAGAGATGGCTTGTCATTATCCTGCCGCTGCTGCTGGTGGCATGCTCGCAGAAGGCAGAGCGTATGGAGCTCAGCGACTGGCAGTTTGAATACAACGGGCAGTGGTATCCAGCCACCGTGCCGGGATTCATACACACCGACCTGATGGCCAACGGGATTATCGAGGACCCCTACTACGGCACCAACGAGGACTCCGTGCGGTGGGTCGGCGAGAGGGCGTGGGTATACACGACACGCGTGCTTAAGAAAGACCTGCCGAAAGACCGGATGCAATACCTTGTGTTCGAGGGAGTGGCAGGCATGACCGAGCTGACAATCAACGATGAGCTGGTGGGCTACTTTGACAACATGTTTGTGCGCTACGAGGTGCCGTTTGTGCATGACTTTCCGGGCGATACGATGAATATACGGCTGACCGTCTGGCCCCTGCCGGCGGCGACCGGCGACACCAACGCCATGATGATGGACGGGGTGCCGATGTCGGACTCTCTGCTTGAGGCCCGGTACGGCATCACACTACCCGACCGGCGCGCTTTCTGGCGCATCGCCCCATACCAGATGGGTTGGGATTGGGGCCCCAAGATGCCCACTTGCGGCATCTGGAAGCCTGTGTATATCACCAGCAAAAGTGAGAAAGGGAGCGAGAGGGGTGTGAAAGGGTGTGAAAGGACAATCGAACTCCGGCAGGAGAAGGACTCCATCGGCCAGAGCTTCACCTTCTACCGCGACGGCAAGCCCATCTTCGTCAAGGGGGCCAACTGGATACCGGTACACAGCTTCCCGGTGGACGACGCCGGGAACCGCGCCCGCTACCGCCACCTGCTCTGCTCGGCCAAGGAGGCTGGCTTCAACATGCTGCGCGTCTGGGGCGGCGGCATCTACGAGCACGACTGCTTCTACGACCTCTGCGACTCGCTGGGCCTCATGGTGTGGCAGGACTTCGACTTCAGCACTATGCTCTATCCCGACAACCCCGAGATGCTGGAGAGCATCCGCGAGGAAGCCCGCCAGAACGTCAGCCGCATCGCTCGGCATCCTTGCGTGGTGCTGTGGTGCGGCAACAACGAGGTGAAGAACGGCTGGGAAGACTGGGGCTGGCAGGGGGTGTACAACTGGACGCCCGAGCAGCGCACCCGTCTGCAGCACAGCATCGACACCCTCTTCGGCGAGAACGGCATCCTGGCGCAAGCCGTAAAGCAATACGACCCGTTGCAGCGGCCCTACATCACCACCTCGCCGCTCTACGGCTGGGGGCACCCCGAGTGCGTCACCCACGGCGACAGCCACTACTGGGGCGTCTGGTGGGGCGAAGAGCCCTTCGAGCGCTACGCCGAGAAGACCGGCCGCTTCATGAGTGAATACGGCTTCCAGAGCTACCCGCTCATCACCACCATCCGCCGCTTCTGCCCCGAGGAGCAGCTGAGCATCGACTCCCCCATATTGAGAAACCACCAGAAGCATGGTCGCGGCCGCGAGATAATAGACAAGGCCATGCGACAGTACTACGGCTTCGACAGCCGCAGCCTCTCGCTGGAAGACTTCTGCTATGTCTCCCAGCTGCTGCAGGCTTGGGGCACCGGCTACGGCATCTTCCAGCACATCAAGCAACAACCCCATTGCATGGGCACACTCTACTGGCAGCTCAACGACTGCTGGCCGGTGGCCTCGTGGAGCAGCATCGACTTCTTCGGCAACTGGAAAGCCCTCCACTACCGCGCACAAGCCCTCTTTGCCGACAACGTCGACCTAAGGAAATGGGAACAATACTACGGCGTCTACCCCAAGGACCGCACCTACCCGGAGCCTGAATACAACATCGGTCAGGCTTGGCAGAGCGACGGCAGCCTCGTGGTGACCCTCAAGGCCGAGAGCGACCTCTACGACATATACATAGACACCGACCCGCACATCGACGGCCACTTCAGCCGCAACTTCGTCGACCTCCGCTCCGGAGAGAAACTAACCACAAAGTTCATCCCCGCCGACCCCAAGGCCGACGTCAGCGGTGTGAAGATAACGATAAAGACACTAAATGAGGTATACCGTCACAACGGCAAATAGATGACCTTCTTGGTCGCGAAGAACTCCTCTTCGAACCAGTCGCTGATGTCCCAGGTCTTAACTTTGTGACGGAAGGCGAAGAGCTCGTTGGTGAGGTCGCCGCCCTTCAGGTAGAGGATGCCGTTGCGCAGGGTGTTGTACTGCGTCTTGGAAACCTTCTTCTTCACCCAAGGCACAAACTCGCCCAGCGTGGTGACGGCACGCGAGACGATGAAGTCGTACTCGCCGTCAAGTTCCTCGGCACGTATCTGCATGGCCTTGGTGTTCGCAAGCCCCACGCGCTCAACGACGTCGCTCACCACCTTTATCTTCTTGCCTATCGAGTCAATCAGCGTGAAGCGTGCGTCGGGGAACATCACCGCCAACGGCACCCCGGGGAAACCGCCGCCGGTACCCACGTCGAGCACCTCGCTCATCGGCGCAAAACGCATAGCCTTGGCGATGGCCAGCGAGTGCAGCACATGGTGCTCGTAGAAGTGCTCCATGTCCTTGCGCGAGATGACATTGATCTGCGCGTTCCACTCCTCGTACAAAGGCAACAGAGCGGCAAACTGTTCTCGCTGCCGCTCCGTAAGTTCCGGGAAATATTTCAGGATAATATCCACTACTCAACAACAACCATTACAGGTACGCCTTCAGGTGCTTGCTCTTGCTGCTGGTCTTCAGGCGCTTGATGCCTTTCTCCTTGATCTGGCGCACACGCTCGCGGGTGAGGTTGAACTTCATGGCTATCTCGTCCAGGCTCAGCGGGTGCGGCTGACCGATGCCGAAGTACATCCTGATGACCTCACGCTCAATCTCCGTCAGCGTCGACAGGCATCGCTCTATCTCCTGCGAGAGGCTCTCCTGCATCAGCTTGTCGTCCGTAGGCGGCGTATCCTCGTTGGGCAGCACGTCGACGAAGTTCACGTCTTCGTCGCTCGCCAACGGCGCGTCGATGCTCACATGGCGGCCACTGATATTCAGTATTGCCTTGATCTTGTCCTCCGGTATGTCGAGCAGTTCGGCGAGTTCCTCCTCCGATGGCGGACGCTCCAGCTGCTGCTCCAGCTTGCTAATCTCTTTCTTCAGCTTGTTGAGGGCTCCCAGCTGGTTGCTCGGCAGGCGCACAATGCGGCTGTTCTCGGCGATGGCCTGCAGGATGCTCTGACGAATCCACCACACGGCATAGCTGATGAACTTGAAGCCACGTGTCTCGTCGAAGCGCTTGGCGGCCTTGATCAATCCCACATTGCCTTCGTTGATGAGGTCGGGCAGACTTAGACCTTGGTTCTGGTACTGCTTGGCCACAGACACCACGAACCTCAGGTTGGCCTTCGTCAGGCGCTCCAACGCCGCCTGGTCACCCTGCTTGATGCGCTGCGCCAGCTGCACCTCCTGTTCGGGGGTCAGCAACTCCTCGCTGCAGATGTCCTGCAAGTATTTATCCAACGACTTGATGTCGCGGTTCGTTATAGAATGGGTAATCTTCAGTTGTCTCATAGGCCTTTCACTTAAAACTTACAGCTCCGCTTACAGCTTCTTTTTTATCGCTATAACGCAGTTTTCGCTTTTTTGTTTCATGTCCTATAACGTTTATTGTGGAAAAATATTTTACCCCTTCGGAAAATTATTGCAAAAGATGTGGTAATTTTGCATCCGGAAACAATAAACAAGCCCCCAAGGCGTTAATAGTAACAAATAAAACATACATACAATGAAAAAGAACACCTTAAGACTTTCCGTCATTGCCCTTGTGGCGGCCCTCTGCGCACCTCTGTTCCTCACGTCGTGCAGCAAGGATGTCAACACCCGCACCGCCACCTTCACCATCACCAACGACATGTGGGAGCAGCGTTCAGACATGAACTACTACTGCGATTTCGCCTGGAGCGCCCTCGACAACGACGCCCTCTCTGTGGGAACCGTCAACGCCTACTACATTCTCACCTCCGGCGGCAATGAATACCAGCAGCCCCTGCCCTACGTCTACTATCCCGACGCACCCTTCGCCGATGTCGACTCCGTCATTGCCGGCACCTGGCTGCCACAGAGCGTCAATATCCGCTACGATGTCTCCAAAGGTCGCATCACCTTCATGTTCTGCGACCTCGGCTACTACTCCACCAACCGTAACGACCTGCCCACCATGCGCTTCCGCGCCGTGGTCACCTACCCCGTGGAATACTAATCCACACCATACAATAAGGGCCGCAACATCTGTTGCGGCCCTTATTATGTCTATCTGCGTTTGTACGCCTTCAGCGTGTTCTCCAGCAGGCTCACTATCGTCAGCGGCCCCACGCCGCCAGGCACCGGGGTCGTCCAGCTGCACTTGGCGTCAACCTCCGAGTGCTTCACGTCTCCGATGACGCGGTAGCCGTTCTTCTTCGTGGCGTCGGGCACACGGTGTATGCCCACATCCACCAGCACAGCACCTTCTTTCACCATGTCGGCGGTGACGAACTCGGGCTTGCCGATGGCCACAACCAGTATGTCGGCCTGCAGGCACAGCTCCTTGAGGTTCTGCGTCTTGCTGTGGCACATCGTCACCGTGCAGTCGAACCCCTTACGGCTCAACAAATTGGCGGCAGGGGTGCCCACAATGTTCGAGCGGCCCAGCACCACACAGTGCTTGCCGACGGTCTCAATGCCATAGCGCTTGAGCAGCGTGCAGATGCCCATGGGTGTTGCGGGCACGAAGCACTCCTCGCCGAGCACCATGCGGCCTATGTTGATGGGCGTGAAGCCGTCGACGTCCTTCTCCGGCGAGATGGCGTTGATGATTTTCTGCTCGTTGATGTGCTTGGGCAGCGGCAGCTGCACGATGAAGCCGTCGATGTCGGGGTCGTTGTTGAGGAACTCTATCGTCTCCAGCAGCTGCGCCTCGGTGGTCTTCTCGCTCATGCGGTAGACGCTCGAGGTGAAGCCCACCTCCTTGCTCGACTTCTCCTTGTTGGCCACATACGTCATGCTGGCGCCGTCCTCGCCCACAATAACTGCTGCCAGATGCGGTGCACGATGCCCCTGCTGGGTCAGCTGGCGCACCTCTCCGGCTATCTCTTCTTTGATTTGCAAGGCCATTGCCTTGCCATCCAACAACTGCATCATATCTTCCTGTTTTAACGGCGAATTATCCGAATTATACGGATTTATCGCCTGATGTTTTATTGTCTGTTTCTTGCGAATTACTCTAATTATGCGACCACTATTCGAGTAATTTGTTTCAAATTATACTGCGTAACTTTCGTGTAATTCGAATAATCCACCGTTTTATTTTTTTAACGTCTCCTCATCGGCATCCGACCGCCGTTCTTGCTCACCATCTTCATCATCTTGCGCGTGTCCTCGAACTGCTTGAGGAAGCGGTTGAGCTCCTGTATCGTGCGACCGCTGCCGGCGGCTATGCGCTGCTTGCGGCTGCCGTTCAGGCACGACGGATGCTGACGCTCGTAGGGCGTCATGCTGCCTATCATCGCCTCTATCGGTTTGAAGGCGTCGTCGCTTATCTCCACATTCTTGGTCAGCTTGTCCATGCCGGGAATCATGCCTATGAGGTCCTTCATCGACCCCATCTTCTTGATCTGCCCCACCTGTGTCATAAAGTCCTCGAAGTTGTACTCATTCTGCATCAACTTCTTGGAGATCTTGCGGGCTTCCTGCTCGTCATACTGCGCTTCGGCCCTCTCCACCAGGCTCACCACGTCGCCCATGCCCAGGATGCGGTTGGCCATACGGTCGGGGTGGAACACGTCGAGGGCGTCCATCTTCTCGCCAACACCGACGAACTTGATGGGCTTCTGCACGGTGTAACGTATCGTCAGTGCCGCACCGCCACGCGTGTCGCCGTCAAGCTTTGTCAGCACCACGCCGTCGAAATCTATCCTGTCGTTGAAGGCTTTGGCGGTGTTCACAGCATCCTGACCCGTCATCGCGTCGACCACGAAGAGGGTCTCCTGCGGCTGCAGCTCACGCTTCAGGGACGCTATCTCGTCCATCATCTGCTCGTCGACAGCCAGACGGCCCGCCGTATCCACAATAACCACGTTGACACCCTTCAGCTTGGCATCCCTGATGGCATTCTTGGCTATCTGCACGGGATTGCCGTTGCCCAGCTCCGCGTACACCGGCACACCTATCTGCTCGCCCAGCGTCTGCAGCTGGCTTATGGCCGCCGGACGGTACACGTCGCCGGCCACCAACATCACATTCCTGCCGCGCTTGGTCTTCAGCATGTTGGCCAGCTTGGCGCTGAATGTCGTCTTACCCGAACCCTGCAAGCCCGCTATCAACACCACGGCCGGCTGACCCTTGACGTCTATGTCCACGCTCTCCGAGCCCATCAGCTTCGTCAGCTCCTCATGCACTATCTTCACCATCAGCTGGCCCGGCTCGATACTCGTGATAACGTTGCGCCCCAAGGCCTCAGCCTTCACCCTGTCGGTAAACTCCTTGGCTATCGGATAGCTCACGTCGGCGTCCAGCAACGCCTTGCGCACCTCCTTGACGGTCTCCGCAACGTTAATATCGGTGATGCTCCCCTTGCCGCGCAAGGTATGCAACGCTTTCTCAATCTTGCTACTAAGGTTCTCAAACATACTCCTCGATGCTATTTTATCAAACTGCAAATATACGAAAAAATATTCAACAAAAATAAAAATTATAATAAATCCCCCCCCCGACAGGGGATTGCCACCCTGAGTCAAGGTAAAAACCCCTCGCCCCCCCCCTACGGCCCCTCTACGCCACCCCTACGGCCTTTCGACGGCCTTTCACTGAAGAAATGCCAAAGAGGGTCCGTAGAGGCTCCATACCGGTTGTGTTGAACTCCTGTATATCAGCACTTTGCACGGAAGAGCAAAACGGTCACGCGCAGCATCAGCATGATAATCAGCGGGATAATAGCCGCCGAGAGGCCGCACCAGACGACCCACACGGCGGCGACGAAGAACATGGCCTCCTGCAGCCAGAGGGCCCAGCGGGGGCTGCGACCGAGGCGTATGGCTATGAGAATGAGCAACGGCGAGAGCCACAGGATGTTGAGATTCCACTGCGTGCACCAGTGGTCGGTGCCGAACCACATGAAGCAGAGGAACAAACCGCAGAGGCCCGCGACGATGAAGAGCACTCGGTCGATGACGTTGAAGACTACAGGCTTGAAACTGAAACGGTGTGCGCAGACTGTCAGCACCGCGATGACGGCCAGCAGCAGAGCGAAGGCCACCACTGGCGGGAAGCTGGCTTTCAGCGGTGTGCGTCCCTTGGTGAGCAGGGCGTGCGAGGGCTCAACGATGGCCGGGGCCGTCCAGATGCCCGTGGTGGTGCACTGTGCCAGCTCGGCCTCCATCTCGGCTGGGAGGAACATGCGCTCGGGGGCCGAGCAGCGGTGGTCGGTGGGCAAGCCGAAGAGCAAGTCTATGCCGAGGTGCCACCATTCCATGCTGTCCTTGAGGCATGTAGCCAGCAGCTGGCGGTAGCTCCGGGGCTCGGCGGTGCGCTGCAGCACGGTGTCCTGTGCCCAGGCGCTGTAGACGATGTCACGCACGCGTGTGGCGCAGTTGTCGCGCAGGAAGTCGTAGCGGTAGTGGCGGTATTCGGGCAGGTAGTTGGTCTCCAGCAGGAGGAAGAGGTTCTGCACCTGACCCGACTCGAAGGTGAGGCGCTGCTCACTGACGGGGCGACTGTACCACTCATATTCGTCAATGAATTCGGCGTAGGAGGTGCGGCTGAGCTGGTAGTCGAGCTGGCCGCGCATGAACTTCCAGTAGAAATGCGGCGTGCCGAAATCGAAGGTGCCGTAGTTGTATACGAGGTCGAGCCCCTTGACGGGGTCGGTGATGCGTATGGCGCTGTGGCCGAAGGAGGTGTAGAAGTCCTCCCCTGCCCCGCAGGTGAGCACGCTGGCCGTGGCGCTGTCGCTCAGCACCTGGGCGTTGAGGGCCAAAGACATGAGCAACAGGAATAGCAACAGTATCTTTTTCATCGTTCTCTTAGGTTACATTTGGGTTACACGAATGTCCATAAACGGCCACAGATGTTCAATAATTTTTTATGACAATTCATAGTCATTTATGCTCCCTCACCCATGGCTTCGTCCTCGGTGACAGGCAGGTGGCTTTCCGGCACGCGGGGTTCCATGTGGATGGGGGCTTCCTTGGTGGCGTTATGCACGGTGACCTGCGGGAAGGGTATCTCGACACCGGCGTTGTTGAAGGCTATGTAGATGTCCTCGCGGATGTGTTCCCAGACGGTCCAGTAGTCCTCCACCTTGACCCACAGCCAGAGGGTGAGGTCCACCGAGCTGTCGCCGAGGTTACTGACGGCCACGTTGGGCTTCTTGGGCTCCCAGCTGATCAGTGGCTCGGCCTTGATGACCTCCCACAGCACCGCCTTGGCCTTGGCGAGGTCGGTGCCGTAGGCCACGGAGGCCACTACGTCGAGGCGTATCTTCGGCTCCTTGGTGTGGTTGATGAGACTCTTGGTGGCGAGTTCGCTGTTGGGAACGATGATGGTACGGCCGTTGAAGGGGCGCATGATGGTGTGGAAGATGCGTATCTCCTTGATGTAGCCCTTGTACTGGCCGCACTCTATGTAGTCGTCGACCTTGAAGGGTTTGAGCAGCAGGATGATGACGCCGCCGGCGAAGTTCTGCAGGGTGCCCTGCAGGGCCATGCCTATGGCCAGACCCATGGCGCCGATGAGGGCTATGAACGAGGTGGCCTTGATGCCGATGATGTCCATGGCCATGAAGACGACCATAGCTTTGAGCAGCAGATTGGTAAGCGAGCCGAGGAAGCTCTTGAGCGAAGGCTCGGCATCGCGCTTGTCAAGGGCCTTGATGATAGCTCTGCGCAGCAGGTTGGCCACCTTGAGGCCCAACCACAGCACCAGGATGGCTGCCAGCAGCTTGGGCACAAACTGGACGGTGAGCTCGGTGAGGGCATGGAGGCCGTCCTTCACAATGGTGTTTTCACCGGTAACAACAGCCTTGAGGTCGGTGATGTCCATGTTCCTGAGGCTGTCTTTCACGGCCTGCGAGATGCTGTCGGTGGCCTTGATGGTCTGGCCGAACTCATCCTGCGGTGGTGGCGGCACGGTGCCTGCATCTTTCTGCGCTGCGGCCATAGCCATCAGCGACGGGGTTTTGTCGTCTAATAATATCATGACTGTTTAATCTTTACTGACATAATCATCCTCACCAGGGAGTCCCACCAGCGGGCCGGGAGCAGAGCATGCAGCACGGTGACGCTGAAGGAGGCGGTGCCCAAACGGTAGCGTGTGCGCGGACAGCGCGACGTGGCGGCGCGCACTACGGCCTGGGCCACGCGTGTGGGCTTGGTGATGAAGTTACCCTTGTAGGCCCACCGCATGGCGGCTGCCTCGCGGAGGGCGGCCTCCTCGTAGGCGGTGCCGCGCGAACACTCCTCGAGGTGGTCGGCGGCGATGATGCCCCAGTCGGTCTTGATGCAGCCGGGCTCTATCATAGCCACGTCGATGCCGAAGGGCTTGAGCTCCATGCGCAGGGCGTCGCTGAGGGCCTCGACGCTGTACTTGCTGACGTTGTACCATCCGCCGAAGGGGAAAACGGCGATGCCGGCGATGGAAGCGATGTTGACGATGCGGCCGCTGTGCTGGTTGCGCATGGCGGGGAGCACGAGGCGCGTCATCTCGGCGAGGCCGAAGACGTTGACCTCCAGCTGACGGCGGGCATCCTCGAGGGGCACGCACTCCACGGCGCCGAAGTAGCCGTAGCCGGCGTTGTTGACGAGGACGTCGATGCGGCCTTCAGCCTTGAGGATGGTGTCGACGCACTGGCGGCGCGAGGCGTCGTCGGTGACGTCGAGGGCCAGCGGCGTGACGCCGTCGGCAACGAGGGGTTCCATGAGGGCTGTGCGCCGTGCGGCGGCGTAGACCTTGTGGCCCATGCGGGCCAGGCGCTGGGCGGCCTCGAAGCCGATGCCGCTGCTGCCGCCGGTGACCAGTATTACTTTATGTTTGTTCATTTGCCGATAGTGATTTCCGACACGCAGCCTTTGCGCTGGCCGCTGATAAAGGTGTAGACGCCCGGAGCCTGACGGCGCAGCGAGGTCTTGATGATGTTGATGCCGTCGGTGGCGAGCTTACGCTTGGCCACGCTGCCGTCGGCACCGAAGCGGTAGGCTGAGATGGCGCCATGCACCACCATCACGACACGGCGGACAGCATTCTCGGGATCGTAGGAGTCGCCGTCTTTGGGCGACTCGTTGGTGATGACGTAGAGGTCGTCGCCCTCGGCCACCATGTCGGTCTCAGCATTCTCGCCGAAGTCGCCGTTGTTGCCGTTGTCGTGCATCAGGGGCTTCATCCATACGATGTGGCCTGTGGAGTCGGCCTTGACGAGCATCATGCCTTTGTAGTAGTATGTAGCCGTCGTCATGCCGTTACCTCTGTTGACGGTCTTCTCCAACCATGTGCGGCCATAGAGGGCGGCACCGCCGGTGGGTGTGGCCACCTTGGCGCGGAGGTAGAGGAAGTTGACATCCGGTGAGGCTATCTCCGATATCAGCGAAGCGTTGTAGAACACGCGGGCGTCGGCCTTTGTGAAGGGGTGGCGGTCGGTACCGACCATTTTGCCCGCCGACACGTCGAAGAGGTAAGCCGTCACACCGGTGTATATAGTGCCTGTGGTAACCACGGCGCCGACAAGGAAGTTGCCGGCCCATCCGGTACCCTTGTCTGTCTCGAGGGCGGTGGCAAGCACCTTGTCGCCGAAGACGTTGAGAATCGTCATACCACCCACTTGGGCTACCGAGGGGTAGTGGCCCTGCCGCGTACCGAGGCCGTCGGCAATGCCGAAGACGAGGGCAGCGCCGTCGCTCTGGTCGTCACCGTTGCTGAAACCGCAAGTGGCTATGCGGCCGTCGTCGGTGACGAATATCTCAGATATGGCACCTATGTCGAGGCCGTGAGCCCACACGGTCTGCATGGAGCGGTCGAAGAGCATGCCCTGCACGTCGGCAGTATTGGTCTTGTCGTTGGCCACTGCATAGACGAGACCGTAGTGGCCGTTCTCGGAGGCGGCATCCCAGTGGTAGAAGAACTCGTGCTTGCCAATCTCACGGTTCAGTATCTCCTTGTCGCTCTCGACGGTGAAGGTCGAGAGGTTGACACACACATGACGCAGGATGACTGACTTTTTCTCGAAAGTACTGACGATGACATGCATGCGCATGCCGTCGCGATGGGCGTGCATGATGCCGTAGCCCTTGGTGTTCTCTATCTTGACACACTTGTATTCCTTGTATTCCATGTCCACCTCACGCACCATGATGCCTTTCACCTTGCTGAAGGCGTTGAGGTCGGGCTCTACGGAATAATAGCGGCCTTCGGCATCGGCCTTGTCGAGGCGTATCAATGTGGGCTGGTAGCCTTTGCTGTTACCATTGTCACCTTGTCTGAAGGTGATGTTCTGAGACGATGCAGCATACATCACAAACATGGCCAACATAGCCAAAAGTGCTCTTTTACAGTGTTTCATAAGTATTGTTATTATATAAAATGACATGCAAAGATAGCATTTTTTCCTTAATACCGAATAAAGTTTGTATCTTTGCAGCATGAAAAAGACGAGAATAACCTCATGTCCGGAACTGATGGAGGCCATTGACGAGATTGGCCTCGTGCCGTTGCTGGACAGCGGCATCCCCGGCTTCTCGGCCGACGAACTGGTGGCACCGGAGTGTCGCTATGTGGTGACCGACGAAGGCTGGGACTGGCCGCTGTGGGACTGGAAGGGACCGATGGTCACCGAAGGACATTACGCCTACGGCAAGTTCTTCGGCGGCAAGGCGGGCTTCGTCACCATGGAGTGGTGGCCCGACCTCTGCAACTACCGGCGCGCCAAATACCCGGTACCCGATGAGGACAGCATAGAAGGCGCCATCCTGGAGGTGCTGCGCGTCAACGGCAGCATGATTACAAGGGAGTTGCGCACGGCCTGCGGCTTCGACGGCCCCAAGATGCGCAGCCGCTTCGACGGCTATGTGACACGCCTGCAGATGGCCTGCCGCGTGGTTACCGAGGATTTCGTCTACCCTACAGATAAACATGGCAACCGCTACGGCTGGGGCTGGGCGTTGCTGAACACGCCCGAGCGCCTCTTCGGCCACGACTCATGCCTGTGCGACCGCACGCCGGAGGAGAGCCATTCGCGCCTTTACGTCCACCTGCATACTTTGCTGCCACAAGCCACAGACAAGCAACTCGCCAAACTACTGGGCTGACGCCCGGCTGGCACGTAGAGCGATGTTGCGCCGCAGGCAGTCGCGGAAGAGCGATATCTCAAGACAATGGTAGTTGCCATCGCAACCGACGAGGGGCAACATGTAGTCGTTGCGCGTGTAGCCGTCGATATGGAGCAGAAGGCTCGTGGTGTCGAGCGTTACGGTGAGAGTGTCGCCATAGCGCGGGTCAATGAGCATTGCCGGTGTGGCATCGGTGCGCCAGTTGACGGGATTGATGGCCATAAGATTGCCGGCGCTGAGGAATGGAATGGCACAACTGTTGTCGCGCACCGAGTTATAGCAGACGGTCACACCCAGGTCGGCGCTGTCCTTTGCCGGACGTATATGGGCATTGGTGTCGGTCACCTTATAGCCGAGGACATAGGCTGCCACCAAATGGCTGCAGGTGCTATCGTCCATCACATTGAGCAGATCCACAACAGCCATAGCCCCTTGACTGAAGCCAGCGAGGATAAAAGGCCTGCCATTGTTATAGTGCTCCAGATAATAGGCAAAAGCCTTGCGCACGTCGCCATAAGCCAGCGGCATACGGGCGTCGACAAGGCTGTCGCTGGTGTATGTCTCCATAGTCACCTGGCGGTAGTAGGGCGAGTAATAGTTGAGCTCACCGGCCAACAAGCGGTCCACACCAACCATCTCGCCGTATAGCAGCTCACGGATGCTGTCGTTGCGGGTGTCGGCATAATGCATGGGCTTGCCGCCCAAAGTGTAGTCGTCGCACTCGGTGGAGACGATATAGAACACATCCACAGCTGCATCGCGGTCGGCAACGTACCACTGCGTAGTGTCACTGTAGTCCGGTTCTGCCGGAACGACATCGCCTTTCGGCGCACAAGCGACAAAACAAAAAGCCAGCCCCAAAACGGCAGCCATCTTCATTGTATGCATATTCTTCACGGTATTAGATTGATTACAAGGTATTCCGACTGTGTCCCGATGCGGTACTTGGCGCCCCAGATACCGAGGCCGGAGGTGACGCAGACGGTGGTCTCCCCTTTCTGCAATGTACCCCACGAGCACTCGTACATTGCGTCGGTGATCCACGACAACGGCCATACCTGCCCGCGATGCGTGTGGCCGCTCACCTGCAGCCCTATGCCCGCGCGCTCAGCCTTCTCCAGGTGGTAGGGCTGGTGGTCGAGGAGGATGGTGAATGCGCCGGTGTGGAAATGCGCCAAGGCATTGACACTCCTGCGGTGGCGGTTGGTGCGGTCGTCGCGGCCTATGACGGCGATGTTGCCGACTTTGGCCACCGAGTCGCGCAGCAGGGTGATGTTGGCGTCGCGGTAGAAGCGCTCCGCCTCGCCGGGAGTGTAATGGTCGGCGTAGTACTCGTGGTTGCCCAGACAGGCGTAGACGGGCATCTGCAACTGGCGGAGCCCCTCGGCCATCTCCTCATGCAGCAACGGGCGCAGCGAGCGGTCGACGAGGTCGCCGGCCATGAGCAGCATGTCGCCGCCCTCACGGTTGAGCATCGCCACCCAGCGGTCGAGGTCGGCACGGCGGTTGTGGTAGCCCAGATGCAGGTCGCTCACGGCCAGCACCTTCACGGGGTGGTCCACCTTGCCGTGGGTGTCGACGTTCAGCTCCACACGCCGCTTGTGCTCGTAGTTTAGGGAGCCATAGATGAACAAAGCCGCCATCGCCACCAGCAGCACGCCGCAGGTCCACCAGTTGTCGCGCAGCCATGCCGTTGGCAGCACATGCACCAGCCGCAACAGGTCGGCCAACAGGAACGCCATGAAGAGGTACAGGAGTATTATCAAGCCTTTGTTGCCGACATTATAGACAGCCACCGAAAGCCCGTAAGGCATGCGATCGAGGTAGCGCGTCAGCGACAGCACAGCCATAGCCACGCAGGCAGCCTCAACGCCCACCAGCGTCCACCGTAGCCACAGTACCGGAGGCAGCATCCACAGATGCCACCCCACATAGCCCGACAAGGCAATGATAACGAACAGAATAGCCAACATCATATATCGTCGTTTTTAGCATTAGGGACAAAAAACACCACCGTCAGCGCGCCCACAGCACCTGCCACAGGCACTATGATACGGGCCACAGAGCCTGCGGGGATGAACACGAAGGTGGATAGCAGCACCATGACCGCCATCACGCCCACAGCACCGGCCTTCTGAGTGGCCGTCATGCCGCCACGCCGCTGGTAGCCACGTATATACTTGCCCAGCCACGAAGCCAGAAGCCATTGCTGCAGCCTCGGCGACGAGCGGTAGAACAGCCACGATGCCAGCAGCAGGAACGGCGTCGTCGGCAATCCCGGCACCACCACTCCAAGCGCCCCAAGCCCTACGGCCACCAGGCCTAATACTATATATATGTATCGTTTCATCCTTGCAACGTCTGTCCCAAAGGCGGTGCAAAGATACACCTTTTCCCGGACATGCGGGAATATTTTTTTTTGCCGTATGAAATATTCTTCGTACTTTTGCACTTGCTTTCGAGAGCGAAAGCTGTAAGCAAGAAAAGCATTGCAATATTGTCCTTTTTGCTAAATTTCGCCAAAACATAGAAGGAGGACGGAGCAATTGTGCTTTCGCTTGAGTGTGTATGCTATAACCATAGCATATCGTCAGGCGTGAAGTTTGTTCCATATCCTGTTCCTTCAAGGTGTTTGGCGATACCTAGCAAAAGACGGACATGAGTACATAACCTCATGCCTTTTCTTATTGTTATATATCAACGTTCCGTTGGAGGGTCGGAGAACAAAAACACATTGCAACATGAAGAAGAACGTATTATTTGGCGCCGCTGTCGCATTACTGTTTGCTTTCGCCGCATGCACCAAAGACGCCCCCGCCCCCGAAAACGGCGGCACAACCTCTGGCGGCGGCACCACCCCCCAACCACAACAAAAACACAATGTGGAATTGAAATATAAAAGCGGTCTACAAGGCATAGAAATGGATTCTATATACAAATACAATTTCGACCAAAACGTTGATACCATATTTATGGTTCCAGAAATGTACAATTTATTCAGCACATTAACGACAAATCAATTGAAAACACGCATAAACTTATTACGTGAACGTCATAACGTAAATACAGATAAAGTTTTCGGCAAAGGCGAATTACAATTATGGAATCAATCTGTATTAAACAATCCCGAAATAGTTCGTTTCTTTGCAGACACATTGAAATACAACGTCACATATGATGTATATTAAAATCCATATAATAAACAAGGCTTACGCAAGTGTTTGACTGAACCATAAACACCCAATAAGGCCTGTCAGCCCACTCAAAACCCTATATTTCGACGACAGTATAACGATACTTCGACGATACTTCAACGATGTGCATCGTCGAAATATCGTTGAAGTATCGTTGAAGTATCGTTGAAATGCCGATTAAAGGGCTTGTTGTCTGTGGGTTGTGAGGATGCCGTTTTGCAGGGATGGGTGAGCCAAGCCCATAGGTACATAAACGACTATCATACAGGCAATAA
Organism: uncultured Bacteroidales bacterium; assembly: GCA_900318275.1. Taxonomy (GTDB): domain Bacteria; phylum Bacteroidota; class Bacteroidia; order Bacteroidales; family P3; genus Colimorpha. The sequence goes on along the minus strand of ONJY01000025.1, from coordinate 1,451 downwards.
AACAAAGCAGGCCGCCACGTTGCAGTTTGGGCTCGAACCAGGTGGTCTTCGGGGGCATGATGTTGCCGGTGTCGGCAATGTCGATGATCTGCTTCATGCTCACGGGATAGAGGGCGAAGGTGACCTTCATCTCGCCGTTGTCGACGCGACGCTTCAGCTCGCCGAGGCCGCGGATGCCGCCGACGAAGTCGATGCGCTTGTCAGTGCGGAGGTCCTTGATGCCGAGCACCTTGTCGAGCACGAGGTTCGAGAGGATGGTGACATCGAGCACTCCGATGGGGTCGTTGTCGTTATAGGTGCCGGGCTTGGCGGTGAGGCTGTACCACACACCCTCGAAGTACATCGAGAAGTTATGCAGCTTGGCGGGCTTGTAGGGCTCGCTGCACTCGCAATGGCAGGGGAACTCGCACTCGCACTTGCCGCCGTTCTTGGTGCAGTCGCACATGCACTCGATGTCGAAGTTTTCCTGTAGCTTGGCGAAGAATTCCTTGCCGCTGAGGCCGTTGAGGTCTTTCACCACGCGGTTGTAGTCGATGACGTTCAGCTGGTTGTCGGGGAAGATAACGGTCATGAAGTAGTTGTACTCCTCCTTGCCGGTGTGGTGGGGGTTCTGCTCCTTCTTCTCCTGTCCCACGAGGGCGGCGGCGGCGCTGCGGTGGTGGCCGTCGGCGATGTACATGGCGGGAACCTGCTTGTCGAAGATATCGACGAGCTCGGCGATGGTAGCCTTGTCGTCGATGACCCAGAAGCGGTGGCCGAAGCCGTCTTCCTTGGCGATGAAGTCATAGATGGGCTTCTTGGCGGTGATGCCAGCCACGATCTCGTCGATGCGGGCGATGGCGGGATAGGCGAAGAAGACGGGCTCCACGTTGGCGTTGGTGATGCGGACGTGTTTCATGCGGTCCTCTTCCTTGTCCTTGCGGGTCAGCTCGTGTTTCTTGATGACCTTGTTGACATAGTCCTCGCTGTAGGCGCAGGCCACGATGCCGTATTGCCACTTGGCGTCCTTGTCCTTGGGGTTCATGCTCTGGGCATAGATGTAGAGTTTCTCCTCTTCATCTTTCACCAGCCAGCCGAGGTCCTTGAACAGGTTGTAGTTCTTGACGACCTGGAGGTACACTTCGGGCGAGTGCTCGTCGGTGCCTTTGGGGAGGTCGATCTCAGCCTTGGTGACGTGCAGCAGGCTGTAGGGGTTGCCCTCGCATTCCACGCGGGCCTCTTCGCTGTTCAGTACGTCGTAGGGACGCGAAGCCAGTTTCTCGACGATGTCCACCGGGGGGCGGAATCCTTTAAAAGGTTTGATAACGCTCATATTTGTGTCTTTTTAATTGTTGATTTATACATTAAATTGGGACTGCAAAGATACACATTAAATTTGACGTGGACAAATTATTTTTCTTCCGTGCGGAAAATCTTGTAGCCCAGCATGGCGATGGTGATGGACATCAGGG
>ONJY01000022.1 GCA_900318275.1 uncultured Bacteroidales bacterium | reverse complement strand
CGCAGCTTGTCGCCACGATACTCGTAGACGTCGAAGGCCTTCATGGGGATGCCGAGGACGCGGCATTGCTGCTTCTGCACGGGGAAGCCCGGGTCGATGAAGAGCACCTTGGTCTTCTTGGCGTCGTAGCGCGTCAGCGTGAGGAAGCTGGCGAAGCCTGCCTGCATGCTTCCCACGGTGGGCACGCAGCAGTCGGGAGTGACGTCGATGTCAAGGAAGTTCTTCACAAAGCGGGCGGCCTCCTTCTTGAAGTCGGCGGTGCCGTAGATCTCGGGATAGATGCTGGCGACGCCGCTCTTGAGGGCCTCGATCTGGGCCTGGACGCCAACCTGCGGTGCGGGCAGGCCGGGGATGCCCATCTCCATCTTCACGAAGCGCACGCCGGTCTCCTTCTCCACATCCTGTATCATCTTGCGCATCTCGCGGATGCTGGCCTTGCCGGGATTCTGAATCTTATTGGCCGCCGCAATGCGGTCTATCGTCTCTTTCTGTATCGGTATTTGGGTCATAATGTGTATTTTATTTATTGTTGAAATCTTTCAGTTTCACCACGTTGATGGGGCTCACCACCTTCACTGCGTCGTACACCTGCTTCTGCTCCTGCGGCGGTGCGGGGGTGAAGATGGAGACAAGCTCCTGGATCTTGACATCCACGAACTGCTGCACGCTGAGCAGGTTGGTGCGTTTCTTGTTGAGCACCATCAGGTCCTGCAGGGCGTCGATGATGGCCTGGCGCGCCTGCGTCTGGTTCTTGGTCATCATGTCGAGCCCCAGGCGATGGTACTTGTAGTAGGCCTCGTGCAGCTCGCCGTAGGCACCGTTGGTGTGGTTCTCCATGAACCAGTAGCGGCTCTTCTGCCCCTCGCTGCTGCGCCACCCCACATAGCCGCTGCTCTCGGCCGACTGCTGCACCTGCTGGGCCATGACGTAGAAGGGCTCGCCGCCGTTGAGGGCATAGCTGTCGAAGTAGATGCCGAGCATTATGTAGCAGTAGTAACCTATTGTGGATGAGAGGTTGCCATAGAAGTTGTTGATGTCGAAGTCGAGCGGCTGACTCTCGTTGTAGGTGAATGTGAAGTTGCCCGACTCGAGGTAGTTGAACAATCCGGTGGTGTATGTGGAGTTGTACACCGGCCGCCGCATCTGTATCTGCAGCTGTCCGCCGAACTCCGTGGCCGAGGTGCGCTGGCTCAGAATCAGCGCTATAGAGCAATCTATCTGCTCCACCTGTTCAAAAGTCATGGAGGTCCACTTGCGCCCGTTGACGAGGTCTTCGATGGCCTGTTTCATGTTCTCGAACACCTTCTTGTCGTTCGACTCGTAGCCCTGCGTGGTCGTCTGCAGCTTCTGGCTGTTGATGGTCACCGAGCAACGGAACTCCTGAGCCCTGCCCACCGACAGAAGGCTCAACAACAACGCTATGACCAACAACTTGCGCACCACGCTCTAACTATTTAACCTTACGCTGTTTATACATCCCCGCAGGCTTCGCCGCACGACTTGTAGAATACTGCAGGTTGCCGTTGACGGTCGACTTGTGGACGTACATGGTCTTCTCTCTGTTGACCTTGGAGCGGTGCGACGTTTTCTTCAGGCCGTAGTAGTAGGTGTCGCATCCGGCAAAGGCAACGACACACAACAGCAGCACCCAAGGCAAGATGTATTTCCTCCTAATCTTCATATCCATAAGTATTTACAATCATTCGCACTAATTCTTTCCCCTTGCAAATATACAATTTAAATTTGATATATTGTATATTGTGCCGATAATATTTTCTTTTTGCCCCTCAGGCAAGGCTTTTATGAGAAGCCTTCCGGCGGCCCCTGAGGCGTCGGCGACGGGCTCGCGACGGCGTTCCCTGCAGTTAAACCAACACTTTCACTACCATTTGCAACAACAATGCTGTCAGTCGGTTCATCATCCCCATCTTCCACGCCATCCCAGCTGACATAGACGCTCTGCGAGGCGCGTCCGGCATAGTCGGTCACCAAGCCGTAGAGGTGCACCTCCTCGCCCTCCCACTCGTCGGGCAGCATCATGCTAAGCGACTGCATGCGGCGGTAGACGGGTGCCGACAGAAGGCCTCGCCCCGCCGCCGGGCAGTAGGCGTAGAGGTAGACGGTGTCCTCGCCCGAGGAGCGCATGTGCAACGGGTTACGCTCGAAAGTGACGGTAAGCACCCGCCGCTCGTCGACCACCGGACGGCCAAAGGCCACCGGCGCCACAGGGCCGCAGCCGAAGAGCAGACGGCTGTAGTCGACCTTCAGCGTACCGTCTACCAAGCTGAACGACTGGCTGTTGAGGCTCACGAAGAGGTTCTGCTCCGTCATGCCCTCGTCGCGCGACACCTGCCGCATGCCCACGCGCAACACCTGCGATTGGTGCGACGCGAACTGTACCATAGCCTTGAAGAGGTGGCGGTGCGACTGCTGCCTGTCGGTGCGCGGGTTGTGCACCTTGGCGGGCTTGGTGCGCAAGCACCACTTGCCCCGCCACATATATCCCACCACAGGCCCCAGCCGTCCGCTGTAGCCACCAAGATAACCGTTCTGCTGCTTTGCCATATCTCGTTTGTTTTTAGTCGTTTTACGCTCGTTGTCGACCCGTCGTAGACAGGATTATACACTTTATCATAACGTTCTTTTCGCATTATTATTACTTACTGAATAAAATTTTCATAATGTGATGGTAAATGGATAGTAAGGAGATGAGAAAGAGTTGATGCGATAGAAGGCTGGGTGTCAGACGCTGCGGAGAGGGGGCTGAAGGGGTGGAAATGCTGTTTTGATGAGTTTTTGAAGCGGTTTTTTAGTGTCGCCGAAGGGGTTTTGAACCGTTTTTGGCTGACGGTTGAAGAATTGTTGAAAACATTATATAATATATTATGTCTATATCGGGGAAAATTCGTATTTTTGCATTCTAAAAAGAAAAATAGAGACACATTATATGGAAGAGAATCAGAATGTTGACTACAGTGCGAGTAATATTACCGTACTTGAAGGACTTGAGGCTGTGCGCGTGCGCCCGGCCATGTACATCGGCGACGTGAACGAGCGCGGCCTGCACCACCTTGTCTATGAGGTTGTGGACAACTCCATCGACGAGGCTCTGGCGGGCTACTGCAACAAGATCGACGTGAAGATAAACCCCGACAACAGCATCACCGTCGAGGACAACGGTCGCGGCATCCCCGTGGACATGCACGAGAAGGAGCATCGCTCGGCCCTCGAGGTCGTCATGACGGTGCTGCATGCCGGCGGCAAGTTCAACAAGAACAGCTACAAGGTCTCCGGCGGCCTGCACGGCGTGGGCGTGAGCTGCGTCAACGCCTTGAGCGACCACATGACGGTCAACGTCTACCGCGACGGCAAGATGTACGAGCAGGAATACAGCAAGGGCAAACCCCTGTACTCGGTGCGCGAGGTCGGCACCACCGACAAGCGCGGCACCAAGGTGACCTTCCACCCCGACGGCTCCATCTTCACCGTCACCGAGTATAAATACGACACCCTGCTGGAGCGTATGCGCGAGCTGGCCTACCTCAACAAAGGTATCACCATCGACATCACCGACCTGCGCGAGATGAAGGAGGACGGCGTCACCCCCGTGCGCGCCGACCACTTCTACAGCGAGAAGGGCCTGCGCGACTTTATTGCCTACCTCGACGAGAACCGCGAGAAGCTGATGCCCGAGGCCATATACATCGAGGGCGAGCGCAAAGGCATCCCGATAGAGATAGCCATGCAGTACAACACGGGCTACAGCGAGAACCTGCACTCCTATGTCAACAACATCAACACCCACGAGGGCGGCACGCACCTGGCCGGCTTCCGCAGCGGCTTGACGCGCACGCTGAAGAGCTACGCCGACCGTAGCGGCCTGCTGCAGAAAGCCAAGGTGGAGATCACCGGCGACGACTTCCGCGAAGGCCTCACGGCAATCATCAGCGTCAAGGTCGCCGAACCCCAGTTCGAGGGCCAGACGAAGACCAAGCTCGGCAACGCCGAGGTGCGCGGCGCCGTCGACGACGCCGTCAGCGAGATGCTGGAGAACTACCTCGAGGAACACCCCAACGAGGCCCACACCATCGTGGACAAGGTCATCCTCGCCGCCCGCGCCCGCCAGGCAGCCCGCAAGGCCCGCGAGATGGTGCAGCGCAGCAACGTCTTCAGCTCGGCAGGCATGCCCGGCAAGCTGGCCGACTGCCAGAGCAACGACCCCGCGGAGTGCGAGATCTTCTTCGTGGAGGGCGACTCGGCAGGCGGCTCCGCCAAGCAGGGCCGCGACCGCCGCTTCCAGGCCATCCTGCCACTCAGAGGCAAGATCCTCAACGTCGAAAAGGTCATGCGCCACCGCGCCTTCGAGAGCGAGGCCATACGCGACATATACACCGCCCTGGGCGTCACCGTTGGCACCCCCGAGGACCCGCAGGCACTCAACCTCAGCAAGCTGCGTTACCACAAGGTCATCATCATGACCGATGCCGATGTCGACGGCGCCCATATCGACACCCTCATGCTGACGTTCTTCTTCCGCTACATGCCCGAACTCATCGAGAACGGCTACGTCTACCTCGCCACCCCCCCACTCTACCTCGTCAAGAAAGGCAACAAGCAGGTCTACTGCTGGACAGAGGACGACCGCGAACGCGCCCTCATGGAGTTCGGCGACAAAGGCATCCACGTGCAGCGCTACAAAGGTCTCGGCGAGATGAACAGCGACCAGCTGCGCGACACCACCATGGACCCCGAAGGACGCCAGTTGCGCCAGGTGACCATCGAGAACGCCGCCTCGGCCGACCGCATCTTCTCGCTCCTCATGGGCGACGACGTGCCGCCCCGCCGCGCCTTCATCGAGGCCAACGCCACCTACGCCAACATCGACGCATAACGTCGGGTAAGAGTTAAGAGTTAAGAATTTAAGAGTTATGGATAAACGTAATCTTCTGCTAATAAGCAACAGCACCATGCGCGGCGAGGCTTACCTCGGATGGTGCAAGGACATGATTGCCGACTTCTGCCGTCGGCACAACGTGAAGAAAGTGCTCTTCGTGCCGTATGCCGGCGTGAGCCTGGCCGAAGGCGGCCTCACCAAGAGCTACGACGCCTACGAGGCCAAAGTGGCTGCCGTGTACAAAGAGTTCGGCGTGAAGCTCACTTCCGTGCACCACAAGGCGCTGCCCATCAACGCCGTGTACGACACCGACTGCGTGGCCGTGGGCGGTGGCAACACATTCCACCTGGTGCGCGAACTGCAGCGCACAGGCCTCATGCAGGCCATCCGCCAGCGTGCCTTCGACGGCATGCCCTACATGGGTTGGAGCGCCGGCAGCAATGTGGCAGGCCCCACACTCTGTACCACCAACGACATGCCCATCGTCATGCCCGCATCGTTCGACTGCATGGGCCTGGTGCCGTTCCAGATCAACCCGCACTACACCGACTTCTTTGACCCCAAGCACGGTGGCGAGACCCGCGACGACCGTCTGAAGGAGTACATCATGGTGAACCCCAAAGCCACCGTAGCCGCCATACGCGAGGCCACAGCCCTGTGCCTCGAGGACGGCAAGCTGAAGCTCATAGGCAAACCCAACAAGATGAAGGTCTTCAAGACAACGATGGCCAACACCAAGGAGTACGGTCTCAGAAGCAACCTCGACTTCCTGCTGAAGGCATAAGGATGCCGCTTATAACAGAGAGAGAGCCGGTCGCAATCGCAACCGGCTCTCTCTCAAGCGGGATGGTTATAGCCTCCTATCCCGTTACTTCGTAATCTCTTTCAGGGCGCGCTGATAGCCGTCGTCTATCTCTTTCATGACGAGGTAGTAATGGTCTATGCCGAAAAGGGCCCGCGCCACCTGTGCCTTCAGCATCAGACGCATGTAGCGGTCGCTGTGGGCCGTACGCTCGGGCTCGGCGGCTTCCTTCGCGGTATCGCGCACGATGCCTTTCTCAATGGCTGTGGCCGCAAGCAGGCTGTCGAGGCCAAAGCTGTCGTAGTTGGCGAGATAGGTGTCGAAATCCTTCACACGCGCATCGCGGCGGTGCTGGTCAGCCCATTGCATGGGGAATGTGTTGAGGATACCTTTGGCGCGCAACGAGATGTAGTAGTCGGAGAGGCGCATTGTGTCGAGCGGCACAAAGACGTCGGGCATCACGCCACCGCCACCATAGACGGTGCGGCCATGCGCCGTGGTGTACTTGAGGCTGTCGGCGAAATGTATTGAGTCTGCGTTGACAAGCTCGCCGTGACGGTAGCGCTTGTTGGTCTCCTGGCGGTAGGCTTCGGTGCCCTCGTCATAAGGGCGCTGGATGCAACGGCCGCTGGGCGTATAGTAGCGTGCCGTGGTGAGGCGTATCTGCCCGCCGTCGGAGAGGGGGAATACGCGCTGCACCAGACCTTTGCCAAAGGAGCGGCGTCCCACCAGCGTGCCACGGTCCCAGTCCTGCACGGCACCGCTGACAATCTCGCTGGCGCTAGCCGAGCCTTCGTCGATCATCACCACGAGCCGTCCCGTGCGCCAGTTGCCACGTCCGTTGGCCGTGTAGTTGTGGCGCGGCGAGATGCGACCCTTGGTGTACACGATTAGCTGTCCACGTTCAAGGAACTCGTTGGCCATAGCGTTGGCGATGTCAAGGTAACCGCCCGTATTGCCACGCAGGTCGAGCATCAGGGCCGTCATGCCTTTCTTCCGCAACTCTTTGAGGGCCTTGCGGAACTCGTCGACCGACGTGCGCGCGAAGCGTGTGAGACGTATGTAGCCCACCGTGTCGTTGGCCATGAAATAGGTGTCGATGGAATAGATGGGCACCTTGTCGCGGATGATATGGAACGGGTAGACGGTGCCGTCGCGGAGCATCTCGATGACCACCTCGGTACCCTTCTTACCACGCAGACGCTTGAAGACGAAGTTGTTGTCTATCGTGTCGCCTGTAGCTTTCTCACCATCGATGGTGAGCAGCTTGTCGCCCACCTGCACGCCCACCTTCTCGCTGGGGCCGCCTTCGATAACACTCTGCACCACTATGGTGTCGCTGACAATCTGGAACGAGATGCCCACACCTTCGAAGTTGCCCTGCAGCCCCTCGTTGGCGCGCTGCACGTCCTTGGCGGCGATGTACACGCTGTGTGGGTCGAGGGCTTTGAGCATGGCGTTGATAGCCTCGGTGCTCATCTTGTCCATGTCGGGCCCCTCGACGTAATTGCCGTCGATGAGCTTCATCACCTCGTCCACCCTAACCTGCCCGGCCGTCATGGTGTCGGGGATGAAAGGCTTCTGCGCCTGCGACGCCACGGTGGCCACCAAGGCAGCAAGCAAAACTACAAACCTCTTCATACCGCCGGCATCTGTTGACTTAGACAATGGAAAGAGCCGAGGCCCCAGATGATGTCGGTGGAGTCGATGCCTATCACCTCGCGGTCGGGGAAGCAGGCCTCGAGGATGTAGGCCGCCTCGTTGTCGGTCAGGCAGCGGTAGGTGGGAAATATCACTTTGCCGTTGGCTATGTAGAAGTTGGCGTAGGAGGCAGGCAGACGCTGGCCGTCGTAGAACACCACGTCGGGCATTGGCAGTTCCACGATGGTGGGCTGCTTGCCGTTGGCCAGACGGCAGCGCTTGAGCATCTTGAGGTTCTTCTGCAACGGCTCGTAGTTCTCGTCCCACATGTCGTCCTCCACGGCCGTGATGATGGTGTCCTCGTTCACGAAGCGGCTCAGGTCGTCGACGTGGCCGTCGGTGTCGTCGCCCACGATGCCGTCGCCAAGCCAGATGATGTTCTCCACGCCGTAGTAGCCGCGCAGGTAGCCCTCAATCTGGTCCTGGTCGAGCTTAGGGTTGCGGTTCTCGTTGAGCAGGCAGGAGGTGGTGGTGAGCAGGTCGCCGCAGCCGTTGACGTCGATGCTGCCGCCCTCCATGACGATGCCGGGCTCGAAGAGCGGCATGTCGGGCATCAGGTCGTGGATGCGCACAGGCACCTGGGTGTCAAGCTCGTAGGGATACTTGCCGCCCCACGCATTGTGGTTCCAGTTGACAATGGCGCGCCTGGCCTTGTCGGCACGATTGAGCAAGAACGCGGGGCCGTGGTCGCGACACCAGGCATCGTTGCTCGGTATCACATGCAGGCAGATGTTGCCCATGTTGGTGCCAATGGCGTCGAGCTCGCGGCGCACATGCTGCAGCATCTGCTCGTCGTCGACGTTGATGTGCACCGTCTCGCACTCCGCGAGGGTCTTCACGAAGAGGTGGTACGACGGGTAGATGGTCTCAATCTTTCCCGGCCACGAGTCGGGGTTCTTCGGGTAGGTGAGCCATGTAGCCTCGTGCCTCGCCCACTCGGCGGGCATATAGTAGCCTTGTTCTTTCGGAGTCATCAGTCAATATATCTTTTCGTTATGTCGCCATAGGAGTCTATGCGGCGGTCGCGCAAGTAGGGCCAGTGGCGACGGTAGTGGTCGGTCTCGTCGAGGTCGAGGGTGCTGATGTGCGTAGCCTCGTCGTAATGCGGTGCCTGCCACAGCACGCGTCCGAAGGCATTGGTGATGAAAGAGCCGCCCCAGAACTGCATGCCGCCCTCGCGGCCCGTGCGGTTCACGCTCACCACAGGCACGCCGTTGGCCACAGCATGGCTGCGCTGTATGGTCTGCCACGCCGCATACTGCTCGCGGTTGTCGTGCTCGCTCTGGCGCACGTCCCAGCCGATGGCCGTTGGGAAGAACAGAATCTGCGCACCCATGAGGGCCGTTATGCGTGCTGCCTCGGGGTACCACTGGTCCCAGCAGATGAGCACGCCCACGGTGGCGAACTTGGTCTTGAACACCTTGTAGCCAAGGTCGCCGGGAGTGAAATAGAACTTCTCGTAGTAGCCCGGGTCGTCGGGGATGTGCATCTTGCGGTACTTGCCCAGATATGTGCCGTCGGCGTCGATCACAGCTGTGGTGTTGTGGTAGAGGCCTTCGGCGCGTTTCTCGAACATCGAGCATATCAGCACCACGCCCAGCTCTTTGGCCAGGGCCATGAAATGCTGCGTCGTGGGGCCTTCGGGTATCGGCTCCGCCAGCTGGAAGTTCTGGTAGCGCTCTTCGTCGCAGAAATAGAGCGACGCGAAGAGCTCCTGCAAACATATAATCTGTGCGCCGCCGGCAGCCAGCTCGCGCACCTTATCTGTGTAGCGTTCAATGTTTTGAGCCTTGTCTTCGACACAGCTCATCTGGGCGATGCCCACCTTCACTTTGTTCATTTCCGATGATGATTTGAAGATGCAAAAATACAAAAAAAATCGCACATGGCCAAAAACAGACCTCTTTTATTCATTTTTTCTATACTCAACTGTGTCGGCCGAACCGACAGCAAAGCAGAGTTCTCTCTCTAAGCCTCTTCGGAACCCTTTGGAGTTCCGCCGACCAATCCTCGACATTTCGACCATCGTTCGACCATCGTTCGACCATCGTTTAACCATATATAATGGTCGAACGATGGTTGAACGATGGTTAAACGATGGTTAAACAATAGGAAAATGGCCGAAGGAAGACCGTATCAAAACCGAAGGTGATTTGTTGCACAACGGTGTTGCACTTGGCAGTTGAGTCTACAATGTAATTATTTTTATAAACATACACAATAAAAGAAAGACGCTATCGTTACATTAGATAGCGTTTTTTTTGTGCAACGCAAAATATAAAGACAACAAACAACTGAAAGATATGATGTTACTTGACATTGCCAACGGTTGGAAGACCGCCATCATGATTGTGGCGATGATTGCCGTGTTCTACTTTTTCCTCATCAAGCCGCAGAGCGACAGGACCAAGAAGGAGGCCGCCTACCGCGACAGCCTGAAGGCTGGCGACGAGCTGATGACCGCCGGCGGCATCCACGTGAAGTTCGTGAGCCGCGATGGCGTCTACGCCGTCGTCGAGGCCGCCCCTGGGGTGAAGATGAAGGTGCAGATGACCACGCTGCAGCCTGTGCCAGAGCGCAAAAAGAGCTGACGCCCCAGGCCCTGCACGGCAGTAGGGCAAAGATTATGTTTTTTTAACATTTTGATGCAATAAAAAGCATGTATTTTTGCATGCTTTTGTTGTTTCCGCCGCTATGGCGGAAGGCTTTGACAATGAATAATATAAAATAAAATACAAATAAATGATACTGAAAAGAGTGATTGTGGCCCTGGTCGTGACGGCAGGCTTCTCCTACGTTTCGGCGCAGGAAGGCACGACGTTGCGGCTGAGCCTTGAGGAGGCGCAGCAGTATGCCGTTGAGCACAACGCGGCGATGCAGAACGCCGACCTTGAGACGAAAAAGGCCGAGCTGTCGAAATGGAAGACCTTGAGCACCATGCTGCCGCAGGTGAAAGCGGGCTTCGACTACCAGAACATGTGCGGCTACACGATGAACCTCGGCGGCCGCAGCTCGATGTCTATGGCATCGATGATGCCCGAGTCGGTGACTCTCGGCACCCTCGGCACCTTCCCGCTGACGTTCAACTTTCCGGCCTCGAACGAGTCGAGCGAGAGCGGCGGGATAGCCATGAACCCCAGCGGCACTTTCAGCATCACCGCCTCGATAGCCTTAACGGGTGCGCAGATTGTGGGCACCATGCTGCAGAAGATAGCCCAGGACATGACCGACATCTCGCGCAAGCAGACCGAGCAGGAGACCCGCTCGAACGTCAAGAACGTGTACGTGAGCATACTGGTGATGGAGCAGACCGTGGGGCTGCTTGACTCGAGCCTGGCCAACATGGAACGATTGGCAGCCACCAGCCAGTCGGCTGTCGACGTGGGCGCCGCCGAGCAGGTTGACGCCGACAAGCTGCAGGTACAGGTGGCGTCGCTGCGCAGCAGCATCAACAGCACGCGCCGCTCGCTGCAGATGCTGCACAACTCGCTGTTGCTGCAGCTGGGTGCCGACGTCGATGCACAGATAGAGCTCACCACGACCGTCGACGACATACTGAGCCTGGAAAACGCCACACAGCTGCTGGGCCGCGGCTTCGACATAGAGCGCAACTACAACTACCAGCTGTTGGAGCAGAACGAGAAGCTGGCCAAACGCAACGTCACGATGGCGTGGATGGACTTCACCCCCACCCTCTCGGCCTACTACCAGTACAGCGCGAAGACCTACTTCGGCAAGGACGAGGGCTTCAACATGACGCCGCCCAACATGGTGGGCGCCAACGTGAGCCTGCCCCTCTTCACCAGCGGCAGCCGTCTGGCCAACGTCAAGAGCGCCAAGATTGACTACCAGGAGGCCGTGAACACCAAACAACAGACCGAGGACGGCCTGCGCGTGCAGTACAACCAGCTGCGCTACGACCTGGCCACAGCCCTGGAGACCTACGACATACAGAGCCGTAACCTCGAGGTGACGCAGCGCGTGTTCAACAACGTGGCCGAGAAGTACCGCTACGGTCGCGCCAGCAGCCTGGAGGTCACCACCGCCTCGACCGACATCATCAGCGCCCAGAGCAACTACATCCAGGCCGTGATGAGTGTCGTCAGCGCACAGATCTCCCTCGAGAACCTACTGAACAACTAAGTGTTATGAAACAAGAGACAAGTATTATGAATAAAGCAATCCGTACAGTAATGATTATTGCTGCTGTCGCAAGCCTCGTGGCCTGCGGCGGCAAGGGCGGCGACAAGGCTGCAACGACCACACAGAAAGAGGCCGAGAAGGTGAAGGTGCTGACCCTCGAGAGCGAGCGCATAGCCAAAACCCTCGAACTGAGCTCCACGCTGGAGGGCTATGAGACCATGAACATCTCGCCCAGCATCACGGGCCACATCGAGCACATCTACGTCGAGGTGGGCTCGCGCGTGCAAAAAGGCTCTATGTTGGTGCGCATGGACCAGACTCAGCTCAACACCACACGCATCAACCTGGCCAGCACTAAGACCGAGCTCGACCGCGTCACGGCCCTCAAGGCCAGCGGCAGCGTGAGCCAGCAGGTCTACGACCAGACCAAGGCTGGATACGACCAGCTGGTGGAGACCGAGCGCTTCCAGAACGAGAACACCTTCGTCAAAGCCCAGTTTGCCGGCGTCATCAGCGCCAAGAACTACGAGGACGGCGAGATGTACACCGGCGCCCCCATACTGACGCTGACACAGATAAGCCGCCTCAAGGCCATCATCAACATCCCCGAGACCTACTTCCCCAAGGTGAAGCAGGGCATGAAGGTGGATGTGGTGAGCGACATATACCCCGGCGAGACCTTCCCCGCCACCATCGAGATTGTGTACCCCACCGTTGACCCGCAGAGCCATACCTTCCAGGCCAAGCTCAGCATACCCAACAGCGCCGAGAAGATACGACCCGGCATGTATGTGCGCACACGTCTGGCAGTGGGCGAGGTCGACGCCATCGTGGTACCCTACCAGAGCGTACTGAAACTCACGGGCTCCAACGACCGCTACGTGTTCGTGGTCGACCGCGACCAAGCTCGCCGCGTGGCCGTCACCCTCGGCCAGCGCTTCGACGACCGCATCGAGATAATACCCGTCGAGACCGACGCCATGAAAGCCGGCGACCAGCTGGTGGTCACAGGCCAGGCCCGCCTCATCGACGGCGACAAACTGGAAATCGTGGAATAACTTTTAATCTCCTAAAATGGCAATCTACAAGACAGCAATCAACAAGCCTATCACCACGGGCTTGATATTCGTGGCCGTCATCGTGCTGGGCATCTTCTCCCTCTCACGCCTGCCTATCGACCAGATGCCCGAGATGGACCCGCCCTACGTCACCGTGATGACCACCTACGCCGGCGCCAACGCCAGCGAGATAGAGACCAACATCACCAAGCTGGTGGAGAATTCCCTCAACTCCGTCGACGGACTGAAGAACATCACCTCCACCTCCAAGGACAATATCTCTGTCGTAAGCCTTGAGTTCGAGTGGGGCTCCGACATCGACGAAGCCCTCAACGACATACGCTCCTACGTCGACCTGCTCTACGACAACTTGCCCGACGGCGTCTCCCGTCCCATGATCCTTAAGCTCAACTCTTCAGCTATGCCCATCATGGTCTACGGCTTCACCGCCGAAGAGAGCTACTCGGGTCTGGACCGCATACTGGAAGACAACGTCGTCAACGTGCTCAACCGCGTCGATGGCATCGGCAACATCACCGTCAGCGGCGCACCCGAGCGCTACGTATATATAGACCTCGACCCCAAGCAGCTCGACTCCTACGGCATCCCACTCGAGCTCGTCGGACAGGCCATCTCGGCCAACAATCTCGACCTCGCCTCCGGCACCGTCAAAATGGGCAAGGAGCAATACCAGATGCGCGTCAAGGGCGAATATATCGAAAGCTCTGAGATTGCCGACATTGTGGTCACCACCACCATGACCGGCAAGCAGGTCTTCGTCCGCGACCTCGCCACAGTCCGCGACACCATCAAGGACCTCTCTCTCGACGAGAAAATCAACGGCCACGACGGTGCCCGTCTCATCATCACCAAACAGACCGGCGCCAACACCGTCGCCATCGCCCGCCAGGTGCGGGCTGAGATGGAGCAGATCATGAAGACTATGCCGCCCGACATCAAGGTGACCAACATCCGCGACGGCTCCGAGGAAATCATCAACGCCATCAACGGCCTCTCCGAGTCAATCTTCTACGCCCTCCTCTTCGTCGTGCTCGTGGTGCTCGTCTTCCTTGGCAACTGGCGTTCCACAGTCATCATCGCACTCACTATCCCCATCTCCCTCGTCACCTCCTTCATCTACCTCCTCCTCGCCGACTCCTCGCTCAACATCATCTCCCTCGCCTCGCTCACCGTCGCCATCGGCATGGTCGTCGACGACGCCATCGTGGTCCTCGAGAACATCACCAAGCACATCGAACGCGGCGAGAACCCACGCGAGGCCGCCATCTGCGCCACCAACGAGGTGTGGACCTCCGTCATCGCCACCACCCTCGTCCTCGTGGCCGTCTTCGTGCCTCTCACCATGCTCCCCGGCATGATGGGCATCTTCATGAAGGAATTGGGCTGGATCATCACCATCGTCGTCTGCGTCTCCACCACAGCCGCCATCACCCTCATACCCATGCTCTCCTCCAAGATGCTCCGCGAACGTCCCTTCTTCTTCAAGAAGGAGGACGAGGAGGCCTACAACCACAAGCAAGAGCGCAAGCTCTACAACCGCATCGTCACACGCGCCTTCAACGCCATCGAGGCCGCCTACGCCAACCTCCTCCGCTGGTGCCTGCACCACAAACGCATCACTCTTATTATCGCCCTTGCCTTCTTCGTCCTCTCCATCCTCCCCTTCGTCACCGGACACATAGGCATGGACTTCATGAAGGAACAGGACAACGGCCGCATCTCCATCAACGCCGAGCTCCAACGCGGCACACGCATCGAGGAGACCCTCAAGACCGCCCGCCACATGGAAGACGACATCTACCGCCTCCTCGGCGACGACGTCATCGTCATCTCTACCTCAGCAGGCTCCAACGACGACGCAGGCTTCGCCGCCCTGTTCAACTCCACCACCAACAACAAGATCTCCATGACCATCCGCTGCACCAAGAAGTACGAGCGCTCCACCTCCGTCTTCGAGATGCAGGAGGTGCTGCGCCAATGCTTCGCCCAGTACCCCGAGCTCGTCACCTTCCAGGTCAACCAGGGCGGCGGCATGGGCGGCGGCTCCAACAACAGCCTCTCCGTCGAGGTCTACGGCTACGACTTCGACCAGACCACAGCCTTCACCAACGAACTCAAGCGCCGCGTCGAACAGAACGTCCCCGGCGCACGCGACACCAAAATCTCACGCGACGAGGACCGCGCCGAACTCAAGATTGAACTCGACAAGCAGAAACTCGCTCTCCACGGCCTCAACGAGAGCACCGTGGCACTCTACATCCGCAACCGCGTCAACGGCATGTCCGGCGGCTTCCTCAAGGAGGACGGCGAAGAATACAACATCGTCGTACGCCTCCGCGAAGAATACCGCGACGCTCTCTCCGACATCGAACAGCTCTCCATACCCACAGCCACAGGCCGCACCATCAAACTCGAAGAACTCGGCACCATCAGCGAATACTGGTGCCCGCCCACCATCGAGCGCAAAAACCGCCAACGCTACCTCACCCTCACCGTGATGCCCTACCGCACCTCACTCCAGGAACTCGCTCTCAGCGTACAGCGCGAGCTCGACCAGATGGACATACCCCCCGAGATACACGTCGCCCTCGCAGGCAACTACAAAGACCAGCAGGACTCCACGCGCGACATGCTCATGCTCGCCGCCCTCATCCTCATGCTCGTCTACATCGTCATGGCCTCCCAGTTCGAGTCCTTCTCCAAACCCTTCATCATCATGTTCTCCATTCCATTCGCCATCTCCGGCGTGAGCCTCATGATGTACTTCACCGGCAACAACATCGACATGATAGGCCTCCTCGGACTGGTGCTCCTCATCGGCATCGTCGTCAAAAACGGCATCGTCCTCGTCGACTACATCAACCTCATGCGCGAACGCGGCATCACCCTCAACGAGGCCATCGCCATCTCCGGACAAAGCCGCCTCCGCCCCGTCCTAATGACAGCCTTCACCACAATCCTCGGCATGATACCCATGGCCACCTCCAACTCCGAAGGCTCCGAAATGTGGACCACCATGGGCCTCGTAGTCATCGGCGGCCTCACAGTATCCACATTCGTCACCCTCATCGTCGTCCCCGTCCTCTACGGCATCTTCAACCGCCGCGGCGACATCGAGAAAAAAGAACGCGAACGCCGCAAATTCGTCTTTATGAATATAGACCTCAACGAGAAATAAAATTATTAAAACGGCGAATTATACGACCCCCGAACCAAAGGTCGGCGACCTTGTGGAGCCAAGGGGTGATATGGTAAGCCTGCGAGCACCAATCACCGCTGTATATCGACCAGACAATTCGAGCAATTAGCAAAAAAATAAAAGAATGCGACTAGTAAAATTCGCCAAATTCGAATAATTCGCCGTTAAATAAAAAAAGGCTGTCACAACAATAAAAACATCCGTCATGAAAGCAGTAATGATAATATACAACCAGGCCAACAACGAACGCGTGGAATACATGCTCGACACCCTCGCCATCCGCGGCTTCACCCAATGGGAAGACGTCCAAGGACGCGGCAACCAAGTCGGCGACCCCCACCGCGGCACACACACCTGGCCCGA
Source organism: uncultured Bacteroidales bacterium (assembly GCA_900318275.1). Taxonomy (GTDB): domain Bacteria; phylum Bacteroidota; class Bacteroidia; order Bacteroidales; family P3; genus Colimorpha. The sequence continues at coordinate 20,727 of ONJY01000022.1, read as the reverse complement.
AATGAACAACGCCATCCTCACCGTCATCCCCGACGACAAAGTCGACGAACTACTCCTCTCCGTCCGCAAACTCGACAAACGCAACGAAGAAGTCGGCATCCGCGCCTTCGTCTGGGACATCGTCGCCTCAACACTCGACAACTAACTCCACCCCCAACAAAGAAATCCTGCACCGTATTTTGCACAGTGCAGGATTTTTTTTTACGTCCTATCTCTAAAAGCTATACTTCACAAGCGCGCATAGACGGTGATTTACCACATTGCGAAGCCTCTCGTCCTGCAGCACCTGCCCCAGCTCTCCCAGCTCACCGTATGTGCACGCCGTCACCTCATATTCAAGTCCTATGTTGAAAGCGGCAACATTGTAACTCACCGACGGCGCCACTCGCCACACGCTGTTGAGGTGGGTAAACTCCTCTCCACCCTTCATGTAGATGCGGTAGGTGCCTGCGCCGAAGTCATAGAGCCTCTCTCCCGCCCCAAGGTTCTTCATGTAGCCGAGGAACAGGTTGCAGCGCACCCGCCGGCCATAGGCAATGTTGAGGTAGCTGATGCTCGCCCGCATAGGACTGTAGCTCCACGACCCATCGTCACCCACGCCAGTTACGGCATAACCCACCAGCTGGTTTACGTGACTCGTGTTCTGCGCCAGCAGCGTGCGGAACTTCACACTCCACATCTCCTCGGCCATCTGGAAGTAGACTGTCGGCGTCAATGAAGCCACACTCTCGTCAACTTTCCGCATGACACCGTTCACCACAGCATGCGTGCGGGGTCGCAGTATCTGGGCGTCGACACCCACCTGCATATAGAACACACCGGCCTTGAGGTTGACGCCAAGGAAAGCCTCCGGCCACAGCGCATTATGCGCATAGCTGGTACTCGCCGCACTCGCCGCATCGTCAGCACTCCTCGGACCGTTGTTCATGTACTGCAGCTGCCACATCAGGGCCGATGTGATACCCACCGAACCCCAGTAATGCGTGGCGCGCACCTGCGGCGTACGGCTGTGCGGCCGGAACGGCGCTCCAGCGGCCATACCCAGCACCTCGGGCATGATGCTGCCGCTCAACGGATGCCAATCCTGTCCCACCACCAGCTCGCTGCCACCACAAGTCAGCCTGACGTATGCCAGACGCAAGCGCAGCACCGTGTTGTTGGTACCGAAGCCGCCAAAGTCACCCTCCAGCTTCCCATTGCTACTCCAGCGGCCCAGTTTCGGGCCTATGATTTCAACACCGAAGCGCGACGTCAGCGCCTGCAACTGCATCGACGGCACATCGTTGAGGTCCACACCGTCGACAGTGTCTATGTCGAACGGTATCATGTTGTACTCCCCGCCAACGACGGTGTACGTCTTGCGCGAGTCGAACGTAAGGTAGTTGCGCACAAAGCCATAGACTTTGATAGGAGCAACCTTCATGGTGTCGCGCGACACATGCATGGTGTCGCCTGTCAGAATCACTTTCGCACACCTTTGCCCCGACGGCGACTCCTGTGCTTCGACAAAAGGCAGCGACAGAAAGACTATCGCTGCCATAATAATCAGTTTCCTCATGCCATCAAAACTAATAGCTGTGCGGTGAAGATACGAAGGAACATCGTCAGCGGATACACCGTAGCGTAGCCCGTGTTGGGCAGCTTGCAGCCCTCGGGAGCCACCGTGTTGGCGAAAGCCAGCGTCGGCGGGTCCGTATGGCTGCCGCCGATGAAGCCCATCAGTGTGTAGTAGTTCATCTTCAGCACCAGACGGCCGAAGAGGCCGACGAGCACCGGCGGCACCATGGTGATGATAACACCATAGACCACCCACATATAGTGCTCCTGGACGGTCTCAACAAACTTGCCGCCAGCCCCAAGGCCGACACCTGCAAGGAAGAGCGCAATGCCCACCTCACGGAGCATCCACACACCGTGGCTGTCGGTGGATTCTGTGGTGAACCACCCCTTCTTAACACCCAGCCAGCTGCCGATGAGCGACACCACCAGCGGACCGCCGGCAAGACCGAGCTTCACGGGAGCCTTCATGCCGACAGGAATAGGTATGGAACCCAAGACGATGCCGAGGGCGATGAAAACAAAAATCGGCACAAGGTTGATCTTGTGACGCTGCGAGGTCGGTGTTGCCTGCTTCGCCGATGCCGTCGGAGTCGACTCGTCGGTGGCGGGCTCTTTCTTCAGGTCTATGCGGCATAGCGGACGAAGCAGGATGCAAGTCACAATCATGCCAACCACAGCCAACGGATAGGCCACAGCATACCCTGCCGCCAACCGGTCGGAAGCCCCCTCTATACCGAGGTCGTTCACAGCCTGCTGCGCCGCCGAGAGACCCGGGGTGTTGGTGATGGCGCCAGTGTACACACCGGCCATATCGGTCAGCTCCTGGTCGGCCAGCTTGGCTATAATCACCGTCATAACCACACCGAGGGCCACATTTACCAGCGCCATACCGTTCATCGCCAATCCACCCTTCTTGAAACTCTTGAAAAACCCAGGCCCCACCTGCATGCCTACAGCCGTCACGAAGAGTATCAGGCCGAACTCCTTGACGATGTGCAGCATGTCGTGGTTGAGGCTCACGCCGAAAGCGCTCAGCGCAATACCCACGAAGAGCACCCACGTGATACCAAGCGTGATACCCTTGATCTTGAACTTGCCCAGCAGCAAGCCAGCGAAGATGGAGATGGCCAGCATCAAAACTGTGCTGGCCACTCCACTACCTGTAAACAGATTAGTAAACCACATGATTAGTCTCCGAGGGTGGCAACCATGACGGCTTTAATAGTGTGCATACGGTTCTCGGCCTCGTCGAAGACGATGCTGTTCTCGCTCTCGAAGACCTCCTCGGTCACCTCGATGCCGTTCAGGCCGAACTTCTCGTGCACATCGCGGCCGGCCTTGGTCTCCAGATTGTGGTAGGCGGGCAGGCAGTGCATGAATTTGCACTTCGGGTTGCCGGTCTTCTTCATCAGGGCAGCGTTGACCTGGTAGGGCATCAGCATCTTGATGCGCTCTTTCCACACGCTGTCGGGTTCGCCCATCGACACCCAGATGTCGGTGTAGATGAAGTCGAGACCCTTCACGCCCTTCTCGACGTCGTCGGTGACGGTGAGCTTGGCACCGGTCTCCTTGGCAATCTCCTGGCACTTCTTGACCAGCTCCTTGGCAGGCTGCAGTTTCTTCGGGGCGATGATACGGATGTCCATACCCATCTTCACACCGCCGACCATCAGGCTGTTACCCATATTGTAGCGGGCATCGCCGATGTAGGCGAACTTCACCTGGTTCAGGGGCTTGTCGGTGTGCTCCTGGATGGTGAGGAAGTCGGCAAGGATCTGGGTGGGGTGAGCCTCAGCGGTCAGACCGTTCCACACAGGCACGCCGGCGTATTGGGCGAGCTCCTCGACGGTGGCCTGGTCGAAGCCACGATACTCGATGCCGTCGAACATGCGACCCAGCACGCGAGCGGTGTCCTTCATGCTCTCCTTGATGCCGATCTGGCTGCCGGTGGGACCCAGATAGGTCACGTGGGCACCTTGGTCCTTGGCGCCAACCTCGAAGGCGCAGCGGGTACGGGTCGAGGTCTTCTCAAATATGAGGGCAATGTTCTTGCCTTTCAGGTGGGGCTGCTCGGTGCCGGCATATTTGGAGCGCTTCAGGTCGCGGGCCAGGTCAAGCAGATAGTTGAGCTCCTTCGGCGAAAAGTCGAGGATCTTCAGGAAGTTGCGGTTTCTTAAATTGTAAGCCATGATTTTTAATTTTATTTGTTATTGATAATTATTTCACTATGCGTGTGCCGCAGTTGGGGTTGTTAAGCTGGCCGGCCTCAGTGATGATGCACTCCTTGCCGCCGTGCTCCACGAACATGATGGCGGCGCGCACCTTGGGAGCCATCGAGCCTTCGGCAAACTGGCCCTCTTCGAGATACTTCTTGGCTTGTGCGATGGTGATGGTGTCCAGCGCCTGCTCGTTCTCCTTGCGGAAGTTGATGTACACCTTGGGCACGTCGGTGAGGATGTAGAACTCGTCGGCACCGATCTCGACAGCGCAGAGGGCGCTGGCCAGGTCCTTATCGATGACGGCCTCAACGCCGCGCACATAGTCGCTCTCCTCGACAACGGGTATGCCGCCGCCACCCACGGTGACGACAATGTTGCCGGCCGTAGCCAGCTGCTTCACTATCTTGATGTTGTTGATGCGCGTAGGCTTGGGGCTTGCCACCACCTTGCGCCAGCCGTTGCCCTTGGGGTCTTCCTTGTACTTGGCACCCGTCTCGCGGGCAAACTCATCGGCCTGCTCCTTGGTGTAGTAAGGACCCACGGGCTTCGTGGGGTTCTGGAACATCGGGTCGAGCTTGTTGACAGCCACCTGGGTGACCAACGTCACCACGTCGCGCTGTATGTCGTTGCGGGCCATGACATTGCGCAAACCCATCTCGATAAGGTAGGCTATGGAGCCCTGTGTCTCGGCGACACAGAAGTCCATCGGCATGGCCTGCACACCGGCGAGCTTGCCGGCCTCGTGCTGCAGCATCACGTTGCCCACCTGCGGACCGTTGCCGTGACCGATGACGACGTTATAGTTGCGTTTCAGCAGAGCGCACAAGCTCTCGCAAGTGTTCTCCACATTCTCTATCTGCTCCTGATAGGTACCTTTCTGACCGCTGCGCAACAGAGCGTTGCCGCCGAAAGCCACCACTGCAAGTTTTCTCATTATTGTCCTATTTTTTTAGTTTTCAACTAGATACAACCTCCACCTTGGTGAAGAGGGAAATGCAAATATATGAAAAAAAAACGGAATACCAATAAAAAAGAGCATTTTCGCCTTTTTCGCGCCGCAAGCTCCCCTCCGCTATGGCCCCCTGTACGGAACCCCTACGGCTTTGCCTCGGCGCCCCCTCAGCAAAGGGGCGTAGTTGCGTCGTCGTTCCTCCGACGCCTCTACGGAGAGGTCGGGAAAGCCTTTTTGTTGGGTGACGGCAAAATAAAAACAGAAGCGCGACGTTATGGATACATAAACGATAGTAACAATGAAAGTCATCATACTCGGCACAGCATGGCCTTACCGCGGCGGCATAGCGGCCTTCAACGAGCGTCTGGCGCGCGAATACCAGGCACAGGGGCACGACGTGGAGGTGGTCACCTTCACGCTCCAATACCCCTCGTTCCTCTTCCCCGGCAAGACGCAGTACAGCCCCGACCCCGCACCCGAAGGGCTGCGCATCACTCGCATGCTCAACGCCATCAACCCCTTCAGCTGGCTGCGCACCGGCCGCTACATCAAGCGCCAGCGCCCCGACCTGCTCATCACACCCTTCTGGCTGCCCTTCATGGCACCGGCACTCGGCACCTCCGACCGTGTAGCCAAGCGCAAAGGCACACGCCGCATCTCGGTCATACACAACCTCATACCCCATGAACACCGCCTAGGCGACAAGCTCTTCTCACGCTGGTTCGTGGGCGCCAACGACGGCTTCGTGACCCTCAGCCGCTCGGTGCTCGACGACATCAGCCTCTTCGACGCCAAAGGCTCCAAACCCAAGGTATACAGCCCCCATCCGCTCTACGACCACTATGGCGACCGCATGGATGCCGCCGACGCACGCCGCGCCATCGGGTTGCCCGCCGAAGGGCGCTACGTGCTCTTCTTCGGCTTCATACGCGAATACAAGGGACTCGACCTGCTGCTGAAAGCTATGTCCGACGAGCGGCTGGAGAAGATGAGGGTGAAGCTCATTGTGGCAGGCGAATTCTATGGAGATCCCAAGCCGTACCACGACCTCATAGGCCGCCTTGACATCGGCGACCGCGTGGCGCTGCACACCGACTTCATCCCCGACCACGAGGTGAACCGCTACTTCTGCGCCGCCGACATCGTGGCGCAGCCTTACAAGAGCGCCACACAGAGCGGCGTGAGCCAGATTGCCTACAACTTCGAGCGCCCAATGCTCGTCACCAACGTCGGAGGCCTGCCGGAGATAGTGCCCGACGGCAAGGCCGGCTTCGTGGTGGAACCCGACCCGCAGGCTATAGCCGATGCGCTGGTGCGCTACTACGACGAAGGCTGGGAGAAGCGCCTCACCGACGGCGTACGCGACGAGAAACGGAAATACCTATGGAGCAACTTCACAGCTGCCATAGAGCATCTGCGTTAACGCCACACAAAGACATAAGAAAAGCCCCGCGCCGTTGGCGCGGGGCTTTCATTTTGTATGGTTCTCTATAGCTTAGAAAGCATAGCCGATACCAACGAAGAAGCGGTTGTGCTTCTGCGAGCCCTTCCAGGAAACGCCAGCGGTGGAAGTCTCTTTCATGCCAAGACGGTTGAGCATGCCGAGTTCATAGCCAGCCTCAAGACGGAAGCTGCTGAACTGCACGCCGGCACCGAACATCACGCCAATGTCGAAGCGGGTCATTGCGGGCTTCTCAGCACCGTTCTCTTTCTTGTAGGCGTCACCCTCTGTGGTGGTCTCGCCAGAGACACCGTCAATCTTGGTGACAGTCTTGGTTTTTGCAGAAAGACCGAGAACGACATCGGGGCCGGCGAAGGCGAAGACGGCGAAGTCGTCACCGAAGGTGAGCTTGTAGTTGAGCATGATGGGGATGTTGATGTCCATCATGGTGCTGTTGGTGGTGCTGGTGATGCCGGCAAGCTTGTTCTCTTCCTTCTTGGTGGTCATGTCGAAGTAGATACCGGGGGCAACGCCGAGGCCACCGACGAGCTCTACATTGTAGCTGCCGCCCACATAGAAACCGCTACCGAGAACGGCAGACGTGTCATTGGTCTTGGTGACACCAAGAGCGGTGGTCTCGGTGTGGATCTTTGCGGTGTTGCTGAGAAAACCAGCGTTGACGCTCAGCTGAGCGCTTGCAGTACCGGCAACCAGCATGGCGGCTGCAACGGCGACAAATGCAAATACTTTTTTCATAATGTTGTTTTTTATTGGTTAATACACATTGTTTCTTTAGAAGACGTAGCCAACGCCCACGAAGAACTGGTGGAAGTTCTGCGTGAAGTTCTTCTCGGGGTCGCGGTCGATAAGGCCGACATTGAAGCCGGTCTCAATGCGGAAGGCGTTGAAGTGGACACCGACACCGAAGGTGAGGCCAAGGTCGAAGCGCGTCAGGTAAGGATTCTTTGCGCCGGCAGGCGTGGAATAGAGGTTGGTCTTGTCCACCGATTCAGGAGTCTTAATCTTGATGGTCTGGTTGGCCATGAGACCATAGCGGACGTTGGGACCCACAAAGCCCATGATGCCGAAGGTGCCGGTGAACTCATGCTTGTAGTTGAACAGGATGGGGATGTTGAGGTCCACCATGTCGAGAACGACGGTGTAAGCCTTCTCCTCCTTGTTCTTGCCAACATAATTGAGGTAGACGCCCGGGGCGATACCCCAGTTCTGGGAGATGGGGAGGTTGTAGCTGACACCAGCATACAAGCCGATGCCGGCATTCTCTGTGGAGTCTTTCTTCACCTCTTTACCGTTGATGTCGGTGTACTTGAAGCTAACGCTGTTGACGTTGCCCAGAAGACCGCCGTTGACGCTGAGCTGAGCGGTAGCTTTGCCGGCAATCAGCATGGCTGTGGCAAGAGCCACAATTGATAGAACTTTCTTCATATTTGTTATTTTAAAGGTTAATTATTTCTTCTTTTTCTGCATCTTTTTCGGGAATGGGTCGAAGCTATAGCCAAGTCCGACAAAGAACTGGCCAGTGATGGCCGACTCGTACTTGTAGTTCACTTCGCGGTCCTTGAGGCCTTCGTTGGAGTATTCGAGCAAGCCGAAACTATATCCGATGTCGAACCGCGCTCCCCACAGCTCTATGCCTGTACCAATCATGATACCCATGTTGAACTTGCGGTAGCGCGACTCCCCTTTGTCATCAAGCTCATAGTGGTCAAACGGATGAACCTCCACCGAGTCAATGGTCGGCCAGTTGACCTCCGTCTTGCCTTTGGCAGAAAGGCCCAGCTGGAAAACCGGTCCTGCATACACCTTGCCCACAACGAGGTCATAGTAGAATTCATACCTGTAGGTAGCCAGCAGCGGAAAGGAGAGCCCCATGGACGTGACTTGCGACTTGGCCACAAAATCCATACTTCCCATTATGCCGCTCCTCGTCTCTTTGTGGGTATAATAGTCGAATGTCGCACCTGCAGCCACACCGATACCATTCCAGATGGTGTAGTTGTAGCCAAACCCGAAATAGAAACCGTTGCCGAGACCACGATGGCTGCTCAGGGTGGAGTCAACGTTTGCGCTGACTTTGTTGACAAAGGTGGATTTCACATTGGCTTTCTTGCTGGTGAAACCGGCATTCACGAACACCTGTGCCCGCGCCGCGCCAGCCAATGCCAGCGCGGCAACGAACACCGTGATAGCTATAGTCTTCTTCATAAAATGCTTATTTTTCCAGACGGATGCGGGCGTCGACGGCGGTGACGTAGCGCGGGTTGCCGAGCAGCGGGTTGAGGTCCATCTCAGCAATCTCGGGTGCGGCCTGCACCAGCGCGCTCACTCGCGCCACCTGGTCGGCATAGAGGTCGAGGTTCACTCCCTCCTGACCACGCACGCCTTCCAGTATCTTGTAGCCCTTCAGCTGCTTGAGCATCTCCTTGGCTTCGGCAGCGGTGATGGGCGCCAGAGCGCTCTGCACGTCCTTCAGCACCTCGATGAAGATGCCGCCCAGGCCGAAGAATATCTGGTGGCCGAACTTGGCATCCTTGATGGCGCCGATGTAGACGTCGATACCGTCGAGCATCGGGTACATCTCCACAGCGTAGGTCTCGGGGATGACTATCAGACGGTCAAACTCCTTGGCCACCGTGTCGAGGTCCTTCACGCCGAGGGTCACGCCGCCCACGTCGCTCTTGTGCAGCGGGCCGACGACCTTCATCACCAGCGGCACATCCTTCGAGCAGCCCACCTCCTTGGCGAAGGCCAGGGCGTCTTCCTTCTTGCTCACCTCCACGCTCTTCTTGCGGCTGATGCCGGCGGCGTCGAGCAGCTCGTTGTAGTCGGCAATCTCCATATAGCCGTCCTTGCAGCGCTCCACGGTCTTGCGGATGCGCGCCACGTCTATCTTGGGCGTCTCCACATGCTCCGGCTGCGGCTTCGGCGTGTTGTACACCTTGCAGATGGCGTTGCCAAGCACGCACTCCTCGGGGAAGTTGATGCGGCCCTTGGCTATGAAGTCGTTGATCTCGTCCTTGACGTTGATGATGCTCGGCAGCACGGGGAAGATGGGCTTCTTGCAGGTCTTCATCTTCTCGTCAAGCAAGTCGTAGACCTCCTTGTTGCTGAACAATCCGGGGCTGCCGAAGATGACCACCGAGAAGTCGATGTCCGTGTACTCGTTCTCGACGGTGTCTATGATGTAGCCAAGCTGTTCGGCAGTACCGGTGGCGAGGAAGTCGATGGGGTTGCCCACCGACGAGCCTCCGAAGAGCTTCTCCAGCAGCGCGGGGCTGGCGGGGTGCTCCTTCAGCGAGGGCACCTCCATGCCGCCGTTGCTCAGCACGTCGGTGAGCATCACGGCGGGGCCGCCGGCGTGGGTGATGACGGCGCAGCGCTTGCCCTTGATCTCGGGGTGCATGAAGACGGCGCAGACGGTGGTCAGCTCCTGACGGTTCTGGCAGCGCACGATGCCGGCCTTGCGGAACAGGGCGTCGACGGCGGCGTCGTTGGTGGCCAGGGCGCCGGTGTGGCTGCTGGCGGCACGCGAGCCGGCGGCCGAGCCACCGCTCTTGATGGCCGCGATGTGGCAGCCCTTGTTGATGAGCGAACGGCTATGCTTCAGCAGGCGCTGCGGGTCGCCTATCTTCTCCATATAGAGCATGATGACGTGGCTCGACTTCTCGGGGTCGAAGGTCTCGTCCAGGTGCTCCAGCACATCCTCGATACCCAGCTGGGCGCTGTTGCCAACGGCCCACACGCTGTTGAACTTCAGGCCGTTGCTCATGCCGTACTCCTTGATGAACACAGCCGTAGCGCCGCTGCCCGTGATGAAGTCCACACCCTTGGGGTCAAGCGGCGGGATGGGCGTGTCGAAGCAACCTGCATAGTTCACGTTGAGGAAGCCCGTGCAGTTGGGGCCTATGAGCGAGCCGCCCACCGAGTTGATGGTGTCGACGATGTGCTTCTCAATCTCGGCGCCCTCGTGGCTCTCCTCCGAGAAGCCGGCGCTGACGATGATGAAGCCCTTGCAGCCCTTCTCCTTGGCCAGCACGTCGACCGTCTGGGCGCAGAACTTGGCGGCGATGCAGAGGATGGCGCAGTCGACCTGCGGCAGGTCTTCCACCTTGGCGTAGCACTTCACGCCCTGCACCTCGGTCTCCTTGGGGTTCACGGCGTATATCTGGCCCTTGAAGGGGCTCTCCAACAGGTTCTTCAGCGATTTGCCGCCGGGCTTATGCACATCGGACGAAGCACCGCAAATGACGATGCTGCGGGGATTGAGTAGTTCTTTTGCTATCATATCTTGTCGTTTTTTTTTATACAATTAATGGTTATGTAACGCGTATATTTTATAAATATTGTATAAAACCCGAAAAAAGTTTTTGCCACACGGGCAATATTTCTGCTTTTTGCTTATTCCATTAAGCAATTTTGCCTCAAAAGTGCTTATTCCATTAAGCAATTTCGCCTCAAAAGTGCTTATTCCATCAAGCAAAACCACGCGCATAAGATGCAGCAAAAAAGAGCATGCTTCCGCCAAAGGAAAGCATGCTCTTTCATTAAGCGACAAGCGCAATCCTCAATCTTGGACCAACCGGACGGAACACCCGTAGCAATAGCCGCCGTCGAACATTCCCACGCTGCCCGAATAGAAGTAGATGCCCCACGCGCCTTCAAAACCGGGCGTGGACGACCAATAGATGCCGTAGGAGCCCACGTCGTACACGCTTCCACCGCAATCGCGGTCGCCCGCAGCGGGCAGGGAGATGGAATTGCCGTTAGGGCCGGTCACATCATAACCGCTGCCTGTCCACGACCATTGGCATTCGGATTTCAACTCCTCCCATTGTTCCTTGGTCGGCAGGCTGGAGCCAAACCTATCCATCGCTTCGTCGTAGGTGAAGAAATCATATACGGTATCTGCTTCGTTCACTTCATTCATAGCCTTCCACTTGGTGCCGCTCGTCAAGCCCAGGTCTACATACTCACCCGTTGCCCCACCGTTGTTCGTACCAGCGGACCCTCCGTTGCCATTTGCTTCATTTTTGTCCTTCGAGCACCCGACCAGCGCGCAAAACGTCAACGCCATCAGGCTCATCATGCTGAAAAGGAATACTTTCTTCATAGTTATATGTTTTTGATTGATGTTCTTGTCAAATACCAACAAGAAAAGACCTACCCTTCTATACCATTACCGCAATGCTTTTCTTGCTTACAGCTTTCGCTCTCGAAAGCAAGTGCAAAGATACGAAGTTTTTTCTATCCGACAAAACTTATTTTGTTTCCTATAGGCGATGCCCCCTCTTGGCGGCGACATCGGCTCGCTCCCGACGAGAGGACGGCGCTGGGGCAGCAAGGTGTCGGCCTTTAGGCGACAGAAAGGCGTTGAATAGTCGGCCTTGGGGCGACGATTTGGCGGCGATGGTGCCTGCTGACGAGGGGCTGAAAAGGCATATTGACATTATCCGCGAATTGTTAAAACTTTAGTCTCTCTTACATGGAAAAGTGATGGTAAGGAGCAACCAAGGAGCAATTAAGGAGCAACTAAAGAGATGATGCGGACAAAGGGCTATGATACAGCGTGTTATGTGCCGACTATAGCAAAACAGCCAAAGCGCTGGTATACAACACTTTGGCTGTTTGGGTCAAATCGGCCCGCAAGGGTGTGCGAAATGTTAAAACTGCATGCGGCGGGTGCCGTCGCTCATGACCTCCTGGACGACCTGGGCGGTCATCTGCTTGAGCTCGTCGATGAACTGGGCGGCGCTGTATTTCTTCGCCTCTATGTCGCGCAGCTTCTTCTCCCACTGGCCGGTGAGCTCGACGCTCTTGAGGAGCTCTTCCTGTATGACGCCGATGAGGGCTATGCCTGTGGGCGTGGGTTCGAGGCTTTTGCGCACCTTGCTGATGTACTGCCGTTTGAAGAGAGTCTCGATGATGGCGGCGCGTGTCGAGGGACGGCCGATGCCGTTGGCCTTGAGGGCGTCGCGCAGCTCTTCGTTGTCGACGGCCTTGCCGGCGGTCTCCATAGCACGCAGCAGCGTGGCCTCGGTGTAGGGCTTGGGTGGCGTCGTCTGCTTCTCGGCCAGCGAGGGCTCGTGGGGACCGTGCTCGCCTTTGGTGAATGAGGGCAGCGTCTGCTCGTCGTCTTTCTTGCCTTCATCGTCGGCGCTGGCCGCCTGTCCGCCAAAGACTGCACGCCAGCCTTCTTCGAGTATCTGCTTGCCGCTGGCCTTGAACTCCACTTTCTCCACTTCGCCCATGACTGTGGTGGTCGAAAACTTGCAGTCGGGGTAGAAGACGGCTATGAAGCGGCGCGCCACGAGGTCGAAGACGCGCTTCTCGTCGGTGGTGAGGCTCACGTTCTGCGGGTTCTGGCCGGTGGGGATGATGGCGTGGTGGTCGGTGACCTTCGAGGTGTCGAAGACTTTCTTGCTCTTCTTGAGTTTCTTGCCCATCAGGGGTTGGACGAGCGGCGCATAGGGGATGATTCCCTGCAGTATCTGGGGGCATTTGGCGTAGACGTCGTCGGAGAGGTAGGTGGTGTCGACGCGCGGGTAGGTGGTGAGCTTCTTCTCGTAGAGGCTCTGTATGTGCTTCAGGGTGTCGTCGGCCGAGAAGGAGTATTTCTTGTTGCACTCCACCTGCAGCGAGGTGAGGTCGAAGAGGCGCGGCGGCGCCTCGGTGCCGGCCTTCTGCTGTATGTCGGTGACGGTAAAGTCCTTGCCCTTGACGGCCTCCAGCGCCGCCTGCCCTTCCTCGGGCTTCTTGATCTTGCCCTTGGTGGAGGTGAAGACGACGTCGCGGTAGAGGGTGGAGAGCACCCAGTATTTCTCGGGCTTGAAGTTCTTTATCTCGAAGTGGCGGTTGACGATCATGGCCAGCGTGGGTGTCTGCACGCGGCCTATGCTGAGCACCTGGCCTTTGGCGGTGGCGAAGCGGAGGGTGTAGAGGCGTGTGGCGTTCATGCCGAGGAGCCAGTCGCCGATGGCGCGACAGAGGCCTGCCTCGTAGAGGCTCTGGTATTCCGACTGCGGCTTGAGGTTGGCGAAGGCCTCGCGGATGGCCTCTTCGGTGAGGCTGCTCACCCAGAGGCGCTGCACGGGGCAGGTGGCTTTGGCCTTCTGCATCACCCAGCGCTGGATGAGCTCGCCCTCCTGGCCGGCATCGCCGCAGTTGATGATGCCGTCGGCGGCCTGCATGAGGCGCTCGATGACGTGGAACTGCTTCTCGTAGCCTTGGTTGGGGATGAGCTTGATGCCGAAACGGGGCGGTATCATGGGCAGCGCCGAGAGGCTCCAGCGCTTCCAGTAGTCGCTGTAATCCTGCGGCTCCTTGAGAGTGCAGAGGTGGCCGAAGGTCCAGGTCACCTGGTAGCCGTTGCCCTCCATATAGCCGTCGTGCGAGGTGTTGGCCCCCAGCACCTTGGCGATCTCGCGCGCCACACTCGGCTTCTCAGCAATACAAACTATCATTATTCTTCAGTAACGGCTAATTAAACGAATTACGCGAATCATCTCAACCCATGTTAATTATTAGCTAATTACTCTAATTCCTACGCGATAATTAGAGTAATTCGCCATAAATTGACCTGCGCAGCTTAGCTCCACAAGGTCGCTGACCATAGTTCGTATAATTCGCATAATTCGCCGTTTTATTAATTATTATCCGCCGTTTTGATGAGTTGAATCGCGGACCATTGTTCGCGCGACTTCTTGCTTTTCAGGGTTATGCCGAGGGTGTTGGCTTTGGCTATGAGCGCCCCTTCGTCGGCCTCGTAGAAGCCGCTGAGCAGGAGGCTGCCGCCGGCGTTGAGGGCTGCGGCATAGCGCTCCATGTCGGCAAGGAGTATGTTGCGGTTGATGTTGGCCAGGATGATGTCGAAGCGGCCTTCTATGGCTTCGGCGCCGCCGAGCTTGAAGGTGAGCTCCACGCCGTTGGAGGCGGCGTTCTCACGGGCGTTGGCGAAGGCCCACTCGTCGATGTCGATGCCCTCGACGTAGGCGGCGCCGCGCATCTTGGCGAGGATGCCCAGCACGGCGGTGCCGCAGCCCATGTCGAGCACACGGAGGCCGTTGACGGGGAGCTCGGCGACATAGCTGAGCATCATGTATGTGGTGGGGTGATGGGCGGTGCCGAAGCTCATCTTGGGCTCTATGATGAGCTCATAGCTGACGTCGTCGCGATGGGGATGGAAGGGCGCACGCACCCAGACGCTACCGCCGTCGTACTGTACAAGAACAGCCTTGTGCTCCTTCTCCCACTCGGCATTCCAGTCCTTGTCCTCCATCTCTGCGACCTTGTAGCGCAGCGGCACAGGGAAAGCCTGCACGGTGGAGGCGAGCCATGCGGCATCGTACTGCGGTGTCTGCACGTAGGCCTTGAGGCCGTCGGGGGTCTCCACGAAGCTCTCGTAGGGGCCTTCGTTGCCGAGAGTGTCCACCAGCATGTCGCGCCAAAGGCTGGTGTCATCCATAGTGAAAGTTACTTCAATATATTTCATAATTCTTAACTCTTAACTCATAATTCATAACTCATAACTCATCCCCGCCCCGGGTATTCCACCTTGGTGAGGAAGAGGCCGCATGCCGGCATGCTGACGCCAGCCGCACAGCGGTCTTTCTTCTCTATGATCTCGCGCATGCCGTCGATGGTGAGCTTTCCGCGCCCCACGTCGAGCAGCGTACCCGTCACCGAGCGCACCATATTGCGCAGGAAGCGGTTGCTGCGAATAGTGAATACCCACTCATAATCAGTTATGAGTTCTGAGTTCTGAGTTCTGAGTTTTTCATCTGCGTCAGCGTCAGCCTCACTCTTAACTCTTAACTCATAACTCTTAACTGGAACGAAGTCCCAGCGGGCTTCGGACAGGTGGCAGATGTTCGTCTTCACCTGCGTGTGGAGTTTGGCGAAGGAGGTGAAGTCCTCGTACTCCATCAGCACACGCGCGGCCTCGTTCATGAGGGCGAGATCGGGACGGAAAAAGATACGGCAATACTGCCCTTGGCGGAACGGCAGACGGCGGTCGCTGACGTGATACTGGTAGGTGCGCGCGGTGGCGTCGAAGCGCGCATGGGCGTTGTCGGCCACCGGGAAGATGTCGAAGATGGCTATATCCGGCGGCAGAAGGTTGTTGAGCTTGAACACCAGCTGGTTGCAGTCGACGGCACCTTCGGCGTCGAAGTGGGCGTAGAAGTCGCTGGCATGCACGCCCGTATCGGTGCGGCCACATCCGACAACGGCTATGGGTGTGCGCAGGAGCGTGGAGAGCGCCTTCTCGAGGGTCAGCTGCACAGTAGGCAGCTCCGGCTGCGTCTGCCACCCGTTGTAACACGCTCCATTATAGGCAAGATGAATAAAAAAGCGTCCCATAATACAGGATGCAAAGATACAAAAAATATACGACATGGCGAAATGCCAAAACAATATTGCTTGTTTTGCATTGTACTATAGCACATTGGCCTTTATTGGTTTTGCTCCCCTTTTGCTTCCCTGCTGCTCCCCTTTTTCGTGCCTCCTTGTTACATACGCCTTAGACACAACGCGAATCCGTTGTGCCTATAGCAGATTAATAAAACAGTGTCAAAACAATCCAGAATAGGCGCTGAGATATTTCAGCGCCATTGTTCTTTAAGCCGCATATAAGGTTATATTATTTCACTCAAAAGACATTGCATAAACACAACATTTCCTAAACACAACAAAATAAAAACTTTAGTTTATACATTCCTCGCAGCAGTCGTAACGAACAGAATGACGTTTTGTACTACGGTAGTCATACATCACCTTGCTCGCTCTCGATGACAGCCGCATCTTATTACAATAAAATAGCAGAATCAACGTTAAACGATTATGATTACACCGGAGGTAAAAAAGATAATGGACGAGGCCCAGAAGCGGGTACTGGAACGCTGCAAGGGCAAGAAGGTCTCCAAACTACAGATACGCGAGATGACTCTCGAGGAACTGAAGGCAGTGGAAGCCGAGATGAAGACGGCACAGCAAAGCCAGCAGCCCCCGACAACAACACCGCAGCAGCCGAACCAAGACAATCCGAAGGAGTAAGCGACGAACAAGCTGAAGGAAACATTGCTGCTCAGGAAGCTGAAAGGGATAACACTGTCCAACGGACAGTCAGCAGTGGACTACGTGAACAGCCTGCCGGAGAAGCACCGCGAAGTGGCGACGGAGTCGATATTGTGGTGCTCGGAAATGGGCTATCCCCTGAACAACTTGGAGATTACGAGAAAGGGTCGCGAGCTGAACAGGAAGCGGTTGGGAATCAAATAATAGAAAACGCCAAACAAAACGGCGTATTCATCGAGCGCTCTTCCCTCAACAACTACGGCCAGCGCGTACAACAACCCAGCGGCGAGAGCGTAGTCTATATCGACGAACCTGACAACCACACACCTCACTCAAAGGCTACATTCTGTACGTTACAATATAGAAATAGGAGCTATAACGACACCCGTATAAGTCTTCTTGTCCTGCAAATGGTCTCACCCCATGACCGACAGATGCGGCGATACGGTAAGAGCCATTTTCAATCTTCAGCTCTATTGTTTTATACGGTGGTATCACGACACGTTTGCTATCGGGGCCACTGAAACTGATTGTCAAATCATAGTCGGTTCGGTTCTCCAGCTCTAATACTGAATACGATGTTCCCATGCTATATGACTTATCCATCGATGGTAATTCTCCATGGTCACTGGCAAACACTCTATCAACCTCCAAGTCAATTAAAAATCTTTCGGCGGCATCTGCGTGTTCTCCATAGGGGAACAACTTTAGATACTTTTTGTACGATTTAATATTATGTCGTTCATAGGCTGTTTCCCAAGCAGATTCCTCGGTCTCCCATAAGGCATTTTCTTCCTCGGCCATTTGTTGTTTCTTCCTTTGATTTTCTTCGTTTTGCCGAGCGGCTTCTTTTGTCCGGCAAGCATCATTTATCCATTCAATTCGCGTATCGGCATCTCTATAGTCGCGAGGATAAACCAGAGCTTTGTAATGCTCCCACCCTTCAATGGTATTTGCGTTTAGGGCATCCTTGTATGCTTCATCTATTTTTTCCTGCCTAACGGACAAAAGCTGTTCTTTTGTTTTTTTATCAAGATTTGCACGTAGGATTGGTATATCCATAATATCGTAGCATCGGCGACAGATATTCGCCACAGAGTCACGAGCCTCATCGGCATAACTTGAACGAGGATGTTTGTCTATAAAATCCAAATAAGCATCCACAGTGTTTTCTTGTTTTGCCTGTTCAAATTGCTTTGAATAATGAACTGTCGTTGATAGTATTATGGATATTATAGACACCAATGCAATACCTAATACAATAGCAATAATCCAAGCATAATTCGGCCGTCTAGGTGGCTTATATTTGTTTACTTGCGGTTTGCGTTTCTTGCCAAACGAAAAATTCTTCTTCTTTAACCAAGACTCAAACCATGTTCCGGCGCCGATTGAAATACCACAAATCAACCCCTTTACTCCTACAGATTCGTTCCAACCAAACAAAGTGATCATTATACTAAGCAAAACCAACACTACAAGTGCAAATACGCAACTTAACACTATCCGTACAAAACGATTATCTTTTGTTTTTTCTTGTTTTTCGTTAGTTTGGCTATTATACCTTATATTTATCGTTCCGCAGTAGGGGCATCTCTCAAGGTTTTTGGGATATGCTTTTGAACATCGGTTATTAATGCATATGACTTTTTCCATAATTCTAAATATTTTAGTGTTGCATTTTTTAACTTTATCTTGTAGCAGATCTTGCAGGGAGTTCTTTTCAGGGTGTCCTCGGCGTAGCTGAGGGTAACCTTCTTGATGTTGGCCTGGCAGTTGTCCAATCCCTTGCACATCTCGCTCTTGTGATACCGTTTCGAGCTACCGCCGATGCACACATAGACTTTGCAAGTGAGCGAGACAGTCTCCCGATAGACCACTCCAAACCTCGGGTCGGCGAGATTATCCTGTATCACGGACAACACCTCATCGGGCAGGTGATATTCACTAGCCTTCTTCAGCTATTTGTAGTAGAGCTTCTGTCTTTCACCCTCCGAGATATAGTCCATGTCTGCTCTTTCTTTGTGCCGCACTGTCTCCCGGATTGGCGGTTACACTTAAATGAAAAAGCATGGAGACAATGCCGTTAGTTTCAAATCACAGAGGTTTTGCCCGACCTTAGATAGCTTGAAACTTTAGAACTTTATCCCATGCTGTGGATATGTCGACACCCGAAAGCATAACATACCAAACAAGCAAAGGCATCAGTATCAAAGTCTGCTATCTAATTAGAAATGGGCAATTTCTGTGGTAGACCTATACGAATGCTTTTTGCATCGTTTAGACAACTCGCGTCTAAATCAAGTGCAAATATACATATTTTATTTGATACTGAGCCTTTATGGAATAAAATTCTTTGTAAAAAAGAGCAGATCAGCTCATTACAAATGAATAACCATAGGTAAGCATTCTTGTAATCATGTGTTTCTGATGGGAATATGAACTTTTTTCGTCTTATCCAACAGGGCAGACCGCCGAAGGATCACCGAAGGATCGCCGAACCATCATAGAAGGCACAAAGAAGGCATGGGCAACAAACTAAAGAGACAAAAACTGGAGAAAATGAAAAGCGACAAACCATGTGGGTTTGTCGCTTTGGTACCGCATATCAGAGTCGAACTGATGATCTTCTGCGTGAGAGGCAGATGTCCTGGACCACTAGACGAATGCGGCATTGAAGTGGTACTTTCTATTTTTCTGTCTTGAAAGCGGGTGCAAAAGTACACACTTTTTTCATACTGACAAAATATTTTTTGCAAATATCTTATATCACCATGATTGTCAGTATGATATTTTTTACCGCACGCCACCGCTCAAGGCTCTACAACAATGGTTTGGGCAGGTGATGTAGCCCTAAATTCGGGGGCATACATGCATTGCATGGTAGCCACACCCGTCATAAAACTGCCTGGATTAGTGACATACACCTCATACTCAAAGGAATACTTGCCCTTGTCGATATGCTCCACATAGCAGCGTGTGTCGGTATTGTTGACTGTCACATAGTAGCTTAAGCCATCCATCCAGCGCCATCCGGCACGAGTGCTCAAGGGCTCCATGCACGACGGACGGCCGTCGATGAGCTCGAGGTAATCCATAGCGCGGTCGCAGGTGATGTCTATGCGCACCTTGACGCGGTCGCCGACCTTAAGGGGACCTTCGTGCTTGTAGGTACGCCTGAGTGTGATGCCCATTTCGGAGACGGGTATCTTGTCGAGGTCGTCGGTGAACTGGTAGTAGACGGCACCCCAGGCGATAGCGGGTCCTCTCGCAGAGGGATTGTCCAGCTTGCTGATGACGATGTCGCTGCTACCGTTGGCGCGAAGCGCATCAAGGTCTGCGCCTGACCACCGCTGCGAACGGTAACCCTCGGCGCCCTTGCTCTCTGAGGTCATCTCGGTGCCGAAGACCGTCAGTTTCACCGCTTCGTCCTCACTCTTAACCCTCAACTCATCATTCTCAACCATCAACGCCTGTATGGCTTCGGCGGTGGCGCGGCTGTTGCCCCAATGGGTGGTCTGCTTCTGCTTGAGTAGCCATTGTTGCATGAGGCCTATGGTGACGGTGTCCTTGGGCGTTATCTCGGCGAAGGCCTGTATCAGCAGCGCCTGCGTCTCGATGGGGCGCTGGTACCAGAACCAGCCGCTGGTATTATCACGCCAGTAGAGGCCCATCTCGTCGCTGGCGAGGGATTTCTCCTTAAGGCGGCGTAGCAGGTCGAGGGCCGCCTTGCGGTCGCCGTGACGGTGGAAGATAAGTGCCAGCTGCGCCTGCGTGTAGAGGTTTCCATACTCCTTGTAGCGCTTCAACGCGTTGGAGTAATAGAAGCGGTAGGCCTCGGTGTTGGCCTTGCCGTACAGGGAGCGCATGTAGAGGTAGTCGATGTCGGTGGGCTGCCACTTGTACTTCTTTATATAAGGCTTCACCCAGCGTTCAAAGTAGCGCTGCTGCTCGTTGTCCACATACCGCAGGGCTTTCTTGGTGTCGAGGTCCTCCCCTTTCACCTTCTGCAGCACGGCCTGCGTGACCCACAGGCTGCTCTTGCCGTCGGGCATCCAGGCCCAGCCGCCGTCGGAGTTCTGCCGACCTGCAAGGTCGGCCAGCAGCTTGTCGTGCTGAGCACGCATGGAGGCGGTATCCAGATAGTTGGCTACGGCACGCATCTGTTCCTCCTCGCTCTCGGCGTCACGCAGCCACGGTGTTGCCTGCAGAGCCGTCTGCTTCACGTCATTGTTCATATTCAGACGGCTGACCACGCTGTCTTTGACCAGCGCCGCAAGGTCCACGCGGCCCGCTATACGACGTCCGAGAGCGCCAACATAGAGCTGCTCGGCAAGGTACAGCGTCGAGGGGTTCTCGAAGCTCTTCAGGTACGGCATGCTCTTGACGGCGAGCCACACGGGGTTGCTCACAGCCTCGGCCATCACCAGCTGCGGCTGACGGCTGACGGTGCCGGCAAGCCACTC
>ONJY01000024.1 GCA_900318275.1 uncultured Bacteroidales bacterium | reverse complement strand
TCCAACGTTCCAACGTTCCAGTTGTTTTTTGGGGAGGTTCCATTTCCCATATTCTTATATATATATCTATATATTAATTAATTATGTAATATTAAGAAGAGATGTTTGTCCTCTTTTTTTAGTTGGAACGTTGGAACGTTGGAACGCTGAACATACATGTTTGGTGGCTTACTTTTTCGAGTTTTTTTTTCTACGAGGCGTTTGTGTTTTTTGTTGAGGAGCATAGAGGAGACTTTTTGTGCTATGGCGAGGGCTTGGTGGACGAGGGTGTTGGGGAGGCTGTCGGCCTTGGCTTCGGGCTTCGATAATATAGACATGCGCATAGGTGAGAATTAAAATTTGGTCAATACAAAATTACTTTTGCACCATGCGGAATCGAGAAAAAATGGAAGCGCCGCCTCCAGGGTGGGGGCGGCGCTTGTTTTGTGGATTGCGGTGTGTGTTTACAGCACCGCGATGAGCTCGACGGTGAAGATGAGGGCGGCGTAGGGCGGTATGTCGGCGCCGGCGCCGCGCTCGCCGTAGGCGAGGTTGTAAGGGATGTAGAACTTGAAGATGGAGCCTTCCTTCATGAGCTGCACACCTTCCGTCCAGCCGGCGATGACCTGGCGCAGGCCGAACTCGGCGGGCTGGTTGCGACGGTAGCTGGAGTCGAAAACGGTGCCGTCGATGAGGGTGCCCTCGTAGTGGCAGCGCACGGTGTCGCTGGCTTTGGGCTGTCGGCCGCTGCCCTGCTTGACGACCTCGTACTGGAGGCCGCTGGCGGTGGTGGTGACCTCGGGGCGCAGCTTGTTGCGGTTGAGGAAGGCCTCGCCTTCGCTGCGGGCAGCTTTGCCGCGCTCGGCGGCTTCGGCCTGCTGACGCTCCTCGAGCTCGGTGAAGTAGTGCTCGAGGACCCGGTTGACCTCTTCGTGGCTCATCTTGGGCTGGCGGCCCTGCAGCACGTCGGCGATGGCAGCGGCGTAGTCGTCGATGTTGAGGCACTTCTGGAGGCCCATTCCGATAAGTTGGTGGCCGATGTTGTGGCCTAATGCATAACTAAGTTTATCCATGATTATTTGTTGTTCATTCGTTTTCTAAGGTACAGGATGGCGTCGATGTTGCGGGGCACCTGCAGGTCGAGGGTGCCGCTGACGATGCCTATGACGTGGCCGTTGCGGACGGCCGTCAGGGTGTTGTAGGGCTTCATGCCGCAGAAGGCGGCGGAGTCTTCGCGCCGCACGATGATATAGTCGGGGTCTTCCTGCACGAGGGCTTCGAGGCTGTAGCTCCAGCCGTCGATGTCTTCGGCGATATTGCGGCCGCCGGCCATGCGTATGATGTCGTTGATGAAGGTGTTGCCGCCGGCGGTGAAGTTGCCCGAAGGACCGAAGCCTACGACGTAATACACCTTCGGGGTGGTTGCGTTATTGTGTGACTGTGTTATTGCGTCATTGTTTGGTGTGTCGGCGGACACTAACGCATTTGCACGTTCACGCATTAATGCATTCAAAGAGTCGGCCTCACGCTCTTTGCCCACGAGGCGGCCGATGGCGGCGATGTTGTCGAAGAGGGCTTCGAACTTGGGTTTTTCGATGACGCATACCATGGGGACGCCCATCTGGTCCATCTGGTCGGTGACTTTCTTGCCCACCATTGAGCCGCTGATGACGAGGTCAGGGTTGAGCGAGAGGATGCTCTCGATGTTGAGGTTGCTGATGCCGCCAATGCTGGGTATGTCCTGAGCCTCTGGCGGATACTCGCAGAAGTCGGTGCGGCCGACGAGGAGCTCTTGTGCGCCGAGGGCGTAGATGATCTCGGTGACGGCAGGGGAGAGGCTCACCACGCGCTGCGGCTGTGTGGGCACCACAACGGTGCGGCCGTAGTCGTCGGTGACGGTGTCGCTGACGGCGGCTTGCTCGTGGCCTCCGCCGCAGGCGGCGAACAGCATGACGACGCCCGTCAGCAAGACTTTTAACTTATAACTCATAACTCTTAACTCATAACTCATAACTCTTAACTCTTAACTCTTACGCGTCTTCCATGCCGCCGCAGATGGGCAGCACGATGCTGGTGATGTAGGGACACATGTCGCTGGCGAGGAAGACGCAGGCCTGTGCAACCTCGTCGGTGGTGCCGGGACGCTTCATGGGTATGCGGCTGCACCAGGTGTCCATGAGTTCCTTGGGTATGTCGGCGGTCATCTCTGTCTGCACGAAGCCCGGGGCCACCACGTTGACGCGTATGTTGCGTGCGGCGAACTCCTTGGCGCAGCTCTTGCTGAAGCCTATGATGCCGGCCTTGGAGGCGGCGTAGTTGGCCTGGTTGTAGTTGCCCGCGATGCCCACCACCGAGCCGATGTTGACTATGGAGCCGTGCCCTTGCTTCCACATGGCCGGCTGTATGGCCTTGGTCATGCAGAAAACGCTCTTGAGGTTGGTGTGCAGGACGCGGTCGAACTGTTCCTCGGTCATGCGCTTCACGGCGCTGTCGTCGGTGATGCCGGCGTTGTTGATGAGTATGTCGACGTTGCCGAAGTCGGCCAGCACCTCTTTGACGAAGGCCTGTGCGGAATCGTAGTCGGCCACGTCGGCGGCATAGCCCTTGGCTTTCACGCCGAGAGCCAGCAGTTCCTGCTCGACGGCCTCCATGGCGGCGTTGCGTGTGCGGCCGCAGAAAGCCACGTTGCAGCCCTCTTTGGCAAAGCGTATAGCGATAGCGTGACCGATGCCGCGGGTGGCTCCGGTGACGATGGCGGTTTTGTTTTCTAATATCATTTGTAGGTAATGTTTAAAGGTGGGTTCTATAAATTGCTTTCAATCGATTTTGTTCTTATTTCGAGCTGATCTACGTGCGGAAGGAGGGAGCAATGTGGTGCATTGTAACCAACTGACAATCGGAAAGATACCGAAATAAGGGCAAAAGCGCTGAAAAAATTAAATGCACACATATTTATTATTTTTTTTAATGTGGAATTTATAGAACCCACCTAAAGATTAAAGGTTAATGGTTAAAGGCTTGCGCACCGATGTGCCGCGTCAGCCTCATTAACCATTAACCCTTAACCATTAACCGTTATCCGGAATTAGAGCAGCTTGGCGAGTTTGGCGGCCAGGTCACCGACGCGGGTGCTGTAGCCCTTCTCGTTGTCGTACCAGCTGACGATCTTCACGAAGTTGCCGTCCATCACCTGGGTCAGCAGGCTGTCGAAGATGCTGCTGTGGGTGTTGTCGATGATGTCGATGCTGACGATAGGCTCGTCGACATACTGGAGGACACCCTTCATGGCACCATTGGCGGCCTCCTTGACGGCGGCGTTGATTTCCTCCTTGGTGACGTTGCAGTTCAGCTCGGCGGTCAGGTCAACGACGCTGCCGTCGGGAGTGGGGACGCGCATGGCGAAGCCATCGAGCTTGCCCATGAGTTCGGGGATTACCAGACCCACAGCCTTGGCGGCGCCGCTGCTGGTGGGGATGATGCTGACGGCGGCAGCACGGGCGCGACGGAGGTCGCTGTGCGGCTGGTCGAGGATCTTCTGGTCGTTGGTGTAGCTGTGGATGGTGTTCATCAAACCGCGCTTGATGCCGAACTTGTCGTTGAGCACCTTGGCCACGGGGGCCAGGCAGTTGGTGGTGCAGCTGGCGTTGCTGACGAGCTGCATCTCCTTGGTGAGCACGTTGTCGTTGACACCCATCACGACGGTGGCGTCGACGTCGTCGGCCTTGCCGGCAGGGACGGTGAGGATGACCTTCTTGGCACCGGCGTTGATGTGCTTCATCATCTGCTCGCGTTTCTTGAACAGACCGGTCGACTCAACGACGATGTCGACACCAAGCTGGCCCCAAGGCAGGTTCTGCGGGTCGCGCTCGGCATAGATTTTCACTTTCTTGCCGTTCACCACGAGGCAGTCGCCGTCGGCGTACACTTCGCCGTCGAAGTTCTCGTGCACAGAGTCATATTTGAACAGGTATGCCAGGGTTTTGGCATCGGTGAGGTCGTTGATAGCGACGATTTCAAGCTCGGGGTGGGCGAGCATTGCGCGGAAGCTCATTCTTCCAATTCGGCCGAAGCCATTGATTGCTACTTTTGCCATAGTATTTTGTTTTTTAATGTTTTATATTGTTTGTTACTTGGACTTTGAATTGACAAAAGTATTAAACTTTTTCAATATGTGCAAACCTTTTTTATTATTTTTGTATCTTTGCATATCGTTTATGGCAAAGGTACACAGACATAAGACATTGAAGTCCAGCGGACAGAAGCGGAAAGCTGCCCTCAAGGGATGGCGTCAGCTCGGCTTCTTGGGCAAGGTGTGGCGTGTTTTGTGGGTCACGGTGCTCACACTCTGGCTCATCACCCTGCTGCAGGTCTTCCTCGGCTGGTTCATCAACCCGCCGCTCACCCCGCTCATGATACAGCGCTTCGGCCAGCAGCTCTTCAGCAAGGACCGCAAGGTGTGCTTCGAGCGCGACTATGTGCCGCTCGACAGCATCAGCAACAACCTGATTACCGCTGTGGTATATGCCGAAGACGGCCTCTTTATGTACCATCATGGCTTCGACGTCAGGCAGATGAAACAGGCCTACCGCGAGAACAAGAGCGGCCGGCGTTTCCGCGGGGGCAGCACCATCAGCAACCAGACGGCCAAGAACGCCTTCCTGCCGCATTCACGCAACATGGTGCGCAAGGCCTTCGAGGCCTACTACACCGTTATGATTGAGGCCGTTTGGGGCAAACGGCGCATCATGGAGGTATACCTCAACGTCATAGAGTTCGGCGACGGCATCTACGGAGCCGAAGCGGCGGCGCAGCACTATTTCGGCCACTCCGCCAAGCGCCTCACCAAGACCGAGGCCGCACAGCTCGCCGCCACGCTGCCGGCACCCCTCAAGCGCAACCCCGCGCACCAGACTCCTTTCTATAAAAAGCAGGTCGCGGCCATAAAAGAACGCTTCGGATGGGGGGCTGTGAACATCGACTTACCGAAAGAAAAGCGCAAAGAACGCTACAAGGACCGCGAGACCCTCGTGGAGTTCATCCTCTGGCGCATGAAGCAAGACTGATGGCTGATGTGGAACATACTTGGCAACGCTCCAGGCAGGACTATGAGACCTACCTGCGACTTGAGCGCGGCATGGCCGACAACAGCGTGAAAGCCTACATGCAGGACTTCGACCACATGCAGCAGTTCATGTGTGAGCAAGATATTGAGCCTAAGAGCGTAACGAAAGATTACCTGCAGCAGTTGTTGAAGCAGTTGTGCGACCTTGGAATCGCTCCCGCATCGCAGCGCCGCATGATATCCGGCTGGCGTATGTTCTTCCACATGATGGTCATCGACGATGACATCAAGGACAGCCCTGCCGACCTGCTCGACCTGCCCATCAAGCCGCGCCACCTGCCCGACGTGCTTACCGACGACGAGGTGACGGCCATACAGCAGACTTTCGACCGAAGCCTCCCCGAAGGCGAGCGTAACTACGTGATTGTGGAGGTGTTGTACGGCTGTGGTTTGCGTGTCTCCGAACTCACCGAGCTGCGCCTGTCGTGCATCTACGTCGAGGAGCAGTATCTGAAGGTGATAGGCAAGGGTGACAAAGAGCGTTGGGTACCCATCAACGAACACGCCCTCAAGCTGTTGCTGAACTACATACACAACGTCCGCAGCCACCTTGACGTGAAACCGGGCGAGGAGAAGATAGTCTTCCTCAACCGTCGCGGCCACCGGCTGACGCGCCAGATGGTCTTCATCATGCTGCGCGACGCCGTCGCCGCTGCCGGCATCCGCAAGAAGGTGAGCCCCCATTCGCTGCGCCACAGCTTCGCCACCGAGCTTGTGGAGAACGGGGCCGACCTCCGCGCCGTGCAGGAGATGCTGGGCCACGAAAGCATCAGCACCACAGAGATTTACACCCACCTGACGCGCGACACCCTGCGCAACACCATCGCCGCCTACCATCCACACTACAAGAAGTAGGTACACCTGTTCCAATTCATTCCCCCGACCATCCTTCCGCCGGGCATCAGCAACGAGGCTCCTCCTCGTCGTCGCCTTTTCCCGCCAACCCCACCTAAACGGCTACTAAACGGCATCAACACCCCATAACTCCTAACTCATCACTCCTAACGCCCAACTACGGCTCCGCGGCAGAGGTGGCGGCGGTGTAGGCTTTTCATTTTCAAAGGGTAGGGTGGACGGTGCATTATTTTGTTGAAATATCGGCCATTATTTTTGTATTATTTCAAAAAAAAAGCGTATCTTTGCAGTCTCAAAAAACCGAAAAAAATATATAATAATCAATAAACAAACAATTTAAACAAGATGACTAAGTACGTTTACACGTTCGGCGGCAAGACTGCCGAGGGAAAAGCTGACATGAAGAACCTCCTTGGCGGCAAGGGCGCCAACCTGGCCGAGATGTGCCTGCTGGGCCTGCCGGTGCCTGCCGGTTTGACTATCACTACCGAGTGCTGCACGGCCTACTATGCCAACAACTGCGAGCTCCCCAAGGGCCTGATGGAAGAGGTCTGGAAGGGCGTCGAGAATATCGAGAAAATCATGGGCATGAAATATGACGATGCCGAGAACCCCCTGCTGGTGAGCTGCCGCTCGGGCGCCCGCTCGTCGATGCCCGGCATGATGGACACCGTCCTCAACATCGGCCTCAGCAGCAAGACCATCCCCGGTATGCTGAAGAAGACCAACAACCCCCGTTTCGTGTATGACAGCTACCGTCGTCTTATCATGATGTATGCCGACGTGGTGATGGAGAAAGCCGAAGGCATAGAGCCCGCCGACGGCAAGGGCATCCGCAAACAGCTCGACGACATGCTCGACGAGTACAAGGCCGTCAAAGGCTACAAGAGCGACACCGAGCTCACCGCCGAGGACCTGATGAAGCTGGCCGAAGCCTTCAAGGTGCGCGTGAAAGAGGTGCTGGGTGTCGAGTTCCCCGACGACGCACGTGCCCAGATGGTCGGCGGCATCAAGGCCGTCTTCAAGAGCTGGAACGGCAAGAAGGCCGTCAGCTACCGCAAGATCGAGGGCATCCCCGACGACTGGGGCACCGCAGTCAACGTGCAGGCCATGGTCTTCGGCAACATGGGTGACACCAGCGCCACCGGCGTGGCCTTCACCCGCAACCCCGCCACCGGCGACAACCAGTTCTACGGCGAATGGCTCATCAACGCCCAGGGCGAGGATGTGGTGGCCGGTATCCGTACCCCCAACCCCCTCAACAACGAGACCAAGAACGAGAAGAACAAAGAGATGAAGTCGATGCAGGAGCTCATGCCCGAGACCTACAAGGAGCTCTGCGACATCCGCACCACCCTTGAGGATGCCTACCACGACATGCTCGACATCGAGTTCACCATCCAGGACGGCAAGCTCTACATGCTCCAGTGCCGCGTCGGCAAGCGCACAGGCGTCGCCGCCCTCACCATGGCCTTCGACATGCTGAAGGAAGGCCGCATCGACGAGAGCGAGGTGGTGATGCGCATCAGCCCCGCCCAGCTCGACGAGCTGCTGCACCCCATCCTCAACGCCGAGGACGAGAAGAAGCACAAGGTGCTCGCCAAAGGTCTGCCCGCCGGCCCCGGCGGCGCCGTGGGTGTCATAGCACTCACCAGCGAGAAGGCCAAGGAATACCGTGCTGCCAAGATTAAGAACATCCTCGTCCGCGAGGAAACCAATCCCGAGGACGTCGAAGGCATGCGTGCCGCCGACGGCATCCTCACCGCCCGTGGCGGTATGACCTCGCACGCCGCCCTCGTGGCTCGCGGCTGGGGCAAATGCTGCATCGTGGGTTGCGACGCCGTGAAGATCGAGATGGAGAAGACTTCCGTCAAGACCGACGAGTACGGCAAGAAGAAAGTGAACGTCGAGGAAGGTGGCTCCGTGACCATCAACGGCAAGGTGTTCCACGAAGGCGACCTGCTGAGCCTCAACGGCACGAAGGGCTACGTCTATGACGAAGAGGTGAAGATGATCGACGCCACCGAGAACCCCCTGTTCCAGGAGTTCATGAAGCTGGTGGACAAATACCGCAAGATGGGGGTGCGTACCAACGCCGACAACCCCGCCGACGCCCAGAAGGCCATCGACTTCGGCGCCGAAGGTATCGGTCTGTTCCGCATCGAGCACATGTTCTATGGCGAGAACAGCGAGAAGCCGCTGGAGAAACTGCGCAACATGATCCTCGCCGACACCAAGGAGGAACGTATCGCCGCCCTCGACGAGCTGGAACCCTACATCAAGGAGAGCGCCAAAGGCACGCTGAAAGTGCTTGACGGCAAGCCCCTGACCTTCCGCCTGATGGACCCCCCGCTGCACGAGTTCGCCCCGCAGGGTGAAGAGAAGATGAAAGAGGCCGCCAAGCGCCTCGGCATCAGCTACGAGGATGTGCGCAAGCGCGTTGAGAGCCTCCACGAGGTCAACCCGATGATGGGTCTGCGCGGCGTTCGTCTGGGCATCATCTACAGCGAGATTACCCGCGTGCAGTTCCGCGCACTCTTCAGCGCCACCTGCGAGCTGATGAAAGAAGGCATGCACCCGATGCTCGAGATCATGGTGCCTCTGACCATCAACGCCGCCGAGCTGAAACACCAGAAAGCCATCGCCACCGAGGTGAAGGAAGAGGTGGAGAAGAAGTACGGCGTCAAGTTCGAGTACAAGTTCGGCACCATGATAGAGATTCCGCGCGCCGCCCTCGTTGCCGACCAGATTGCCGAGGTGGCCGAGTTCTTCAGCTTCGGCACCAACGACCTGACACAGATGACCTTCGGCTTCAGCCGCGACGACGTCAACGCCATCGTGAAGACCTATGTCGACGAGAAGATCATCCCCGCCGACCCGTTCAACAGCTTCGACCAGGAAGGCGTCGGCCAGCTGGTGAAGATGGGTATCGAGCGTGGCCGCTCGACCCGCGCAGCCCTGAAGTGCGGCGTCTGCGGCGAACA
This sequence comes from uncultured Bacteroidales bacterium, assembly GCA_900318275.1. GTDB lineage: Bacteria > Bacteroidota > Bacteroidia > Bacteroidales > P3 > Colimorpha. The sequence goes on along the minus strand of ONJY01000024.1, from coordinate 50,740 downwards.
CGGCGGTGACCCGACGGCTGCCGAGTTCTTCTACAAGGCCGGCATGAACTACGTCAGCTGCTCGCCGTTCCGCGTGCCTGTAGCCCGCCTCGCCGCCGCCCAGGCCGCCATCAAGGAAGCCAGAGAGAAATAAAATAAAACAAAACCTCACCCCCGGCCCCTCTCCCAATAAGGGAGGGGGAGGGGAGTTGAGAGTTAAGACTTTAAAAATAAAAACCAGAAAAATATGACTATCAAGGTTTGTGTTGGCAGTTCCTGTCACCTGAAAGGGTCATACGAAGTGATCGAGGCCTTCAAGGAGGTGCTGAAGAAATACGATGTTGAAGATGTCGTGGAACTTCAGGCGAGCTTCTGCCTCGGTCATTGCGCCCAAGGCGTAACCGTTGGCTGCGAAGGGATGGAACCTGCGGAGCGCGGCCCGCAAGTGGAGGAGACCCCCGATGGGTTCATCCTGCACAGCGTCAATGCCGGCAACGTAGAGGAACTGTTTGCAAAAGAGATTTATCCGAAACTCTTTCTAAACTAAAAAAGAACTAAAACAACTAAGGAATCATGTCTGAATATCTGGAATTCAAGACTGTTCAATGCAAAGACTGCTACCGCTGCCTGCGCGAGTGTCCGGTGAAAGCCATCAACATCAAGGACCATCACGCGCAGATTATTGAGGAGCATTGCATACTGTGCGGCCACTGCACCAAGGTGTGCCCGCAGCATGCGAAGATAGAACACAGCGAACTCGCTGTGGTGAGAGAACTGCTGAAAGGTGAGGCGAAGGTCGCCGCCACTGTGGCGCCGTCGTTCATCAGCAGCCTCGGGCAGACGGACTTCTCGGTGCTGCGCATAGCGCTGGCCAAGCTTGGATTCGCCGTCGCCGAAGAGACCGCCGTCGGAGCACAGGCCGTCACAGAAGAATACAAGAAGGTGCTCCAAAAAGGCGAGATGCGCAACTTCATCACGTCGGCCTGTCCGGCAGCATGCCGCCTGATACAGATGTACTACCCCAAGGCGCTGCCTTATCTGGCGCCTGTCGACTCACCCATGGTAGCGCATGCCAAGATGTTGCGCCGCAACGATCCGAACCTGAAGATAGTATTCATCGGCCCCTGCATAGCCAAGAAGCGCGAGGCCGACGAACACGCCATAGAAGCCGTGATAACCTTCGAGGAGCTGCTGCAGCTCTTCGAGGAGAACGGCATAGACCTGAACACGATAAACAAGCTCACGGTAGGCGACGAGACAGACATCGCCAACCGTGCAAAAGCCTATCCCGCCACGCAGGGCATCATACGCTCGTTCGACGCTTTGCCGCAAGGCTACCGATACATGACGGTGGACGGCGTCGACCGTATTGCCGATGTGTTGGAGAACATAGAGACGATGGACCACGTGTTCATAGAGATGAACGTGTGCCCCGGAGGCTGCATCAACGGTCCCTGCGCCATTGCCCACGAGGGCGGTATGATCAAGGCCGAAGCCGACATCGACCGCTATGTGGAACACGAGATGGCCACCCGCAAACACCTGCCCGCCCCGGATGCCGGCGTCCAGCTGGCTTACGCTCATCCGCGCCTGCGCGCCAAGAGCCGTCCCGCAACCGACAAGGAAATAGAGGATGTGCTGCGCCGCACCGGCAAGTTCACCAAAGCCGACGAGCTCGACTGCGGCGCCTGCGGCTACCGCACCTGCCGCGAGAAGGCCTGGGCCGTGGTGAACGGCTATGCCGACATCGACATCTGCCTGCCCTACATGCGCAAACGCGCCGAGAGCCTGGCTGTCGACATCGTGCGCAACTCGCCCGAAGGCGTGATGATTGTCGACCCCGACATGAACATCGTGGACATCAACGCGTCGGCCATGAAGATGCTGGGCCTCAACGGTACGCCGGAGAGCGTCGTCGGCCGCCCTGTGGCCGAGAGCTTCCAGCCGATAGACTTCTACAATGCATACAGCAAGAAGCAGCGTGTGGAGAACCCGCAGCTGCACATACAGGCCACCAACCGCTACCTGAGCCTCACGGTGAGTCTGCTCAGCGAGCAGAACCTGCTCTTCGGCCTGATGAAGGATATCTCCGACATGGTGAACTACGACAAGAAGCTGGAGAAGGTGAGGATGGACACCATCAGCACCACCGACGACCTTATCATGAAGCAGATGCGTGTGGCGCAGGAGATTGCTTCGCTGCTGGGTGAGACAACGGCAGAGACCAAGGTGGCGCTGCTGAAGCTTAAGAAGACGCTCAGCGACGGCCAGGGTGACCTGGGCGTCGACGGCCGCCCCAAGGACTGGAAAACAGCAAAGGTCAGTGACAAGTGAATGGTGAACTATGAAACAACTATGTGTAGAATACGGATACACTTCGCTTAATCACTATGGCGAGGAACTCTGCGGCGACAACGTGGAGATGACCTCCGATGGTGAGTGGACGACGTTGGTGCTCGCCGACGGATTGGGTAGCGGAGTGAAAGCCAACATACTCTCCACGCTGACCAGCAAGATACTATGCACGATGGTGGCCGGTGGCGCCGACATAGAGGATTGTGTCGGTACCATCATACAGACGCTGCCCGTGTGCAAGGAACGCGGTGTCGCTTACAGCACCTTCTCCATCATCCATGTTAACAACGAGGGTAGGGGACACCTCTTCGAGTTCGACAACCCCGAAGCCATCTGGTACCATCACGGCCACACCTGCGATTTCCCCCGCGAGGAGCTGAATGTCTACGACAAGCGAGTGTTCGTCAGCGAGCTGGAGCTCGACGATGGCGACATGGTCTTCGTGATGAGCGACGGCACCATACATGCCGGCATAGGCCAGATGCTGAACTTCGGCTGGCAGCGCAAGGAGATAATGGAGCACCTCGACCACAACATAGACCCCCACATGTCGGCCCGCGCCGCTGCCTGCCTGCTGGCGTCGGCCTGCAACGACCTGTACCTCGACAAGCCCGGCGACGACACCACGGTGGCGGCGATACGCATGCGTCCGCGCACGATGGTGCACATCATGGTGGGGCCGCCGGTGGACAAGGAGAAAGACGAGGAATATGTGCATCGTTTCATGATGGACACCGACAAACGCATCGTTTGCGGCGGCACCACCTCGCAGGTGGTGGCACGTTGCACAGGCCGTAAGCTGAATACCAGCTTCGACTTCCCCGACAAGGATGTGCCACCCATCGGCTTCATCGACGGCATCGACCTGGTGACCGAAGGCGTGATAACACTGCGGCGACTGCTGGCGCTGTCGGAGAAATACGCGTCGGTGAAAGACCTCACGCCGAAGACCTATGCCAAGAAAGACGGCGGTTCGCTACTGGCTAACATCATCTTCGAGGAGGCCACGCATGTGGTGTTCTTCGTCGGACAGAACGTCAACGCCGCCCATCAGGGACTTGATATCGACATAACTATGAAGCTCAAGCTCGTCGAGCGCCTGGCAGACAACCTCCGCAAGATGGGCAAAAATGTAACTGTGAACTATGATTGATTATGGAGCAGAAACTATTTGACACCAACGTACAATGGATTAAATACAAAGTCCTAAAGGAGGTCATCCGTCGTGCCTACGAGGGAGGTCTAGACGAGGCCTATATCGAGATTCCCAAGCTTATAAGCCCCGGTCCCAAGTCGGAGCTCAACTGCTGCATCTACAAGGAACGAGCCATCGTTCAGGAGCGTATCCACATGGCTATGGGGGGCGACAAGAACAACCCGAACCCCGTGCAGGTGATGGAGACCGCCTGCGACGAGTGCCCGGCTGCCGGCATGCTGGTGACCGAAGCCTGTCGCGGATGCATGATGCATTCCTGCAAGGAGGTGTGCCCCAAGGGAGCCATCACCATCGTCAACCACCGCTGCCACATAGACAAGGAGAAATGCATCGAGTGTGGCAAGTGCGCCGCCGCCTGCCCCTACAGCGCCATCATCGCCCAGAAGCGTCCCTGCATCAAGAGCTGCAAACCCAAAGCCCTGAGCATACGTCAGGAGGACGACAAGGCCGTCATCGACAACGAGAAATGCATCTCCTGCGGCGCCTGCGTGGTGAGCTGCCCCTTCGGCGCCATCACCGACCGCTCGCTGGTGCTCGACATCATCGACATGCTCAAACAGAGCGAGGAGAACACCAAATATCGCGTATATGCCGTCATCGCCCCAGCTATCGTGGGCCAATGCCGCTTCGGTCGCATCGAGCAGGTGGTCACCGCCATCAAGCGACTCGGCTTCCATCAGGTGGTGGAAGCGGCTCTGGGTGCCGACATCACCCTCTACACCGAAGCACGTGAGTTCCAGCACAAGGCCGCCGAGAGCGACAACCCCGTGATGACCACCAGCTGCTGCCCGGCTTTCGTACGCTTCATTGAGACCAACTTCCCGGAACTCATAGACGCCATCTCCACGTCGCCTTCGCCGATGATCACCACCGCACGCCTCATCAAGCGCAGCGACCCCACGGCGAAGGTCGTCTTCATAGGTCCCTGCGCCGCCAAGAAGTTAGAATACACGCTCGAGAAGACTCAGGGGATGATCGACTGCGTGATGAGCTTCGAGGAGCTGCAGGCTTTCCTCGACGCACGTGGGATAGACACGACGCAATGTGAGGACACCCATCTCGACAACGCCTCCTTCTACGGCCGCATCTTCGCCAAGAGCGGCGGCATAGCCCAGGGTGTGGCCCATGTGGCCGAAAAGCTGGGTCTTGAAGGTGTGAACCCATGCGTGATGAACGGCATCGACCAATGCCGCCAGCATCTGGCCCTGTTGCGAGCCAAGAAAGAGACCGCCAACTTCTTCGAAGGTATGGCTTGCGACGGCGGCTGTGTCGGCGGTCCGCTCAGCATCACACGTTCGCCGAAGAATGTCTTCGACGTCGACAAGTATGGCAACTCCGCCGCCGAGAAAGACATCGACGGCTCCGTCAACCTTTATAAAATGACAATGAAACAATAAAAAATATACAGCTATGAACGAGAAAATCAGAAAAGACCTCGAAGCACTGGGCATAACCGGTGTCAAGGACATACACTACAACCCCTCCTACGAGGAACTGTTCAAAATGGAGATGGACCCCAGCCTCACCGGCTACGACAAGGGGCAGCTCACCGAGCTCGACGCCATCAACGTGATGACCGGCATCTATACCGGCCGTTCGCCCAAGGACAAATACATTGTGATGGACGAGCAGTCGAAGAACACCGTGTGGTGGACCACCCCCGAGTATAAGAACGACAACCACCCGATGAGCGAGCAGGTGTGGGGCCATGTGAAAGACCTCGCCTGCAAAGAGCTCTGCGGTAAGAACCTCTTCGTCGTCGACGCCTTCTGCGGCGCCAACAAGGACACCCGCATCGCCGTGCGCTTCATCATGGAGGTGGCTTGGCAGGCTCACTTCGTGACCAACATGTTCATCAAGCCCTCCTCCGAGGAGCTCAAGGACTTCAAGCCCAGCTTCACCGTCTTCGCTGCCTCGAAGGCCAAGGTCGACGATTACAAGGAACTCGGCCTCAACAGCGACACCTGCGTGGCCTTCAACGTAAGCAGCCGCGAGCAGGTCATCCTCAACACCTGGTACGGTGGCGAGATGAAGAAAGGTATGTTCTCGATGATGAACTACTACCTGCCGCTGCGTGGCATCGCCGCCATGCATTGCTCGGCCAACACCGACATGAAAGGTGAGCACACGGCCATCTTCTTCGGCCTCAGCGGCACTGGCAAGACCACCCTCAGCACCGACCCCAAGCGTCTGCTCATTGGCGACGACGAGCACGGCTGGGACGACGAGGGCGTCTTCAACTTCGAGGGCGGATGCTATGCGAAAGTCATCAACCTTGACAAGGACAGCGAGCCCGACATCTACAACGCCATACGCCGCAACGCCCTGCTGGAGAATGTTACCGTCAACGCCAACGGCAAGATTGATTTCGCCGACAAGAGCGTCACCGAGAACACCCGTGTCAGCTACCCCATAAACCACATCGAGAAGATTGTGGAGCCCGTGCACGGCAAGAGCGCCGGTCCTGCCGCCGAGAACGTCATTTTCCTCTCTGCCGACGCTTTCGGTGTGCTGCCTCCGGTGAGTATACTTACCGCCGACCAGTGCAAGTACTACTTCCTCAGCGGCTTCACCGCCAAGCTGGCAGGTACGGAGCGCGGCATCACGGAGCCCACGCCGACCTTCAGCGCCTGCTTCGGTCAGGCCTTCCTCGAGCTGCATCCCACCAAATATGCCGAGGAGCTGGTGAAGCGTATGGAGAAGAGCGGCGCAAAAGCCTATCTGGTCAACACCGGCTGGAACGGCACAGGCAAACGTATATCCATCAAGGATACACGTGGCATCATCGACGCTATCCTCGACGGCAGCATCCTCAAGGCTGACACAAAGAAGATACCTTACTTCGACTTCGAGGTGCCGACATCGCTGCCCGGTGTCGACCCGAAGATTCTCGACCCGCGCGACACCTATGCCGACGCAAAGGTGTGGGACGAGAAGGCCCGCGACCTCGCCGACCGCTTCGTGAAGAACTTCGTCAAGTTCACCTACAACGAAGCCGGCAAGGCCCTCGTCGCCGCAGGCCCGAAACTTTAATTTACAGAAATTTTATAACACATAACTGCTGTGAAACGCCTCATCCTATCGTTGCTCTTCGTAGCATCGGCAACCGCCGCTTGGGCCTATGACTTCAAGGTTCAGGTACGAGATTATGCGCTATATTTCAACATCATCGACGCCGACGAGCATGCCGTCGAGGTTACGGCACCGCTCACCGAAGGCAACAACCGATGGGCTGGCGAGGTACCACCCGCAGGCATCCTCGAGATTCCCGGCGAGGTGGTATGGGGCGAGCATACATACAATGTCGTCGCCATTGCCGACAGAGCATTCTACGGCTGTAGCGACATCACGGCTTTATCGCTGCCGCCATCAATCACCGACATCGGCGCCTATGCTTTCAGCCTCTGCACAGCCCTGAAGGGCGAGGTGACCATCGGCGAGAACGTCGTCTCGCTTGGCCGTTCGGCATTCTTTGGCTGTGGCGGCATCACAACGGTGCACTTCGATGCCGTCGCCTGTCTGTTTATGGGTGGCTCACGTAGCAGCACAGTCTTCGGCAACTGCCGCTCACTCACCAAGGTGACCTTCGGCTCCAAGGTGAAAAGAATCCCCGACTATGCTTTCACCGGCATGAACCTCCTAAAGTTCGAGTGGGGCCTCCCCGCAGGTCTGGAGTACATCGGCGACTATGCCTTTGCTTTCTGCAGCTCCATCTACGGTACGCTGACGCTACCTGCAACGATGCGACATGTGGGCAAGCAAGCCTTTACACAGTGTCACGATCTTAAGGCTGTGGTGTTTCCGTCGCGCATTGAGAGCATCGGCCAAAGGGCGTTCTACCAGTGCATCAACCTCACCCAGATAACCGTCTACGCCCTCGTGCCGCCCACCGTTGAGGCCGACGCCTTTGCGGGCATCAGGGCGACGACGGCCATCAACGTGCCGTGTGTGAGCGTTGAGCGCTACCGCGAGGCGGAAGGGTGGGGGAAGTTGCGCAATATGAAGCCCATGCAGCCCTGTTCGCTTGAACTCACCGTGCGCAGCAACGACACACTCGCCGGCACCGTCATGGGCGCAGGTCACTACCGTATCGGCGACACCGCCATCCTTGTGGCCGTCTGCAAAGCAGGGTACTCGTTCCAGGGCTGGGCCGACAGTGTCAGCACCAACCCACGCCGTGTTGTCGTCACCGACACCACCACCTACACAGCAATATTCCGGCGTGCCGAGGTGGTGCACGAGGTGCAGTATGTACACGACACCATCTACCGCGATGGGGTGCAGACCATCTATCAAACCGTGGAGGCCAACGATCTGGCGAAACCCTTGGGGCAGCAGGATATGATTGTCTACAACCGCGCCAACCACAGGCTCGAGCTTGGTGTTGCCCGACGCGACATCATGTCGCTGGCCCTCTACGACGATGTGGGACGCTGTGTCTATACCGGCAAGCCCCTGCTCGGCTTTATAAACATGCGCAACCGTCCCTCTGGCTATTACATCATTCGCCTCACCACCATCGACCAGGAACATTACCTGCGTTTCTACCACACGAAAAACAAATAAACAATCAATCAATATGACAAAGAACAACTTTGCATCCCGTCACAACGGCGTTTCCAATCCCGCCGAAGAGCAGAAGATGCTCGACACCATTGGTGTGAAAACCATGGATGAACTCATTGAGAAAGCGGTTCCCGCCGCTATCCGTCTCAAAGAGCCTATGCCTCTGCCTGAAGGCATGAGTGAGTACCAGTTCCTGAACCACGTCCGTTCGCTGGCTCAGAAGAACAAGATGTACAAAAGCTACATCGGCATGGGCTATTACGGCACCATCACCCCCGCCGTCATCATGCGCAATGTCTTTGAGAACCCCGGCTGGTACACCAGCTACACTCCTTACCAGACCGAGATATCGCAGGGGCGTCTCGAGGCCTTGATGAACTACCAGACCATGATTGCCAGTATGACCGGCATGCCTTTGAGCAACGCCTGTCTGCTCGACGAGGCCACTGCCGCCGGCGAGGCCATGATTATGTTCTTCAACAGCCGCAGCCGCCAGGCTGTCAAGGAAGGCATTGTGAAGGTGTTCGTCGACGAGGGCATCCTGCCCCAGACGCTTGCCGTGATGCAGACCAATGCTGCTCCCCGCGGTATTGAGATTGTCACCGGCAAAGCTGCACAGACCGAGCTCGACGGCAGCTACTTCGCCGCCTTCGTGCAGTACCCCAACCAGTTCGGCGAGGCTCAAGACTGGACCTCATTCATCAGCAAGTGCCACGAGAAAGGTATCTTCGTCTGCATGGCCACCGACCTTATGGCTCTGGCCCTCATGAAGACTCCCGGCGAGATGGGTGCCGACTGCGCCGTAGGCAACGCCCAGCGCTTCGGTCTGCCAATGGGCTTCGGCGGTCCTCATGCCGGCTTCTTCGCCTTCACCGAGACCTTCAAGCGAGCCTTCCCTGGCCGCATCATCGGCTGGAGCGTCGACGCCAAGGGCAACCCCGCCCTCCGTATGGCTCTCGGCATGCGTGAGCAGCACATCAAGCGCGACAAAGCCACCTCCAATATCTGCACTTCCGCAGCCCTCGTGGCCAACATGAGTGGCTTCTACGCCATCTGGCATGGTGCCGATGGCATCCGCGAAATTGCCGTTCGCATCTGCGCCCGCGCCCATCGTCTTGCTATGGAACTTGAGCAGTACGGCTATAAGCAGTGGAACAAGGTGTACTTCGACACCCTCGCACTCCAATGCCCGGTGCCCACCGCCAAGGTGCGTGAAGTGGCCCTGAAGCATGAGATTAACTTCCGCTATATCTGCGACGAGTGCATCGGCATCTCCATCGACGAGACCACCGAGAAGTGCGACCTCGACGCCATCGTTGCCTGCCTGGCCGAAGCTGCCGGCAAGAGTGCCAAACCGCTCGAGTGCAAGGGCTGCTGCTGCCAGTTCGCCGACGAGGCTATCCCCGCCGAGCTGAAGCGCACCTCCGCCTACCTCACGCAAAAAATCTTCAACCGCTTCCATGACGAGACCTCCATGATGCGCTATATCAAGATGCTTGAGGAGAAAGACCTCAGCCTCAACCGCGCCATGATTCCGCTGGGCTCCTGCACCATGAAGCTCAATGCCGCCGCCGAGATGATGCCTCTCAGCTGGAGCAAGTTCGCCGGCATGCATCCCTTCGTGCCTGCCGACCAAGCCCAGGGTTACATCGAGATGATCAAGGACATCGAGCACATGCTCTCCGTCGTCACCGGTTTCGCCGGTTGCTCGCTGCAGCCCAACTCGGGCGCCTTTGGCGAGTACAGCGGCCTCACCGTCATCCGCAACTACCACATCGCCAACGGTCAGTCGCAGCGCAACGTCTGCCTCATCCCCGCCTCCGCACACGGCACCAACCCCGCCTCTGCCGCCAAGGCCGGCATGACGGTTGTCGTGGTGAAGTGCAACGACAAGGGTGATGTCGACATCGACGACCTGAAGGCCAAAGCCGAGCAGTACAAAGACACCCTCAGCTGCCTGATGATCACCTATCCGTCGACCCACGGCGCCTTCGAAGAGGGAATCCTCGACATCATCAACATCATCCACAGCTTCGGCGCTCTCGTCTATATGGACGGTGCCAACATGAACGCCCAGGTGGGTCTCACCAGCCCCGGTCACATGGGTGCCGACGTGTGCCACCTCAACCTCCACAAGACCTTCGCCATGCCTCACGGCGGCGGCGGTCCCGGCGTAGGCCCTATCTGCGTCAGCCAGAAGCTCGTCGACTTCCTGCCCACACACCCCATTGTCGAGGTCGGCGGCAAGAACGGCAACACCATGGCGGCAGCCCCCTATGGCAGCGCCTACCTCCTGCCCATCACCTACGGCTACCTCCTCATGCTCGGCGGCGAAGGCCTCACCGATGTCACCAAACATGCCATCCTCAACGCCAACTACCTCCGCGCACGTCTGCAGAAGTACTACAAGATTCTCTACACCAACCGCAACGGTATGTGTGGCCACGAGATGATTGTCGACTTCAACGAGTTCAGCCTCAAGGTCGGCGTCGGCGACATCGCCAAGCGCCTCATGGACTATGGCTTCCACGCCCCCACGGTGGCCTTCCCGGTGCACAACACCCTCATGGTCGAGCCCACCGAGAGCGAGCCGCTCAGCGAGATGGACCGTTTCTGCGACGCCATGATCGCCATCCGTCAGGAGATTGACGACATCATGACCGGCAAGAGTGACGAGAAGAACAACCCCATCGCCAACGCCCCCCACACCATGCAGGTGGTCTGCGCCGACGAGTGGAACCTCCCGTACAGCCGTCAGAAGGCCGCATTCCCGCAGCCCCATTGTGAGAAGTACTGGCCTACCATCAGCAAGATCGACGACGCCTATGGCGACCGCAATCTGCAGGCTGTCTGGGCCGAGTAATACCTACCCACATTAATACCAATCGCGGGCGAGGATGCTTCCTCGCCCGCGATTCTTTTTCTCTCTACGTCTCTATAACTCTACGTCTCTACGGCTCTACGACTTCCGGCTCCGCCGAGAATGCCTCGTCGAGGGCCTTCGATGTCTCGCCTTTCTCTATCTCAAACAGCACCTTGCTGTCGTCGGCGGTGATGCGTATCGTGTCGCCGGGCAGTATGACGGCCTTGATGATCTCGTCGGCCAGGTCGTCCTCCACATAGCGCTGTATGGCTCTGCGCAGCGGACGTGCACCATACTGCTCGTCCCAACCTTTCTTCACCAGGAAGTCCTTGGCTTTCTCGTCCATCTCCACACCGAAGCCCATCTGCTTCACGCGTCCGAAAAGACCGCGCAGCTCTATGTCTATTATCTTGTGTATGTCTTCGCGCTTCAGCGAGTTGAAGTATATGATGTCGTCTATACGGTTGATGAACTCCGGCGCAAAGGCTTTCTTCAGACTCTTCTCTATCACTTCGCGCTGCAGCTCTGCCTTCTCGGCCTCTCGGGCCGCGGTGTTGAAGCCCACGCCTATTCCGAACTCCTTGAGCTGACGGCTGCCGATGTTGCTAGTCATGATGATGATGGTGTTCTTGAAGTCCACCTTACGACCGATGCCGTCGGTGAGCACACCGTCGTCGAGCACCTGCAGCAACACGTTGAACACGTCGGGATGTGCCTTCTCGATCTCGTCGAGCAACACGATGGAGTAAGGCTTGCGGCGCACACGCTCCGTCAGTTGGCCACCTTCCTCGTAACCCACATATCCCGGAGGCGCTCCTATCAGACGGCTCACAGCAAACTTCTCCATGTATTCGCTCATGTCTATCCTTATCATCGCAGCCTCACTGTCGAACAAATACTTCGCCAACACCTTGGTCAGGTATGTCTTGCCGACACCTGTGGGACCCAGGAACAGGAAGCTGCCTATCGGGCGGTTGGGGTCCTTCAGACCTGCGCGGTTGCGACGTATTGCCTTGGCTATCTGACCTATGGCCTCGTCCTGACCCACCACCGAGCCCTTAAGCTCATCCTCCATGCTCATCAGGCGGCCCTGCTCGCTCTCGGCTATACGCTCCACCGGCACGCCCGTCATCATGGCCACCACGGCGGCCACATCTTCACCCGTCACCTGCACATGCTTCTCGCGCTCTTCCTCCTCCCAGCGACGCTTCATGTCGGCCAGCTTGGCTGTCAGGTCGCGCTCCTGGTCGCGGTACTGTGCCGCCTCGCTGTAGTGCTTGCCGGCAAGCACCTCCTTCTTCATCTGTGCCACTTTGGCTACCTCAGCCTCCAGCGTCACAATCTCCTCCGGCACCTTCACATTGGCTATTCTCACCCTCGCACCAGCCTCGTCCAAGGCGTCGATGGCCTTGTCGGGCTGCAGACGGTCACTCACATAGCGCTCCGTCAGCGACACACAAGCCTTGATGGCAGCGTCGCTGTACTGTACCATGTGGTGCTCCTCATACTTGTCCTTTATATTGTTCAGTATTTCAAGCGTCTCCTCGGCGGTGGCAGGCTCCACCAGCACCTTCTGGAACCGGCGCTCCAGCGCCGTGTCTTTCTCTATGTACTGGCGGTATTCGTCGAGCGTCGTCGTGCCTATGCACTGTATGGCTCCGCGCGAGAGGGCCGGCTTGAACATGTTGCTGGCGTCCAGGCTTCCAGCTGCGCTGCCGGCACCCACGATGGTGTGTATCTCGTCGATGAAAATGATTATCTCTGGATGCTGCTCCAGCTCGGTGATGATGGCCTTCATTCTCTCCTCGAACTGGCCGCGGTACTTCGTACCTGCCACCAGGCCCGCCAGGTCCAGACTCAGCAGCCGCTTGCCGTAGAGCGTGCGAGGCACGCTGCCTTCGGCAATCCTTATCGCGAGGCCCTCGGCGATGGCGCTCTTGCCAACGCCGCTTTCGCCTATCAGTATCGGGTTGTTTTTCTTCCTGCGGCTCAGTATCTGCGCTATGCGGTCCATCTCCTTCTGCCGGCCCACTATCGGGTCCAGCTTGCCTTCCTTGGCCAGTTTCGTTAAGTCGCGTCCGAAATTCTCAAGGGCTGGAGTGCCGCTCTTGCCCTGCTGGCTACTGGCCGTCTGGCGTTTGCCGCCAACCGACGTCGGGTCGTCGAAGGGGTCGTCGTTGTCGTCCTCGCTGGTCTGCATGCTGAAGTCGGGCAGGTCTGTAGGCTCCGTAGCCGGACCGTTGGCGCGCACCACCTTGGCGAAGCGCTCATAGTCCACGCCAGCCTTCTGAAGCAGGTTGCTCACCAGGTTGTCACCCTCCTGCAGCATGGCCAGTATCAGGTGCTCCGTACCGATGACCTTGGCCTTCAGCTTTATACTCTCCAGATAGCTCAGCCTCAACACCTTCTCGGTCTGCCGCAGCATCGGTATCTCGCTGTCCTCGCTGTAGCGCACGTCGGCGTCGGCCTGGCTCACATGCTTCTCAATCTTATCCTTGATCTCGTCGTTGTTCACACCCAACGCCGCCAGCATCCCTAGCGCTGTGCATTCCGGCACACGCATGATGCCCAGGTAGATATGTTCCACACCGATGGCTCCGTTCTTCAGCCTGATGGCCTCGTCACGGCTGAAAGCCACGGCTTTGCGGGTGTTTTCACTTAAATTGTTTTCCACAATAATTACCTTTATTATTTTTTGCAAAAATACACTATTTCCATCACCTGCAACTTCCGTGCCAGAAGTTGTTTTCAACAGCATCGTGTCAATTGCCGCCACCCAGAAAAAAAGACGGAGTCCCTACGGCCCCTCCTCGGCTTCTCTACGGCATTCCACTGAAGAAATGGTCCGTAGGGGCTCCGTTGGGACTCCATACCGGCACCGTCGGAAAAAGATGTGCAATAAAAGTTGTGCAGTAAGAAAAAAAAGTGTAATTTTGCATCTCAATAATAAATATATCATCCAATCATGGCTCTGAATATCACCGACTCACTGACAAAGGCCATCGCTCAGGCCCTTAAAGAACTCTATGGAGTGGATCAATCCGCCGGCAGCATTGCTCTGCAGGATACCCGTCGCGACTTCCGCGGCGACTATACGCTCGTCGTCTTCCCCTATGTCAAACAGGCCCGTAAGAGCCCCGAGGTTGTGGCCGCCGAAATAGGCGAGGCCGTCAAGGCCGCTCTGCCCCAGGTGGCGGGCTACAACGTCATCAAGGGCTTCCTCAACTTCGAGATCGCCGACAGCTACTGGCTGCAGTTCCTCGCCGAAAGGGCAGGGCAGGACGACTACGGCATGGTGCACCCCTCTGCAGAAGCGGCTCCAGTAGTAGTTGAATACAGCAGTCCTAACACCAACAAGCCGTTGCACTTAGGGCATATACGCAACAACCTTCTCGGCTGGTCTGTGAGCCAGCTGCTGGCCGCCGCAGGTGCCAACGTGAAGAAGGTGAATCTGGTCAATGATCGTGGCATACACATCTGCAAGAGTATGCTCGCATGGTTGCGTTATGGCAACGGCGAGACCCCCGAGAGCAGTGGCATGAAGGGCGACCATCTGGTGGGCAAGTACTATGTGGAGTTCGACAAACACTACAAAGATGAGGTCAAACAGCTGATGGAGAGTGGGGTAGAGGAGGAGCAGGCCAAACGTGAGGCCCCCTTGATGGTGGAGGCCCAGCAGATGCTGAAGCGTTGGGAAGAGGGTGACAATGAGGTGCGTAGCCTCTGGGAGAAGATGAACGGATGGGTGTATGCCGGCTTCGACGAGACCTACGGCCGTCTGGGTGTTGGCTTCGACAAAGTGTACTATGAGAGTCAGACTTATCTGCTTGGCAAAGAGCTGGTGCAGAAAGGCTTGGATATAGGTGTGCTGTTCCGCAAGGAAGACGGCTCGGTGTGGTGCGACCTCACGGGCGACGGTCTTGACCAGAAGTTGTTGCTCCGCAAGGACGGCACCAGCGTATACATGACGCAGGACCTCGGTACCGCGCTCCTCAGGCATAACGATTTCGGTGCCGAGAGGCTCATCTATGTGGTGGGCAACGAGCAAGACTATCACTTTAAGGTACTGAAGCTAATACTCGGTAAATTAGGGTTTTCGTGGTCGGACAAAGTATACCATCTGAGCTATGGTATGGTGGAGCTGCCCAATGGCAAGATGAAGAGTCGCGAGGGCACCGTCGTTGATGCCGACGACCTCATCGACGAGATGGAGAAGACCGCCGAAGAGATGAGTCGTGAGCACGGCAAGAACGACGAGCTGTCGGCCGAAGAGCAGAAGCACCTGTACCATATCCTTGCCCTCGGTGCCCTTAAGTACTTCATCCTGAAGGTTGACCCCACTAAGAACATGCTCTTCAATCCGGCCGAAAGTATCGACTTCAACGGCAACACAGGTCCTTTCATCCAGTACACCCATGCCCGTATACGCAGCATCGTGCGGAAGGCAGATGAAAGTGGAAAGTGGAAAGTGGAAAGTGGAGAGTTTGGAGTTGAACTGAATGAGAAGGAGAGGGGAGTGCTTAAAGTGTTACATTCGCTTCCCGACACAATTACTTCCGCAGCATCCGCTTACAGTCCCGCTATGGTTGCCAACTACGCCTATGAACTGGCCAAGGCCTTCAACAGCTTCTATCAAGATACACCGATACTGCGTGAGGAAAACCAGCAGCTCAAAACGATGCGCGTAAGCCTCTGCGCGGCAGTGGCCAGCGCTCTCAAAAACACGATGAACATACTAGGCATTGAGGTGCCGGAAAGGATGTAGTCATGATATACAAGCAGAATATTGAGGTTCCTTCATATCTGTGCGACGTCGACGACCGCCTCCATGTATGGGCGGCAATACGCCTGTGTCAGGAAGTTACAGAGTACCATGGCAATGCCACAGGTATAGGTTTCAAGACCTTGGTGGCACAGAACCGCGCCTGGGTCATCACGCACGCTTTCTACAATATATATCGTCTGCCTGACGCCTTCGAGCAGATTATGTTAAATACATGGTCGCGTGGTAACAACGGCCTCCTTGCCAACCGTGACTACCGGGTGCAGAACGCGGCAGGCGAGACGCTGCTCACAGGCACGTCGGCTTGGGCTCTCATCGACATGACGTCCCGCCGCGTGATGCGTCTCAACGACGTGATAGCCAACTACGAGAACCATCCGGAATGCGCTACACAATACGATAAACTTGCCAAATTGCAGATTCCTGAGATGTCGGCCGACGATCTGGCCATGCAGCGTCCGGTGAGCTACGCAATGCTCGACCATACGCAGCACATGAACAACTCAGAATACATACGCATGATTTTCGACTGCCTGCACGAACGAGGTTTCTCCACAGCGCGTCCATTCACGCTGGAAATGAACTACGCGCACGAATCGCGCCCAGGTGATACTCTGAATCTTTTCCTTAAACAAGCCGACGATGCAAGCTTCGTCCAAATAAGCAATTCTCGTGGAGTTAGCATCACAGCCAAGATAGCCTCGCTGCAGTAGTCATATTGTATTAATATGGCAGTTATGTTAAATAGGTATATGTAGAACAACCCCATCGTCATGGGGTTGTTATTATTTTGTAGCTGTATCTATTATAGCGGCTTTGTCGATGCGACAGTCGGCTTTCAGTCGCGCTACGTTACCGTGTGTGACAAATTCGTCGGGTATGGCGAGAATCGTGATGTTGTGAACTATGTCGGGATGATTTTCGGCGAAGTATTCGGTCACAGCTTCGCCGAAACCACCCAGACGGCAGCCGTCCTCGACTGTTATTATGCGGCGGTAGCCCTTGGCGGCTATTTCGTCAAGCAGACGGGTGTCCAACGGCTTGAGGAAACGCATGTCGTAAACGGCGGTTGAGACGCCTTGCTTTTCAAGCTCTTCGGCGGCAGAGACGGCATCGTTGCCAGGATGTCCGAGGCTGATGACAGCCACATCTTTGCCTTCCCGGAGGCAGCGGCCCTCCCCTATCTTGATTTCGCAAAAGTCTGATTGCCAATCGCTATGGACGCTTGCGCCACGTGGATATCTTATGACGACAGGACCACGGCCTGGCAACTGTGCGGTGTACATCATGTTGCGCAGCTCGTGTTCGTTCATGGGTGCGCAGACGGTGAGATTCGGCACTGGTCTGAGATACGCCAAATCAAATGTTCCATGGTGTGTGGGACCGTCGTCGCCGACCAATCCGGCGCGGTCGAGACAGATGATTACAGGCAGTTTCTGCAGTGCCACATCATGTATAATCTGGTCGTAGGAGCGTTGTGCAAAGGATGAGTAGATGTTGCAGAACGGCACCATTCCGGCGGCAGCGAGACCTGCCGAGAATGTGACGGCGTGCTGTTCGGCGATGCCGACGTCAAAGACCCTCTCTGGCATTTCCTCCATCATCATGTTGAGAGAGCAGCCTGTGGCCATTGCCGGAGTGATACCCACGATTGAGGGGTTATGCTTGGCCAGCTCGATTATTGTGCGACCGAAGACTTCCTGGTATTTCAGTGGTTTGTCGACTTCTTCGGCTTTTATCTGGTTGCCTGTGCGGATGTCGTACATTCCCGGTGCATGATATACCACGGGGTCTTGTTCGGCCTGACGCAGTCCTTTGCCCTTCTTGGTGATTACGTGGAGCAGCTTAGGTCCTTCAAGGTCGCGCAACCGCTTCAGGATGTCTATGAGGTCGTTGATATTGTGTCCGTCCACAGGTCCGAAGTAGCGAATGCCGAGTGCCTCGAAGAGGTTGCTGCCGCCGACCGCTACGGTCTTTGCCGTTGAGGTGAGGCGTTGCAGAAGCCCTATCGTCGTGGCGTGCTTGCGGTCGTCCTCGTCGCCGTCGAGCCGTTGCCACACCTGCTTCTTAAGTTTGTTGTAGCGTCTTGAGGCCGTGATGCGAGTCAGGTAGCTGTTGAGTCCGCCGACAGCTTTGTCGATGGATATACCGTTGTCGTTGAGTACGATAAGGATATTGGCCTTTGAGTCGCCGACATTGTTCAGTGCCTCAAAGGCCTCGCCGCCGCTCATAGCGCCGTCGCCGATGACGGCTATGTGGTTGCGGGTGGTGTTGCCTTGCAGATTGCTTGCGGTGGCCATACCGAGGGCGGCGGAGATTGATGTGGAGCTGTGTCCGGTGCCGAAAGCGTCGTAGGGGCTCTCGCTCATCTTCGGGAAGCCGCTCAGGCCGCCGTAGGTGCGTATTGTTGAGAAGCGGTCTCCCCTACCCGTCAGTATTTTATGGGCGTAGGCTTGATGGCCCACGTCCCAGATGAGTTTGTCGTCGGGGGCGTTGAAGACGTAATGGAGAGCGATGGTAAGTTCCACGGTACCGAGGCTTGATGCCAGGTGGCCGGGGTGTGACGAAAGAGTGTCTATGATGTAGTCGCGCAGCTGGTCGGCGATTGGCGGGAGCTGGTCGACGGGTATTCTTTTCAGGTCAGCGGGTGAATGTATATTTCTGAGTACCATTGTAGTGTTGGTTATCTGACACCGTAAGCCGGTGTTTTTTTGGGGAGTGGTTCAAATGCTTTGTTCAGTTTTTTGTCTTTGAGGCGTCCTTGTGCACCGTTGCGGAGTTCCCATTTGCCGTCGACGAATGCATAGGCCAGTTCTAGTCCCGAAGGGATATAGTACTGGAACAATCCCTCCATTCCTTGTACTTGGGGCTCCACTTCGTCGAAGATTATCATCTTCTCTTTGTGCTGTTTGCGTTTCTCGACTGTACGGTAGCGGTTGGTGCCTTTCACTTTGACGCGTTCGCGTTCGACCTCTTCGACAAATTGTTCCTCATAGCTGAGGCTGACCATTGCATCGTTGCGATATTCAAGTACCACACGGCGCAAGTTACGTTCGCGGCGGAAGAGCGGTGCGCCGAACTGTGGTGTACCGCCGCGCAGGATGACGGGTTCTATTATTTTGCGTTCGGTGAGGTTGTCGACGCCGTTCCAGCCGAGGAGCGTGTAGTAGGTCTTTCCGGCGTGAGAAGTCTGTATGAGTTCCTGATAGACGGCGCCGAGCCAGTTTGCGGGTGTGAGGAGCGACTCTTCGCGGTTCATAATTTCCTCGCTTTTGTCGTTGAGCAGGCTGTATTGGTATTCTTCTTCGCGGTCGTTGTAATACTGTATGGCGCCGAAACATTCGAACTCGCCGTTGTCGCGCACGACGGCCCAGGTGAAAATGCGCAGGAGTCCGTCGGGCGAAGTGAGGACTGAAGCCACTTTCGGCAGCTGCCATTTCCATTGTTCGGATTGTTCTTCTTCCAATGCTGCCGAGAGCTCGCCGACAGCCTGTTCGGAAGCGAGATAGCGTTCGTTGTCGGTGGGGGCCGATGCGGTGCGCATGAGCAGCTCTGCCAGCCGTTGCTGGTGGAGTGCCATTAGCTCGCGGTTCTGGGCTGTTGCTGCCGGCAGTGTCATTGCCAGCATCAGGAGCAATAATGTGGGACGGCGTATCATTGCAACCCTTTATTTCTTGTGGGTCATTATGTCGAGGATCATGTCGTCGGTCTGGTTCATGCCGTCTTTGCCGAGGCGTCCGAGGTTGCGGATGCTGCAGTCGAGGTCTCTTTCGCTGAGGCCGTCGGTGGAGTCGACGACGCGGCGGTGTACGGCCAGTTCGGAGCAGACGAAGGCGCTGTAGAGGCCGACGCTCATCTTGAGTGCGCAGCTGGGTTTGGCGCCGTCGCAGACCATGCCGGCGATGGTGTTGATCATGTTCTTCAGGGCGAAGCCTACCTGCTCGAAGCTGCCCCCTTCGAGGTATGTGAGCGCTGCGCTGACGCCCATGGTGGCGTTGACGATGCCGCAGAGAGCGCTGAGACGGCCTATGCCGCGCTTGATGTATATGCTCATGAGGTGGCTCATGGTGAGTGCGCGCAGAATCTGCTCGTCGGTGTTTCCTTTGAGTTTGCCGTAGTAGTATACGGGGAGGGTGCAGCAGATGCCTTGGTTGCCGGAGCCGGAGTTGGAGTATACGGGACGGGTGCAGCCGTCCATGCGTGCGTCGCTGGCTGCGACGGTGCGGGCCACCACTGTGTGCACCATGTCTCCCCTCGCCTGCTCCATCAGTATCTGTCCGGTATGGAGGCCCATGCCTTCAAGTCCGCACTCGGAGGCTGCGTTGTTGTATGTGACGGTCTCGCGGAGCCAGTCGAGTTCGTCGAGCGGTGCTGAGGTGGCGTAGTCGTAGACCATGCGTGCTGTGAGGTGCAGCTGTCCGGCGTCCTCGTCCTGTTTTTCCTCTGCTATAAGGCCATGCTTTTGGTTGAACACGACTTTGCCGTCGTGCTCCACGTGCACAAAATCTGTGTGGCGTTTGGCGATGACTGCTGTAGCCGCGTGGCCGTTGGCCTCTGCGAGGCATTCAATATAGAGTTTGTCGCCGTTTTCTTTGACGCTTATGTTGATGCTGTCGGCGTGGTTTGCGAGCCATTGTTTGGCATCTTGCACTTGGTTTTCTGGCATTGTCAGCACTTCGAGGCCGCGCATGGAGTTGCCGTGTGTTACGGCCATAGCCACCGCTATGGGCAGACCTATCATGCCGGTGCCTGGAATGCCGACGCCCATGGCGTTTTTGAAGACGTTCTTACTGAGTTTGAGTCTCACTGACGCGGGCATGGAGCCGAGGGTTTCGACGGCTTTGGCGACGCAGAGTGCCACAGCGCCGGGTTCGGTGCAGCCTGTGGCGGGCACTACCTCATGCTGCATTATATCCTTTATTTGCTCGCGGAGTTGCTTATCCATAGGTAGATACAATCTAGAGTTAGAAATATTGTAAAATGCAAAGATACGACAATTATTTTATACGGCAAAATAAAAAGAGCGCCTGCGGCCGTGCGTGGGTGATGCGTGTGCGTGGGTGCGCGGAGGGAATGCGCCGCGTAGCGTTTCGTCAGCTTTTTGCTTTCAGTTTGTCCATGAATTTGGCGGTGTCGATGATGAAGCGCTCGTGGGTTCCCTCGCCGATGAGGCCGCAGTCGTCGAAGGCCTTCACATGGAATACGAGTCGGCGGCGGTCCACTTCTGTCAGCTCGCTGTCGCACCATACGCGACGGCCTATGGGCGTGGCCGAGAGATGGCTCACATTCACCAGTGTGCCGACGGTGCCCTGTCCTTCGTCGAGGTGCGGCAGTACGCTCTCGTAGCATGTCTGTTCGACGAGTGCCACGAGCATGGGTGTGGCGAAGACGTCGACGAGGCCGCTGCCCACGCGAGCGGCGCTCATCCCGGGGGTTACGATCTGTTCATGATGTCCTTTGATTCCGGTCTCTATCATACAAAGAAAGTTTACATCCTTAACGCAGGATGCAAACTTTTATTGTGTAAGAGTCATAGAGTCGTAGAGCGAGGCGGTGGGTATAATTGAGAATTGACAATTGAGAATTGAAAATTGCTAATAGTTTTTATCGGTCAGAACCGGTACTTCCAGCCGAGGGTGAGCGTGGACGGTTGGAAGTTTAGGTCGTCCACCTCGGTGGCGAGTCCTGTGATGTGGGCTTTGCCTATATGCCCGACGCTGATGATGTACTGGAGATAGAGTCCGCCATCAAGCCTACGTTTAGCATACAGGAAGTTGACTGTCAGAGGTACGATGTAATTGGCTGAGGAGAACGAGTTGACGTAGTCGGTACCACCTCGCGAAGTTGAGAGGAATATTTCGCTGAGGCCGACGCCGAAGCCCGCTGTGGGTTCGAGGGTGAAGTTTCTGCCAAGGTTGAAACGGTAGCCGAGGTCGATATGATAAAGGTTGTCCCGCTTTTTGACAAGCTGGTTCTTGACGGAGTTGATGTTGTCTGCGGTACCGTCGAGGTGCAGGGCGAGGGTGAAGCGGCAGTATTCCACGCCGATGCCGATGCCGACTTGGGCCGCCACGCTGTAGACGCCACGGTAGTCGAGCGCGGGGTGATAGGTCTGCATGTGGTTGGTGAAGCCTTTGCTGCCGTCGAGGAAGTTAAAACCGAGGTTGAATTCGCCCCAGGGATTAACCTTCCTTTTTCCGGCCTCGTTTTCCTGAGATGAAACTGTGCCGACTGCCAGCAAGCAAGCCAGCAGCAGAGCCGTCTGTTTGATGTTGATGTGTTTTACCATGATGTTAAAGTTTTTTTTTATTGAACATTACTGATTTATGCGTTTAGCATGAATGGTATTCAATGTCTCATCATGGTATCGGTTTTGTTATACAATTTGTTTTACGCCCATATAAACGTTCCGATACGTTTTTTATTGCCCGCAAGGCGGATTGTTTCCGTACAATTGCTTTGCGCATGATATTGTTTGTTGTGAGTTAAGAGTTATGAGTTATGAGTTATGAGTTAAGAGTTATAGAATAGCCAGAGGCGCAAGCTTTGACATTCTTGCAGGAAGGTATCCCGACCGACTATTGTGTATTTGTGTTTGTTGTAGAGATGCTGCAGAGCGGTGTTGACGGTCGCCATGTCCATGAGGGAGAGTCGGTAGGGTGCCGCGTGATAGATGGCTATGGACTCATCCTGCGACTCAACGCTGCGGATGTCGGCGATCGGCAATGATTTCTCGGCACGCTCCATCATCGCCTTGTAGTATTCCAGCTGCTCCTCGTAGCCTCGTCCGCGGCTTTTGAGAAACTGTAGTTTGCGGTACTCGAAGAAGATGCCGTTGCCCCACCATTGGTGCGCCACCTCGTGAGGAATCCACGAAAAGTCGGGTATCATCGTATAGACATCATAGAAATAATGCCCGAGGATAATCATATCGCGCAGCGACTGGCACATCACAAACTGCGGGTCGCCAATCTCCACGATGTTCATCGGCTTTGACGACAAGGAATCGCCGAAGAAGGAGCAGTAGAAATTGTAGGAATCCACGAACTCGCGGTAATAGGCATCGGGATACTGTGTTGTATCACTTGCAAGGCGGTAGAAATGGAAGGGACGCGTGGGCGATTCAACCACTTTGCAAGCGTATTTGTCCTTCGGCAAGAGGACGAGGTGCAGGTCGAACGAGGGAAGCCATTCTGTGCCGCCAAGGATGTAATAGTCGTCCGCCTTGATGTGTACCTGTGCCGTCAGCAGCTCGCCATTGCGGTGTGGGTACCAGTCGCCCTCGCGGCGCAGCACGATGGCACCATCGGCCATGCGGTAGTCGGCAAGTGGCAGGGAATAGGCGGTATCGACCTTGATAGGTTGTCCCGAATAGGTGGTGGTGTCGTAGGGGATGAGATAAAAGCCTGACACCCGCAGCGTGTCGCCCTCGATGCGGAGGTTGAGGCTGTATTGCCTGTAGTCGACAAGCGAGGGGTGGAAATAGAAGTCGGGCATATCCATGTATGGAAGATAATCCTCAATGGGTTCCAAATCCATACTTCTCCGCCGTTCGTTCAGATGCTCGACATCGTCGATAAGAGCCATTCCTGTCAGACCGTCAAGGGGAACCCCTTGGGTTCCGTACAGTTGAGGTTTGTCCTGATGGGTAAGATCACGGTCGGTCATATAGGCAATCCACGATGGGATGAAGTCGCCGCTGTCGGCGGCAGCCTGCGCCTGTTCCAGAAACCAATGCAGGTACTCGGGCGGCGAGTGCTGCGCTATCAGGGCGGCGTAGTCGCAGCATTTGTAGCCCGACCGCGACAGCGTCGGGAATCCACAATCGGCAATCAGTTGTTTCAGCGCAATTAGGTTCACCGAATCAACCTCATGTATAACGCGCAACACCGAGTCCTCATCCAATCCCTTGTTCAGCAGATGGCGCGCCTCTTGGTCGGCTTGGAACAGCGGTTCGATGCCTGTATAGAACACGGTATCGTAGATGCTCACCTGTCTGTCGCGTTTGATTAGATGGCCGAGCCATTCAGGGTCATAGTCGTTGCTGTCGGCGGCGGCTTTGGCCTGTTTCAGATACCAATGGAGAAACTCTGATGGCTGGTACAAAGCTATCGCTGAGGCATATTTGACGCAATAGTAGCCCACCTTGCTGTATGTCGGGAAACCGCGCTCGGCAATCAGCTGCTTTAACTCGCTCAGATTGGCAGAGTTAACCATACGCATGGCATCCCGCACCGAATCCTGGTTGTTGCTGCCGTGCTGCATCTGCCATGCTGCATTATTGGCTCTGTTCATCGCCAGCAGGCGGTTCTGATAGACAGTGTCCTGATAGCCGCGGGGAGCAACGATGGCAACAATGTCGTTCCAGTAATCGAGCGTGTCGGCCTGCTGACTTCTTGCCCAGTCGTCCAAGTAGCGCATATCGCAGCACTTGTTTTGCGCCAAGCGGAACATTAAGGCTTTTTCCAACTCGCGGTCCGGAACAAAGTCGTGCGACAAGGCGTAGTAATAGTAGAGGGCTTCGAAATCACTTATTCCATACAGGGAGTCCATCGTATGGAATGCCTTGTGTGCCCCAATATAGTCCTGCTCTTTAATCAAGTTGTAGGCCGTTGCCGACAATTCTTTGTAAGTAGGGGTCTGTGCCGAGGCGGTGACTGCAAAAAGCAGGTGTACCGAGCATATAATCAAGATTTTCTTCATGTTGTTATTTCTTTTCGTCTATTTGGCTGGCGGCAGACAGGCTGCGCGGCGGCGCTCGTTGAGAGACTTCGGTTTGGCGGTACGGATATGCTTGTCGGACGCGGCAAGGGTGCCGTACCAGTCTTTGCCGTAGAGGCGATAGTAGGTGCGGTCGTAGAGCGAGGCGTAATCCTCGGCGTGGAGGTTGCCACGATCCACTTCGCGCCAAAGAAGGGCAAAGAACTCTTCATAGTCGCCTTTGGTCAGTTCGTCGGTCATCTTCTCCAACATGGGATAGGCGTGATTCCATGCGTCGAGTTCGTAGCGGTGATAGTTGGCTCCACTGTCGGTCGCCAGTTGGCTGTTGGCTCCACTGTCGGTCGCCGACCTTCGGTTCTTTCCGCTTCGGAGCAGAGCCTCGAAGTCGGCACGGCTGGCGAGTGCGGCGGTGAGTTCGGCGTCGTCCTCGTGGTTGAGGTAGCGCAGGTACTCCTCGCGCAGGTTGGCGTAATCGGCCAGTAGGGGCACAGAGAGCGTGTCGGGCAGCGAGTCGAGCCATGCGTCCGGCTTGTAGCCGCAGAGCACCATGCGCTCCAGCACCTCATAGGTACTGATGAAAAGATATTGGTCGCTTTTTCCCCCATTCATTATGAGGGTTGACACAAAACGTTTTAAATCTCGAATGAAAGGATAGGTGTTATGAAATACATGACAATAGAGAACACTCGCTTTGTCAAATTCGTTCTCGTCTAAATAGCCTTGAGCTTTAATTACTCCCCAAGGCTCAAGCTTATTACCTTTATAATAAAAATCAATATAGTTAGGTTCCGATGTATCTTGTAAAATAAAATAATCATTAATATCAATAGACATACGTTTCAGATAGTCATTTAATGGCTCCAATCCTATCTCTTCTCTTCTACTGTTAACATTTTTAATATCTGAAATAGGCAGATAATCTTTAGGGTTTGTCGCCAGTTGTGTTCCATAAAGTTGTGGCAAACCTCTCATTGTCCTTGAGCGGTCTTCAAGATATGCCAACAAATTTTTTGCGGCATTGTTATCCATAACTGCCTTGCGGTATTCTTTTTCAAAGTCATAAATATAAGGTATTGCATGCTGGGCAATCAGCCATGCATTTCTACAGCCGGTATAGCCAACACGCTCCCATGTAGGAAAGCCATATCTTTTAATAAGGGATTTTAGAAGTGTCAGATTAGTAGAATCAATTATTTGCCATTGGGTAAAAATAGAATCTTTTTGTTCAATGGAAAGATTGGGATTGTGTAATTCCGAACGAATAGCCTGGTCTCGTTCAACCATGGCCTCCAAAGAATCCATATAGGGGTAAATCTTCTTGGTTCCATAGATTTTCGAAAGCGAATCCAATTGATTCCAGTCTTTTTCTTTCTTCAAGAACTCAACAGCATCCCATGTATCGATTAATTTTGAATTCCAACATTTCCAATCTGTTGCACGAACAAGCTGCTTTTTGAAGGTCATGGTGTCACCACACAGAAACGAACTTATCATATAGTTATAGAGATTATTGTAATCAGGCATATGCCCATCAAACAGTGAATCCATTCGCGCATAGAGTTCCATCTTCTCACAGGGCGTCATGTCGGCACGGAATTGCCCGCAGATGTCCAGATAAGCCTTCCACTGTTCCGACTGGGCGTTTGCGGCAAGCGAAAACGCGATGCACACCGCTAATAGGATGGCTCTCTTGGTTGTTTTCATATTGAATGAGGTTTTAATAAGATGTCTAATCTTCATGGAATTATTTCTTTTCGTATCTATTTTGCTGGCGGCAGACAGGCTGCGCGGCGGCGCTCGTTGAGAGACTTCGGTTTGGCGGTACGGATATGCTTGTCCGTTGTCGGTCGAGCCGACGGCACGCCAGCGGCAAGGGCGCCGTACCAGTCTTTGCCGTGGAGGCGATAGTAGGTGCGGTCGTAGAGCGAGGCGTAATCCTCGGCGTGGAGGTTGCCGCGCTCTACTTCGCGCCAAAGAAGGGCAAAGAACTCTTCATAGTCGCCTTTGGTCAGCTCGTCGGTCATCTTCAGCAACAAGGGATAGGCATGGTTCCATGTGTCGAGTTCGTAGCGGTGGTAGTTCTTGCCGCTTCGGAGCAGGGCCTCGAAGTCGACGCGACTGGCGAGGGCGGCAGTGAGCTCGGCATCATCCTCATGGTTGAGGTAGCGCAGGTACTCCTCGCGCAGGTTGGCGTAATCGGCCCGCAGAGGCACAGAGAGCGTGTCGGGCAGCGAATCGAGCCAAGCGTCCGGCTCGTAGCCGCAGAGTACCATGCGCTCCAGTACCTCGTAATGGCTGATGTAGCAATACTGGTTCCCTACGCACTCGCTGTGCAGAAGGCATTCCAGATAGCGCTTCAGGTCACGCACAAAGGGGTAGTGGTTCGAAAGCCGTGAGCAGAAGATGGGAATTGCTGCGCAGTAATCGCCTGCAGTTTTGTAAGCCACTGCATCCGTCACCCCCTGCTGCATGTCCATAGGCAGGAGCGAAAACTGGTCGCCGAGGTAATAGTATCGCACATAGTTGTCCCCCATCTCTGTCAGTGGGTTGTCACTGTCCAGCATTCCATCTTCGCTCGAGGATTTCAGATAGCCTTCGATATAGTCCTCCAGTGGCGGCATAAGCATTTGTCCGCGACGCAGGTTGACATTCTTGATGTCGGCGACGGGGCATTGCCACGCGGTGCGGTTGTTCTCGCTGGTGGAGGTGAACTGCGTGCCGTAGAGCTGTGGCAGCCCGCGCTCTGTGCGCAGCCGGTCTTCGAGGTAGGCCAGATTTGACGGGTCGGCATTAGTGTCCGCCACCGCTTGACGCAGTTGCTTGACGTAGCCGTACTGAAACCACGGGTGCATATGCTGCGCGACGAGCCAGGCGTCGGCAGAGCCGTAGGAGCAGACTCGGTCCCATGAGGGGAAGCCCAGGGTATCGATCAGCCACTTCAGCTTCACTAAATTGGCCGAGTCCACATCACGCATCCTGCGACCGAGCGAATCTTCCTCGGCAGGCGTGAACGAGCGGTTGTGGAAAGCACGCCGCGCGGCCTGGTCTTCCTGTTGCATCTGGTGGAGGGTTTCGGCATAGCTGTAGTCTTTCCTGCTGTGGACGGCCTGCTGGATGGAGTCCAGTTCCGGCCACCAGTCGCAGTCCTTCAGAAACTTGTATTGGTCTACATAGTAGAACACCAGCGGATTCCATCCCTTCCACCTGACCACGCGGAAAGCCAGCCGCTTGAATGTCGCCGTGTCGCCGCACTGCAGGGCAGCCTCCATATAGTTCATTTCCACACGGCGCAACGGGATATATCCATCGAACAGGGAATCCATTCGCGCATAGAACTCCATCTTCTCGCAAGGCGTCATGTCGGCACGGAACTGCCCGCAGATGTCCAGATAAGCCTTCCATTGTTCCGACTGGGCATTGGCGACAAGAGCAAACATCGCCGCGCATAGCATCAGGATTCTCTTCATTGTCTCAATGTGTTTATTGTTTAACTTCGATTTGTTGTTTCTTCCGTGCAATTTTGCCTCGCACCATCGCAAAACCCTCTTGCAGTCGTGTAAATCGGTCTCGCACCATTGCATTGGGCATTGCACGGCTGCAAAATAGCCTCGCACCACTGCAAAACGCATTTACGGCATTGCAAAACGGCCTCGTGGTTCTCGTAGCCGCACTCCTTGAAGATGAAGGTGTAGGTGCCGTGGGGCAAGCTGGCGATGGTGAACATGTTGTCGATAATGCAGAGGCAGTCCACGTAGCCGCCGCCGACTGGGCACTCATCGACGGTGACCGTCGAGCCGTCGACCGCCACGTCGACCGACACGCTCTCATAGTCGCACGTCACCGCCATTCCGACGTGTATCACCCTTGCGGCGCCGTCGACCCACTCCACGACGTACTGCTCGCCCTCTGCGAGGTTTTTGGCTTGTGTCTCGAAGTGCTGTCCACACTCGGTCTGTTTGATTTGGGTGGCCTCGGGCTTCCCGTTGTCCTTGTTGTCTTTCCCGCAGCCCGCCAGCAGCACTGCTCCCATGGCGAGGACGGCAAGGGGTTTGATGATGTGGTGTGTCATTTTGGAGGTGTTTTTGATGATTGAAAATTATCGTGAGAAGATGTCCGATTGTTTCAGCAGGCGGACGGTGTGGGTCTTGCCTGATGCGGTGGTGAGGGTTAGGAGGTAGGTGGCTTGGGGGCGTGGGGTTAAATCCAACGTGTATTGTCCGAAGCCTGTTGGGGTGAGGCGGACTTCTTCGCGGCGGCCGGAGAGGTCGGTGAGGAAGGCGGATACAATGCTCTCATGAGTGGAGATGGTCACTTTGCCATAGGTAGGGTTGGGATAAATTGAGAATTGAGAATTGAGAATTGAAAATTCGTGGATGCCGACGTTGCCGATAACGAGGGTCTTGGTGAGCGAAGCGGGGTTCCAGTAGCTGGTGCCTGGTTGGCTGGCAGTTACTTGGCAGACTCCTTGCGAGCACAATGCCAATATTTCAAAACCGCCACCGCCGCCTGTTGAAATAACCATGGCCATCGAGGGGTCGGAGATGATGTAGGCTACCGGCATGCCGCTGCTGGCGCTGGCATTGAGCTGCAGATACGGATTGCTGCCGGGATTAGAGATGCGCAGGGTGTTGCCACCCGGCCAGATGATTGTCTGGTCGGCATGAAGGTCGGGATAGACGTAGGGCGAGCGCATCGAGGTGTCGACCAGTTTGGCGATGTACTGTCCATTGCCACAGAATATGTCGCCGAAGGTGGTGGGGCTGCTGAAGCTGTTGCCGGTGACGAATACCGCCGTGTCCGTCAGCAGCAGGTGTCCGGCCTGGCTGTTGGAATGGGTGCAGTGGAAGGGGTATATGGTCACCTCGTTGCCGTCGTAGTCCCACTGGGCCAGAGCCAGTCCGGTCTCGAAGGCGCTTTGGGTGGTGAGGAGCGTATCGGCAAAGAAGACGCTGCCACTGTAGGCTACTTGTGCGAACACCCGGTTGTTGCGCGCAGCGATGCTCAAGCCACCTTTGGAGGCGCCCCAACTCGAGTGTATACGCCCATAGGAGAGGTAGCGTCCGTCGTCGATTCCCACGCGGAGCCAAAAAGCATCATTACGGTTGTCCAGCGTGTCGCCACGGTAGACGATCTGGTGTGGATTGTCGTTGCCGATGAATCCATCCGTTCCCGCAACGCCAAGTACGAAGAGCGATTCTGTGGCGGTGTCGACGCAGGTGGCGCTGAGTCCCACCGAAGGATAGCCTCCATCGTAAGGCACACAATTGAACTGCATCAGCAGGTTGGCATTCAGGCCGGTGTCAAGGCGGAGCATACAGTCGGTACCCCAAGCCAGCGAGAGTGTGTCCACCTGCAGAGCCAGCCCGTTCGATCGTGCAATGGGTATGCTGTCGTGTTCTACTTTTATATTGAAGGTGAAGTACAACTGGTCGTCTTCGTGGATGTCGAACGACTTGATGTCCATCCAGGGGGTGTTGATGGGGTCGACCCACGGCGCATCGCCGGCAATGTAGGTGGCGTCAATCAGGCTGTCGAAATGCGGCGAGAACTTCAGCACCTGCTGGTTCCACCAGCCCGTCGGGTAAGGCGGGATATGGGTAAGAAACTGCGTGCCGTCTACCATAAAGCGGTAGCCGCTCAGCGCCCCATCGTAAAAGTACATAGGGTCAAGTCCCGAAAATGCATCGTCTTGTGTATGACGGACGATATAGATATTCCCGCGGCTGTCAACGTCGAAGTGTTGGGCAGTAAGGTTGTTGCCATACACTTTTTGCCCACGTGTTACTGGCTGCCCCAGGCTGTCGAGGTAGGTGACCTGCAGGAAATGGTGTTCCAGCAAAGTGCCGTCAAGCCCCATTGTGATGAAGGCTGTGACCCTCCAATTATAGATACTGTCCGTAGGCATCAACGTTTCGCTGGTGGTGAGCAGAGTGTCGAGGTAGTAGAGCTTCGACTGCACCTGCGGTGTACCATACGAGACGATGGTGAGAGGCAGCGGCATGTCCACCATCATCATCAGGGCCGTGTCGCCCAGCATGCGCAGGTCGTGGACGGTCACACCGATGGTGTCGACACCCCTCTCCCAAGGGTTGATGATGCGGTGCCACAGGTGCTGCCCGTTGGGGGACATCTTGACCAGCAGCATGCTGTAGTTGTAGTTGGTGATGCCCTCGAAGGGATCGACGCCGTCCAGCGTGCCACCTCTGCTCACCTGCATCAGGCGGTAGGTGTTGCCCTCGCTGTCGGCCACCAGCCCTCGAGGAATGTTTACGTATTCATCGCCATAGCCATAGTAACTCTCTGCCCATTCAAACTGCTGGGCGTGGGCGGCGATTGCCAGCAGCGCGAGGAACGCAAAGATGAGGGTCTTTCTTGCCATAGTTGTGTTATTTTTGTGGTTTTATAAACCGGTTTTCCTAACCAAGCCTCTCTTGGGCTTCTATATATATGACGAGGAAGCGTCGTTTTTTTATCATTTTTTTTTGCATTATTTATGTTTTGGGCTTTTGAAAGTGTGTTTGGCGTCAATGCAGGTAGTAGGTAAGTCCGTACTCAAGAACGGATGACTCCGTCAGAGTTTCGGTTCGGTTTCGGTTTGGTACTGGTTACCATCCGGTTCATATTCAGTTCCCGAACACATCTGTCTGCTTCAGCAGGCGGACGGTGTGTTGGCGGCCGTCGGCGGTGGTGAGGGTGAGGAGGTAGGTGGCTTGTGGGCGTGAGGTGAGGTCGAGAGAGTAGCGGTTGGGGCCGTCGGCGGTGAGGCGGACTTCTTCGCTGCGGCCGGACATATCGGTCAGCCAAGCTGTGGCGGCCCCTCTTTCAACTTTCAACTCACCACTTTCCACTTGAATTGTTACTCTCTGCCGGAAGGGGTTGGGATAGGCGACGAGGGCGTTTCCACCTTCAACGAGTGTGATGCCGATGCCGCCACCGTGACCTGTGGAGTCATAGACATAGGGTGTCAGGAAGGCGGTGTCGGTGTAGCGGGCGATGTAGGCGTGGCTGTTCCATGCGGCGTTGACATTGTGGTTGCCGAAGGCGGCGTTTGCGGTAAGGGTGCCGGTAAGCCATAGCGAGCTGTCCTTAAGGAATATATAGCCTTGTTCGTTGGTTTTGCCGGGCGAGTTGTAGTCGATGTATTCGAGTTCGTGACCATCATAGTCCCAAACAAATAGTCCCATCCCGTATGGATTGTTAATTTGAGTGTTTTGGAAGAGTATGTTGCATTGGTATTTCACCTGGCAGAAGACACGGTTGCCTCCCACAGCGAAGGAGCCGTTGTGGGACCACATATATTTGTCGGAGTACAGAAATGTCCTTTCCCAAGGCTCTGTGCCTGTTGAGCGGGCTTTGCCGTAGGAGACAAGACTCAGGTCGTCGGCGTCAAGCCGCAGCCAGCAGGCGTTGTTCTTAAGGTCCAATGTGCTGCCTCTGTAGTTCAACGTGGTGTAGTAGTCTGGGACTTTACCTGACTCACCGTTTATAAATAGCGAGTTGGTTACGCTGTCATAATATGTGCCAAGGAGTCTTACATATCCCGCACAGTTTCCTTCTGGAGTATAAGTTGCAGTCACCTGCACAATCCCCGTCGGCGTCAGTTCCGAGTCATATCGTATCATGCACGAGTACCACTCCATAGCCAGTGTGTCGGAGTTCTTTACCGGCCATCTATCGAGAGGATCTTGTGTACGGTCTATAAGCATATAAATATTGTCGTTGGCATCGACATCGATAGAATTCAAATGCATACTTATATTGTCATTATAAGAATATCGCCAAGTGGAGTCGAAGACATAGGTGCTTGCAATCACGCTGTCCATATGGGGCGACAGTTTTATTATTTGCCAGTTCCACTTGCTGGAGGGTTCCAAGGGGACATCAAGCTGCTTTGTGGCTCCGTCTACAAGCAGACGCATTGTGCTGATGTTGCCCTCCCGGGGCGACCAGACCTGGAGCCCATCAGGACAGGTGTCGCATATAACTCCATAATAATCATTTGTCTGGCGTGCCAATATGATGTTTCCTTCGCTGTCGACATTGAAGGAGACCCTCTCACCTACATTTGTAATCAAGTAGCCGGAGTATTCATCTCTCAACAACGAGCCATCGTTTTTGACGAAGGATGGTATCCAGAAATGCTCTTCGATGAGATTTCCGCTTTCAAGCCCTATAGTGATAAAGGCATAGTAGAGGGCTGGTGACTTGAGGCTGTCGGGCGACTCCGGGAACCTATCGGGGGTGGTCAACAGGGTGTCCATATAGTATACCTCGTTCTTGTCGTGCCAGCTGCTTCCCCAATTGAAGGGGAACCTAAACTCGGCAAACAGCATAAGTGCGGTGTCGCCCACCATCCGCATGGTATAGACCACAAAGTCGGTATAGCTGGAATAGAACTCCTTGTGCCACACCAATTGGCCATCGGGAGAGAACTTGGCGACGACGGCGCTACGGTTGCGGTGTGCTGAGAATGGCAGTATGCTTGTATCGTCGTCCCATCGCGCGTTGCCTATGAACTGGCCGAGAATATAGATGTTGCCCTCGCTGTCTATAGCCGAGCCGAATATCTCGTTGGCAGCGGCCCCGTCCTCGTAATCGGGGCCGAAGTAGGATTTCACCCAGTCGAAATGTTGAGAGTTGGCGGTGATTGCCATCAGGGCGAGGAGCGCAAAAGAGAGGACTTTCTTTGTCATTGTTGTGGTGTTAAATGATTATTTATCCGTTTTCATGAGGGCCTTATTGGGGACTTCCTATATATATGACGAGGAAGTGCTGTTTTTGTATCATTTTTTAACATTATTTATGTTTTTATTTACACTCCAATGGCATTATCCCATGTCGAAACATCGCCGTGGTGTGCCGTCGGCTCGGCCGACAAGGATTATAGAAGGATCGATGAAGGGAGAAAGAAGAATCCCCGCAGGAATGACCTGCAGGGATTCTTCTATTCACAAGCTTTTTGTCAAATACTAAAGCATCTAGTTTGTCGGTTTGATTGTCCGTTTAAACCCTAAGCGGTATTTGATACCGAAGGTAAGGGTGGCGGGATGGAAGTGGAGGCCGTCCACCTCGGTCTCGAGGCCGGTGATACGAGCTGTGCCTATCTGGCCGGCGCTGATGATGTACTGCAAGTAGATGCCGACATCATCATCTTTGCCTACGGCCGTGAAGCTGAGCGTCAACGGCACAATATAGTTCCTCGTGGTGAACGAGGTGACGTAGTCGGCGCCGCCCCGCGAGGTGGCGAGGTAGATGTCGCTGGTGCTCACGCCGAAGCCCGCCGAAGGTTCGAGGATGAGGTGCTCGGCCAGGGTGATGCGGTAGCCGAAGTCGAGGTGAGAATTCATGTCGTCCTTTTTGACAAGTTGGTTCTTCACAGCGACACCGCTGCTGACGTCCGCCCTATCGACATATAGTCCCACGGTGAACCTGCCATACTCCATCCCGGCACCGATGCCGCCCTGTAAGGCACCGAGGTAGGTGCTGCGGTAATCGAGCGCGGAAAGGTTGCTTTGCATGTAGTCGGTAAATCCCTTGCTGCCGTCGAGGAAGCTGGAGCCGAAGTGCAGGTCGACCCAGACATCCCATTTCGGTTTATCTGCCTTGTTTTCTTGTGCGCTCACCGCGCCACCAGTCAGCATACATGCCAGCAACACAAAGCCTTTCAGGCTCATCTTCTGAAACAATACTTTCATAACAAAACACTTTTTTAAATTAATAAAACAGTTTGCAATAAGTATTGTTTCTTCGATAGGCAGATGGGATGTTGTTTTTTGCTTTAAGTAACGTAGCCTTCACTGGAATATTGTGCGAGGGCTCTTTTATTTTCAAGAAAAGTCGGATATGTCAGCATTGTTTCTTGTAATTTATAATGGTTATAGGTTAAAGGTTATAGGTTAAAGGGCTGGCGCATCAATAAAGTGCGTCAGCCCCTCTAACCTTTACGCTCTAACCTTTAATAAACTATTTCTGGAAGAGTTTCTGCCAGTTTTTGTATTCGCGGTCGCGCCAGGCGCCGTTGTGGTAGGCGTAGCTGACGATGGCGGGGATGACGGTGGTGCCTTCGGCATAGACCATCTGCTGCAACTCCTCGCTCACCTTGCCCCAGCTGCCGGCCTCGAGGAGAGTGCTGGAGGAGCAGGCGCCGTCGCGGACGTCGGCCACGGTGATCTGGATGGCATACTTGTGCATGGGAACCTCCTTGCCAAGAATCTCGGCGCAGACAACGGTGTCCTGTGCAAAGTTCTTGGGGGTGCCGCCGCCGACCATGAAGAGGCCGCTCTCGGGGCAGGCCATCTTGATCTCGGTGAGCTCGAGGAAGTCGGCCACGCTGTCGATGCTGACGTAGGGCTTGCCTTCGTGACGGCGGATCCACTGGTGCTTGCCGATGCCGAAACCGGCGCTGCTGTCGCTGAAGGCGGGGCAGAAAATAGGCACGCCGCACTCGTAGCAGGTCTGGATGAGGCTGTCCTTCTTCACACCGTGACCCTCGGCGAGCCATTTGCCCACGTTGTAGAGGAATTCGCGGCTGCTGTAGGGACGCGGCTCGAGGAGGTCGGCGACGTCGCAGGTGGCCTGGTCGCAAGCCTGCAGCTCCTCTTCGTCGATGAAGGTGTCGTAGATGCGGTCGATGTAGAGCTCGCGCAGCTTGGTGTCGGGGATGACGTTCTCCTTGGTGCCGATATAGTGCTTGTAGCCGAGTGCCTCGAAGAGGTCCATGTCGATGATGGAGGCGCCGGTGCTGACGACAGCGTCGATCATCTTGTTGCGCACCATGTCGACATACACCTGCATGCAGCCTGCGGCGCTGGTGGAGCCGGCGATGGTGAGGATGTTGGTGCAGTCCTTCTCGGCCAGCATCTGGCAGAGGATGTCGGCGGCGCGTGCGGTGTCGCGGCTGGTGAAGCTCATGTGGCGCATGGCGTCGATAAGCTCGGTGCTGTCGTACTTCTTGATGTCAATGTGCTTGACGGTTTCTTTCAGGAGGTCTTTCTTTTCCATTGTTATTATTGTTTTTGTTTTCAATTATCAATTGTCAATTATCAATTGTCAATTAGAACGGCACGTCGCCGTCGCCGTCGGGCGGCATGTCCTCGTTCATCTTGCTGTCTATTATCATGTGGCCGCCGTTGTCGAAGCCCGTGTTGGGGCCCATGCCTGCCATAGCGCCGCCGAAGTCGGAGTCGGTTGGCGGGTTCTCGAAGCGAGCGAACTCCTTAACGAAGCGCAGGCGCACCTCCCCCACTCCACCGGAGCGGTGTTTGGCGATGAGGAGGTCGGCCATACCTATGGTGGAGCCGTGATCGTCCTCCATGATGTTGTAGTACTCGGGGCGGTAGATGAACATCACGATGTCGGCGTCCTGCTCGATGGCGCCCGACTCGCGCAAGTCGCTCAGCTGTGGCTTGTTGCCCACACGGTTCTCGACCGCGCGGCTGAGCTGCGACATAGCCAGCACGGGTATGTTAAGCTCCTTGCTGAGGGCTTTGAGCTGACGGCTTATCATCGAGATCTCCTGCTCGCGGTTGCCGTTGCGGTTCTCGGCCGAGCCGCTCTGCATCAGCTGCAGGTAGTCGATGAAGATCATCTGTATGTCGTAGCGCTGCTTGAGGCGACGTGCTTTGGCGCGGAGCTCGAATATGGTGAGCGACGGCGTGTCGTCTATCAGTATGCGGTTCGAGGCCTCGTGGAGGCGCTGTGCACCGCTCTTGAGCTGCTCTTTCTCGTAGGGTTCCAGACGGCCTTTCTTGAGCTTGTCGCCCGTCAGGCGCGCCTCGCTCGAGAGCAGGCGCATGGCCAGCTCCTGGCCGCTCATCTCAAGCGAGAAGAAGGCCACAGGCTTCTTGAAGTCGACGGCCATGTTGCGCGCCATGCTCAAGGCGCAGGCCGTCTTACCCATAGCCGGGCGGGCGGCGAGGATGATGAGTGTGCCCGGCTGGAAGCCTGCCGTCATGCGGTCGAGCCCCATGAAGCCGCTCTCCAGGCCGCTCAGGCCGTCCTCCTTCTGCCCCGCCTCGGTGATCTGGTCCATAGCCAGCCCCACAAAGTCGCCCAGCGGCTTGTAGTCGGAGCGGAAGTTCTTGTCGTTGATGTCCATCAGGTGCTGCTCGGTCTGGTCGAGCAGGTTGACCACATCGGTGGTCTCGTCGTAGGCCTTCTTGATGGTCTCGGTGCTGATGCGTATCATCTCGCGCTGGATGAACTTCTCGCTGAGCACGCGGATGTGGTACTCGATATGAGCGGCGGAGACCACGTTCTCGGTGAGTTTGCTTACGCCATAGGCGCCGCCGGCCAGCTCCAGTTCGCCGTCGAGGCGCAGGCGCTCCACCACCGTGAGGAGGTCGACCGGCTGGCTCTGCTCGAAGAGTTTGCGGATGGCACGGAAAACAGCCTGGTGCTCAGGCTTGTAGAAATACTCCTCGTGCAGCGTCTCGATGGCGTTGATGAGCGCCGCCTGGTCGAGCATCAGCGCCCCCAGCACACCCTCCTCCAAGGCCACAGCCTGCGGCGGAGTGTTGCTGTTGAGGGCGAAGGCCTGCTCATATGTCATTCTGTTTGTACGTCTTGCGTCGTTTACGGGCATTTTTTGCGTTCAAATTTTGGACTACAAAGATACACAAAAAATCGGACATACGAGAAAAAAATATCAACACCTCGCCCCTCGCCCACACTCCCAGCCTCCTACCCACCTTATTTCCTCCACTCTTGTACCTTAGTTCGACCATCCTTCGACCATTCTTCGACCATTATAAATGGTTAAACGATGGTCGAAGGATGGTTGAAGGATGGTCGAAATGGCGATGGAAAGGCGATGCAAGATGGTGGCTGACGAGTGGGGCCGGCGGAGTGCTGTTAATAAAAATATTTTGCTATATTAAAAATAAGTGCTATCTTTGTACGTTTAAAACGAGTGGCGACACTTGCGACAACATATTGAATATTAACAAAAACAACACAATACTATGGAAATTACAGGCAAGTTAATCCAGATTTTGCCCGAAGTGCAGGGCGAGTCGGCCCGCGGCCCGTGGGTGCGCGGCGGCTTTGTTATCGAGACCGGCGACGACTATCCGCGCAAGGTGGCCTTCACGGCCTTTGGCGAGGAGCGAGTGGCTATGGCCAAGAACCTACCGATGGGTTCGATGGTGCAGGTGACCTTCACCCCTGAGAGCCGAGAGTTCAACGAGCGTTGGTACACCGACCTGCGCTGCTCGCGCATACAGCCCTTCGTGCCTGGCCAGATGCCCGCCGCCGCTGCCGGCAACTACAACTGGAGTCCCGCCCCTGCCGCCGCTCCGGCGCAGCCCGCTGCAGCTCCCGCTGCCGCTCCGGCACAGGGTTTCGCGCAGCCGCCGGCGATGCAGTCGAACGGTGAGGACGACCTGCCGTTCTGAAGTTGACAATTGACAATTGACAATTGACAGTTGGACCTTGGAGACTTCAAAGGCTGAGATAAGGAAGCAGATGCGCGAGCTGAAGCGCGCGGTGCCCATGGAGGAGAAGCTGCGACGCAGCGAGACCGTCATGCGCGGCGTCGAAGGGCTCGCGGAGTTCCGTCGGGCCAAGGTGGTTCTGCTCTACTGGTCGATGGCCGACGAGGTGCAGACGCACGCTTTCGTGGAGCGGTGGTACAAGGAGAAGACCTTGCTGCTGCCCTGCGTGGTGGGCGACGACTTGGTGCTGCGCCAGTACACGGGCCCCGAGTGCATGACGGCCGGCGAGCAGTTCGGCATAGGAGAACCTACGGGCGAGGTATGGAACGACCTTGAGGCTGTGGAGCTCATCGTGGTGCCGGGTGTGGCCTTCGACGGCCAGCGCAACCGCATGGGTCGCGGACGAGGCTTCTACGACCGCCTGCTCAAGTCGACCCCCAACGCCGTGAAGGTGGGTGTGGCCTACGACTTCCAGCTGCTCGACAGCATACCCACCGAGCCTCACGACGTGAAGATGGACCGAGTGATAACAGAAAGCTGAGAGCTGTAAGCTGTAAGTTTTAAGTGGCTGGCGCCACACTAACAGCTTAAAACTTAAAGCTTAAAACTAACACCAGAGACAATGCCAATGTTCTACACACCCAAGCCGCGCCAGTTCCACTACAAGCCGCGCTTCTACGACCCCGAGAAGGAGCGTTGGGAGGCGCTGAAGCAGAAGTACGCCGACGAGCGTGCGCTGCGCGAGGCTATGGAAGAGGCCGACGAGCTTGAGAGCCAGCCGGCCGGCGATATGCCTGCTGGCGATGCCGCCGACAAGGACCTGGAGTATTTCCAGAAGCGTGTGCGCGAGCTTGACCGCCAGGAGAAGCACAAAGGACTCACGTGGAAGGACATGTTCCGCAAACGCGAGATGCCGAAGTTCAACTACCAGCCGCGCTTCCAGAACACCGAGAGTGTGGAGAGCGGAGAGATGGGCGTCGGCGAGCATATAGCGGAGTTCAAGAAACGCGGTGTGAAGATAAAGAGGCGCTTCGACGTGACCGACCCCGACTACATGAAGCCCGTGCCGGCCACGCGCATCATGCTCTACACGCTGCTGGTGTGCCTGCTGCTGTACTGGATACTGTTTTAGTTAAGAGTTAAGAGTTAAGAGTTAAAAGCTAAGAGTTTAGAGTTCATGCTTATAGAAGTACTGAAATCGAAGATACACCGCGTGACGGTGACGGAGGCGGACCTCGACTACATAGGGTCGATAACCATCGACGAAGCGCTGATGGAGGCCGCCGGCATCATCGAGAACGAGAAGGTGGAGATATACAACATCACCAACGGTGAGCGCCTGGCCACCTACGCCATACGCGGCGAACGCGGCACGGGTGTGATAGGCATCAACGGCGCTGCTGCCCACAAGGCCGGCGTGGGCGACTTGATCATCATCGCCGCCTATGCGCAGATGACGCCCGAGGAGGCACGCGAGTGGCACCCCACCGTGATATTCCCGAAAGACAACCGGCTTTAGAAGGTTATAGGTTATTGGTTATAGGTTATAGATAGATGGGTGGCATTATGGCACAGAAGGAGAAAGGCTCAGGGGTGACCCTCGGCGGTGTGCTGAGGCTCGTCGTGTTCCTCGGCATAGGCTTCTTCTTCATCTATTGGTTCCTGCTCAAGCTCGACAGCGGCCAGAAGGCTGCCATCTGGGCGTCGTTCACCGGCGCCAACTGGTGGTGGGTGGCGGCGACGATGGTGTGCAGCCTGCTGAGCCACCTGATGCGCGCCCTGCGCTGGCGTCTGCTCTTCAAGCCCATAGGGCATGTGCCGACGCTCAACCACACCTTCGGGTCGGTGGTGGTGGCCTACCTGGGCAACCTGGCCTTCCCGCGGGCGGGCGAGGTGATGCGCTGCGCCACCTTGCGCACCAGCGAGGGTATACCCATGGAGAAGTCGCTGGGCACCGTCGTCACCGAGCGCATCATCGACACGCTGGCCTTCGGGCTGGTGGTGCTGCTGGGCTTGGTGGTGATGTTCGGCAAAGCCAAGGACTGGCTCTACGACACTCTGGCCGAACGTTTCAGCAACCTGCCCAACATGGCCATGATTGTGGGCGCGCTGGTGGTGCTGGCCGTGCTGGCGCTGCTCGGCTACAAGCTCTTCTGGAAGAAGCTGTTGCACATAAAGCTCTTCAAGAAAATTGACGACATGGTGCGCAACATGGTCGACGGCGTGAAGAGCATACTGCACCTCGGGCCGCGGGCCACGTTGCTGTTTGTCGCCTACAGCGTAGCCATATACCTGCTCTACATTCTGGGCGGCCTGATAATCTTCCAGGCGCTGCCCGAGACCCAATGGCTGGGCTTCCGCGCGGCCTTCGTGGTGTACCTCTTCGGCAGCGTGGGCATGACCTTCTCGCAAGGCGGCATCGGCGTCTATCCCGTGCTGGTGCAGCTGGCGCTCGACATCTACGGCATACCCATGGAGGTGGGCACCGCCTGCGGATGGCTCCTATGGGGCTCGCAGCAGGCCGTTGTCGTCACCGTGGGTGCCGCCTACCTGATATACTTCAGCTTGATAAAGAGAAAACGATAAACGATACATACATTATGGAAAAGACACGCTGCCTTATCATAGGCTCAGGCCCTGCAGGCTACACCGCAGGCATCTATACCGGTCGCGCCGACCTCAAGCCGCTGCTCTACGAGGGTGAACAGCCCGGCGGCCAGCTGACCATCACCACCGAGATTGAGAACTTCCCCGGCTACCCAGAGGGCATCGGCGGCAACGAGATGATGGACGACCTGCGGCGTCAGGCCCAGCGTTTCGGCTGCGACGTGCGTACGGGTTACATACGTGAGATAGACCTCAGCCACCGCCCCTTCCACGCCAAGGACGACCACGGAGTGGAGGTGGAGGCCGAGACGGTGATTGTGGCCACCGGCGCTACAGCACGCTGGATAGGCTTGGAGAGCGAGCAGAAATACTACGGCGAGGGTGTGTCGGCCTGCGCCACCTGCGACGGCCCATTCTACAAAGGGCAGACCGTGGCGGTGGTGGGCGGCGGCGATACCGCCTGCGAAGAGGCCAACTACCTCAGCACCCTTTGCGCCAAGGTGTACCTGGTGCACCGTCGCGACGAGCTGCGCGCCTCGAAGGCCATGCAGCACCGTGTGCTCACCAACCCCAAGATCGAGATGTGCTGGAACAGCCGCGTGAGCGAGATACTGGGCACGCCGCTCGACGGAGTGACAGGAATAGAGCTCACCGACACCAAGACCGGCGAGAAGAGCCAGCGCGAGGTGACAGGCGTCTTTGTGGCCATAGGACATAAGCCCGCCACCGACTTCCTCGGCGGTCAGCTGAAGCTCAACGAGCAGGGCTACATAGAGATACAGCACCCCACGTCGGCCACCAGCGTGCCTGGTGTCTTCGCCGCCGGCGACGTGTGCGACCCCAACTACCGTCAGGCCGTGATGGCTGCCGCTGGCGGCTGTCGCGCGGCTATGGATGTGGAACGTTTCCTGCAGGAGAACTGACACTATGCGAATGCGAAGAGTATACGCCTTTGTCCTCATCACGCTGCTCGCCTTAGTCCTGCCGCAAAACCTCGGAGCCCAAGTCAATCCGCAGATTGACACGGCCCGCAACGAGGGGCCGCAGGTACGTGGTCTCGAGTACCATAAGGAGGAGCCCGACAGCGTGAAGCGTGGCAAGGTGTACTACTTCTTCTACACTCCGGCACAGACGAAGATCAACGCTGTGATGCATCCGTCGCTGTCGCCTGCAGGGGCGCAGTTCAACGATGCCATTGACGC
This sequence comes from uncultured Bacteroidales bacterium, assembly GCA_900318275.1. Classification (GTDB taxonomy): domain Bacteria; phylum Bacteroidota; class Bacteroidia; order Bacteroidales; family P3; genus Colimorpha. Next base: position 9,015 of record ONJY01000024.1, on the reverse strand, counting down.
CATCAACGGCAACTATTACCTCGGCGTAGGCGTTGCCGGACACCCTCACCTCGCCCTCTACCCCACTCCAGAGGCACCGCTTGCCTTGAGCCTCATCGGCGAGCCTTTCCCGGCCTATGCCAAGCGGCTCGGCAACGTACGCTTCTACCAGACGCGCACCCCCTACTCACTGCTGGCCTACCACTCGTCGCTCAACAAAGACTATATGGTACGCGCTACGCACACGCAAAATATCATGCCCGGCTGGAATGTGTCGTTTGACTACACGCTGTTGCGCCCCGACGGCATCTATACCGCCACCTACGCCAAGGACCATTTCCTCGACGCCACGACCAACTACTTCTCGCGCGACTCGCGCCTGCAGGCCAAAGCCGCCGTGGTTTGGAACTCAATACGCAACGACGAGAACGGAGGTCTGGTGGACGACGGCTACTTCACAGGCAACTACAGCACCAACTACGCCGGCATGCCGGTAAACATATACAACCTGCAGTCGCGCCACAACGACCTTGCGCTTATGGGCAGCGTGAGCTACAGCCTTGTGCCTCAGTTCGAGAGCTATCGTCTGCGCGACAGTATCGCCGTAAGCATGGGTGCCGACAGCACGATGGTTTACGACACCATCGAGGTCACAGACACCATACCGCTGCGCAAGCCGCACGTCCTCAACGCCGGCACCTTTGGCGTGGAGGTGTCTTACGACCGTCGCAAACGTGTCGCCGTCGACTCCACCATGTGGCGCGAATACAGCGCACGCCTCTTCTGGACCAACGACGTGTACCCCGACCACCGCTGGCGCAATCCCCTGAAAGTCACCGTCGGCATACAGCCACACTACACTTTTGTAGACATCGCCGGCGATACCCTCGGCTACCGCTCATGGCTCGACCCCTTCGCCCGTGTGGAGCTTGCTCTGGGGCGTGGAAGTCTCATGGCAGAAGGCGAGATGCGGAAAGCCCTCATGAGCACGAACCGGCAGGACTCGCGCTTCGCCGCCACGTTCCTCTTCCCCTTCGACAGCGCCCGTCACACAACGATGGAAGCAAAAGCTATCATGACATCGCGCACCCCCGAGCTCATGCTTGTACACTTTGCTGAAAGAAACAACAACGTGCTTAAGCCGGTGAACACAGCCCTCTTCGGCGTTCAGTTCCGCCACAAGGACATCATAGACCTCAGCGTTCAGGCCACACACTATGACCACAATACGTGGTACGACACCTGCCTGCTGGCCGTCGAGGGCACGACACCTCTGTGGCTATACCAGGCACGCCTTATAACACACCTGCATTGGGGCTGGATGCACCTCGACATGCAGCAGCTGCTACAGCACAGCACCGACACGGCCCAGATGCCTGTGCCTATGTTCGCCACGAAGAACTCTCTCTATGCCGACGTCGTCCTATTCCACGGCGCCCTGCGCGTACAGCTTGGTGCCGACATCCGCTACCACACAATGTTCTACTCGCCCAACTACGACCCCTACACCGGACTCTTCTACCACCAGCGCACAGCCCGTGTCGGCGGCTACCTCTGGGGCGACGTGTTCCTCAACATGCAGCTCAAACGAGCCTCCTTCTACGTGAAGGCCGGCCACCTCAACGCACTCTGGGAGGAGGAGCGCAAATACTTCCTCCTGCCCCACTATCCGGGCCGCGGCTTCGCGCTCTTCTACGGCATCACATGGAAGTTCTTCGACTAAACCATAGACTCTTTTGGATTACTTAGACATAACCGTATGAAAAAGCTTATATTTGCAACCAACAACAAGCACAAGGTAGAGGAAGTGCGCGCCGCCCTCGGCGGGATGGTGCAGATAGTCACCCTCGCCGAAGCGGGCCTCAGCGGCGAGATACCCGAGACCGCCGACACCCTGCAGGGCAATGCGCTGCAGAAAGCACAGTGGGTGTGGGAGAGAACTGGTATGGACTGCTTCGCCGACGACACAGGCCTCGAGGTCGACGCCCTCGGCGGTGCACCGGGAGTCTACTCCGCCCGCTATGCCGGCGAACATTGCTCCTTCGACGACAATATCAATAAACTGCTTGCCGCCCTCGACGGCCAGAACAACCGGCGTGCCGACTTCCGCACCGTGATATGCCTCATAGAAGACGGTGAGCCCAAGTATTTTGAGGGGCGCGTTGACGGACAGATACTCACCGAGCGCCACAGCAACGGCGAAGGCTTTGGCTACGACCCTATCTTCATGCCCGACCGCTTCGCCCTCAGCTTCGCCGAGATGCCCCTCGACGTCAAGAACACCATAAGCCACCGCGGCCTCGCCGTGCAGAAACTTGTTGAATACCTCAAGGTGTCGTCTTAACCATTGTCTGTCATGAAGCAGGTCTATCCCATATCAATAGAGGGCGGCATGTCGCGCACCGGCAGCTATATCCTCATGCTCGAGGAGCCGGAGAGCGGTCGCCGTATACCTATAGTGATAGGTGAACACGAGGCCAACAGCATACTGATTGCCAAGGGTATGGTACCAACCATGCGCCCCACCACACACCGCCTCGCGGTCTCCATCATGGAGCAGTATGGCATCAGCGTCACCGGCGCCAGCATAGACCGTATGGCCGACGGCATCTTCTACGCCACCATACACACCACCGACGGCTTCAACAGCAAGGACATCGACAGCCGCACCACCGACGCCGTCACCATAGCGCTCCTCTGTGGCGCACCTATCACCGTGGCCGACAGCGTCCTGGATGAATGCAGCACCCCGGCATCACCCTCCAAGCCAGTGGCCGAAGTGGTCACCGTGGAGAGCCTTGAGCGCGAACTGCGCCGCTGCGAGGAGGCCGAAGACTACGAGCGTGCCGCCGAGATACAGATGCAGATAGAGAAGCTAAAAGACAAGTGGTTAGCCCCATAATTATGAACTATAAAGAAACAGCACAATACCTTACACGCCGCATCGGCGAGGCCGGCAAAGAGATGCCGCAAGCCGTCGTCGTGCTCGGCAGCGGCCTCGGTAAGCTCGGCGACATGATTGCCGCCCCACTCGTCATCCCCTACAGCGACATACCCAACTTCATGACATCCACGGCCGTAGGCCATAAGGGCAACCTCATCGTCGGCACTCTGGGCGGCCGTACCGTCATGGCCATGCAGGGCCGCTTCCACTACTACGAGGGCTACACCATGCAGCAGGTTACCTTCCCCATGCGCGTCTTCGCACTCATGGGCATCGGCACCATGCTGGTGAGCAACGCTGCCGGCGCCGTCAACCCTGCCTACCGCGTCGGCGACCTCATGGTCATTACCGATCATATCAACTTCATGCCCAACCCGTTGATAGGCCCCAACAAAGAGGAATTCGGCCCCCGCTTCCCCGACATGACCGACGTCTATAGCCCACGCCTCCGCTCTATCGCCGACCGTTGTGCCTCCGACCTCGGCATCACGCTGCAACATGGTGTCTATGTAGCAGGTACTGGTCCCACATACGAGACACCGGCCGAATACCGCATGTACCGTGTGCTCGGTGGCGATGCTTGCGGCATGTCCACCGTACCCGAGGTCATTGTGGCACGCCATTGCGACATGGAAATCTTCGGCATGAGCGTCATCACCAACCAGGCCAACGACCTGAAAGACGGGACAGTAAACGATGCCGACGACGTTGTGCTGCAGGCCGACCGCGCTGCCGACCGCATGACAGCGCTCTTCAGCAAGATAATTGAACAGATAAACCGACAATAAAACCACCATTTCACCACCCATCCCCTACGGAGCCACTACGGACCCTCTTCGGCATTTCTTCAATGGAACGCCGTAGAAAGGCCGAAAAGGGGCCGAAGGGAGTCCGAAGTGGGTGCAACTCAAAAAGGAAACGACCACAATGATAAAAGCGGCATTCTTCGATATTGACGGTACACTACTGAGTTTCAAGACTCACCGTGTGTCCGAGGGCACTGTGCGAGCTTTCGGGACGCTTCACAGACACGGTATCCGCACCTTCATATCAAGCGGCCGCCCGATGGTGCTCATACCGCCGATGCCGGTGAGCTTCGAAGGCTATATCACCATGAACGGAGGCCTGGTGTTCACCACTGGCGATAACGCCAAGACATTGCTCTCCAACCCCATACCCCGTGAGGACAGCAACCGCTGGGTTGACCTCGCCAAGGAACGCAACCTCTGCACCATGGCATTTACCGCCGACGGCATGATGGCCTCGCAGCCCAATGCCATAGGCCTCAAAATCAGGGAGCAACTGGAGTTTGAGATGCCGCCGTTTGTGCCCATTGACGCCATACGCGATGTCGAAGCCTACCAGCTTATCGCCATCATGCCTGCCGAGATGGACAAGGAGGTCGGCAACCTGTTGTCGCACTGTCGTTTGCCTCGCTGGCACCCCGCTTTCACAGACATTGTGGCTGCAGGCAACAGCAAAGCTGCAGGCATGGAGGCCATCTGCCGCCACTTTGGCATACGCCAAGAGGAGACGCTGGCTTTCGGCGACGGTGGCAACGACAACGAGATGCTGCAATGGGCCGGTATCGGGGTGGCCATGGGCAACTCCGCCGACGATGTGAAAGCTGTAGCCGACATAGTGACAACCGATGTCGACAACGAAGGTATAGAGAATGCAGTAAACAGATTGTTAGCATGAAACCAAATACACTTAAAGAAGAACTTGAAGCTGCACGCAGACTGCTTGCCAGCTATCAGGACCTGGCTGTAGAGCAGGAAGACGACGACGCCTTTGTGGCTCGCGGCAACGGTTTCTGCGACCGCAAATACAGCGAGGACTTCATCGAAATGCAAGTGGCACAGATCACCGCACGCGTGGCCGACCTGGAAAGAAAGATACACGATAACAATAATAAACAAACATTATGAAACAACGCGAGAATTTCGGCTCAAAGCTTGGCATAATCATGGCCACCGCCGGTTCAGCCCTCGGCCTGGGCAACATCTATCGCTTCCCCTGTGAGGCAGGTGCCAATGGCGGCGGCGCTTTCCTGATAGTCTATCTGGCTGTGGCTCTGCTTGTAGGCACTACATTGATGCTGTCGGAGTTCATCATCGGACGTCGTTCGCGCAGCAACCCCATAGGTGCATTCCGTGCCCTTGAGGGCAAGAAAACCGGCTGGATGGCGATTGGATGGCTCGGCGTCGTCTGCGCCTTCCTCATCCTGGCCTTCTACACCACCGTGGCGGGCTGGACGCTGGGCTACCTCGGCAAGGCTGCAGCCAACCACTTCGAGGGTCAAGACCTAGCTCAGATACAAGTTCAGTTCTCTTCCTTCACCACACACCCATGGCTGCCTATCGTCTGCCAGCTGGCATTTCTCGCCCTCACGGCCGTCGTGGTGGCACGTGGCGTCAAAAACGGCATCGAGAAATGGTCCAAGATACTCATGCCGCTGCTCCTAGTCATCATGATTGTCCTCTGCGTCAAGTCGCTGACCCTCCCCGGTGCCTCCGAAGGTATACGCTTCTTCTTCAAGCCCGACTTCTCGAAGATTAACGGCGACGTGCTCATCAGTGCCCTGGGCCAGAGCTTCTTCTCGCTCTCCATAGGCATGGGTGCGCTGATAACCTACGGCTCTTATATCGGTGCCAAGGACAATATGGTCAGCAGTTCGGTGAGCGTGGTGCTTGCCGACACGCTGGTGGCCATCCTCGCCGGCATCATCATCTTCCCAGCCGCCTTCTCGTTCGGCATCAAGCCTGAGTCAGGTGCGTCGCTGGTCTTCACCACCCTGCCGATGGTCTTCCAACAGATGACGGGCGGTTATTTCTTCTGCTTGATATTCTTTGTGTTGCTGGTTATCGCTACCCTCACCTCGACCATATCGCTGCTTGAGGTCATCGTGGCCGCCACAACCGAGGAGATGCATCTCTCGCGCACCAAGGCTGCCATTCTGGGCACAGTGGTGACGGCCGTCATCGGCCTGCTGGCCACCCTCAGCTTCCGCACAGGCAGCCCCCTGCACATCAACGGCAAGATATTCTTCGACCTGCTTGATAGTGTCACCGCGCTCTACCTCATGCCCCTCGGCGGACTGTTTATAGTGTTATTTGTGGGCTGGCGCATGAAGAAAGCCGACGCTATCGACGAGCTCACCAATGGCGGCACGCTCCGCGTCGGCATCCGCAAGGTTATCTATTACCTCATACGCTACATGGCACCCGTTGCAATCCTGGTCATCTTCATCAGCCAGCTGTTGCAGTAGCACTCCTGATTTTTACGAGAAATAAAGATGCTCTATGAGTATCTTGGCTCCGAGGCCGATGAGCACCATGCCGGCTATGATGTTGGCTGTGCGCTCCGGCACCGGTATGTTGCGCTTGCCGAGGTAGATGCCCAGCATGGAGACCAGGAAGGTGACGACACCGATGATGGCCACAACCCACAGCACGGTCTTTAGCGCATTGTCGAGACCAAGGCCAATGCCGACAGCAAGGCCGTCGATACTTGTGGCCACGCCGAGCAGGAAAAACATGCCAACGCTGAGGTTGCTGTATTTTGTCGACTCAGCCTCCTCTTCGTTGCGAAAACCTTCCACCACCATCTTGCCACCCACTATGGCCAGCAGGCCGAAGGCAACCCAGTGGTCTACGGCCTCGATGAACGAACGCGCCACGTCGCCTATGACAGCTCCCGCCAGCGGGAAGGCAAACTGGCAGAAGCCGAGGATGAGGGCCATAAGAAGGCCCCGCTTGTACGCCATCTTGCTGCGGAAAGCGGTGGTGGCCGATACCACCAGCGTGTCGACGCAGAGGGCGAGTGCCAATATCAATGCTTCAAGAAAACTCATAACTCTTAATTCATAACTCTTAACTCCTCATGTGCCACCATGCCCATGGTGTGGCGGAAGTTCATCTCCGCCACATGCACGCTACCGTCGGCGCAGAACATCAGGTCGACACCTATGGGCCCATGGTAGCGCGGCCACACGTTGGCAGCCAACCAAGGCTCTATGCGCTCACGTGTCTGCCGCAAGGGGAAGGCAGCTTCTATTTGTTCGTCAGGCCATAGGACATTCTCCTTGTAGACTCCGCTGCCCGTCTTGAAGTAACTGTAGCCGGCAAACTCGCCACCCATATACTCAAGCGCCAGGTCTGCCACAACCTCGCGGCGCGGTTCCGCTATTGCGCAACGTTGTGCCGCCACCGTCTTCAGCAGCCAGTCGCGGTCTATCGCCGTCAGGCTTCCGTGCACCCAACGCAGGCCCCGCCCTGCCCCACTCCAGGGGGCTTTCATCACCCAGTGCTCACGCTCGCGCAGCAACGCCTCCATCTCCACGACAGAGCGCACCTCGCGGCAGTCTTCCTGCAACGGCAGCACGGTGGAGCGGTGCTGCAGCTCGCGTATGGTGCCAATTTCCTCGTCGGTAGGCAGCAAAGATTCTGGAATACCACGCTTCAGCAGTTCGTGCTTCACTACAGCGTCCCACCCCCATGCCGTCACTTCGGTGGCTTGCGAAGCCTGTTCGCGCGTCAGGTCGTACACCGAGCAGCACAGCGCCTCTGGGTATAGCACACGCATCAATCCCGCGTCGCGGCGGGCGAAGTCGACAGCCGACCGTGGCGGAACATAATGAGCACGACCTTTGGCCAGGCAAAGGTCGTGCTCAGGGTTGAAGATGCATAGATGCATCCTTTCTTCTTATTTGTTGACCTGGAACTTCTTGTTACCGGTCTTGAAGAAGTCGGCAATCTGGTTGGCGGCGGCGATACCGGCGTTGATGTTGGCCTCTTCGGTCTGGGCACCCATCTTCTTGGGGGTGGCGAAGTAGCGGCCTTCAAAAGCCTTGAAGTCGGCATCGGCATCGGGCATGATGTCGGTGATGTACTTCAGGTCGGTGCGCTCGGCCATGAGTTTGAGCAGACCAGCCTCGTCGATGACTTCCTTGCGGGCGCTGTTCACGAGGATGCCGCCCTTGTGCATCTTGCCTACGAGGTCGTAGTTGATGCTCTGCTTGGTCTCGGCGGTGGCGGGGATGTGCAGGCTGACGATGTCGCAGGTCTCGAACAGGGCTTCCTGGCTGGCGACGGCCTTGGCCATAGCGCTGGAGTTGATCTGCTCGGCAGTCATGAAGGCATCGTAGGCATAGACGTCCATGCCGAAGCCCTTGGCGATGCGGGCCACGTTGCGTCCCACGTTACCGAAGGCGAGAATACCAAGCTTCTTGCCCATGAGCTCGCTGCCGCTCTTGCCGTTGTAGAAGTTACGAACGGCATAGACGAGCAGACCCATGACCAACTCGGCAACGGCGTTGCTGTTCTGGCCGGGGGTGTTCATGGCGACGATCTTGCGGGCGGTGCAGGCCTCGAGGTCGAGGTTGTCGTAACCGGCGCCGGCGCGCACGACGATCTTCAGGTTCTTGGCGTGGTCGATAACCTCTTTGGTCACCTTGTCGGAGCGGACGATGAGAGCGTCGGCATCCTCGACGGCCTTGTAGAGGTCGTTCACGTCGGTATATTTCTCCAGAAGAGCCAGCTGGTAGCCGTTCTTCTCAACCACTTCGCGGATGCCGTCGACGGCCACCTTTGCAAAGGGTTTCTCTGTTGCAACTAATACTTTCATTTTCGGATAAATCTTTATTTCATCAGAGAAGACGCAAGTAGGCTCCTTGCGAAGCTTCTTCTCGTAGCCGTGCCTGACGTCGTCTCTGATCTCCATTGTTAATTATTTTAACGGCTAATTATACGAATTAAACTAAGCTACACAAGGCTATTTTAAGCGAATTACTCGAATTGTCGAGTACCGGAATTTGAGTAATTCGCCCTTAATTCAACCAAATAGTAATTCGTTTAATTTGTTCAATTCGCCGTTTTACAAGTTACTTGTTGGCTTTCTCGAAGTCCTGCATGCACTGGACGAGAGCCTCGACGGCCTCGACGGGGCAAGCGTTGTAGAGGCTGGCGCGGAAGCCGCCCACCGAGCGGTGACCCTTGATGCCGACCATGCCGCGCTCCTTGGCGAAGGCCATGAAGGCGTCCTGCAGGTTCTCGCGGCCCTCGGCCATCACCCAGCAGTGGTTCATGATC
>ONJY01000019.1 GCA_900318275.1 uncultured Bacteroidales bacterium | reverse complement strand
ATTTCATCAAAAAACAGCTCTTTTCACCCCCCAAAAACTTCGTTCCGACGCTTTGCACACTACTTGGCGCACAAACCATCGTCGCAGAAAAACGCCCCTACACCTCATTTGAAGGGTGTTTTTTATCTCAAAACGGCACCTGACCCATCGGATTCGCCGACCACAATCCGAGTAATTCGCTTTAAAATTGTGCGGCTACAGCCAATTCGTAAAATTGGCATAATTCGCCGTTTTTTTTTAATCGCCTGTAATTTTTCACTCTCGAAATACGTTATTATAGTGTGAAGGACACAGAAACGTTCGGCGAGTTGATGCTCCGCTACCGCGGGTTGCTCTTCTCGGTCTGCCGTCGCTACAGCCGCGACGGCCTGACGGTCGACGACCTGCTGCAGGAGAGCACGCTGGCACTCTGGAACCTTCGCGAACAGCTCTTTAGCATAACAATGGCCCCGAAACAGGCAGCTTGGATATGGCGCGTGGCGCGAAGCACCTGCATCGACATCGGGCGGCGCACTCCCCCACCCGAGCCCGTGCCCGAGGGGTACGACAGCCCGGCCGAGGACACCTCGCTGCACGACGCGCTGCATGAGCTGATAGCCCGGCTGCCGGAGCCCGACCGCACGATAGCGACGATGCACCTCGAGGGCTACGAGTACAAGGAGATAGGCCGCGCGACGGGCATGACGAAGGATCATGTGGGGGTGCGGCTGATGCGGATAAAAGAACGACTGAAACAACAATGGAACTACTGAAATTGAATGTTGAAAATTGAAAATTGAAAAATATTATGGATACCACATTTGAAACCATTTGGGAGCAAGAAGAGCAGAGGGGCCTGCAGCGGCGGCTGCGGCAGGACTACCCCGCATGGCTGCGTCGCCGCCGCCAGAAACGCCGCACAGCCGGCGGGCTGGCAACGGTGGCGGCCATAGCCCTGTTCGCCGCCGTGGCGCTGTACAACAACACGCTGACGACGAAGGACTATGAGTCCGTATACTGCAACCGTGCCGGCACCACCGATGCACAGTGGGTTGCGCTGGCAGGAAAGACGCTAACACGCGCAATGATATGAAACGGCTGGTGCTCATACTGCTGCTGCCACTGATGGTGTTGGCCGCCTGCTCGCACAAGCAGGAAGAGCTGCCGCTGTACCGGCAGTATGCCTGGCGGCAGGACCTCACGGCAGCGCAGGTCAACGGCTTCCGCCTAAACGACACGGTGACGGTGGACGTTGTCTTCCTCGTGGCCGACGACAGTGCGGCATGGCAGCGGCTGAAAGAGGAGATGGACATCCGCACGTCGGAGGGTGTCACCAGCTGGATGGGCGACATCGACCAGCCGCAGCAGCGCGTGAAAGGGGGCCGACTCCCCGCCTGGCGCGCCATGGCCGTCCACAACGAGCGCACCGTGGCCTTCTACCGCATCGACAACGATGTGCAGTACCGGGCCCTGCTGGATTACCAAATGAATAAAATGGAACAATAAAATAATACAATAATATGAAACACACATTGAAACTTACCGCTATGCTGGCTGCCGTGCTGATGCTTGCGGCCTGCAACAAAGAGAAGGAGTTGACGCCCGACACCGTCGCCACGACCCAGGAGCGCGACATCACCTACACCGTCGCCGACCGCACCACCACGGTGCACCTGGAGACCGACACGGAGTTTGAGGCGCTGTTAGTGCAGTTCTGCAACTACGCACAGCAGGGCGACAGCGTCACCTTCTACAACGCCAACCGCGGCAACAAAGGCGTCGCCGCCAAGGATGTCGCCACCTACAGCACCACCAACCGCGAGGAGATGATACGCTGGATGCGGCAGATGGAGGAGGCCGGCAAGACCGTGACGATAACCTACGACCCCAACACCGGCACCTATAACGGCATGGCCTACGCCACAGCACCACAGCCACAAATTGACGGCACCCTATGGGTCGACCTGGGCTTGCCGAGCGGAGTGCTGTGGGCCAAGTGCGACCTGGGAGCCAATGCTCCCGAGGAGTACGGCAACTACTACGCTTGGGGCGAGATCAGCCCGAAGGAAGTCTACAACTGGAATACCTACCGCTACGGTACTGCGGATGGCGAGGGCAACCTTTTGACTCTGATCAAGTACAATACCCACAGCGATTATGGCACTCCTGACAGCCTCACCATCCTGCGGGCGACGGACGATGCGGCGACGATGGCCTTCGGAATCGGAAGCGGGGCCCGCACGCCCACCAAAGAAGAGTGGCAGGAGTTGATAGACTATTCCACCGTAGAGTGGACTACCATGAACGGTGTCAACGGACTCAAGTTCACCAGCATCACTAACGGCAACACGCTCTTCTTTCCCGCTGCCGGCATGCGCTACGGTTCGGAACTCCATGGAGTAGACGGCTGCGGATTCGGCTTCTACTGGTCCTCGTCGCTTGACACGAACAGTCCAAGCGATGCATGGGCTTTCTGCTTCGATGCGAACAATCCGGTCCACGTGGGCAAAAGTAATCGCCGTTACGGGTTCACTGTCCGCGCCGTGCGGCTGGACTAACAGTTTGCTCAAATAATTAGTACTATGAACATCAAACCTTTAGCAGACAGAGTCCTCGTGCGTCCCGCCGAGGCTGAACAGAAGACCGCCAGCGGCTGAAAGAGGAGATGGACATCCGCGCCACGGAGGGCGTCACCAGCTGGCTGGGCGACATCGACAATCCGGCCCGCCGCGTGAAGCGCGACGAGGTGCCCCTCTGGCGCGCCATGGCCGTGCACGACGAGAAGACCGTGGCCTTCTACCGCGTGGAGAACGAGGCACAGTTTGAGGCCTTGAGAGTTTACCAGATAAAGGTCATAGAAGAAAAACAAAATAAACAATAAAAAAACAATTATGATGAAAAGAATTACTTTAGCGTTGGTGCTGTTGGCCGCAAGTGCAGTTGGCACAAGCGCACAGCTGGAAATCAAGAGTAACGGCAAAGTCATTGCCGGCCCTGACCGCAGCGGCGATGACCAAGACGGAGTGCTGTCCATGTCGGTATTTGGCAAGATCGGAGAAAACCGAGCAGGCTCCAAGCTCGCTTTCGGCGACTTCGGCAAACAAGAAAATGTTGGATGGAATGTCTTTCTGGGAGAATGGGGCAATGAAGACTCAGACATTCTTTGGTTGCATGGTAAATATGGTATGCGCATGACGTCATGGGATGGCACTTTCCTGTTGGGTGAATGGGATATCTTTAACGGCAACGGCGGCTTTATGATTTATGACAATGTACGAGCCGACCGCATGGCGGTAAGTTCGGCCGATGACCGTAAGAGCAATGTAGTCAACATCCCTTACGCATTGTATAGAATTATGCAATTAAATGGCAAAACTTACAGCTATAGCAAACTAGAAAATACTATCGGCGGCAGCAATAGTGGTCAAACACGTATGGAGACAGGTTCGGACATAACGGAGAAGGAGCAGGTGGATATGATGCGCATGGAGCAAGCAAGGGCATTACGCACAATTGTCTCTACGCGCTACGGCCTGCTGGCCAGTGAGTTGTCACAACAGTTTCCTGAGCTGGTGGAGTCTGACATTGACGGCAATGAATTTATAAACTACATGGAACTGGTGCCGGTACTCATTTCTGCTATCAACGAACTATATGAGGCCATAGAGGATGCCGGTGTTGAACTTAACGTACAGGCACCGGCAAATAATGCCAAAGGTGCAAAAGTTGGTATATATCACGAGAAACAGGCGTTAGTGACAGATGAGGCAAGACTGTACCAGAACTCGCCCAACCCCTTCTCTGCCGAGACTGTTATAGAATACCAAGTGCCTACCAATGCCAAGTCGGCCTACATGTATGTCTTCAACCTCAACGGCGAGATGTTGCAGAGTTACGCTCTGACGCAGTACGGTCATGGCTCGGTAATTGTTAGCGGAGGCACGCTGGCAGCAGGTATGTATGTCTATTCGCTCGTGGTGGACGAGCAGATTGTGGACACAAAGCAGATGATACTTACAAAATAAGGAAAGGGTAAAGCTATGAAAAAGATTATCATGATTATAGGCGCACTGTTGTTGGCGGGATGCCTCACAGCGCAGGACTCCCCGACCCAAGATACAGCGACACACGGCTACCGCTCGTTCTTCGGCAGCGAAAGTACGGTATGGGACTGCGGAATGGTTTTATATGATCTTGGTCCAACAGACAATAGAATTGTCATTGGTAGCGATACTGTCGTTGGCACTGTTCACTATAGAGTCATTAGCTCAAATTGGGGAATCGCTTTGATAAGAGAGGACACTATCTCAGGAAAAATGTGGGTAAAAGGAAGACATTGGGGTGACCAAGAAGAGTTAATAGTAGACTTATCTCTTTCTATTGGAGACAGTTTTTACACAGGCCGCATGGGCTGGTATCTTGCGGACTCTGTGTTTATCGATTCAAACAACAGAAAAATTTTTATATGAAAGAAGAGGTCGGCGCCGAAATGTTGTGGCCTTATTTTTTCAACCCACATTATGAGGCATTCTTAATTTGCGTGCACCATAATGACACTCTATTATACAAAACAACAATAGAAGACGAACACAACTATTTAAATAGGGATTCCTGCAGAGTGAGATCGCACGAAAGCACTAACGAAGTTTTGCCTGAAAGAATTATTATATACCCGAATCCTTGCAGTAATTATATTAGAGTTGACTGCAATAAACCAAAGAGTATCCGAATATATGACTCAAAAGGATTATTGATAGCGGAAGCCTCCAACTCTATTGTCGACATGACTGGCAAACCATCCGGGCTATATGTTATTGTCGCAATAACAGATGATAAAATTATTTATAAAAAAATAATTAAGAAATGAAAAGATTTCTGATACTGTATGTTTTACTAATAAGTTTTAGTTTCTCGAATGCTCAGTTCCAATGTTGCCATGAAGTAAATGTTATCGAAAGCAACAATAGAAATATAGAACATATTGAAAACGGAGGTGTTTTTACGCCAAAAGGAGATTTGAGAATATTGGTTTTGTTTGTCACGCACGGTAGGAAATATGACACAATCCATGCGGAAGAATGGCCTGTAGGTGCAATGTTCCCCAATTGGATGACAGGTAATAGCGACAGGCCTTTTTATTGCGATTATTCTGAATTCTCACAGGATGTATACTCTGATACAACACGAAAACCTGTGTCTAATTTTTATTATCAAATGTCAAATGGTCTGTTTAGGCTCATTGCAGAATACTATCCCGATACAATAACTGTTGAGTTGTCCGATGACGATAATTGGGGTTCTGTTAACAGAAAAGCTCTTCAAAGAATGAGTTCAAACTATAATTGGAGCAGGTTCGATAATCGAACTAATTATCCTAATTATTCGTACGACAACTCAGAAAGCCAACCAGACAGCAAAATTGATTATATTGTTTTTTGCCATCGCCTAAAATGGGAATGGGATACAATCCACCCTTATCCCGACCAAATGAAACGAGTTCCACTCAAAGGAGCAAATGGGTTCGATGGTACAGGTCTTTGGAACGAGAGTGTAGGTGGTGGTTTTTACATTAGTGACGGTTTCACCTTGATGACTGGATGGTATGATCCTATTGGTATTTTCCCTCATGAAATAGGCCATGTATTATACTCTGGTCCCCACTATGGCGGTGGGAATAGCGTATGTGGTAAATATTTCTACACCCCTTCGTCAGGATGGGGTATGATGAATATTATGAGGAATTACACTTGCGCCCTAGGGTGGGAACGATATATACTTGATTGGACACCGCAGATAAAAACTAGTAATATATCTGCTGATATTGACGAGGCAAGCGACCTTATAGTAACAAACGGAATATACACAATGCGGGACTTCATCACCACCGGCGATGCCATCAGAATCAAGCTCCCCACGATTGATGGCAGCCACCAATATATATGGCTGGAAAACCACCAAGGAGTCTCTACTTTTGACGGAGCTATGCACAGGGGACTTTTTTGCGGAGACTCCTCGGCAGAATATAAAAAAGGATTAATTGCTTACATTGAGGGATATTCACATGTAAAAGATGAAACCGTTGTAAATCTAATAACACATGGTAATGCCATCAGATGGTTATCAAGGAATGGCGACTTTGACTATTCATTCATCCCAACAGAATTACAATATGGGGTCATCTGTGGGAATAAAACATATCCAATGTTTACTGATAGAGCAAATCCATTAGGTGGACAAAGCGTCAATGAGCATGTGAGACACGACTATGACAATAACGGTTATATCAGACATAACGATGATTGGAATGGTCCTGGTCGCAATGCAAACGAACAGGCATGGGTCGTTGATTTAAACGATGAGGAACCCACAGCAAGATGGATTACAGGCACTGGCTTGCAATTCCATAATGGCGACAAGGTAGGTATGGCCACAAACCCGACGGTGCGAAACATGCCAAAGTACGACTCGAACAACAAGAAGATGGGGGATTACTACCTCAACGGCATATCGTTCGAAGTGCTAAGCGAGAACCCTGACGGCAGCATGACGGTTAAGATAAGACTCGACGACGTAGCAGTGGACCGCGATGTGCGGTGGGCCGCGGCATCCATTGTGCTCGGCGACATCACGGGCGACAGCCGTCCCGATGTCGACGTGCAGCCTAACATAACGCTGACCATAGACATGAGCGGCACGCCAAACAGACATTTAAATCCAGACAATCCGAATCATACACCATCCGTAGTGGAAGACTTCATTACACCCACGACATTCTCATGCCGCAACGGCTCGTACTTCAGGCAAGACACATCGTCTACGGTAGAGGTCATCAACAAGTCGTCGCTTGTGCTTGAATCGGGATCTGTATACGAAGTAAGGGACCATGCGACGCTGAGAATTGGGGCTACGGGGACATTGATTGTAAAGTCGGGAGCGACTCTGCGTGTATCTGGTTCTGGCCATGTGGATATAGAGGACAATGGTTATTTATGCATAGAAGATGATGCCATAATAGACCTTGTGGATGAGGTAAGTGCTATCAATATAAGCCCATTGCCAATTAGCGGAGTATACAGCGGAGGGTCGGCCCCAGAGTGCAGATGCACCACCACACCATTGACACTCTTCCCGTTGACTGCAACAAGCAACGGCGGTATTTACCATTGCGACGATGACAGGATAATAACCGGCGTGAACTATACTGGTGATGCTTATGAATGCGGAGAGACAATACGTGTTGGCGCAATAGCGGATCCCAATAGTATGTCACGGCCACAGGGCGTTGCTGTAATGAATGGTGCACGTGTAGTGATGGACGGCGACAGTAGTGTCAAGCTGGAACATGGATTCAAAGTAAATCTCGGTGGTCATCTGGAAGTACGATAATACATGAAACGTAAAACAATAACAAATATGAAAAAAACAATAAACTTGTTATTATTAATTGCAGTGATAACACTTTTTGCCTGCAATAAAGAGATGGGGTCAAAAGATGTGGGTTCGGGTGTGAGCGGGAGCACGCCAGAGACTCCGGCACATGAGTACAAATACACCGTCAGCTACATCGTGGGCTATAATGTCAACACCGTAAACATGGACACCGACGAAGAGATGGAGGCTCTGCTTGAACGTTTCTGTGACTATGCACAGGAAGGGTCGGCTGTGACATTCCGCAGTGAGAACAAGGCATCCAAAAGCGCGAAAGCGCCAACCACCTTCAGCACCAGAGACCGCGAGGAGATGCTGCGCTGGATGGCACAGATGGAAGATGCTGGCATGACGGTGACGGTGACCTATGACAGAGACAACAACACATGGCACGGAACAGCATATTGCGTCGCCCAACACGAGCAGGCAACGGCAGGGCGTCGCTTGAGCCGTATTACATACTTTAAGGAGAGAAGTGGATCATTCTGCGCAATATATGACTACACATGGAACGGGGACCTGCTGACGAGAGTTGACATAGAAGAGGGTGACTATTACAGCACTCGAAAGACACGCAGCTCGGCTGAGCTGAGCTATGACAATGGCCTCTGCGTCGCAATAAGTTTTTACGACAGCACAGGCACACTGCTAAGACAGCACCGTTATTCGTATTTCGACGGACGTCTTGTGCAAGAATGGCAAAGCACCAACAATCAGACATACGCATTCCAGTATGACAGCATCGGCAACATCGTGGCGTGGGTGATAACCCCAGAATACAACACGGCAATACCTGTCGGCGAACGCTGCGAATGGGCGAACGGAGATATGGTACGTACCTATAATCAGGGCGGCCAATTGGGAATTTACGAATACGATAATTCGCCACACCCCTACGGGATTACGTTCGGCACAAAAACGCTGATGCCAGGTTCCACCTATATGTCCGGCCAGGAAATACACTGGAGCCAGCACAACATAACACACTATAGAGCTGTCAACAGCAAAAGCTCAGGGACAGACCTGAGAATAAATTATACATACGACGACCGAGGGTACCCGATTACGGCCGAAACAAACTGGTTCGGTGCATACAACATCACCTGGAACTACGAGTACTTGGATTAAAGCGGCTGTAATGTCCTTTAGCGGCGACTGCCATAGGCTGACAATTTGTCAGCGTGTGGCAGTCGCTGACATTTTGGCACGGTTGTTGATAATGAGAATGCGTGAATGCGTAAATGTGTGAATGTGTAAGTCATGCTGACGCAGTCAAAAAATCAATGAATTAACAAATAAAAACATACACATTATGAACATCAAACCTTTAGCAGACAGAGTCCTCGTGCGTCCCGCCGAGGCTGAACAGAAGACCGCCAGCGGCATCATCATCCCCGACACCGCCAAGGAGAAACCGCAGCGCGGCGAAGTCCTCGCCGTGGGCAAGGGCACCAAAGACCATGAGATGACCGTCAAGGTGGGCGACCAAGTCCTCTACGGCAAATACAGCGGCACCGAGATCGAGATCGACGGCGAGAAGCTGATGATCATGAAAGAAAGCGACATCTACGCTATCATCTAAATCTCTAACCGAACAAACCGAATAAATCCGATATTAATTAACACTCTAACCGAACAAACCGAAAGAAACCGAAACACAAATTACAATTCGGAACGATTCGGATGATTCGGTTAGATAAAAAAAGAATAAGTTATGGCAAAACAGATAGTTTTCAATAATGACGCTCGCGAGCAGCTTCGCAAAGGCGTCGACGAGTTGGCAAATGCAGTAAAGGTGACCCTCGGCCCCAAAGGCCGCAATGTGGTTATCGACAAAAAGTTCGGTGCCCCACAGGTGACCAAGGACGGCGTGACCGTGGCCAAGGAAATCGAGCTTGAGGACGGCATCCAGAACATGGGCGCCCAGATGGTGAAGGAAGTGGCCTCGAAGACCAACGACCAGGCCGGCGACGGCACCACCACCGCCACCGTGCTGGCTCAAGCCATCGTCAACACCGGCCTGAAGAACGTCACCGCCGGTGCCAACCCCATGGACCTCAAACGCGGTATCGACAAGGCCGTTGCCGAGATCGTGAAGAGCATCAAGGAGCAGGCCCAGGAAGTGGGCGGAGACATCCAGAAGATCCGCCAGGTGGCCACCATCAGCGCCAACAACGACAGCGCCATCGGTGACATCATCGCCGAGGCTATGGAGAAAGTGACCAAGGACGGCGTCATCACCATCGAGAACGCCAAGGGCATCGACACCACCGTCAAGGTCGTCGAGGGTATGCAGTTCGACCGCGGCTACATCAGCCCCTACTTCGTCACCGACACCGAGAAGATGGAGTGCTCCTACGACAACCCCTATATCCTCATCTACGACAAGAAGATCAGCACCATGAAGGACCTGCTGCCCGTGCTCGAGAAGGTCGTCAACACAGGCCGTCCGCTCCTCATCATCGCTGAGGACGTCGAGAGCGAGGCTCTGGCCACCCTCGTGGTCAACCGCCTGCGCGGCAGCCTGAAGATTGCTGCCGTCAAGGCCCCTGGCTTCGGCGACCGCCGCAAGGAGATGCTCGAAGACATCGCCATCCTCACCGGTGGCACCGTCATCAGCGAGGAGAAGGGCTACAAGCTCGAAGATGCCGACCTCAGCATGCTCGGCCAGAGCGAGAAGATCAGCATCGACAAGGACAACACCACCATCGTCAGCGGCAAGGGCAATAGCGACGCCATCAAGGCCCGCGTGGGTCAGATCAAAGCCCAGATCGAGAAGACCACCAGCGACTACGACCGCGAGAAGCTGCAGGAGCGCCTCGCCAAGCTGGCCGGCGGCGTGGCCGTCATCTACGTCGGCGCAGCCTCCGAGGTGGAGATGAAGGAGAAGAAAGACCGCTTCGACGACGCTCTGCACGCCACCCGCGCAGCCGTCGAGGAGGGTATCATCCCCGGTGGCGGCACCGCCCTCATCCGCGCCGCCCAGAAGCTCGAAGGCGTCAAGCCCGAGAACGAGGACGAGAAACTCGGCATCGAGATCATCCGCCGCGCCGTCGAGGAGCCCCTGCGCATGATTGTCGAGAACGCCGGCCTCGAAGGCAGCGTCGTCGTCAACGAGGTGAAGAACGGCAAGGGCGACTACGGCTACAATGCCCGCGCCGAGAAATACGAGAACCTCTTCCAGAGCGGCGTCATCGACCCCGCCAAGGTGACCCGTGTGGCCCTGGAGAACGCCGCCTCTATCGCCGGCATGCTCCTCACCACCGAGTGCGTCCTCTGCGACATCAAGGAACCCGAACCCCCGATGCCCGCCGGCAACCCCGGCATGGGCGGCATGGGCGGCATGTATTAAGCCATTAGTACAAACCCCGCCCGTCAGGCATGGGCGGCATGTATTGATGAATTGATACAAACCAATATAAAAGCCTCGGCTGGCAATGCCAGCCGAGGCTTTATTTATGTCAAAAGGCAATATTGTCACAGCGTCTCCGTTATTAAGAGAAACAACGATTATGGACATTCAACAAATCAACATATACAAAAGCGCCTTTGACGAAATAATGCACAATGTCAATGGCGATGATGGCTCGGATTTAGAAGTGTGGTATGCTAGAGAACTGCAACACGTTCTTGGATATGCAAGATGGGAAAATTTTGCCGTGGCTATCGGACGAGCCATGCAATCATGCAAAACGCAGGGTATCAATATCGATGACCATTTTCGTGAGGTCACGAAAATGGTCTCGTTGGGTAGCGGTTCTGAACGAGCAGTTCAGGACTTTATGCTGACGCGCTATGCATGCTATCTCATTGCCCAAAACGGAGACCCAAAGAAAGAAGAAATTGCATTTGCACAGAGCTACTTTGCCGTACAAACACGCCGTGCTGAAGTGATAGAGGAAAGGTTGCACATGCTTGAGAGGATGGAGACTCGAGACAGGCTGCGTTCCTCCGAGAAGCAATTGAGTAAGAACATCTACGAACGTGGGGTTGATGACAAAGGATTTGCACGAATACGTTCAAAAGGCGACAGCGCTTTGTTCGGTGGACTCAGCACAGAGCAGATGAAACAACGTCTCGGAATCAAGAGTGGTGCTCTTGCCGACCGCCTGCCTACCTTGACCATTGCGGCTAAAAATCTTGCTACTGAAATGACCAACTACAATGTGGAACAAAAAGACATGTTCGGCGAGCAATCCATCACAAATGAGCACATACAAAACAACATTAGCGTCCGTGAGATGCTCGGGCGCCGAGGCATCAAGCCTGAGAACCTACCGCCAGCCGAAGATATCAAAAAAGTAGAACGTCGCATGGCAAAAGAAGAAAAACAAATTGCCGAAGGGTCCAGGAAGTTACCACATAAAAATAAATGATAAAAGGGAGCATCCGATTGGGTGCTCCCTTTTTTATGCCTTCTTTGTGGGTTCTTTCTGGCTCCTTTAATCAATTCGCACAAAACTCTTGATAAAGTGCCACCGGGCCGAGGTGCCATTGCTTTGTGGATTCCTGCTCCAAGCGTTTATAGACATCTGAAAGGTATATATCCCTCACGGCCTGAACAATACTCTTCCCGCTGTCCTCGGCAAGCATCTCTGCCATTCGACTGACTTTCGATGGCAGAATCAAATACAAGTTATCCTGTGTGATGTCGAGGTTCATGAGACCTCCTTTTTGCGTAATGCAATAAACTCGTCAATATCTTCCATCAACCATTGGCGGCCCTGCGTGTGCAACATCTCGTAATGCTCCGCAAGATAATCCAATACACCATACTTCTCCAACATATTCATGGCATCTCTACCCGACATGTGTTTTTCGTTCTTGTACTGCTCAGTACAGAACGACAGGAAATAGGCTATATCTTGTTGTTTTTTACTCATACAATGTATGTATGTTTCAATTTGCAAAGTTACGACAAAATATTGATATGAGGAAATATATTTTGTCGATGGGAATAATGTCGTATTTGGGCAGTCTCAAATGGAGAGAAATCTGTCTGCCGAAAGAAAGCGCATTTTCGCTTTATCCTCAGATGTGAACTTCGACATGTTATTGACAATACTACTGTCATCCACAAAACAAAAGGTGTCCATATGTACACCCTTTTTATTTTTTATAAATAACTTTTTGCGAAATCTTAAGGAACTTTAACAAAAAATCCTTGGTCATTCCGAAAAACGGATATACCTTTGCACTAGAAATTAATAACACAAAAAACTTTTCATATGGAAACAAAGGATTTTAATGAATTATTGCAGGAACCTTTAAAAGATTTAGATAATTCGTCACCTGATGCATGTTTTAAAAGAATAGCTGAAGACCTGATTAATAATTATTGCATCAATTGTGATGGCAAGGAATTCTATTTAGCCGAAATTGAGTTTTACTACTACCAAGACAATATGAAAGAGCCTTGGAATATGGTAACCTATGCACGTACAGGAAAGAACGCTGGCGAACTATTCTTTCATTTGAGTGGTGTGGATATTTGTTTCGATAGTTCCTATGAAAATGGAAGCGCGCATTTTGGAGGAATATTAATTAGATCAGTCATTGACGAAGAGAATAAACTATTCACAGGGCCATTGAATTGCAAAGATCTATTTCTAAATACTTGTAGTAATCGTATGCCTATATTAGAAAGAATCAAAAAGAGGATTGGTCATAAGAATAATTGTTTGTCAACAAGACGTTTATTAGGGAAAAAAGATATGGCAGAAAATATAGATGATTCATTTAATCTTTGTTTTTATGATGGAAACATCGAAGACTGGAATACAATTAATGAACGGTATGACAAAAAAACAAACCTGATTAAAAAATTTCAAAAAAAATACGACATAAACAGACCTTATTGAATCTAATAATTGCAATAAAAGATAATATGTCAGTATATCCTCATCCTAAACCGCTCAAAGTTGTCTTCTTTTCCAACATTCTGCCCCAAAAATGCCCCGTACTTTTTCAAAGTATTACGGAAAAATTAAAGGAACACAATATCGCATATGGAATATTAGACAACACTAAAGATATCTGGTGCCGCGATTATATGCCTATTCATACCGAAGATGACCGTTTGATTTTTTACATATACAACCCCGACTACTTGCAAACGCCATACTATAGGCGTACAATAACAGACATTAATTCTATTGAATCTTTAAACAACCATTTTGGAAAGTATGTACAGTTTTTGAATTTGGTGATTGACGGGGGAAATGTCGTTTTCTGTGGTGACAAGGTTGTAATGACTGATAAAGTGTTTGCAGAAAATAAGGACAAGTCTCCCGACGAGGTCAGACAGCTACTCAAAGAGGCTTTCCGATGCGACATAATCTTCCTACCGTGGGACAAAAAAGAATATCTCGGTCACAGCGATGGTATTATACACTATATTGGTGACAACAAGGTCTTACTGACAAACTACGATGACTTTTCTCCTTATTTCTATAGGAAATATCGCAAAATCCTTGATTCTGCCTTTGATGTGATACCATTGAAATATAATAGACCTAAAATACATCGTCACAGTTGGGCTTACATCAACTTCTTGAAGGTTGACAATCTTGTGCTAGTTCCTCAATTAAGTATTCCTGAGGACGAGCAAGCAATACAACAAATATCAGCCGCAATGCCAAAATACAAAGTAGTTGGGATACCATCTATCGAGGTCGTAAGAAAAGGTGGTGCATTAAATTGTATTTCTTGGGATATTTATGTCTGAAAATATTATATTATGGGGAAAACAGCAACTAATAAGCACGAACACATCTCTTAATTCAGATATTCGAATGCCCGCCGACGAAGATGATGTGTTCTTGGACTTCAGTATGCCGACAGTCGATGACAACCTTTTGGAGACAAACAATTCAAATATAAAAAGGTTCATTTCTCCCTACCGGGAAGATGCATTCACAGAAGAGGTGCTTTATGAGGTTGTTAACAACAAGATAGGCTTTGTTTTACCTTATCACTTGTGGGAAGAAATAAATGAAGCTTTTGCGAATTATTGGGATGAAGAGGTTGGAGTGAATGGAGATATATTTGAAGGGGCTATGTTTATCTCAATTCGAAAATATCTAAATGCTGACTTATTTTATTGTCCAGATGAGCTGCTTCAAGAAATTGTAACAGCCATCGAAGGGTTTATCGTAACTATTCCAGGAGTCATCATTCAGGATTAATGTTTTAATCCAACCGTTGCCCATCCCACAAGGTTCCTTTCTTCGTTTTATATCATACTGACACTTCTTCATTTTATCCTCGTATAAAACCCCTCCTTACCAACTTTTTTGGGGTCACCTCATAAAAAAAGAGTATCTTTGCAACCGATAAAAAACCAACGGAACGACTGTTTTTTTTTGACATGAGAAGAGAGATTGACCCACAATCATCGCCGCGCGGACGGGCATTTGAACTATGGAAGGATGCCCCGATGCCGAAAGTGACCATCACCAAGACCTTCAATATCGGCAGGCTTGTCAGAGCAGGCCGGAGAAGAGGGCTGAAGACCAACATGCTGATGTGTTGGTGCATCGGCCATGCGGCAAGCCCCATCGCCGAGTTCTACACCCTGCCGGCCGGCGGACGCCTGTGGCAATACGACCGCTTGGCGGTCAACACGGTCGTGATGACCTCCAAGGGCGAACCCCATCTCTGCGACATACCCTTCTCGGAGGACATCCGCCAGTTCAACGAAGACTACCTCCGGCTGACACGCCAGGTCCACGACACCAACGAGGACTACCTCCTGGGCGAACAATACATGGCCATCGACACCTCGGCGTTGCCAGAATGCGAAATCGACGCGGTGGTGAGCGTCTACTCCGAGATGTTCACCAACCCCTTCCTGGCTTGGGGCAAATACCGGCGGGGTCTCTTCAAGACATCGCTGCCCGTCTCCTTCCAGTTCCACCACGCCCAGATGGACGGCTTCGAAGCCGCCCGCTTCCTCAACGGCCTCCAAGAGGCAATCAACACACTTGCAATATAGCAACCGCCAGGCCACATAAACGACACGCCTCTGCAGCAAATTTACTACAGAGGCTTGTTGCAATAGGGTATTCCCTTTCGGTGTATAATCTCAACGCAGCCGTAGGAGTTCCTTGTAGATGGCGTAGTCGATGTCCTTATAGACGTTGAAGATCACGTGGATGCGGGCTTCCCGGCAGGCGTTGACGGCAATCTCGGCGGCGCGACGGTTGGGGAAGTGGAAGTCGCCTGTGGAGATGCAGCAGAAGGCTATGCTGTGGCAGTTGTGCTGCTGGGCGAGCCACAGGCAGGTGCGGTAGCAGCCGGCCAGCTGTTCCTCCTGTCCGGCGGTGGGCTTGTCGCCCTCGATGACCGGACCTACGGTGTGGATGACCCATTTGGCGGGCAGGTTGTAGCCGGGTGTGACGATGGCGCCGCCGGTGGCGATGGTGTCGCCCTGCAGTATTTTGTCACACTCCATGCGCAGCTGCAAGCCTGCGGCAGAATGGATGTCGTTGTCGATGCAGGGGTGCAGCGGATTCCAGCATCCGAGGCCGCGAGGTCCGGCAGCATTGACGATGGCGTCGACTTTGAGCCTCGTGATGTCGCCCTGCCACAGCCTCTCGCGGGTTCTGACGACACCCTTGTCTCTCAGCTGCATCTGCAGCTCTTCGTCCTGAGCCTTCAGGAAGTCGATGCTCAGCGGCTGCGGCCGCCATACATTCATCAAAGCCCGAAGCAACTGTTTCTTGTCATGCAACGTCTGAGGCATGACGGCCGTTGCCTCATTTTGCTCCATCAGGTAGCGGATGCAGAAATCGATATTCTCGCTACGGTTCATTCTCACTCTGCCAGTTTGAAGCGCATACGCCAAGTGTGGGTGTCGGCGATGTAGTCGTGGGAGATAATCTTGAAGGGGGCTATCTCGGAGGTGTTCTGAACGTGGGTGCCGACACAGGCGCAGAGGTCGTAGTCGCCGATGCGCACCAGGCGAAGGGTCTCGCTGGCGTCGTCGGGCAGCTTCCAGAGGTCCACCTCCGGCGGCACCTCTCCCCTCTTCACGAACTCATAGCTGACGGGCAGATGCTGCGCTATCACCTCGTTCACGCGGCGCTCAATCTCCTGCACCTGCTCTTCGGAGGGACAGGCGTCGAGGAGGTAGTCGCATTTGCTTTTCTTGCGTTCTATATGGGCGTTGCGCGACCGCGGGCAGCCGAACATCCGCACCATCGTCTGGTTCAGTATATGCTCCGCCGTATGCATCGGCGGGTACTCCTCTTTGTTGTGGGCGTTGAGAATAGGTTCTTCCATGTTGATATAACGCGAGATAAGGTATTATATTTTGCCGAGTGGCAAAAAGTTCGTACCTTTGCACGCAATTATGGAGACCAACCCTCAGATAGAATTGGCACGTCGCTATGTGGAGCAGACAGGCGTGTCGGTGTTCCTGACCGGCAAGGCGGGCACCGGCAAGACGACATTCCTGCACGACATTGTAGCGAGCACAACGAAGCGGCACGCCGTCGTGGCTCCTACGGGCGTGGCGGCTATCAATGCCGGCGGCGTCACCATACACTCATTCTTCCAGCTCCCCTTCGACCCATACCTGCCTGACATCAAAGAACTGGTGACCGAATACCAGATGCCAGACAAATACAAGTCACTCAGCAAGAACAAGCAGAACATCATACGCACGCTGGAGTTGCTCATCATCGACGAGGTGTCGATGGTGCGCGCCGACCTGCTCGACGCCATCGACATGACGCTGCGCCGCGTGCGCCGCAGCAGCCGTCCATTCGGCGGAGTGCAACTGCTGCTCATAGGCGACGTGCACCAGCTCTCGCCTGTTGTCACCGAGACCGAGCGCCCATACATGGAGCGCGTGTACCCATCTCCCTATTTTTTCGCCAGCAAAGCGCTGCAGCAGATAAACTACGTCACCATAGAGCTCACACGTGTCTACCGTCAGCAGGACGCCGCCTTCGTAGACCTTCTGAACCATGTGCGCGACAACAATATCGACGCCCCCACCCTCGCCGCCTTGAACGCCCGCGTGGGCAAGCCGCAGAAAGGTGCCATCACCCTCACCACCCACAACCGGCAGGCCGACGCCATAAACCGCCGACACATGGAGGCCTTGCATGGCGAGCAGCGTAGGTTCGAGGCCATCGTCAAAGGCAACTATCCGGACAAGGCGCTGCCCTGCGACCAAAGCCTCGAGGTGAAGGTCGGCGAGCGCGTGATGTTCGTAAAGAACGACTCCTCCGGTGGTCACCGCTACTACAACGGCATGCTGGGCACAGTTACAGCGTTCCTGCGCGAAGAAGACAAGGACCACATCGAGGTCATCAGCGACGACGGCGACACCATAGCCGTGAACCGCGAGCTGTGGGAAAGCATGAAATACAGCCTCGACGCCAAGACCAACGAGATTAAGCAGGAGGTGGAAGGCACTTTCTGCCAGTATCCTCTGCAAGCCGCATGGGCGGTGACCATCCACAAAGCCCAAGGACTTACCTTCGACCGCGTCGTCATCGATGCCGCCGACGCCTTCGCTTTCGGACAAGTATATGTGGCACTTAGCCGCTGCCGTACACTCGAAGGACTCTCGCTATCCACGCCTTTGACCGCTGGCGTAGCCTTCAACGACACTTCCGTCAGCCACTTCGTCAGCGCCCAGCCGAGCTTCGAGCAGACAAGCATGGCTGCCGACGACTACGAGCGCCAGTACCGCATGGAGAAGCTTATGGAGCTCTTCGGCATAGACGACCTTGTACACCTTGCCGACAAGCTGTACGAACATTACGGCAAGCTGAAGAACATATACCCCAATCTGGTACAGGCGCTTAACACGAAAATATCCACCCTGATGGATTTGCAGGTGGTGAGTGAGAAATTCAAGGCGCAGCTCATGCGTATAGACCCTTCGAACCAGGAACTCCGTGCACGACAAGGTGCAGAATACTTCCAGGGAAAGCTCGCCGAAGTAGCCGCAATGCTGCCGACGCTCCTCGATGTCGACATAGACAACAAGGTGACTGCAGAGAGAGTCAAAGACAATGGCAGCAAATTTGCCGAAGCGCTTGGAATGAAGCTGTCGTGCCTTACTGCTGTTATCAAGGACGGCTACAGTGTGCAGACAGTACAGCGTGCAAAAGTGGACTACCTCATGAACAACGAAGGGAAAGAAAAGAAGACTGGCCGTGAAAGAGCCCCCAAACAGGTCAAGCCGACCAAACAAAGCGGCGGCGACAGTATGAACACAGACTTGGCTACCGCCCTGCGCAACTGGAGGGCACTCAAAGCTGCGGAACAGAATGTACCAGCCTACGTAATCCTCCAGCAGAAAGCCTTGCAGGCTATAGCCACAAATATGCCGCACACCATCGCTGAACTGAAACGTCAACTCGGCGTGGGCGAGAAAACCGTACAACGCTACGGAGCGGAATTGCTTGACATCATCAATGATTACACCAACGACAATAATCAGACATTATGACAAAATATATCGGCGCACATGTGAGCGCATCGGGCGGCGTAGGTAACGCCATACTGAATGCCGAGGCCATCGGGGCCAACGCCTTTGCCTTGTTTACCCGCAACCAGCGCAGCTGGGTGAGCAAACCTCTACCTCAACTGGAGATTGACGGCTTCAAAGCTCTGCTTATAGATAGAGGTTTCAAGCCCGAGATGGTGCTGCCGCACGACAGCTACCTCATAAACCTCGGCTCGCCCGACGAGGAGACGCTGCAAAAAAGCCGCGCCGCCTTCCTCGACGAGATGCAGCGTGCCCAGCAGCTGGGCCTCACCATGCTGAACTTCCACCCGGGCAGCCACCTCAACAAGGTCAGCGAGGAGGAATGCCTCGACCAGATAGCCCGCGAGGTGAACCTCGCCCTCAGCAAGACCGAAGGCGTGACGGCCGTGATAGAGAACACCCAGCAAGACCGAAGGCGTGACGGCCGTGATAGAGAACACCGCCGGACAGGGCACCAACCTCGGTTGGAAGTTTGAGCATATCGCCCGCATCATCAGCGGTATCGACGACAAGAGCCGTGTGGGTGTCTGCATCGACACCTGCCACACTCTCGCCGCCGGTTACGATCTTTCGACTGAGATGGGCTATATGTTCTGCTTCGAGGAATTCGACCGCCTGATAGGTCAACAGTACCTCCGCGCCATCCACCTCAACGACAGCAAGAAGAACGCCGGCAGCCATGTGGACCGCCACGAGGTGCTGGGCGAGGGCTTCCTCGGCAAAGAGTTCTTCTCGCGCTTCATGCACGACCCCCGCTTCGACGACATGCCCATCATCCTCGAGACCCCCGACCCGATGCGCTAAATGTCCAATCTGGGAGAAGATTCTTGACTCTCTTCCCCCATTTCTCATGCTGTTTGTTGTCATTATGATGATATTTGTTATTGTTACAACGGCAAAACAAAATGACGCAGACTTGATTATATGGACTTTT
Organism: uncultured Bacteroidales bacterium; assembly: GCA_900318275.1. Taxonomy (GTDB): domain Bacteria; phylum Bacteroidota; class Bacteroidia; order Bacteroidales; family P3; genus Colimorpha. The sequence goes on along the minus strand of ONJY01000019.1, from coordinate 40,271 downwards.
TACACGGCAGCCTTCCTGTTTTGTACATACATGTTCTTCTTCGTATTAGACAATCACATACGTCTATTCCACGCCCAGGAGACCATATCAATACAAGGCGACGCACTTGTCATTGACTGTACAAACAGCTTTATGCGGCGACATAAAAGTATTCCATTGTCTTCAATACGCCGTGTAAAGCATTACGATGGCAGCAGAGGTAGCAGCCTCACCGTACCCGACACCTTGCGGGTATATTATGGCCGCCGCAGCCGCTATCGCTTTGCCATCAATATGACATACAGCGACAGTAGACATTTGGCAAAAGAAATAATGAAATTTGTCCACAAGTAAAAACATATATATCAAAATGACGCCCCAACTACACCCCGACACCCTGCCCTTCCTACAGGAACTGACCGTCAACAACAACCGCCCATGGTTCAACGACCACAAGGACCGCTGGCTGGCCATCAAAGCCGACTTCGAGGTTTTTACTCAAGCCTTGATAAACGAGATGGTGAAGTACGACGACACCCTTGTGGGCCTCACCGCCAAGAACTCGGTGTACCGCATCTACCGCGACACACGCTTCTCGGCCGACAAGACGCCCTACAAGACCCACATCGCCTGCTTCCTCAGCAGCTGGGGACCGAAGAACAGCGGCGTGCCGGGCTACTACTTCCAGATAGGAACTGAAGAGGCCTACGGCCTGAAAGGCACCTGCAACCTCGGCGGCGGCATCTTCATGCCCACGCCTGAAGCCCTCAACACCATCCGCCAAGAGATATTCTACTGTACCGACGAGTTCCTCTCCATCATGAACGAGCCGTCATACAAGAAATACTTTGGCTCGGAGTTCTTCACCATGAAGAAACTGCAACGCGTCCCCAAGGGCTACCCTGCCGACTGGGAGTATGCAGAATTGCTGAAATACAAGGACTACTGCACCAGCTACACAATGCCAGAAAAGCTCCTCGCGAGCGAGAAGCTTTTCGATGAAGTGATAAAAGTCTGGCGTGCCAGCGTGCCTTTAAATCGCTTTGTGCAGCGAGCCATGGAAGACATAAGATAAAGCAATGGGCCGCGTGAAACGCGGCCCCTTGTTGTTTTTAGTCATCGTAGCGAAGGAATTGTCCTCCTTTGTTGAACTTCATCTCAATCTCAGACGCAAGCTCGACCTTGAAGCCATACCGCTTACGCTCAATCTTGACAACAGGCATGTTGGGGTGACGAGCGGTTACATACTGGCTGATACCGGCAGGCAGTACCGCCATAGGCACACCGTTCATCTTGTCCTCAATCTCCTCCCATTCACCATTGGACTGGAACTTAATCTTGCTACCATCGTTGAAATACAACTCATAGTCCTTATCAAAGATGTCCCTGTCGTAGTATACAATCGCCACCTGTTTATCGGCGAAGTTTGTCTTGACGAAGGTCTGTGCCGTCTGAGGCAGCATGGTAAAATCAACTACCTGCTTGTCGCCCATGCCACATGCACAGAGAACCATTGCCGCAGCGGCCATAACTACTACATAAATGTACTTTTTCATAGTATGTGTATTTTATAATAAAACTATTCTGCTTTGATATTCGGCTGTTCCAGACCATAGCCTTTCTTCTTGTCGACAGCACGGAGGTATATCGAGATAAGGAGAGCAGCGATGCCGAGGGCGGCCAACATGACCAGTGCCCATGTGTAGTTGAGCTGGTGGGCTGGGGTGCCTTCGGGGTTGGTGTTGTTGAGGACGATGCCGATGAGAGCAGGGAACAGGCCGAGGCCGATGTTCTGAATCCAGAAGATGGCGGCATAAGCGGAACCGATGATCTTCTCGTCAACCAGTTTGGGCACCGAGGGCCACAGAGCGGCGGGCACCAGAGAGAACGAGGCACCGAGCACAAGGATAGTCACATAAGCCACAATGACGCCTCCCACCGACGAAGCGGCAGAAACGCCGGGCAGGACAAATGCGAACGTGAGGTGGCAGACAACCAGCAGCAGGGAGCCGAGCATCAGCATTGAGGCAGCCTTACCTTTATGGTCTACATAGTTGCCAAGGATGGGGGTGATGGCCACAGCCAGCAGCGGGAACACGGCGAAGATGGTCTCGGCGGTGCCACGCATATAACCCATATAGCAGTAAACCACCAAAGCAATAACGGCAATGCCCATAAGACCGTACTTCAAGCCCTTGTTGTTCTTGATAAAGTTACTCGAGAACGAGCCGGCAGCCACAACGAGCATCAGGATGTACTGCACCCATGTGACCGAGCTGCCACCCCAGAAAGTGTTGGGGTCGGCAGGAGTCAGGTCAAGGTTGCACTGCAACATGTTGACGGCATACTTCTGGAAGGGGAAAATGGCGCTGTAGTAGAGCACGCAGAGCAGAGCTACGAGCCAGAAGCCAAGGCTGGTGAAGATCTTGCCCAGGTCGCTGATCTTGAATGGGTCGTCCTTCTCCTCGGCCTCGCCGGTCTGGCTGTCGAGTTTCTTGTCCATGAAGAAGTAGGTGATGAACATAATGAGGGCGATGCAGAGCAGCACCACACCGAACTTAACGGCGTTGTCCACATGTATCTCGCCGCCGAGCTTGGCGAAGTAGGGGCTGAAGATCATGCAGGTGGCGACACCGAGACGGGCCAATGCCATCTCCGAGCCCATAGCAAGAGCTGTCTCGCGGCCTTTGAACCACTTGACGATACCGCGGCTCACCGTGATACCGGCCATCTCGCAGCCGCAGCCGAAGAACATGAAGCCAAGAGCGGCAAGCTTTGCCGATGCGGGCATACCGGCCGCGAAGGGCAGGATGGCGCCGATGACGGGCAGTTCGCCGTTCCAGTTCAGGTTTTTAGTAAACCAAGCCTCAAGGCCGGTGCCGACAAAAGCGTCGCTGACGGCGTAGAACTTAATCAAGCCGCCGAAGAGCATCACAGCGCCCGAGAGCACTGCCGTGAAACGCACACCCATCTTGTCGAGGATGATACCGGCGAAGATGAGGAAGAACACATAGACGTTGAGGAACACCTCGGCGCCCTGCATGCGGCCGAACGAAGCGCTGTCCCAGCCACGGGTGTCTTGCATCAGGTCCTTGATGGGCGAGAGGATGTCCATGAATACATAGCTGCAGAACATAGCCAAAGCCAGCAGCAGCAGTGCGGTCCAACGCATGGCGGCGCTGTCACGCAGTGTCTTAATTCCTGTTTGTGTCATATTGTTTTATTTATTTGTTTGTTATCACAATTGAACTGCAAAGATACGAATAAAATATCAATTACAGCAATATTTTTTACTCCACGTTGAGAATATAGTAGTTCTTCTTGCCTTTCTGCACGAGGATACAACCGCTGGCGAGGATGTCGGCGTTGCCGAGGGTGCAGCCCTCCCCCACCTTCTGTTTGTTGACGCTGATGCTGTTCTGCTTCAGCTCGCGGCGTATCTCGCCCTTGCTGGCGAACATGCCCACCTCGGCAGCGAGGTCTACCAGCGAGGCACCTGCTTCAATGGTGGTGCGGCTCACGGTGAACTGCGGCACGCCGTCGAAGACACTCATCAGCGTGGCGCGGTCGAGGCTGTTGAGCTGCTCCGTGGTGGCTTTGCCGAAGAGTAGCTCGCTGGCAGCGATGGCTGTGTTGTAGGCCTCTTCGCCATGCACGCGGATGGTGATGTCCTTGGCCAGGGCCTTCTGCAGTATGCGCTGCTCGGGAGCCTCGGCATGCTGCTTCTCAAAGGCCTCTATCTCCTCACGGCTGAAAAGGGTGAAGATACGGATATACCTGGCGGTGTCCACATCCGAGCAGTTGAGCCAGAACTGGTAGAACTTATAGGGGCTGGTCTTCTCGGGATCGAGCCACACGTTGCCGCCCTCGGTCTTGCCGAACTTGGTGCCGTCGGCCTTGGTGATGAGCGGGCAGGTCAGCGCGAAGGCCTCGCCACCTTCCATGCGGCGTATCAGCTCGGTGCCGGTGGTGATGTTGCCCCACTGGTCGCTGCCGCCCATCTGCAGCTTGCAGCCCTTGGTGCGGTAGAGAGTGAGGAAGTCATAGCCCTGCAGCAGCTGGTAGCTGAACTCGGTGAACGAGATGCCGGTCTCCATGCGCTTCTTCACGCTGTCCTTGGTCATCATGTAGTTGACGGTGATATGCTTGCCCACGTCGCGTATGAAGTCCAGAAAGAGGTAGTCCTTCATCCAGTCGTAGTTGTTGCATATCTCGGCACCATTGACGCTGTTGTCGAAGTCGAGGAAACGTGCCAGCTGCTTCTTGATGCACTGCACGTTGTGCTGTATTTCCTCCACCGTCAGCAGCTTGCGCTCCTGAGCCTTGAAGCTAGGGTCGCCAATCATACCCGTGGCGCCGCCCACCAGAGCCAGCGGCTTGTGGCCTGCCATCTGCAGGTGTTTCAGCAGCATGATGCTCACCAGGTGTCCAATATGCAGCGAGTCGGCAGTGGGGTCTATGCCCACGTATGCCGTAGTCATCTCTTTCTTCAGTTGTTCCTCGGTGCCGGGCATGATGTCGTGTATCATGCCTCGCCATTTCAGTTCTTCTACAAGGTTAGTATTCATCTATAGTGATAATATTTAAGTATACCTATTTATAAAAGAAGAGGTGCTGCTCTGTCGGGCGGCACCTCTCCTGTACTTATTTGGCGTGCCCGATTAGCGAACCATCATCTTGGTGGCCGACGTGTGGCCTCCTATGATGACGTTGACGAGGTACATGCCCTTGGCCATACCTTCGGTGCTGACGGTGTAGACCTGCTCGCCTTCCGACACATGGCCGAGGCTGCGGCTGGCCACGCAACGGCCGTTGATGTCGTAGATGCGCAGCATGGCGCTGCCGGCTTCGTTGGTAGTGATCGTCAGGTTGGCGTCACCCATGACGGGGTTGGGAAAGATGCTCAGGCTAGTGTTGCCGTTGCTCTCCACGGTGGGTATACCGTAGTGATAGTAGGCGGTGTCGAAGATGGCGTCGGTGCGGTCGGTCACATAAGTCATGTCCATGAAGATACCACGGCCGTAGGTGCCGAAGTAGATGGCGCCCGGCCATTTGGTCTTCGGGAAGAGGTAATACTCGGGGTTGATGCCGTTATGGCCGATGTGGTGACGGGCCTTGAGGGCGGCTTTCTGCTGCACCATGCTGGTGACAGGCAGACCGCGCAGGTGGTCGTACTGGCTCCAGCTGCCGGCCTTGTCAATCCACACGCCGTTGGCGGTACCCACGTAGAGGTCGCCCGTGGAGGCTTCCACCATGGCGCAGTAGGCGGGCAGCGAGCTCTGGCCGCTGATGGGGCGCTGGCTGATGGTCCAGTCACCCTGCGGGTTGCTCACCTCGGCCACGTTGGCGTAGTCATCGTTATAACCTTCGAAAGTAATGATGATACGTTCCACGCCGGTAGTTGTGTCTACGAGCATAGAGCTGATTGCACGGTCAATCCAATAGTTGCTGTCAAGGTCAAGGAACATAGTGTCCGCCACCAAACGTGTCACAGAAGAGCTGGAATAGGGGAAACACTGGCTCTGTCTTGCCACCTCGAACGAAGTCTTGGAGTAATCGATGCTGTCGAAGCCCTTGACACGCACAATCATTGACTTGTTGGCGGCGGTATCGTTCACTGCGATATAAGCCATGCGGCCATCGGCGCTCATCACAGCGGCACGGGGAATATTGTACTTGCTCTCCTGAAGGGCGTTGTTCACAATATAGATACCCGTCCACAACTGCTGGCCTTCCCATGTATCGTTGTCGGGCAACTCAGACATCCACACCTTGGAGAAGTCGGTGGAACGCCACGACATCCATACCGTCCAGCAGGTCTTACGGGCTGCATCGCTGCCGATCATAAGCATACGCGACTGCATGGGGTTCTTCACCTTTATGACGGTCGGGGTGATAATCTCAAGTGTATCAGACGAAGATATCACCTGATTCACGGTACCGGCGGTGGTGTCGAAAGTGAAACCATATTCGAAAGGATAATAACCCTGAGCACGGCTCATCACAGTCATGCTGTCGCCTGCCAGAATCTGGAAGCTTGAGTTGTTGAACCACATCGTATCCAGGATGCCGTCGCCGTTGATGTCGCGGCGCACATAGCCGAGGGTGTCGATTCTGACAGTTATAGAATCGTTGAAGATAGTGTCGTGGTCAGTCTCCCAAAGCGACATGAACGATACCGCCTGGCCGTTGACCATGGAGCTGCTCATGAAGCGCTGTCCCTCGGTCCAGGTCTGCGTCTGGTTGTAGTCCATATAGTCGGCATAGGCGCGACCAAACTGGTTGTCGTTGGAAGAGACGAAGATGGTGCGCGAAGTTGTGGGTTTGTAGCGCTGGAACATAGAAGCAGCCACCATGCCGCCGTTGTCCTTCCAGGTGATGATGGCGTCGTGGTTCATGTTGCCATGGGTGCCGTCGTCATACCATTCCACATCGGGCTGGCCACCGTTGTAGGCTGCGCGGGCCTCGATGAGAGGACAGGCGCCGTTGTGGGCACCGCTGATGACCGATGCGTCGGGGGCCACGGCGATGCTGTTGGTCTGCATGGCGTTAAGGCCGCGGTTGAGCTCTTCATACATGGTCATGTTGTGATAGGAACGGAAGACACCGCCGTCGGTGGCGATGTAGTACACATTCATGTAGGTACCGTTCACCATGCGCGGGGCGCAGATGATCTGGTGGATGCCGGAGTGCACGAAAGAGGGGTTACGAAACACCGAAGCCATATAGTTGCCGTAGTTGAGCTCCTGTTCGCAGTAGGACTCCTTGGTCCACTGATAGTAGGAACCTGGGACATAGCTGTGGCCGCTCCATATCGACGAACCGCCCACGAAGACGTGTGTGGGGTCGTTCTCATCGACGAAGATTGTACCGCAGTGGCGGCCGTCGCCGCTGACCACGGCCTTGTCGTTGATGGCTGACATGGAGTACACACGCACCGTGCTGGTGGTGATGGGCTGCCAGGTCTGCAGGTCGCGGGTGAGGTAAACGGCGTCCATCATGCCCATGCCGTTGATGGTCATAACATAGATGTAAGTGGGATCAGAGGGTGCGACAGCGATCTTTAGGGCCGTGTTGGGGGTTCCGAAAGCATCGTTGCTGCTCGACATATTGTCAGCCCTCAGGTTGTAGGCCTTAAGGTTGCCGATTTTATACAGCTGGCTGCCAACGCTGAAGAAGGCTATCTTAAGTTGGCGGACAACAACAAACTGATCGATGCTGCCACCGAGGTCGGCACAATCGACAACACGGTCGTCGACAGTCACCTCGATGTCAGACCAGCTCTGATTGTTGGTTTTATGGATACGGTAAAGGCCGCCTTTGGTGACGGCGAACAGGTAAATACCGTCGTTGCCCTCGATAAGGTCAATCTTGCGCACAGAGGCAAAGTCGTCGTTCACGCTCGTGGGCACAGTACCAGGGATGACATTGAACTGGCATGTGGCTGGATTATAGCAGAAGATGCCGCAACCCATTACCGACATGGGTGCGTAGGTGCTGCCCACCGTGTACTCGTCGCTGCCGGTGCCGATGAAGATAGTGTTGTCGCTGCACTGCGTCAGGCAGCTTATCGGCATGGCCACATCCTTGCCGTCGACGCGCCAAGGCACCCAATGCCATATATCGCGGTTGTTAGCCAGCGAGGTGCTCATGCCGCGATAGGTGTAGAGACTCTGAAGGGTCGTCTGGTTGTCGGACCTGACGAAGAGACCGCCGGTAGCGGAACCGGCATAGATGGTTGTGCCGTCCAAACGGTCGGCGAGAAGACTGGTGACATGTCCGCCGACGTTGATGGGGCCAATCTCAACGAAATTGGTGTCCTGCTGGGCACGCACACTGCCCCCCATCAAAGCCAAAACGCCTGCAAACAAGCCGAGAAGTACTTTGTTCCTTTTCATAAGATATTATTAATTAGTTAATTATTCTACTTTGTACAAAAACTTTCAATGCACAAAGATACACTTTTTTTTTTATATATAACAACCTATTGTCATTTTTTTTCTTTTTTTTTCTTCACCCCCGCCCCCTTCCACCCCACCTCCCCTACGGAGCCGGTACGGCAGTTCTTCAGTACTTCAACGATACTTCTTCAGTAGTTCTTCAGTAAAACACTGAAATACTACTGAAGAAATGCCGAAGGATCGCCGAGGGAACGACGAAGGGGCTCCGAAGAGGCTACAAAAAGGCTACGAAAAGGCTACAAGGGCTATTAGGTTAAATGATGTTAAAAATCGAGGTCGGGTGGTCCCTATGGGTATGCACTTCCCTTGTGGTATTTCAAAAAGAATGTTAAATATACAATAAAAAACAAATAAAAGAGTTTAATGGAAATCTGGATAGAGACGAAAATAGAGAAACAATAATAGATACACAGTATGGAATCTGTAAACATTCAAGAACTTAACGACCGCATAGAGCGCGAGAGCGCTTTTGTGGGCGCACTGGAGATGGAGCTTGGCAAGCAGATTGTGGGCCAAAAGCACATGGTGGAGGGCCTGCTGATAGGCTTGCTGAGCAACGGTCATGTGCTGCTCGAGGGTGTGCCGGGTCTGGCCAAGACGCTGGCCATCACGACGCTGGCTAAAGCCATCGACGCCAAGTTCAGCCGCATCCAGTTCACACCCGACCTGCTGCCTGCCGACCTCATAGGTACGCTCATCTACAGCCAGAAGAGCGAGAGCTTCATGGTGAAGAAGGGCCCGATATTCAGCCACTTCATACTGGCCGACGAGATTAACCGCGCCCCCGCCAAGGTGCAGAGCGCGCTGCTGGAGGCCATGCAGGAACGCCAAGTGACCATCGGCGAGCAGACCTACCCGCTCGAGGAGCCGTTCCTGGTGCTGGCCACACAGAACCCCATAGAGCAGGAGGGCACCTACCCGCTGCCCGAGGCTCAGGTGGACCGCTTCATGCTGAAGGTGGTCATCGGCTACCCCAAGAAGGCCGAGGAGCGACAGATACTGCACCAGCAAGTTAACGAGGGCGGCAAAGGCAAGGCCGCGGGCGGAACGGCGATACTGAAGCCTGCCGACATACTGAAGGCCCGCGAGGTGGTGCGCGAAGTGTATATGGACGAGAAGATAGAGAACTACATCACCGACATCGTGTTCGCCACCCGCTACCCGGGGCAATACGGCCTCGACAAGCTGCAGCCTCTGATAAGCTACGGTGCGTCGCCGCGCGGCAGCATCAGCCTGGCCAGCGCCGCCAAAGCCTATGCTTTCATGAAACGTCGCGGATACGTGATACCCGAGGACGTGCGCGCCGTGGCCATGGACGTGCTGCGCCACCGTGTGGGCCTGACCTACGAGGCCGAGGCCGAGAACGTGACGAGCGAAGAGGTGGTGAGCGAAGTGCTGAACAGAGTTGATGTGCCTTAATTCAGTTAAGAGTTAAGAGTTATGGATGAATCCATAATCAAGAAGGTCCGCAAGATTGAGATAAAGGCGAGGGGGTTGAGCCAGCAGATGTTCAGCGGCGAATACCACTCGGCCTTCAAGGGGCGCGGCATGGCTTTCAGCGAGGTGCGCGAATACCAGTACGGCGATGACGTGCGCAACATCGACTGGAACGTCACCGCACGTCTGGCACACCCCTATGTGAAGATATTCGAGGAGGAACGCGAGCTGACGGTGATGTTGCTGGTGGACGTAAGCGGCTCGGGACGTTTCGGCACACAGAGCCAGTTCAAGGAAGAACTGGCCGCCGAGGTGGCTGCCACGCTGGCCTTCAGCGCTATAGCCAACAACGACAAGGTGGGTGTGATACTCTTCAGCGACCGCATAGAGAAGTTCATACCGCCGAAGAAGGGTCGTCAACACATACTGCGCATCATACGCGAGCTCATCACCTTCCGCCCCGAGAGCAACGGAACCGACATAGCACAGGCGCTTGGGTACTTCAACAACATCGTAAAGCGGCGTTGCACGGCGTTCCTGCTGAGCGACTTCTTCGACCGCGGCTACGATGACGCGCTGAAGATTGCCGCCGGCAAACACGACATCGTGGCGCTGCGGCTTGTCGACCGCCGCGAAGAGCACCTGGAGGACCTTGGGCTTGTGAAGTTCTACGACCCCGAGAGCACGGAGACGCTGTGGGTGGACACCGGTAGCGCATCGGTGCGCCGTGTGGTCGACGCCCGCGCCAAGCAGCAGGCCGAGCAGACGGAGCGCACCATGCGCCGCTACGGCATAGACATGGCCACACTGTACACGGGCGAGGACTTCGTGAAGCCGCTGCGTACACTCTTAAGCAGGAGAAGTTAATGAAGAAGACAATAGCAATAATAGCAATGGGGCTTATGAGCCTGGCAGGCGTGGCGCGCGGCCAGGCGGTGGCGACCCTGGAGGCCGACACCATAGCCCTCGGCGACCAGACGACGCTCACCATACGCAACGCCCTCAACTACCCGTCGACGGACATGCTGAGCCAGAACGGTATCGTGGCTCTGCGGCAGGCGTTCGACAGCACGGCGCGCACTCAGACCACCGTCGTCACATGCTTTGAGCCCGGCGAGCACTACATACGCCTCGGTGCCGACGACTCGCTGTTACTTGTGGTCACCGACGTGGAGATTGACAGCGCCACCGCCGAGTTGCGCGACATAGCGCCCATAGAGCGCGTGCCATACACCTTCTGGGAGGTGTTCCGCTGGGTGCTGCTGGGCCTGGGAGTGGCGGCGTTGGCCTTCGGCCTGTGGTGGCTGCTGACGCACCGCAAAGAGGTGCAGCAGGCACTGACGAAGAGCGAACCCGTAGACACGCGGACGCCGGAAGAACGCGCCCTGCAGACCTTGGAGGCATTGCGGCAGGAACGGCTGTGGCAAAGCGGCCGCACAAAGGAATACCACACACGCCTCACCGACGCTGTGCGCCAGTTCATCGAGGAAAGCACAGGTATCCGCGCCACCGAGATGACCAGCGACGAGACCGTTGCGGAAGTGGGAAGCGGAAAGTGGAATGTGGAGAGCGGACTGCTGCGCGACATGTTCACCACTGCCGACCTGGTGAAGTTCGCCAAGAGCGAGCCACAAGCCCACGAGCACGAGCGCTCGATGGACGAAGCCGTGGCGTTCGTCAAACAGCTGTGGGCACAGGTGAAGCCCACCGAGGAGAAGAAAGAAGAGGAGGCACAGCATGAGTAACATCACCTTTGCACAGCCGTGGATGCTGCTAGGTCTGGCGCTGGTGCCGCTGATGGCGGCATACTACATCTGGCGCTACCGCAAACAGGACGCCGCCGTGCAGCACTCTGACATTGCCGTCTTCGCCGGCGTGGAGAAAACGCTGCGCGTACGGCTACGCTGGCTGCCCTACGCGCTGCAGACACTGGCCATAGGCGCCATGGTGGTGGCTCTGGCAAGACCGCAGAGCCAGCTGAGCCGACAGGAGATGAAGGTGGAGGGCATAGACATAGTGATGGCCATGGACATCTCGGGCAGCATGCTGGCCGAGGACTTCAGGCCCAACCGCCTGGAAGCTGCCAAGAAGGTGGCTGCGGACTTCATCGAGGGCCGTAAGAATGACCGCATGGGATTGGTGGTATTCTCCGGCGAGGCATTCACACAGGTGCCGTTGACGGTGGACCACCACGTGCTGCTCAAGCAGCTGGGGGCCGTGAAAAGCGGCATCATACGCGACGGCACGGCACTGGGCGACGGATTGGCGACAGCCATCAACCGCATCAAGGACAGCGAGGCCAAGAGCAAGGTCATCATACTGCTCACTGACGGTGTCAACAACCAGGGTAGCGTAGACCCACAGAGTGCCGCTGAGATTGCCGCCATGTACGGCATACGCCTCTACACTATAGGCGTGGGCTCGCTGGGCAAAGCCCCCTACCCTTTCCGCGACCAGTTCGGACGGGTGCACTACCAGAACATCGACGTGGAGATTGACGAGCCGCTGATGCAGCAGATGGCAGCAGCAACAAACGACGGCCGTTACTTCCGCGCCACCAACAAGAAGGCTCTGGAGGAGATCTTCAGCCAGATTGACGACATGGAAAAGAGCAAGATAGACGTGACGCAGTATGCACAGACCAAGGACGAACAAGGCCAGTGGCTATGGATAGCCTTCGGCGCGCTGGCGCTGGCGCTGCTGATGCGTTGCGGCTGGATGAGAGCGTGAGTGGGAGTTATGAGTTATGAGTTATGAGTTAAGAGTTAAGATGATTCATTTTGAGCATATAGAGTATTTGTGGCTGCTGCTGGTTGTGGCAGCCTGCGGCTTGCTGTGGAGCTACGCCGAGTGGCGCAACCGCCGCAAGCTGGAAACATGGGCCGACCGGCAGATGTTCGGCCGCTTGATACCCGACCGTTCACGGTGGCGCCCCGCAGTGAAGATGACGCTGACGCTGACGGGCTTCGCCTTGCTGGTGGTGGCTTTGGCCAACCCCCAAATGGGCACAAAGATAGAGAAAGGCAAACGTGCAGGCAGCGACGTAGCCATCTGCCTCGACGTGTCCAACAGCATGATGGCCGAGGACATACAGCCCAACCGCCTGGAACGCAGCAAGCGGGTGGTGAACAACATTATGGGCACGCTGGCCGGCGACCGTATAAGCTTGATTGTCTTCGCGGGTGCCAGCTACATACAGATGCCGCTGACCAACGACTACGGTGCCGCCAAGCTCTTCCTCGACCAGGTGAGCTGCGACATGATAGCCTCGCAAGGTACAGCCATAGGCGATGCCATCGAGAAGGCCTTACAAACATTCGGCTACGGTGATGCCGACCGCGAATGGGTGAAGAACAAAGGACGCGCGATAATAGTAATCAGCGACGGTGAAAACCACGAGGACGACGCTGTGGATGCCGCACGCACGGCAGCTCGCGAAGGTGTACGCGTATGCACAATAGGCATGGGTCTGCCCGACGGCGCACCGATACCGGAATACGACCCACGTGGCCGCAAGAACAGCTACAAACGGGAACGCGGCGGGTCGATAATAATGACCAAACTCAACGAAGACATGATGCGACAGATAGCCTCGGCCGGCAACGGCGTGTATGTGCGCGCCAGCAATGCTGGCAGCGGTCTGAGCGAAATCACAAAAGTGATAGAGGGCCTTGAGAAAGAAGACTACGGAGAGGCTGTGTTCAGTGCCTACGAAAGCCGCTACCAGTACCCGCTGGCGGCAGCCATACTATGCCTCTTGGCCGAAGTATTGCTCTTCGAGCGCCGAAACCGCAAGTGGTCGCTCACAAGCCTTACAGGAACGGCTATAATGCTACTCTGCCTTTTGCCCACCGACGTATCGGCCCAAGCCAACCGCAAGTTGCTGCGCGAAGGCAACAGAAACTACAAGACAGAGAAATACGACCAGGCAGAACTGAACTACCGTCGTGCCCTTGAGGCAGACACCACCGACTTCCGTGGGCATTACAATCTTGCCTCGAGCCTCTACAGACAAGAGAAATACGACGAAGCCGCCATGCACTACGCCCAGGCCCTCGCAGCTCCCGACATGGACGACAACCGCCGTGCAAAAGCCCTTCACAATGCCGGTAACAGCATGGTGAAGGCGGGCTTGCAGAACGAACAGCAAGGCATGCAATACTTCCAGCAGGCTGTAAAAGCCTACCAAGACGCCTTGAAGCTGGACCCCAAGAACGAAGACACTCGATACAACCTGGCCTATGCACGCCGACTGTTGCAGCAGGCCAAGCAGCAACAGCAACAACAGCAAGGCGATGGCAACGACCAACAGAACCAAGACCAACAGCAGAACCAGCAGCAGCAACAAGGAGACAACCAGAACAAAGACCAGAAACAACAGCAGCAGAACCAACAGCAACAAGGTAATCAGCAAGACCAACAGCAACAGCAGGGCAAGGAGCAACAACAACAGAAGCAATCCAAGCCCCAAGAGCAGCGCAAGCAGGACGCCGAACGCATGCTTGAAGCCGTAAAGAACAACGAGCGCCAGACGCTGAGAGAACAGGCTCGCAAGGAGCAAGTCAGCAACGCTCGCCATACGGACAAAGACTGGTAATAAACATCAGAGCACTACAATGAAACGTATTATAACGACAATAATAACATGCCTGCTACTGACAACGGTGGCAATAGCACAGAGCCTGACGATACAGGCCCCCGACCAGGTCTATGTGGGCGACAACTTCACGGTACGATTCTCCGTCAACGAGCAGGCAAAGGACTTCCGCGGCCCCTCATTCAAGGGGTTCAGCCTCATCTCGGGTCCCAGCACATCGTCACAGACGAGCATGAGCTTCGTCAACGGCCAGATGACACGCTCGGTGAGCACCTCATTTTCTTACAACCTTGTGGCCGACCTCGAGGGCACCTTCACCATAGAGGCTGCCAGTTGTGTGGTCGACGGCAAGAAAATCACCTCACCACGCAAAGAAGTAAAAGTGGTAAAGATGAGTGCCGCCCAGCAACAACAACGTCAACAGCAGCAGGCTAAACAACGCCAAGCCTACGACCCATGGGCTCAACAGCCGCAACCCGCTGCCACTATTGACGAAAAGACACTCTTCGCCAAGGCGGCGATAAGCAAGAGCAACCCATACCGCGGTGAGCAGATAATAGTCACCTACAAGATTTACACACAGATACCCATCAGTCAGTTTGCCATAGACAAACTGCCCGGCAACCGTGGCTTCTGGGCCGAAGACCTTAGTGTCGGTCAACAGATACGACAATATGAGGAAACCATCGGCGACCGCCACTACCAGGTGGCCGAGATACGCCGCGGAGCACTCTTTGCTCAAGAGAACGGCAAACTAACCATTGAGCCACTCGACCTCAACGTGCTGGCCATGGTACAGCAGCAGCGTAGACGTACGGGCAGCATCTGGGACCTCTTCGACGACCCATTCTTCAACTCACGTCAAGCTGTAGAGCGCCCCCTAAGCACCAACCGCATAAACGTCAATGTGCGCCCCCTACCCAACGCTCCGGAAGGATTCTGCGGAGCTGTGGGTAACTTTGATGCCAAAGGAGGCATAAATACCGACAGAGTGAAAGCCAACGAGGCGGTAACATATAAAATCACCGTCAGTGGCAAGGGCAACCTCATGCTCATCGATGCCCCTCAACCCGAGTTCCCAGCGGTCTTCGAGGTCTACGACCCACAGATAGAAGACAACATCAAGAAAGGCGCCGATGGCATAAGCGGCAGCCGCACATACGAGTGGGTCCTTATACCGCGCAGCAAAGGAGAATACACAATACCAGCATTCAACTTCATATACTTTGACCCAGAATCGGGACAGTACATTACCAAGCGCATACCCGCTCAGTTGGTACATGTTGAGAAAGGAGATGCCCGCGGTATGGCCAATGCGTCGAGCAAAGACGACGTACAGCTGCTCAACCGCGACATAAACTACATACATCCACTCTCAACACTTAAAGCCGCCAAAGACAAGGATACAGCAGGAACAACCTTCTTTATCTTCACTGCACTCATCATTGCCACTGTTGTTGGCTACATCATCTTTGCCAATAAGCGCAAAGCTTCAGAGCAGGACATTGCCGGCATGCGCATGAAACGAGCCACACGTATGGCACAGAAACGCTTGAAGAAAGCAGCGGCGTTCCTCGGTAGCGGAGACACAAACCGCTTCTATGAGGAGATTTACCGTGCTATCTGGGGATGCCTGGCCGACAAATACAGCATCCCGCTGGCCAACCTCAACCGCGACACCGTCAGCGCTTGCCTCAACGACAAGCAAGTGCCGGAAACTCAGCAGAAACGTATCATGCAGGTACTGCAGGATGTTGATATGGCACGCTTCGCTCCTATTGACCCTGAAGCACAGAAACAGAACATTTACACAGAAGCCCTTATAATGATTGCCGAACTATGAAACACCTGACCATCACAATAGCGCTTCTATTAGCCGCTGTCACACTAACGGCACAGGAGGCCGCGCCAACTGCCGACGACCTATACCGCATGGACGACTACCAGGGTGCCATAGCCGCCTACGAGGACATCCTCGCCGGAGGCAAAACCTCTGCCGACTTACACTATAATCTCGGCAACGCCTACTACCGCGACGGCCAGTTGGGCAAAGCCATCCTCAACTATGAGCGTGCCCTGCGCCTAAAGCCCAATATGACCGATGCCAAGGAGAACCTGGCATTGGCCAATGCCCGTACCGCTGACCGCATCACCACCCTTCCCCAGATGTTCATCGTCCGCTGGTGGAATAGTCTCACGACCGCCATCACCCCTCACGGCTGGCGTATCATCTGGCTTGTGATGCTGGCAATTGTAGGCATCGGCATAGCGATGCTCCGCACCGGACGCAGCAGGTCCCTCCGCAAGGGCGGTCTCGCCATAACAGCCGTCTCACTGCTATTCCTGCTGCTCGCCTCTGCCCTGCTCATCAGCGCCACACGTACCTACAATGCCCACCCTTACGCAATAATCACCGACCAGGCCGTCACTCTCAAGGCCTCGCCAGACAACAAGAGCATAGACAAGATGATACTCCACGAGGGCACTAAGGTCAAAATTCTTGACGACTTGACAGGATGGTACAAAATATCAATAGCCGACGGTACAAACGGCTGGTGTCAGCAAAATTCCATGGAACGTATATGAAACACCTTACGACAGTCCTTCTGACGCTATGCATTTATGCATTGCCTCTCGCCGCGCAAAAGATCGAGTATGTCGATGACGAGGAGTGCGGCTGTGAGCTCGTCTTCGTCGATGGCATACAGACAACCACCGATGGCGAATTTTACGGATTCCGCCTAGCCGACGGAACGGTCATAGTACCTAACATCTACCGCTTCGTCGACAATTTCCAGGGCAACTACTGCAAGGTTTACCGCGACTATGGCCAATGCGGCCTCATCGACCGCGACGGTAACGAGATTGTTCCCTGCATATACGACGAGGTAGGTTACCCTTCCGATGGGCGCATCAAGATACAGAAAGACAAACTTTACGGCTACCTCGACATGCAGGGGAACATGGTCGTAGAGCCACAATATATCTCCGCCGGCGACTTCTCCGAGGCCACAGCCCCTGTCATGTTACTCGTCGACAGTTTCTTCACCTCCTGCACCTTCATCGATACACTCGGGAAACAACTCTTCCCACCCATCTATGAAAACCTGCTCCCCTTCAACGAAGGCTACGCCATAGTGATGCGTTACGGCCGATGGGGTATGATAGACCACACGGGACGCGAGGTGCTGCCAACACGCTACGAGCAGATCACCGCCAACCAGGACGGCCTGTTCTTTGCCGGAGACCCAGACGGATGGGCGTTGTTCGACTACTCGTTCAAGCCCCTCACACCCTTCGTCTACACATGGACTTCCGGACTCCACAACGGGCGTATCGGGGTGATGCGCGACGGCCACTACGGATTCCTCGATCGTGAAGGCAACGAGGTCATTGACTGCTCCTACGACGAGACAGGCATCTTCCGTCTCGGGCGAACCATGGCCGTGCGTGACGGGCACTACGGAATAATCGACACCACTGGCGACATAATTCTGCCTTTAGAATACGACAACAACACGCCCAACGGCCGCAAGTACATGTACTTCGACAGCCTCGCACTTGTCGAACGCGATGGCAAACTGGGATATGTAGACCTCGACGGCAAACTCGTCATACCCTTCTACTTCGAGAAGGCTTTCCAGTTCTCACAAGGGCTGGCGAGCACTTGTTTCCAGGGACGCTGGGGTTATATCAACACACACGGCGACATATACATACCGCACGTCTTCGACATCGCATCACCCTTTGAGTGGGGCCGTGCCGAAGTGGTGTACAACGGCAATGTAAGCAAGATAGACATCACAGGCAAATGCGTCAAGAACTGTAAAGGAATAATAGCATGGAGAAGTCCGAAACAATAGTCAGGCACCCCGGCATCGTCACCGCCGTAAGCGACAAAGGCGTCACCGTCCAGATCAATGCCGTCAGCGCCTGTGCCACGTGCGCAGCGCATGCCAAATGCGGCTTTGCTGAGTCGAAGGACAAGACCCTCGAGATACCCACAGAGCATAGCAGCGACTACCAGATAGGCCAGCATGTGACCGTCAACATCGACCACTCGCGCGGCCTCCTCGCCGTGTGGTTCGCCTACCTCCTGCCGGCCATACTGCTCATCGCCGTCATCGTAGCACTCTCACTCGCCCACATCCCCGAAGGACTGGTAGCCCTTGCAGCACTCGCCACCCTCGGCCTCTACATCCTCGTACTCTACATAGCCCGACGCCGCATCGACTCACACTTCACCCTCACCATATCCCCTAACAGCGAAAACAACTCATAACTCATAACTGAAATGCTCATCCTCGGCATAGACCCCGGCACCCGCATCCTCGGCTACAGTCTCCTCGACACCGACCAACCGACGCCACGCATAGTGGCTATGGATGTGCTCTACCTGCGTCTGATGCCCGACTTCAAAGACCGCATCAAGCACATACACAGCTCCACACTACGCATTATCGACTCCTTCCACCCCGACCAACTTGCCATCGAGGCACCTTTTTTCGGCAAAAACGTGCAATCAATGCTCAAGCTCGGCCGGGCACAAGGGGTGGCCATAGCCGCCGCCCTATCCCGTGACATACCCTATGAGGAGTACGAGCCTTCAGTCATCAAGCAGACCGTCACCGGCAACGGCAACGCCTCGAAGGAGCAGGTTGCCGACATACTCCGTTCGATACTGCACTTCGATGAGCATCCGCACTACCTCGACGCCACCGACGCCCTCGCTGTAGCCTACACCTGCCACATGCAGCTCACCAACCCCCTCGGCGACCTGCGCGCACAACTGGCACCACACAAGAAGCAACGCAAGTCGGCAAAAAAGCAATGGGCCGACTTCGTCAACCAAAACCCAGACATCGTACAATGACACACCGCACATTACACCTCACACTCCTCGCTGCCGTCATGCTGCTGGCAGGATGCCACAACAAAGGCACTGGCAACAAGCTCTACAATCCCTCGCAGGTGGACTTTACTGCGCGCTGCAACCCCATACTCGACAACCAGCTCTACCCCTCGCTCATCCTCGCCGTCAGCGGTCTCCAGAGCAACGACACCAAAAACCTGCCGGCCGACTGCTCGACGCTACAGGTCTCGGTGACAGCCCCCGCCGACAACTGTGTGCTACGTGTAGTCCTCGACTCGTCGATAATCAACTACGTCACCATCTCGCAGGAAATTCTCCCCCATCGCGGTGAGAGCTACACCTTCGACATCACGCCCAAATGGAAATACGGCATTCTGCGCAAGATACGGCAGCCTGCGCAGGTAGACCTCACGCTAACCTGCTATATCAACGACGAGGAGGTTGACATCAAAAACCTTAAGCTCACATGCCGCTCCGTCAACGAGTGTCCCCTGTCGCTCAAGAATACCGACTTCCGATTCCTCTTCGCGGCTTACGTCAACGAAGACCACCCGCAGATAGAACACATCCTCACCGAGATACTGGACCAAGGAATCGTCACACGACTCTCCGGCTACCAAGGCAGCGAACGCGATGTGCGCAACCAGGTCTTCGCCGTCTGGTACTACACCCTCAGCCGCGGCATCTCATACTCCTCGATCTCATGCACCTCCAACCCGTCGCCCACGGCCAACGTGCAACACATACGCTTCTTTGACGAGGTGTGGAACACCCGGCAAGCCAACTGTATAGACGCATGCGTCTTCCTTGCGTCGATACTCCGCAAGACAGGTCTCAAACCCGTCATCTTCGTGGAACCTTGCCACGCCTACCTCGGCTACTACACCGACCGCAACCGACGCCACCTGAAGCTCCTGGAAACCACCATCACCTCGTGGGTCAACTTCCCCGAGCTGGAGCGCAGCCTCGATAGCGAGGGACGCCTGCCCGAGGACAAGTTCAACAAGGTATCCAAATACCTATCGCCCAAGGATATTGAGCGCTACAGCAACCACCAGCTCAGCTTCGATCAACTCAAGTTCGCCGTCGCCAAGAGCCTCTTCGAGAAAGCATCGGAGTACAACCGCGAGAACTACGAGGCCAACCGTCAGCACTTCGCCGACACCAACTCCATCTCCTATCAGCAGCTCGACATCGAACAGCTGCGCAAAATCGTGCAGCCGATACAGTAGTTTTTTTCCCCCCTCTTATTTCTTCTTGATAAGGGAGATAACCCACAGGAGGATGACAGCGCCTATAACGGCGGTGACAATCTGCCCTACGAGGGTGCCGCCCCAGTGGATTCCGAGCCAGCCGAGGACGTTGCCGCCAATGAAGCCACCGACGATGCCGACGAGGAGGTTAACCCAGAAGCCAAAGCCGGCCCCTTTCATAATCTTGCCTGCCAGAAAACCGGCCAGTGCACCGATAAGAATCGAGATGATGATACCCATAATCTATGTTTTTAGTTTGGTTTATAATTGTTCCAGAAATGCGCGCAGAAGGGTCATGTGGCGGTGATAGTTGCCGAGGCCGCAACCCTCGCAGGTGTCGGTGGGGCTGTGGTAGCCGCCGAAGGGACCGCCGAGGGTGTAGATAAAGATGGCCGGGCACTCGCTGGTGAACCAATAGTGGTCGCTGTTGGCGGCATTGTCGCGGCGTCCTATCTTGGGCGTCAGGCTCTGCAGGTCGTTGATGCGCTGCAGCAAGTCCACATAGGCCGACGTCTCGCGACTGTTGGCGTTGACGACCATCAGGCCATCGTCGCCGCCACAGAAGAGGTCTATGTTCACCAGTAGCTTCACCTTACTTAGCGGTATCAGCGGGTGTTCGGCAAACCAGCGCGAACCCACAAGACCGCTTTCCTCGCCGCCGAAGAAGAGGAACACATAGGTGTAGTGGCCGCGCTGCAGGTTGGTCATCCTGACGATGTCCATCACCGCCGCCGTGCCGCTGGCGTTGTCGTGGGCGCCGTAAAAGACGGTGTCACCATTCATGCCCAGGTGCTCGTAGTGGGCGGTGAAGACAATCATGGTGTCCGTCTCGCCGGGAATATATCCGCAAACGTTCTGCGAGCGGTAGCCGGCGGTGACTATCGGCGGCCGCGTGCGCGTCTTGGGGAAGCGGAAATACTGGTAGTAGTCGTCGCCCAAAGGCTTCACCCCGTTGGCCATCAGCTCGCGGCGCAGATAGTCGGCGGCTATGGAGTCGCCCCTGTTCTGCATGCCACGCCCATACATCTCCTCGCTGCTGAGGTCGCGTATGATGCGGCGCACATAGGCGCTGTCCTGGGCCGTCGCCACACCCACCACCAACAGCATCGCCAATATCAATAACCTATGCTTCATCATTCTGTTAGTCTTTAAAAAGAAAGGCGATTCCCTCGAACCGCCTTTCTTTGTACAAAGCCGCTTACTACTTCTTGGTCAGTGTATAGCTGCCCCCCTGCAGGGTAAGCGACATCCGTGTGCCGTCGATTGTGAACGAGGCGTTGATGGGCGCATGGTTGTCATCCTCAAGCGACAGCGAGCCACTACCATTTGAGTAGGTGTAGTTGCCCAAATAGCACTGGATATCCATAATTCCATCAACCATAGCCTCTTTGATGACGGAAACGAGCATCGGGCCGTTGAATTCCACCTGTACACGGTACACATCCGTAGCATCCGGGTCGTACCACTCCCAATTGGTGTCGGCCACCGAAGCGGGCGCGTTGGTGTTGGCGGAGGCTTCCTTGTCGTCCTTGTTGCAGGAGATGAACGAAACCATCGTGACGGCGACGATGAGGATTGCCGCAATTTTCTTCAGAATTTTCATGTCAATTTGTTTTATAATGTTATTTGGCGCTGCTGATGAAGGGGTACTTGTAGTCGTGGGCGGGGTCGAAGGTCTCCTTGATGGCCTGCGGGCTCACCCAGCGCAGCAGGTTGAGGTAGCTGCCTGCCTTGTCGTTGGTGCCGCTGGCGCGGGCGCCGCCGAATGGCTGCTGGCCAACGACAGCTCCGGTGGGCTTGTCGTTGAAGTAGATGTTGCCGGCGGCATTCTTCAGCAGGTCGTAGCCGGCACGCAGAGCCTTGCGGTCGGTGGCGAAGATGGCACCCGTCAGGGCGTAGGGCGATGTGGTGTCGCACAGCTGGCAAGTCTTCTCGTAGTCCTTGTCGTCGTAGACGTAGATGGTGATGATAGGGCCGAAGATCTCCTCGCACATGCTCTTGTAGTCGGGCTTGAGGGCGCGGATGACCGTGGGCTCCACAAACCAGCCTTTCTTCTTGTCGCACTTGCCGCCGAACACTATCTCGGCGTCCTTGCTCTTCTTGGCGTGGTCGATGTAGCGCTTGCAGTTGTCGAACGAAGCCTCGTCGATGACGGCGTTGACGAAGGCGCTGAAGTCGCGCACGTCGCCCATCTTGATCTCCTTGAGCATCTTGCCGACAATCTTCTCCACCTTGGGCCACATGCTCTTGGGCACATAGGCGCGGCTGGCTGCCGAGCACTTCTGCCCCTGGAACTCGAAGGCACCGCGCACGATGGCGGTAGCCACCTGGTCGGCGTCGGCGCTCTTGTGCACCATGATGAAGTCCTTGCCGCCGGTTTCGCCGACAATCTTCGGGTAGGTCTTGTAGATGTCGATGTTCTGGCCGATGGCCTTCCAGAAGCCCTTGAAGGTGCCCGTGCTTCCGGTGAAGTGGACGCCTGCGAGGTTCTCGTTGGCGAAGGCCACCTTGCCGATGAGGGCGCCGCTGCCGGGCAGGAAGTTCACCACACCGTCGGGCAGGCCGGCTTCCTTGTAGATCTTCATGAGCAGGTAGTTGCTAAGCATGGCGGTGGTGCTGGGCTTCCAGATGCACACGTTGCCCATCAGCACGGGGCTCATGCAGAGGTTGCTGGCGATGGAGGTGAAATTGAACGGCGTGATGGCGAACACGAAGCCTTCCATAGCGCGGTAGGTCACATAATTGAGTGTGCCCTTGTCGCTGCAAGGCTGGTCGCTGTATATCTGACTGGCATAATGCACGTTGTAGCGCAGGAAGTCGCAGAGCTCGCAGGCGCTGTCGATCTCGGCCTGCATGGTGGTCTTGCCCTGGCCGAGCATAGTGGCGGCGTTGATGAGGTAACGATACTTGCCGCTGATCAGGGTGGCGATCTTCATCATCACGCTGGCGCGGTCGATCCAGGGCGTCTCAGCCCACTCCTGACGGGCCTTCATGGCGGCGTCGATGGCGGCCTGCACCTCTTTCTCGCCCACCTTGTGGTAGCGGGCCAGCACATGGTGGTTCTCGGTGGGCATCACTATCTCGCCCATATTCTTGGTCTTGACCTCCTTGCCACCGATTATGGCGGGAATCTCGGTCACCTTGGCGTAGAGCTCGTCGAGAGCTTTGCGGATTTCTACTCTTTCAGGACTGCCGGGAGCATAGCCTTTAACGGGTTCGTTCTCGGGCTTGGGGAACATGAAAATGCTGTTGTTCATAGTGTTTATTTTATTGATTGATTGTTATTTTCTTTTAAATTCCGCTCTCATATCAAGGTGCAAATATACATTTTTTCTTTTACAAAAGCAAAAAACAATCTTTTTCATATATAAGTTTTCAAAATGTAACATTAGCTACCGTTTCAAAGTGCAAAGGTACATTTTTTTCCCATTCCGACAAAATAATTTTTCTTCGGTGTTTGTAAACCACCGCTTTAGAAAAAGGTTTTAGTTGCATTGTCCTGTTTCCGCCCTTCCATCGGAGTTGGTCCGACACTTCGACCATCGTTCAACCATCGTTTAACCATCCTTCGACCATATATGATGGTTAAACGATGGTAGAACGATGGTCGAAGGATGGTCGAACGTCCGATGGAACTACGCAGGAACTCCGAAAGGGATGTGGGGGCCGATGGAAGGTCGGCTGGGGCGACTCCGAAGGGTGTTCATAGGGTCTTTCCTGGGGGCAGATGAGGGTTAGGTGAGGGTTAGGTGAGGGTTAGATGGATGATGGCAGGTGAAAATTGGAGGGCGGGAGGTAAAAAAAGTAGGGTGCGTGTCGCGTTAGCGGAGAGTCAAGGAAAGTGGGGCCTTTTCAACAAGTTTTTGTGCATAACTAAATTTGTGGGGTTTCGGGAAAGGTTGTAATTTTGCAGCGTCGAAAAGGCTATGGTCCGCCATAGGTGGACAATAGGGAACCGTGTGAAAATCACGAGCTGACGCGCAACTGTAAGCCTCGAAGAGTGTGGAGCAATTATTGTAAAGCACTGAATATGAGCAGTCGCGGCAAGCCATTGGACCTTGCGGGGCCCGAGAAGGCGCGGCTGCAGGAGGCGAGCCAGGAGACCTGCCATAGGCCTGAGACAATGCTTTCGCGGATAAAGCCCCTTGTCAGTCAGAACACCATGCTGTGCTCCCCTGCTGCCAACGCCCTTCCGCGACCAAAGAGAGGATAGAAAAACAAGCACGATATATGGAGACCAATACCCTGTCAATCACCAAGCGCGGCGGCGAAGTGGAACGCTTCTCGCTCGACAAGATCATGAACGCCATCCTGAAGGCCTTTGACTCCGTGAAGGAGCCTGTGGACCTGGGTTGCCTGTCGAAGATACTGACGCACCTCGACATACACAACGGCATCACCGTCGAGGAGATACAGAACCAGGTGGAGGTGGCCCTGATGAAGGAGGGCTACTACAACGTGGCCAAGAGCTTTATGCTCTACCGCCAGCAGCACACCGAGGACCGCGAGACGCTGGACAAGCTGAAGTTCCTGGCCGACTATGTCGACGCCGCCAACGCCGCCACGGGCAGCAAGTACGACGCCAACGCCAACGTCGAGAACAAGAACATCGCCACCCTCATCGGCGAGCTGCCGAAGAGCGGTTTCATACGCCTCAACCGCCGTCTGCTCACCGACCGCATCAAGCAGATGTACGGCAAGGAGCTGGCCAACCGCTATATCGACCTACTGACGCACCATTTTATATATAAGAACGACGAGACGTCGCTGGCCAACTACTGCGCCTCCATCACCATGTACCCGTGGCTGCTGGGCGGCACGGTCTCCATAGGCGGCAACTCCACGGCCCCGAGCAACCTCAAGTCGTTCTGCGGCGGCTTCATCAACATGGTCTTCATGGTCTCCTCCATGCTCAGCGGCGCCTGCGCCACGCCCGAGTTCCTGATGTACCTCAACTACTTCATCGGCAAGGACTACGGCCTCGACTACTACAAGGAGCCCGACCGCGTGGTGGACCTCTCGCTGAGGCAGAAGACTATGGACAAGGTCATCACCGACTGCTTCGAGCAGATTGTCTACAGCCTCAACCAGCCCACCGGCGCCCGCAACTACCAGTCGGTGTTCTGGAACATAGCCTACTACGACCGGCCCTACTTCGAGTCGCTCTTCGGCGAGTTCCGCTTCCCCGACGGGTCGGCGCCCGACTGGGACGGCCTCTGCTGGCTGCAGAAGCGCTTCATGCGCTGGTTCAACGCCGAGCGCACCAAGGCCGTGCTCACCTTCCCGGTGGAGACGATGGCCCTGCTCTACGACAAGAACGGCAAGTTCGTGGACGAGGATATGGCCAACTTCACCGCCGAGATGTACGCCGAAGGACATTCGTTCTTCACCTACATCAGCGACAACGCCGACTCGCTCAGCAGCTGCTGCCGTCTGCGCAACGAGATTACCGACAACGGTTTCAGCTACACGCTGGGTGCCGGCGGCGTGAGCACCGGAAGCAAGAGCGTGCTGACCATCAACCTCAACCGCTGCATACAGTATGCCGTCAACAACGGCAAGGACTACCGTGAGTTCCTGACCGACATCATTGACCTCTGCCACAAGGTGCAGCTGGCCTACAACGAGAACCTCAAGGACCTGCAGGCCCACGGCATGCTGCCGCTCTTCGACGCCGGATATATCAACATCGCGCGCCAGTACCTCACCATCGGTGTCAACGGACTGGTGGAGGCAGCCGAGTTCATGGGCATACCCATCAACGACAACCCGCAGTACCGCGAGTTTGTGCAGACGGTGCTCGGCCTGGTGGAGAAGAAGAACAAGGAATACCGCACCAAGGAAGTGATGTTCAACTGCGAGATGATTCCCGCCGAGAACGTGGGCGTGAAGCACGCCAAGTGGGACCGCGAGGACGGCTACTTCGTGCCGCGCGACTGCTACAACTCGTACTTCTATATCGTCGAAGACACCTCGCTGACGGTGCTCGACAAGTTCCGCCTGCACGGTGCCCCCTACATCGAGCACCTCACCGGCGGCTCGGCGCTGCATTGCAACCTCGAGGAGCACCTGACGCAGCAGCAGTACATGCAGCTGCTGGAGGTGGCCGCCAAGGAAGGCTGCAACTACTTCACCTTCAACATCCCCAACACCATCTGCAACGACTGCGGCCACATCGACAAGCGCTACCTCAAGGAGTGCCCCAAGTGCCACTCGCACAACGTTGACTACCTGACACGCGTCATCGGCTACCTGCGCCGCGTCTCCAACTTCAGCAAGCCCCGTCAGGAAGAAGCCTCGCGCCGCTTCTACGCCACAATGTAAACAATGCTCAAGTACACCGACACCGACATTGTGTTTCAGGAGATACCTGACGAGGTGACGCTGGCCGTCAGCCTCAGCGGATGTCCCTGCCGCTGCCCCGGATGCCACAGCAAGCACCTGTGGGGCGACTGTGGCGAACCCCTGACGGAACAGGCCGTGGACCGTATGCTCGACACCTACGGCGGCCGCGTGAGCTGCATAGCCCTCTTCGGCGGCGACGCGGCTCCCGCCGAGGTCGACGAGATAGCAGCCAACATACGTCGGCGCCACCCACGCCTGCATACGGCCTGGTGGAGCGGTCGCACCCTGCTGTCGAAGGCTGTGCAACTCAACAACTTCGACTACATAAAGCTCGGCCCCTACCTGGCGCACCTGGGCCCCCTGAAAAGCCGCCGCACCAACCAGCGGCTGTACAAGGTGGAGGGAGGTACCCTGCACGACATCACGTCGCGTTTCTGGCAGCAAGCATGAGGCGCATAAGGGAACGGCAAAGTGCTTTTTTTTGAGAAAACACTTTGCCGTTTCAGTTATGTTTCGTATCTTTGCATTTGATAAAACAAGTATCAACAACAAAATAAGCATTAATTATGAAACGTTTAGGCATTCTCTTAGCATGTTTCGCCACTCTGGCATTGACCTCGTGCAGCCTCTTCAACGCCGCCGCAAGCAGCAACTCTGTAGCCAAAGCTTCGGGCCAGAACTGTGGCGCCGCCGTCCAGGGTCTCTATGGCACCTATAAGGGTACCGGCAACATCGACCTGAGCAACCCCACCACCCTCAACAACGCTCTGGCGCTAGCCACCAGCTATGCCAACCTGAAGCAGAACAAGGACAACGCCGACTACCGCAAGGCTTTCACCGCCGGCCTTATCTCCAGCTCGGCAGGACTCATCACCAGCAGCAACGCCGCAGCCTTCGTCGACAGAATGCTCGCCACAGCCGGACTCTCCAACATCAACAGCCAGAACATTGCGCAGACTGCCGCCACAGCGTCAGCTATCATCAGCCTGCTTAAAGTGGTCAACCAATGAGGAACCAGTCTGCTCTTGACAACATGAAAGCACGGCGTAGCTGCCGTGCTTTTTTGCCCGATATGCCGAACAGAGAACTGATTGCCTCCATATGCGAGGCTGGCACCTGGGCCCCAACGGGGCATGGCAAGCAGAGCCCGCTGATAGTGGCTGTGACCAACCGACAGCTGCGCGACCGGCTGTCGGCCATGAACGCCGACATATGGAACAAGCTGAAGGTGCAGCGTGGCGAGAAACCTCTCGAAGGGTTCGACCCCTTCTATGGCGCCCCGGTAGTGCTCATTGTGCTGGCCGACAGCAAGGTGCCCACCTACTTCCACGACGGATGTGCCGTACTGACAAATATGGCCAACGCCGCCGAAGCCGTGGGGCTCGGCTCATGCTGGATACACCGCGCCAAGGAGGAGTTTGACAGTCCGGAAGGCAAGCAGCTGCTGAAAGAACTCGGCATCGAAGGCGACTACGAGGGCATCGATCACCTCGTGGTAGGTTTCCCGGCGAAAGCCATTCCCGCACCCCTGCCACGCAAGGCCGACTACGTGCGATGGGCTGAATGAAACAGCCTGATCAATAAACAAGCGAAAGAATATCGTTGACGACAGCGTTCCCGGAAAGGGGACGCTGTTTTGTTGTTGCACCGTCGAGCAAGCGGCGGGCCTCGTCGAGGGCGGCAAGGTCGAGGGCATCGGAGGCTATCTGCACGTCACGGATGATGCCGTCCTCTATAGTGAGGGACACCTCCACTCCACCCCAGTCGAACTGGGCGCTGCGCTGGGCGGTGAAGCTACGCCAGCGGCCATACTTCCATGTGTCAGAAGCGAACTGGCTGTAAAGCGTGCGGACCTCCGGTTTCTGCATAAGGTTGGCGAAAGGCACCTCCACGGCCACGCCGCCATATTCGGCCTCAAATGCCCCGCGGAGGCGCGGAACGATACTCTCGGCGGTTATGTCGGGGTTCAGTTCGGCAAGGTTCACCACACGGCTGCGCACAGACGCCACACCGTGTTTCTGCAGCTTGGCAGGCTTAGGTTTGAGGTAGCGTGCAAGGTCCGACATGTCACCGTTGATGAGCAACGTGCCGTGATGCAGGTCGTTGGCCCGCCCCTTGCTGAAGGCATTGCCGCTGAACTTACGACCTTCAGCCAACAAATCGTTCCTACCCGACATCTCGGTGTGCAGACCGAAACTCTCAACCGCGCGCTGCACGACGGAGAACTGACGCGTCTGGTCATAGAGCGCCTTGGGTACGACGAAGGAAAAATTGAGATTGCCGTCGTCATGGTACACGGCACCACCGCCGGTCTTGCGGCGCATCAGGTAGCCTCCATCAGCCTCCAACGCCTCTATATTCACCTCGCTAAAGGGGTTCTGGTTCTGTCCTATCACCACCGTGCGGCGGTTGCGCCACAGGTACATGGTGACAGCATTGGCATGCTCAACGAGATAATTCTCAACCGCAATATTCCAGTATGGGTTGGTCTGGTTGGAGACAATGAAACGAAGCATGGTTAAAACTTATAGTTCAACGTGAAGTAGTTGGGAGCCTGACCGAGGTGGTAGTTGCGTCGGGCGTAGCTGAACTCAAACTGCTTGACATGTATACCCACGCCGAACGAGAAGCCACTCATATTAAACGCATCGGCCGCACGCATTTCTGCCGCTTGACGATAGCTGTAGCCCACACGTGCAAAGAGCACAGTACCAAGGTTCAGCTCCACCCCGAAGACGGTGTGCCGCATAAGGTTATCCATAAACCCCACAAAAGGCTTCTCACTTGTAACCTCGCCAGTGAAAGGATCGGTCTGCGACGTAGGGTTGAGGCGGTCGTTGTAACGTAGGTTCCAACGCTGCAGTTCAGTGGCCGCAAAGAAGACCCGGAACGGTGCCTTGCTGAGCTTATAAGACAAAGCTGCCGACAGCTCGAAGGGCACCTTCTCAACCTTGTTGTCAAAAGTTACAATCTGGGCGCCGATGTTATTGGCCATCAACGTGGCGACAAAACGGCGGTTATCGGAGACATAGCTTCCTGCAAGGTCGAGCGTCAAGGCCACTGCTGAGTATTCTGCATACTGCGAAAGCACCGGCCTTAGTGTCGTACCGATGCTGAAATTAGAGTCCACCCACATGCCCCAACCGACGCTAAGAGCATAGTCCTCGGCATAGAAGTCGCCTATGTAGTTTTCCTCTTCGTCGTATTCCTCGAACTTACCGTAGTTGTTGAAGTGGAAGCCGAAGACCATCGTACCCACATGCTTGAAAGTGTGGGCGTAGGCCAGAGATCCCATATTGCCGCCTACAAACATGTTATAGTAGCTCAGCATGGCTGAACCACCCATGCCACGGGTTAGCAATGACGGGTTGTCGATACCCACAACTACATTGTCCGCGTAAAGCGGCAGATAGCGCAGGCTCAAAGCATTGGTGTGTGCCATGCTGCTACGACGCAGCATGGGCAATGAATTGAGGCCTGCCACCTGGGCGTTGGCAGACTGGAAAACAGAAAGAGGAAAGAGGAAAGCGATGCTGACGCTAAGCAGCACAACCACTTTCCACTTTCCTCTCTCCACTTTCATCCTATCTTATTTCTTCTTGTTACGTTCGTGACGCATCAGGTGGCTGGGCTCGAGTGCCATGCGGTCGGTCTCAAGCAGCGAAGCCACACCTTCGTCCACGCGACGCTTTGCCTCGCAGGCCTCGCAGTGGCACTCCTCGTGGTACTCGCGCGGCTCGGTGTAGGTGGTGATGACACCCTCGAAGTTGCGCAGGATAACCTTGTCGGGGCTCTGCGAGATGACATACTGGGGCATGACGGGTGTCTTGCCGCCACCGCCGGGAGCGTCGACCACAAAGGTAGGCACAGCATAGCCGCTCGTATGGCCGCGCAGGTTCTCGATAATTTCTATGCCCTTGCTCACGGGTGTGCGGAAGTGCTCCAGACCCATGCTCAGGTCGCACTGGTAGATATAGTACGGACGCACACGGTTGCGCACCAACTCGTGCATGAGTTTCTTCATCACGTGGACGCAGTCGTTCACGCCACGCAGCAGCACGGTCTGGTTGCCCAGAGGTATACCGGCGTTGGCCAGGCGTGCGAGGGCCTGCTCAGCCTCGGGGGTGAACTCGTTGGGGTGGTTGAAGTGGGTGTTGAGCCAGATGGGGTGGTACTTCTTCAGCATGTCGCACAGCTCGGGGGTGATACGCTGCGGGCACACCACGGGGGTGCGGCTGCCGATGCGGACTATCTCCACATGCGGTATTTTGCGCAGGCGCTGGATGATGTACTCCAGCTTTTGGTCGCTGACCATCAGGGCGTCGCCACCGCTGAGGAGCACGTCGCGCACCTGTGGGGTCTTCTCAATGTAAGCCAAGCACTTCTCGATGCGCTCGCTGGGGCTCTCGTCGTCCTTCTGACCGGCGAAACGGCGGCGTGTACAGTGACGGCAGTACATGGAGCACATGTCGGTGATGAGAAACAGCACGCGGTCCGGATAACGGTGTGTGAGGCCGGGAGCGGGCGAGTCTTCGTCCTCGTGCAGGGGGTCGTTGAGGTCGGCCGGTGCAATGTTGCACTCGGGGCCTGCGGGGATGGCCTGACGGCGGATGGGGTCGTACGGGTCGTTGGGGTCAATGAGACTCAGGTAGTAGGGCGTGATGGCCATACGGAACTTGGCCAGAGCCTTCTTGATGCCCTCGGTCTCTTCGGGTGCGAAGGTGAAGTACTTGCTCAGCTGCTCGTAGGTCTCGATGCGGTTCTTGACCTGCCATTTCCAATCGTTCCACTGTTCGTCGGTGACGTTGGGGAACAGTTCTTTTCTGCGGTTTACTTTCATATCTTGTTATTATTTTTTGTTCATCAAACCATTATGGTCTCGTAAGGAATATCTCGTTGAGGCCTTTGTCCAAGGCGAGACGTATGGCGTTGGCCTCATTGCTGGCCTTGGCGTCGGCGCGGCAGAGGCACAGCAGTTCGTTGGTCTCGCCGTTGAGAATCTGTATCGTCACCTCTATGGCACGATCCTCGAAGAAACCCTCGCGATAGTTGCCGTCGCCATAGTTGATGACCAGCGTCTGCTTGGCATCCTTGGCCTTCACTTCAGGCACACGCACATAGCCGCGGTTCATCATGTAACTGGCTATCTGGTCGGCAGGGTTGACGCTGCTCGACCTAGTGGAGCCGTACACGTTGCCCTTGTTGCCATAGGTATTACCGGTGACGGAGCTGTGTTCCGAGGTAGGTGTGACATAAAAATACTTGTATCCGTCGAGCGAGCCCATGCGCGAGATGGAGGTCGGCGCGATGGAAAGACAGCTACTAAGAAGCAGAGTGCCAACAAAGCACAACAATAAAGAATGGGTCTTTTTCATAATGTTGACTGTATTTTTTATACTCTAAAACAGAGTGCAAAAATACACATTTTTTGGCAACTGGCAAAATTTATTTTGCCGCAGGCTATTTTACGCGGCCGCCTTTGTAGAAGTGCTTGCTCCAATAGGTGTCGTCGGTGCGGCTCACGCAGACGCCAGCCGACGTCGACGAATGTGCGAAAAGACCGTCTTTGAGATAGATGCCCACATGCGACACTTTGCCTTTCGAGTTGGTGAAGAACAGCAGGTCGCCCTCACGCAGCTGGCTCTTGGATATAAGTTCCACGTCACGCAGCATCTCGTTGGCCGTGCGGTGCAGGGTCTTGTGGTACACCTTCTTGTACACCGTGCCAACGAAGGCCGAGCAGTCGATGCCGTTGCGGTCGGTGCCGCCATACTTGTAGGGCACGCCGAGCCACGAGTTGACAGTCTCGTAGAGGTCCTGATTGTCGTCGTCGTTGCAGCGGAGGCCCAAGGCATTGTTGCACTCGCGACCGTCGCTCCCGCGCTGTGGCTTGGGTGTGACACGCGAAGCTATGACAGGTGTCTCGTTGACAAGCTCGTCGACATACAGCTGCCCTATGATGAAGTCCTCCTCCTCAAGGTCGCGCGCCATGAACGACTTGACGCTCTCGCAGGAGGCAAGCAGGAGGGCCGAGGCCAGCAGTATGGGTATCGTACGCTTCATTTTATCACAAATATATCCTCGTCGGGGCGCTTCATATAGTAGTTCTCGCGCCCGTAATGCTCTTTGGCGTCGAGGCTCGACTTCAGGTCGGCGTTGGCGGCGCTGTCGGCGACAATGGCGTCCTTCAGGGCCTGCTCCTCGGCGTGCAGCTCGTCAACCTGACGGTGCAGGCGCGAGCTTACGCGCAGGCTGTACTCATCAAAGAAGACTATCACCACCAGGAAGACCACCGTGGCAATGAAGTACTTGTTGAGGACAACCTTCTTTATCTTGTTCCAGTTCATCTCACCTTAAGTTTTTGTCCCACACGTATATTGTCGCTCTTCATGCCGTTGAGTTTCTTGAGTTTCTGCACCGTGAGGCCATGCTTGGAGGCTATGCGGTAGAGCGTATCGCCCTTGCGCACGGTGTAGTATTTGCCGCTGCCGCCCTTGGTGCCACCCTTGGCCTTGCCCTGCGGCTCGATCTTGACGGGTCGGCGCTGAAGGCTGTCGGCACTGTGGGCGCAGATGCTGTCCTGCGCCATCAGGAAGGACTCTATCTTGCCCGACGGCAGGCACAGCGGATAGGGCGATGTGGAGGCGGGTATATAGTCGGCGCGATACTGCGGGTTGAGGGTCCGCAGCTCGTCCATCTCCAGCCCCGTGGCCTCGGCCACATAGGTGAGGAGTATGTCGTTGTGCACCATGACGGTGTCGCTGCGCACAGGTATGTTGATGCGCGAAGGGCGCAGACCGTGCTGGTCGTAGTAGTTCATCACGTAGACCACGGCGATGAATGCCGGCACATAGCCACGTGTCTCGCGCGGCAGGTTGTAGTATATCTCCCAGAAGTTGCGCTTGCCGCCGCTTCTGGCTATGGCCTTGTTGACGTTGCCGCTGCCGCAGTTGTAGGCCGCTATGGCCAGCTGCCAGTCGCCGAAGACGCGGTAGAGATCGCTCAGATGGCGCGCAGCGGCCACGGTGCTCTTGCCGGGGTCGCGCCGTTCGTCGACCACCGAATTGACTTCCAAGTCGTAGAGCTTACCAGTGCTGTACATAAACTGCCAGAGGCCCGCGGCGCCAACGCGCGAGGTGGCCTGCGGGTTCATGGCGCTCTCCACAATGGTGAGGTATTTCAGCTCCTCGGGCACGCCATAGCGGTCGAGGGCGTCTTCAAAGAGGGGGTGGTAGTACTCGCATAGGGTGAGCATCACGTCGAGACGCGAGGACATGTGCCTCAGGTAGAAGCGTATGAAGGAGCGCACCTCGGTGTTGTAGGTCATGGGGATGACGGTGTGCAGAGCCTGCAGGCGGTGCACGAGCACGCTGTCGGGCAGAGCGTCGAAGGCCTCGGTGGAGAATTCGGTATGCGAACGCAGCGAGCGGTGCGCATGGCGCCGCAGGTAATAGCTATTGAGGAGACTGTCATAAGACTCGGTGTAGCGCTTGGTCATCAGCTCGGCGTCGGCACGCGCCGACTGACCGTCGCCCGACGGTTGGGCCGCCACGCTGCCGGCCGCAATGAGCATCACCGCCACAACAAGAAGTCCTTTGAGTGCTTGTTTCATGATTTCCATAACGCAGAAACGGCGACATTATTATTACTAAATGAAAAAAAGTTTTCCACACCCACCCCCTACGGCCACCCTTCGGCCCCTCTTCGGTCTCCCTACGGCCTCCATACGGCCTTCCACTGAAGAAATGCCGAAGGGGGTCCGTAGGGGCTCCGTACCGGTTTCATGGAAAAACTGTCCGAAAATCGGGGTGAAAATATTTTTTTTTCACCGCCACACAATATTCGGGAAAAAATACGTTATAAGGTTGTTATCAACAACAGAGGAAGCAACAATGAAACTATCGCAATTCAGGTTCAACCTGCCCAAAGAGTTAATAGCCGAAAAACCCGTACGCAACCGCGACGAAGCCCGCATGATGGTGGTGCACCGCGACAGCGGCGAGATAGAGCACCGCGTCTTCAAGGACTTCATCGACTATGTCAACGAAGGCGACGTGGTGGTGGCCAACAACACCAAGGTCTTCCCCGCCCTGCTCGACGGCGAGAAGGAGAAGACGGGCGCGAGAATCGAGGTGCTGATGATCCGCGAGCTTAACCCCGAGACACGCCTGTGGGATGTGATAGTGGACCCCGCCCGCAAGATACGCATCGGCAACAAGCTCTATTTCGGCACCAACGACGCTCTAGTGGCCGAGGTGGTGGACAACACCACGAGCCGCGGCCGCACGATACGCTTCCTCTTCGACGGCACCCACGAGGAGTTCATCAAGATTGTCAAGGGCATGGGGCGCACACCACTGCCCGACGAGCTGCGCCGCCTGCGCGACATTGAGAAAAAGGACGCCGAGGACTACCAGACCATCTTCGCCAAGGTGGAAGGCTCGATAGCGGCCCCCATCGCGGGTCTGCACTTCAGCCGCGAGCTGCTCAAGCGCATGGAAATAAAGGACGTGATATGGAAAGAGCTGACCGTGCACTGCGGCATGGGCGAGTTTAAGAACATCGAGGTCGAGGACCTCTCCAAGCACCGTGCCGACGCCGAGGAGATGCACCTGAGCGAGGATGTGTGCAACGCCATCAGCAAGGCCAAGGCCGCCGGCAAGCACGTCTGCGCCGTGGGTACCACGACGATGCGCGCGCTGGAGAGCGCCGTGACCATACCAGGCAAGATTTTCCCCTACGACGGATGGACCAACAAGTTCATCTTCCCACCCTATGATTTCACTATAGCCGACATGATGGTAACCAACTTCCACCACTCGATGAGCACGCAGTTCATCATGGTGAGCACCTTCGCCGGCATGGACCTCATGATGCAAGCCTACCAGACGGCCATCAAGGAGAAGTACCGCTTCTCCACCTACGGCGACGCAATGCTGATTGTATGACGCCATTAGCGGAAATACTGAGACCAAAAACTCTCGATGAATACATCGGACAACAGCACCTGATAGGACCGGGTGCTGTTCTTCGCACATTGATAGAGAGCGGCAACATCCCCAGCATGATTTTCTGGGGTCCACCGGGCATCGGCAAGACAACATTGGCCATGATTATCTCTAACACGCTGCATCGCCCATTCCACACGCTCAGCGCCATCAGCAGCGGCGTGAAGGAGGTACGAGAGGTTATCAACGCTGCACAGGAGGAAGAAGGCGCCATACTCTTCATCGACGAAATACACCGCTTCAACAAGGCCCAACAGGACTCGCTGCTGGGGGCTGTGGAGCGCGGCACCATAACGCTGATTGGTGCCACCACCGAAAATCCTTCATTTGAAGTCATCTCCGCCCTGCTCTCCCGCTGCCAGGTGTATGTGCTGCGCGAGTTCGACGAGGAGGACATGCGAAAGTTGATAAACTCGGCCGTGAACTATTACGCCACACAAGGTCGTAGAATAGACATTCTCGAAAGCGATGCTCTTATGCGCATAAGCGGAGGCGACGCAAGAAAGCTGTTGAACGCCCTCGAATTGGTGGTTAACAAATCGAAGACAGCCGACGTTGTAGTTGACAATAAAAACACCACGGAGGTTATTCAACAGAGCCTCGCCTTCTACGACAAGCAGGGCGAGATGCACTACGACATCATCTCGGCCTTCATCAAGAGCATGCGCGGCAGCGACCCCAACGGGGCCGTCTACTGGCTGGCACGCATGATAGAAGGCGGCGAGGACCCGCTGTTCATTGCACGCCGCATGCTGATATTCGCCAGCGAGGACATAGGCAACGCCAACCCCAACGCGCTGCTGCTGGCCAACGCCACCTTCGACGCGGTGAGCAAGATAGGCTACCCCGAATGCCGCATCAACCTGTCGCAGTGTGCCTGCTACCTGGCCTGCTCGGCCAAGAGCAACGCCACATACATGGCGTTGGAGAATGCAACGAGCATGATACGCCGCACGGGCGATCTGCCGGTGCCGCTGCATATACGCAACGCCCCCACCAAGCTGATGAAGCAGCTTGGCTACCACGAGGGCTACAAATACGCCCACGATTTCGCGAACAACGCCTTGGGAGGCTTCACGGAGCAGGAGTACCTGCCGCAGGGACTGGAGGGCACACGCTTCTACGAACCTGGCAACACGCCGCGCGAGAACGAGACTCGCAACAGCCTGCGTCAGCGCTGGGGTGGCAAATACGGTTACTGATCAGCCCATTTTTCCATGGTGGTCTGCATTACGCGCTCGAACGAGTGGCGGTAGTCTTCGCTTGTGAGATAACCACAGCTGTGGGCCAGCTGGTCAAGTTCCGCGGGGTCGTCGAGCACCTTGCTGTTTAGTTTGCTGAGGGAATGCTCGATGCGGAGACCGTCGATATACTCGCCGAAGGAGATGCCATGCAGGCGGTGGATGGCGTCGATGACCTCGTCCTGCGACACACGGAAACGATCGGCCAGCATGAATACCGACAAGTCGGGGTTAAAGCATGCGCTCTGCCGCTCGATATAGTCGGTAATCTGGCGGCCCAGGTTCACCATGTCGCGGTTGCTGCGGCGCGGCGCAAGACGGACACGCTCGCTAAGCACCTCAGCGCCCACCGGCAGGCGGTAGGAGTAGTAGCCGATGAGGAACATGATGATGCCCTGAATGAGACAGCCCGGTATCAGGAGCACAAGCGGCCGCGCGACATTGAAGGGGAAGAAGATGTAGCTTATGCCCACACAAATGCAGTTGGCAGCCACGGTGAAGTATATCATCTTAAGGTCGGCGTGACGCACACGGTCAACGGTGTAGTACTCGCCCAACTGGCGATTGAAGCGCGTGACATGGCGTATACAGTAATAGGCCACATAGGTGACTTCGGCAATAATAACAAACCAGTAGAGGTAGTAATGGATGGCGACGATGAGGTTGTAGCGCCAGCTGTTGGCAAAGAAGCGGTTTGCTATACCTTCTGCACCGCGCTGTATCCAGAGGCGATACATGTCGGCGCCGCCGATGACGACCGACAAGCCCATAAGGATGGTCACAATGACCGCCGGAAGAATGAGTATGCGGGCTCGGATAGGCAGACCTCTTGGGTTGGTGAGC
Organism: uncultured Bacteroidales bacterium; assembly: GCA_900318275.1. GTDB lineage: Bacteria > Bacteroidota > Bacteroidia > Bacteroidales > P3 > Colimorpha. Next base: position 2,734 of record ONJY01000019.1, on the reverse strand, counting down.
AACGTGACAAATGCCTGTATGAGCGCCGGCGTGATCATAGACAGCACCATGAAGATGCAGACGAGCAGATACTCGCCCTTGAGGAAGGTGTTGAAGAAGGTGCTGTAGATGATTACCGAGAGCGACATGGTCAGCAATGCGGTCATCGAGAGCCATTGGGCATCGAGCACCCGGCGTTTGAAGAGCACCGTGGCGACGGGCCAGAAGAGGGTTGCAAGGCCAAGGATGAGGTATGTTAATGCTACAGGTGTCATTTGGTTTCGGTTTTGGTACGTATATATTCTGCCAGATAGCGGGCGTCATAGTCGAGACGATAGACGAAGCGGCCCATGAGGAACTGCAGCACGCTCAGCAGCACCGCACACAGGATAAGCCAGTATTTGACCATATATGGCCGGAAGTCTATCAGGCAGACAATGATTATTCCCAGCGGGATGAAAAGCATAGTGAAGACCGACAGGGTACGGCTATCGATGAAGGGCACGTTCATGTCTTCGGCATAATAGCTGTTGAAACGGCGCTGGTAGAGCTGCACCTTTCGGATGCTTACCACAGACAAAACGACAATGAGAACCAAAGTAAATACCGGGAAGAGGAAGTGGTCCCAGAAGTAGAGGAAGTTCCATGCGGCATCGCCGGCAATCCAGCCGGCCGTGTTGTCAACTATTGCGTGGCACATCTCCTCGTAGCGACGCGGGCCAAGCCAGTAGGCACCGATGGTGAGCCCTATGACGAAGACAAACGGCGGCCAGAAGACCTGCCGCTGCTTCAGCGTGGCGCCGCGGGCTTCGGTGAGCGAACAGATGCCGATATAATACATAGGCATACAGTACACCGCCAGCACCTCGAAGACAAAGTCGTATATGAACAGCGAGCCCGCGCGGCCGCGGAACAGGACGATAAGCATGGTGATGCCGAAAGCCACCATCATCTGGGTAAGGCTCAAAACCACCTGAGCGTGTGTGATTCTGCGCTTGAAGGCCATCGTGGCAACGGCCCAACACACGGACACCAGCGCCGGCAGGAACAATATGAAACTCCACTTCATTGTTTACGGTCGTTTTCTATGAATTTGACTAATTCGTCGACGGCATCTCTCTGGTCGATGTCGCGCTTGACGATTTCTTTGCCTTTGTAGAGGGTGATCTTCCCATGGCCGGAACCCACGTAGCCGTAGTCGGCGTCGGCCATCTCGCCGGGGCCGTTGACTATGCAGCCCATCACGCCTATCTTCACGCCCACCAGGTGCTTCGTCTTTTCTTTTATCTCACGCAACGCCGTTTGTATGTCGTACTGCGTACGGCCGCACGAGGGGCAGGCGATGTATTCGGGCTGCGTGATGCGGGCGCCGACGGCCTGCAGGATGTCGTAGGCAATGGGCATCTCGGCCTCGGGGTCCTCGGTGAGGGAGACGCGCACGGTGTCGCCGATGCCGTCGAGCAGCAGGGCGCCGATGCCGGCGGCTGATTTGAGGCGGCCCTGCATGCCGTCGCCCGCCTCGGTGACGCCGAGGTGTATCGGGTAATCCATGCCGAGGGCGTGCATCTTCTGCACGAAGAGGCGTGTGCTATCGACCATCACCTTCACGTTGCTGGCCTTCATCGAGAAGACCAGGTCGTGGTAATCCTGCTCCTCGCAGACGCGGGCGAACTCGATGGCCGACTGCGCCATGCCCTCGGGCGTGTTGCCGTAGCGGCTCATGATGCGCTCGGAGAGCGAGCCGTGATTGGTGCCGATGCGCATAGCGGTGTGGTGCGCCTTGCAGATGTCAATCAGGGTGGCCATCCTCTCCCCTATCCTTTTCAGCTCGTCGTTGTATTCCTGCTCGGTGAACTCCAGCTTGCCGGTATTGCGGTCGGTGTAGTTGCCCGGGTTGACGCGCACCTTCTCCACCAGCGTGGCGGCCACCTCGGCGGCCTTGGGGTTGAAGTGGATGTCGGCCACCAGAGGCACCTCGCAGCCGCGCTTCAGCAGTTCCTCCTTGATGCGGCCGAGGTTCTCGGCGGCCTTCACATCGGGTGCCGTGATGCGCACCAGCTCGCAGCCCGCCTCTACCATGCGGAGCGCCTGCTCAACGGTGGCGCGGGTGTCCATCGTGTCGGTATTCGTCATGCTCTGCACGCGGACGGGCGCTCCCCCGCCCAGCATCAGCTTGCCTATATGTATCTGTCTGCTCATATATATTTATTCCATTATTGATGGATTCAAAATTACCAGCATTATTACCATCACAAAAGATACAACAAGAATGAGATATATCCACCGCTCTCGTCTGTTCACCAGCTTGTGCCCCTTAAGGATTCTTGTCCGGAATTGGGGGGTAACAAGCGTCAGATACAATCCAGCAAGGATATATACGATGAATAGTATTATCAATACATACTTCATCAACTTTCTTTATGATATCCTTGCAATGGTACGCTGCAGCGAGAGTATCTGACTCTTGAGCTGCTTTATCTGGTCCTGCAGGTTGGCGTTCTGGCTGCGGAGGCGGCGGTTCTCCTCTATCAGCTCCAGCTGCGTGGGCTCACGGTGCTCCTGCTTGGCCTTCTGTTCGGCGCTTTGGCCGATGGTTTCGTCATTAAAGACTTGCCCCACCTTGCCTTGGTCGGCCATACGTATCAGCTCATTGGGTGCAAACGGCATGTCGAAGCCGCTCTCGTCCTCGACGAACACCTGTCCGCCCTGTATCTTCTTTACGATTCCCCCTCCCACAGAGTTGAGGAACTTCACT
>ONJY01000002.1 GCA_900318275.1 uncultured Bacteroidales bacterium | reverse complement strand
GGCATCCTTGGCACCGTAGTAGGTGAAGGGGGCGTAGTTGCGGCCGGTCAGCTTGCTGATCTCAGCCATATACTCGGCCACGATGTCGGGCAGAGCGTCATAGTACTTGTTCTGCAGCTCGCGGGTCTGGAAATAGACGTCGCTGTTCTGGGCGGTGCCGCGGGTCACGTTGTGCTCGGGGTTGAGGGCGTTCTCGCGGAAAGCCTTCAGGGCTTTCTGGTCCACCAGCGGACGCAGGTCTTCCATATCCCAGGCCTCGATCTTCTGGATCTCGTGGCTGGTGCGGAAACCGTCGAAGAAGTTGAGGAACGGCACGCGGCCGCTGAGGGCGCTGAGGTGGGCCACAGGGGCGAGGTCCATCACCTCCTGCACCGAGCTCTCGGCCAGCATGGCGAAGCCCGTCTGGCGGGTGCTCATCACGTCGGCGTGGTCGCCGAAGATCGAGAGGGCCTGGGCGGCGAGGGCGCGGGCGCTCACGTGGAACACGCCGGGCAGCAGCTCGCCGGCGATCTTGTACATGTTGGGGATCATCAGCAGCAGACCCTGCGAAGCGGTATAGGTGGTGGTCAGAGCACCGGCCTGCAACGAGCCGTGCACGGCACCTGCGGCGCCGGCCTCGCTCTGCATCTCGACGACCTTCACGGTCTCGCCGAAGAGGTTCTTACGACCGCCGGCGGCCCACTCGTCGATATACTCGGCCATGGGGCTTGACGGGGTGATGGGGTAGATAGCTGCTACCTCGCTGAACATGTAGGCCACATGCGCTGCAGCGCAGTTACCGTCACAAGTCATGAACTTTTTTTCTTTTGCCATAATTGCTTAAACGTTTAAGGATTAATTATTTTGGTGAATTTCTAGTTATTTACTACTTGAACTTGGTATTGTGGTATTTTTGTTCTTTTCTTGATGCCATCGAAAAACAAATCCAAACTATCACATTCGATGAAAGGCTGATAGAATAAACTTGTTTGCAAGCGGGAAATATGTTTGTCAAAGTATATCTTTGAGTGTTCATCTTTGTCGCACATGATACAATTACGTTTTTCTTCCAAACAAGCTATACCAGTTGTTCCACTCCCAGCAAAAAAATCCAAAACGATTGAATCTGGATATGATAATGCTTTTACAAAACGTCTCATTATTTCAATGGGTTTCTGTGTAGGATGGCCAACACGTTCAAGAGAATTACCATTTAGTCTGCCAATCTCCCAAACATTGGTGGGGTTTTTCCCTTTTCTAATACTTTCTGGATTAAGCCGTTTGTCTTTCAACGCTTCTTCTAACTCTTTCTCGCCATAGGGAACTCTAACGGAATCCAAGTCAAAATAGTATCCATCTGTTTTTGTCAACCAGATTGCCTCTTCGTGCCTATTTGCGAAATAACGGTGAGCAGACATCCCATTCTTGTAGTACCAGACAATAGTATTGACTAAACGGAACTTTGTGTGGTGACGGCAATAGTGTATGATTTCTATCAAATCACCACTCTTTTCATCTTGGAATTGAGTTCCTCCGAAAATGACCATATTCCCGCTTTTCGCCAAAACCCTATAAGATTCATTAAGCCACTCTGCCGCCCAATCAATATAATTGTCAAAAGTGTCCCAATCTGCTAAATCCAAATTGTAAGGTGGGTCAATCAATATAAGTTGAATTGAATCGTCAGGTAAAGATTTCAACAAGTCCAAACAGTCTTTGTTTAAAAGAATACAATTTGTTCTCTCTGGCACAGCGAAGTCCACACTCGTTTTATGCTTAATATTATCCTTGTTCATCCTATTAAGCTGCATAAGTCCAGAGTTACTATGTGATTTATTGTGTATTGCCATTCCTATTTTTTTGTAAGTTGTAAAAACAAGTCAGACGCCAACATTTGAATGGAAGTATCAGCAATTTCAATCATTATTTTGAGCATTTTTGCCTCACTCCAATGCCCCCCATCGCCTTGTGTATATATTGAGGCGGCTTGAAGCATTATCATTCGGTTGTTGGACTTTACAAACTTGTTCTTGCATAGGTTAGTATTGATGGGCATGCCATAGTTTGCCGCAGTTAGTCTATCTAATCTATTCAGACTTCCTGTGTTATAGGTTATTGTAAGCTTTTCGCCATTCGGTCTCGTGACCACAACATTTTTAGTGAGAAAATTAGACCCCTCCAAAAATAAAACGTATGGGAAATATGCCTCTTTGAGCATTAAATTTGCAATTTCTGAAATGTTCTTATGAGAACGTTCTATGGCGTTTCCGGCAACCATGAAATCTTGGTCATTATTCTTCCCTACCAAGATGCCATTTTTGATATTCTCAATATCCTTCCCTTGATGCTTTGCCTCAGAAACAAGAATTACCCGCCAAAAACCTTTGTCATCCTTCACCTCAATCAAACCACCATCTGGCTTAATGTTAGAGTCGTGTACAAACAATGTTTGCCCCAATTCTTTATCAACTTCTTGTAATGCTTTATTGATTTCCTCTTTGCTGATGCTTGTTCTGTAACGGAACTCAAATTTTGGGTATTTCTTTTCAAGTTTTTTTAATGCTTTTTCCGAAATCTTACCAACCAATACGTCGTGAGACTTCGCTTCATCTCCGAATATTCCAATTGCGCCCAAGTTTTCTTTTTGTTGCGCAGTTAATCTGTTAGATTGATTTTTCTTGGCCATATTTAAGTATTTTGTTTTATTTCAGCAGTTTCCTATTTCCCATTTCTTCCAGTACGGTCATTTTTTACTTTGCTTAAACCCTATCCGTTTCCGCGGTGTTGATGGTTTCTCGCGCAGTTGGTCGAGGGCGTCGTTAAGGGCGCTTATCTGGACGGCCATCTCCATATTGTTCTCGTTCTGCTCGTGGAGAATCTCATCCACACGGGCGTTGAGGTTGTCGACTTTGTGCGACAACTGCTCCACCTTCAGGTTGACACCCTGCCAGGCACCTATTGCGTGACGAATGGCCACAAACGCCCGCATAATATTGATGTTGACCTGTATGGCCGTCTCCGACCGCAACACAGAACTGAGCATCGCAATACCAAGTTCAGTAAAAGCATTGGGTAATTTGCGTGTGCCTCCCCAACTTGAAGTCGCAATTTGTGACTTCAAATCTGTATCATTATCAATATTTTCTGGACTTGAAGTCACAATTTGTGACATCAAACTGGTCTCAACAACATCAATGTCTTCAGTATCAGTGCTCAAAGCGCTCTCCTTTAAGGTCGCAATTTGTGACCTTAGAAACATCCACTCACTTTTGTTCAACTTGAACATAAAGTCTTCAGGGAAACGCTCAATATTGCGTTTGACCGCTTGGTTCAAGACTTTAGTCTCCACATTATACAACTCCGCCAGGTCGCGGTCAAGCATAACTTGCATACCCCGCACCTCGTAGATGCTATGCTTGATGACTTCTATGTCAGCGGTCCCTTTTATGGCAATATCTGTGGCCATTTTCTTTGGCGTCCTGTGTGTAATTCACTAATAACGACAACAATACATCACGTATAATACTATACGTGAATTTACAAAGATACAAAAATAAAATCATTTGCAGAAAAATATTTTTGCAATTTAACGCCTGTGGCGGGCCTTTGCATGGTGACCGGTTAGGGTGTGCAAGGCGGTGAAAGAGCGGGCGGTATGACCTTTTAACGATATTTTAACGATAGTTCTACAATATTTCAACGATAGTTATCGTTAAAGTATCGTTGATGTATCGTTGAAGTATCGTTGAAATAACGGTGGAAGAGGTGGGGTAGAGTGGGTTATGGGTGCGTGATGAGTGGGTTATGGTAGGGTAATGGGTGCGTCATGTGAGTGTTACGGGAGGGTGATGGATTGATGGGAAATGAATAAACAACATAGGAGAAACGAATTATGGCAAAGACAAAACCAACGGGGCTGCTTGTGAACGGCAGCTTGAAGAAGAGCGGAGTGACGTTCTACCTCCGTGGAGGACAGATGGTTGCGCGGACGGCGCACAGCGAGCAGCCGAAGCGTCGCACGCGCGGCCAGTTTGTGGCGCGCCAGCAGCTGGCTCACGGCTGCCGCCTGTGGCGGGTGCTGAAGTGGGCGGGCGAACCGCTGTTTGAGAAGACGCCTACGGCGTATGCGCGGTTCCGCACGCTGATGCGTCGCACGCCGGTGGTGTTCACGCCGGTGAGCGGCCGTACGGCGAAGGCTGTGCTGCTGCTGCCGGGCATGCCGGTGAGCGACGGTGTGCTGCCTGTAGTGGAGCAGCAACTTGCTGAGGTGGAGGGCGCAACGGCTCTCGTCACCTCGCTGACGACGGCCGACGTGCATCGCGACGACACGCTGCGGCTCTACACGTTGCGCCAGGTTGTCGAGGGTTCGCGGCCGATGGTGCGCGTCAGCGCCGCCGACTTGGGCGTGGATGACTTCAGGGTCGTCGACGGACGGCTGGCGCTGGTGGGCGACGATTTCGCCGACGAGATGTGCGGCTGGGCGCTGGTGCATATCCGCGACTCGCGTTGCAGCAGCCAGCGGGTGGTCACGCGTTGCACCTACTACCAGCAGTTCACTACCGAGGAGGCTTTCGAGGCTGCCGCCGAGAGCTATGGCGGGTTGACGAAGGAGGTGCGATAGGTGGCGGCAAGATGTTGGTTTACAAAAAGTACGGAACTATGAGAAAGACGGTATTCACTCTGCTTGTTGCGGCTACGGTGGCCTTGATGGCCGGCTGCGGCGACAACCAGAAACAGGACAATCAACAGGAAACGGCTATGAACAGCGAACTGAAAGCTTTTGACGTGAGGAGCGACTTTGCCGACAACGGCTTCACGTTCTTCACCAAGAACCTTGTGCTCTGCTGCGGCGACAGCACGGAGAGCAACGCGATGACCATCGGCTGGGGCGGCATCGGCAACTACCTTGGGCACGAGCGTGCGGCGGTGACGGTGTATGTGGCGCCGGCGCGCTACACTTACGAGTTCATGGAGCGCCATCCGCGCTTCACCATCATGGAGTTCGACGACCCCGAGGTGTGGAAGTATATGGGCAAGAACAGCGGTCGCGACGGCGACAAGGCTGCGGCGCTGGGCCTGCATGTGGCTTACACCGAGCACGGTACGCCTTACTACGAGGAGGCGAAGACGGTCATCGAGTGCGAGACGATGACCGCCTGGCACCAGACGGCGCAGGACTTCCGCAACGCGACGCCCAAGGAGTGGTACGACGGCTTCGAGGCGGGCATCCACACCGTCTACATCGGCGAGGTGATAGGTGCCTGGAGAAGGTAATGGCAAAAATACCGGAAGTATGAAACTGTTGAAAGAAATACTTGGATATCTGCTCGGTGCGGTGCTTTTCGTGATGCTGCTGCCTACGGTGATGTGGCTGGCGTCGGGCATGCCGCCCATAGTGTATATCGGCGCCTTGAGGGCCACGATAACGGGAGTGCTGATGATTGGCGGATTGTCGCTGAGCATCTGGACAATCGTCTATATGAAACGTCGCGGCAAGGGCAACCCTATGGATGCCTTCGGCCACGAGGTGGCACCACGCACGCAACACCTGATGACCGAAGGCCCCTACCGCATCAACCGCAACCCTATGCTCACCGGCACGCTAACCTTCTTGGCCGGATGCGTGGTGTGGCTTTGGACTTGGCAGGCAGCGCTGGTGTGGGTGGCTTTCTTCGCCATTATGCTGGTGCAAGTTGTCAGCGAGGAACGTCGTCTGCAACGCGATTTCGGCGACGAATACAAAGATTATTGTCGTCGTACACGCAGGTTTTAAGTTGAGGAGAATCAGGTATGCTCAAGGTCTACTATTTCAGTCCTACGGGAGGCACGTTGCAGGTGGCGCAGCACTTGGGCGACCGGCTGGGTGCGCTGCTGGGTGCGGAGGTGGAATACCATTCATACACCTTGCCGCGTGAGCGCGAGGAGCTGCCGCAGTTGGAGGCGGGAGATGTAGTCGTGTGGGCGACGCCCGTCTATGCTGGGCGCATACCCAACAAGACGCTCGACTATGTGCGGCGAGCCTTACGTGCCGACGGCAATCCGGCTGTTGCGCTCGTCACCTTCGGCAACCGCGCCTACGACAACGCGCTGGCCGAGCTGGTGGGCTTGATGGAGGAGGGCGGTATGAAGCCCGTCGGCGCCGCCGCTATGGTGACGCGCCACGCTTTCAGCGACACCCTTGGTGCCGGACGCCCTAACGGTGAGGACCTCGCAGCCCTCGACCGTTTCGCCACTCAAGTTGCAGAGAAACTCTTAACTCATGATTCTAAACTATTAACTGTATCGGTTCCCGGCGAAGCGCATCCCGAGAGATACTATACCCCCCTGAAGACCAACAATGCCCCCGCGGGATTCCTCAAGGCCAAGCCCTCGTGCAACAGCGCCTTGTGCACGCGCTGCGGCGAGTGTATGGAGGTGTGCCCTATGGGGAGCATCGGAGCGGAAGACGGTATGCCGACCTTCGACGGCGTCTGCATCAAATGCCAAGCCTGCCGCCGTAGCTGTCCTGCCAGCGCCATCGCCTTCACCGACTCCGAGTATCTCTCCCACGTAGCCATGATTGAGCGCACCTTCGCTGTCCCGAAGCGGCCGGAGTTCTATGTAGCAGAAACGACACACAGCATATAGATGGAGATAACTACCCTCTTGGAGACGGATGACCGCAAGGCGTTGCGGCGATGGCTGATGAGGCATCACCAGAAGGAGCGCGAGGTATGGGTGGCTACATATAGGGGCAAACTACCGATGGCCGATGCGTTGCCGTATGTGGAGGTCGTTGAGGAGGCCCTCTGCTTCGGATGGATAGATTCCACCTGCAAGCGGCTGCCCGACGGACGGCTGGCACAGCGTCTCTCTCCGCGAAGGAAGAATAGCCACTGGACGGAGCGAAACCGGGAGCGGTGCAGGGAACTGGAGCAGCGGGGTTTGATGACGGAGGCAGGAAGAATGCGTTGCCAATTGTGAAATACGAAAGTTGAATATTGAGGTATGATTGACATAGATACAACCAATATGTGCTCGCATCTGCAGCGGAAACTGTTCGACGAGAATGGCGAATACCACCATTTATGGCTGGCGATGCAGGATGACCCGGAGCTGACGGCTGTGGTGCGCTCGCGGCAGCTGCATATCTACCGTAACGGGAAGAAGGTGCTGGTGCTGGCCGGCAAGGCGGTGCCGAAAGTCATTCGCGAAGACCGTTTATGTGAATTGCTTAATGATTATGGAAAATAAATTCAATATACGTCCGGCGAGGGCCGGTGAGGCGGGCTTTGTGCTGGAATTCATCAAGAAACTGGCGGCGTACGAGAAATGTGCCGACGAAGTGGTGGCCGACGAGGCAACGCTGCATCACTCGCTCTTTGTGGAGCACTCCGCAGAAGTGCTCTTCGCCGAAGAAGATGGTGTGGTGATAGGCTTCGCCCTGTTCTTCCACAACTTCTCCACCTTTGTGGGGCGCAAAGGGCTCTACCTCGAAGACCTCTTCATAGTGCCTGAGAAACGTGGTCGTGGCTATGGAAAAGCCCTGCTGAAGCACCTGGCGCAGCTGGCTGTGGAGCGCAACTGCGGTCGCATGGAGTGGATATGCCTCGACTGGAACCAGCCGGCCTTGAAGGTGTACCGCAGTATAGGCGCCATACCGATGGACGAGTGGACGGTGCAGCGGTTGGACGAGACGGCGTTGAAGCGCTTTGCTGAAAAGTAATGCAAAAGACAGAATGATGACAGAAACGACAGAACAAGAGAAAGCCCTGCGGCTGGCTACCGAGGCGGGACATGTGCTACTCGAGAACGGTGCGGAGATAAGCCGTGTGGAGCAGACGATGGAGCACATAGCGACGGCCTATGGGGTGAGCGACGAGAACTTCTTCGTGCTCAGCAACGGCATCATCACCACCGGGCAGCAATATGCCCGCGCCGAGTTTATACCCATACGCGGCACGCAGCTGAGCCGTGTGGTGGAGGTGAACCAGCTGAGCCGCGATGTGAGCGCCGGACGGGTGCCCCTCGACGAGCTGGCGTCGCGCCTGCAGGCAATACGTACAGGCAAAGGAAAGCCTTGGTGGGAGGTCGTCATGGGCATCGCCTTGGGCGTTGCCTCGTTCAGCATCCTCTTCGGCGGAAGCCTTGTGGACGCTGCGGCCACCTTCGCCTGCGGCTTGCTGCTGGGAGCCTTCATGACCTTCGTTGGGGCGCACCTGAGCCGCATCTTCGGCAACCTGCTGGGTGGCCTCGTGGGCGGCCTACTCTGTGTGCTGGCGGTGACGCTGGGCTTCGGCGAGCACCTGCCCAACATGATTATAGGCACCATCATCGCCTTGGTGCCCGGCGTGCCCTTCACCAACGGCATGCGCGACTTGGCCAACGAAGACTATATAGCTGGCGCCACGCGCTTGATGGACGCCTTCCTGGCGTTCCTCTGCATCGCCATCGGGGTGGTGCTGGCGTTCATCGTGGAGGGCCTGTTTGCCGGCGGATTGATGCAGCTTAGCACGCCGGCCATCGACCCTGTGGCGTCGGCGTGGTACATACAGCTGCCGGCGGCATTCATAGGCACCGTGGGCTTTTCGGCGCTCTTCGGCGCACCGCGCAAATACTATGTCGACTGCGGCATCGTGGGTATGCTGGGGTGGGCGGTGTATCTGCTGACAGCAACGGCGGCGCCGCAGCATGTGGTGGGTGCCGCCTTCCTGGGCGCCCTGACGGTGGCTGCGGTGAGCAGCGTGCTGGCTGTGGTGCGGAAATGTCCGACGACGGTGTTCCTCATCTGCGGCATCATACCGCTCGTGCCCGGCGGCGGCATCTTCTGGACGGCCTACTACCTGGTCAGCGACCAGCTGCGCCTGGCGGCCACCACCGGCTTCACCGCCCTCAAGGTAACCATAGCCATTGCCGGTGGCATCATACTGATGGGCGCCATAGCGGGTAGGGTGAAGAGGAGGAAGGTGAATGGGGATTAGTGAATGTAGATTAATAACCATAAATTGAATAATGAAACACATACAGTATCAGACACAAGGCACCTGCTCGGTGCTGATAGACGTGACGGCTGACGACAACGACGTCATACAGAATGTGGCGTTCCTCGGCGGCTGCGACGGCAACCTGCAGGGCATCTGCCGACTTGTGAAGGGTCAGAAGATAGACGACGTGATAGCCAAGCTCGACGGCATCAGTTGCGGAGGCAAGCCCACGTCGTGTCCCGACCAGCTCTGCCGGGCATTGGAACAATTGAAGAACAAACACTAAATTATACCCATCATGAAAAGAACTGTGCTATTGCTGACGGCCGCCCTGCTGCTGACGGCTTGCGGAAACCAAGAAGAGCAGCTGAAGGAAAGAGCTGCGGAGCTGTGCAAGTATATCCCCGACCACGAGCTGCGGGAGGAGTCGCGCCCCTACATGACCGAGGACTTCTACAACGTGCTCGACACGATGTTCAACCACCTGCCGGAGTTTGAGGCTATGGATCACGAGTGGCTCTACTACTTCGTCACCGGCAACGGGGGCACGATAGCCGACTTCGACGTTGTCGGCGTGGAACAAACCGACAAGAGTCACGCTACGGCCACCATCAGCGTGCGGCAGAAATGGGAGGACGGCTCCTTCGACCCCAGTAGCGATGTTGAGGAGCATCGGCTGGCGATGGAGAAGGTGGGCGGCAAATGGCTGATTGCAGACTTTGACGGACACAAGGCCGACTGCATACGCCACATAGCCATCAACCGCGAGGAACAGGCCGTAAGAGCGGCCATAAGCGACTACCTGGTGAGCGAGATCGGCGAGCAGTACCTGAAAGGCGAGCTCTGCATCCCGACGTTGATGATGATACACGAGGAGGACGGGCTCTTTATGGGCGACTTCTGGGTGATGTGGTACAATGTGGCTGGCGACACGTTGAAGTGCGTCTCCGGCGGCAACCACGCAGGCGCGATAACCATGAGCAAAGAGGACGGCAAATACAAGGTGACCGGCTTCGAGCAGGCGGTGGACGGTGCCGGCAACGTGGCCAGCGCCAAGCGTATCTTCGGCAGCTATTACGACATCTATGAGAACGTGCACGCCAGCGAGCAGGTGCGCGAGGCCGTCCGCAAGGAGCAGTTGCAGGAGTACGTCAAGCGCAACAACCTCAACGTCCGCTACTATCAGGATTATGGCTGGCCGGCAGTAGAAATATGAAACAGATAGAGGTTGTAGCGGCCATAATCCGCAAGGGTGACAGGATCTTCGCCACGCAGCGTGGATACGGCGAGTGGAAGGATTGGTGGGAGTTTCCGGGCGGCAAGATGGAAGCCGGTGAAACGCCGGAGGTGGCGCTGAAGCGTGAGATACGCGAGGAACTGTCGGCAGAGATAAGCGTGGATGAGTTGCTCGTTACCGTAGAGTACGACTATCCAGCTTTTCACCTCACCATGCATTGCTACCTTTGCTCCCTGCTGACGGAAGCCCTCCATCTCAACGAGCATGAGGCCGCCCGCTGGCTCGCCAGAGAAGAGCTCGACAGCGTGCGGTGGCTGCCGGCGGACCTGCAACTGATAGAACAAATGAAAAAAGATGACTTATGGTAATAGACTTTAACAAGATAGAAGAGGTCGCCAACCCGCAGTTCAAGGGCGGCGAAGGCGACACGATGTTCCGCACCTTCAACGACGGACAGAACAAGATTATGCGAGGTAGGCTCGACGTGGGTTGCTCAATCGGCTACCACAAGCATGAGACCAACAGCGAGATAATATTCATCCTCAGCGGTGAGGCACGTTGCCTATACGACGACGGCGAGGAACGCCTGTCGGCTGGACAATGCCACTACTGTCCTTTAGGACACTCGCATGCGCTCATCAACGCCAGCGCCAGCGAACCTTTGATATTCTTCGCCATAGTACCAGAACTGAAAGCCATATGAAGCTAAGTAACGACATAATCATCATAGAGGTGAACGAGCATGGCGCCGAGCTGGTGAGCCTTACGAAAGGGGGGCACGAGTACCTGTGGAACGGTGATGCTGCCTATTGGAACCGCCATGCGCCGATACTCTTCCCAGCCGTTGGGAAGCCGAATAACAACGAACTCCATGTTGACGGGAAGGCCTACCCCATGAAGCAGCATGGGTATGCGAGAGATAGCGAGTTTGAGGTTATTGGTGACGGACAGCTGCGAATGCTGACGGGTGCTCTCAGCGAAAGCTACCCTTATCAACTGGGGTTGGAGGTCTGCTATCGGCTGCAGGACAACGCTGTGGTGGTAACGTGGACGGTAGATAACAACGACTGCCGCGATGCTTACTTCCAGATAGGTGCCCATCCCGGCTTTATGTTGCCCGATTACAAAGCTGAGGGCGCTATGCATGGATTTATACGCTATTACGACCATGAGGGAAATCCTGTGTCGCCCGTCATCGTCTCAGCCCTTGAGGAGGGCAACCGTGTGTCTTTGTCGGAACCGCGACGTATTCCAGCTGAGATGCCGATAGGGGCCAACACCTTCGCCAACGACGCGCTGATGTTCGAGGGCGGCCAGGTGGCTATGGCTGTGCTTTGCGACAAGGAAGGCCACGATGTTGTCGCTGTCAGTTGTCCGCAAGCTGAAGCTTATGGCATCTGGGCACCACACAAAGAAGACTGTCCGTTCGTGTGCCTCGAGCCTTGGTGTGGCATTTGCGACACCAAAGGCTTCACCGGTGACATAGCCACGCGCCAGTATGTCCACCGTTTGGCACCGAAAGAGAAGTATACCTTCGCCTACACCATTGAGGTGTATCGGTAGTAACAAAACGCTGCAATAGCCAACTTTACAAGCAGGATGGCAGGCACCCCGTAGCGGAACTTCTTGTGCTGCGTCTTGTGGCGGAATGCTCTCATCGCCAGCAAGGCACCTATGCTGCCACCGAGGGCAGCGAGGAGAAGGAGCGTTGCCTCGGGAATGCGCCAACGGTTGTGGCGCGCCTTGTGTTTGTCGATGCCATAGATGACAAAGGTCAGCAGGTTGGAGGCAAGAAGGTAATATAGTAATAGGTGGATGGTCATTGCCAGCAGAAGTTTTCTTTGCCGGCTGCTACCTCGAAGTTATACTTTACGATGCCGAGGTCGAGCTTTGCCCAACCGACCAATGAGAAGCGTGCACGGGCGGCTACGGTGTGGTCGTCCAGCAACTCAAGCTCGAACTTCTGCTGGTGAACCGCTGTTGGTGCCAGCATGGCGGCATCCATTCCGCGACGGAACCAGTCGGGCATCTCACCTTTTGTCCTGTAAAACTTCTCCATCGGCCGCATAGGGTGTTGCACGCCTTGTGTGACACCGTAGCCGATAGCTATGACGCAATGAAGCTTCTCGCCTGCAGCAATGGTGTAGCGGTCGGGCTGTTTGCCTACCGAGAGGCCTACCCAGCAGCTGTTAAGACCCAGCGTCTGTGCCAACAGCACGATGCGCTCGCCATAATATCCCACCTTCTCGTCGGCGCCTTTGGGTGCTACCATTGCCAGATAGTTGCGTACACCCTTGAAGTTGCCGTATTTTACCATACCACCGGTGAAAGCCTGCGGCTCGTCGGTGACCAGCTGTATGTGCAACCCTCCCTCCTGATTGCACAATGCAATCTCTTCATTAAGGATCTTAATAATCTCCGCCTCGATGGACTTCTCATGATACTGTCGCACCGAATGGCGTGCGACGACGGCTTCCTGCAATGTCATATCTGTGGTATTAAATATCGTGGTTATTCTAAATGCAGCCTCTTTTTGGCGGCGGCAATCTCTTCCTGATACTGTAGAATCTCCTCCTCAATAGGATTATATTCCTCTCTGTTTTCATACATCCTTTTATCTATCTCCATCCGTTCCTTGCTGTAGGCTTCTATCTCTTTGTCGCTGACGTTCATCATTTCTTTACTTTGTTCGTAGAGGCATTGCATGTATTGCAGTATCTTTCTACTCAGGATTGCCTCGAAGGAGTAGTCGAAGTCAAGTAAAGACTTCAGGGATGTATGGGGTGCTTCGTTGCTAAACCTCTTGGCCACCGAGTCGCACATCGTCGATTTGTATAGCTTGCGATTCTGGTAGAACTCTGCTACGTTTTCGGTGAAGAGCACGTTGCCTACCGTGTTGATGGTCTCTATATTCGACGAAAATATATGTTCTGTCGTCTCGGTGTAGTTTGTTTGCGGTACTAAATGGATAAAATAAAATCTCAATTTGTCGAACAGCGAGGTGTCGACAGCAATCTGCCTCTGATAAAGTATGGACTTGTGGATGTTGGAGTCGGCCTGTTCTATCATCTCAAGTGAATTGTACATATCGTAAACCACCATCATCACTATCTCTCGCTTCTCTTTCTGTTTCTTGTTGTGGTCGATTATCGCCGCTGTGCCGAAGGTGAGCGCGATTGAAACTGTGGTGGCGAGGAGCGACAGCAGGAATTGCTTTGTAGATGATATTCCGCTGCCTATCATCAGGTTTTTCGGTGTTTGGGTCTTGGTATTCATATCGTTGTTTTCTTCTGTTTCCATAAATGTAGGGTGTTATGCTGATGGTTCGTTGTCGGCATCTAGAGACTCCTGTTCTGTCATCTGCATGAGCACGGCGTACCATTCCTCGAAGTCCTTGGGCATATCGTTCTCGCGGTCGGCCTCTTCTTTTGTGCGGGCGGTGTCGTCAAGCATGTCGTTGTGACCCGTGAGGGCGGCGAAGGGCGACAACTGTGCGGCCCGTTCGTACATGCTCATGCGCCGGTGCTGCTTCACACCGTTGTATGGCAGGTCTATTATGTCTTTGTAGTCGTCTTTCATCCCTTGTGTCCTCCTACTTGGCTGTTGCGGTCGCGCAGCGTGGCTCCTTCCTCGAAGTCGGTGCCACGCAGTATGGCGTTCTTGCCGAAGCGTTTCTGTATGCTTATTGCCGCCTTCTGCATGCGGTTCTCGCGCTCCAGCTTTGCCTTCTGTGCCGCCTTCTTGCGTTCTTCGGCCTCGTGGTCGGCGAAGAGGTCAAGCTGTATCTCCTTGTTTTGCAGCACGCTGTTTCTGTCTATGAGGTTGCCCACCACCACCGTCAGGCGGCGCACCAGCAGCTTGCGGTCCACGTTGTCGTCATAGATGCCCACGATGGTTTCGGCTATGGTGCGCGACGATGATGTCGGCTCCAGCATCGCTGTGCCGTGTGCGAAACGTGGCACCTTGCGTCCGTACCAATCCGTAGTAACCTTGCCCTCGTAGCCGCCTTTGGGGTCGATGTTCTCCACGTCATAGTTCACCGTGAGGCCTACATACGACGTCACCAACCCTTTGTCCACCAACTTCAGCGCCATGCTGTCGGCCATCTCGCGCACCACTATGCGTGCCTTGTCTGCCGTGTAGGGTTCGCCCAACACCTGGCTGGAACTGAACGACTTTGTCGACGGCCGGTAGACCTTGACATCCTTCATGCCCACCGGCTCGTAGCCCCAGGCATGGTCTATCAGCAACTCGGCGTTCACGCCGAAGAGTTTGAACAGCTGCATCTCGTTGGTGAGCGAGCGGCGTGCCACGTCGCCCATGGTCATCATGCCGTTGGCTTCCAGCTTGCGGCTGATGCCGCGTCCCACACGCCAGAAATCCGTCAGCGGACGGTGGTCCCACAGCAGGCGGCGGTAGCTCATCTCGTCCACTTCGGCTATGCGCACCCCATCCTTGTCGGCCGGTATGTGCTTGGCCACGATGTCCATAGCCACCTTGCTCAGATAGAAGTTGGTGCCTATGCCCGCCGTGGCGGTGATGCCTGTCTCGCATAGCACCTCGTGTATCAGCTTCACCGTCAGCTCGTGTGGCGTCATGCGATATGATTGGAGGTAGTTGGTGGCGTCGATGAACACCTCGTCCACCGAGTATACGTGTATATCCTCGGGTGCTATGTAGCGCAGGTATATGCCGTAGATGCGTGCCGAATACTGCATGTAGAGCCTCATACGCGGCGGCGCCACTATGTAGTCAAGCTCCCACCCGTCGTTGGCCTTCAGGTCGGGGTCGTGTGTGGAGCGTCCCGTGAAGATGCCTTCGGGCGAGAAGCACAGTCGCTCCATGTTCACCTGCCGCACGCGTTCCACCACCTCGAAGAGCCTTGCACGGCCCGAGATGCCGTATGCTTTCAGCGACGGCGTCACCGCTAGGCATATCGTCTTCTCCGTCCTCGACGCGTCGGCCACCACTAGGTTGGTCCGCAGCGGGTCCAAGCCGCGTTCCACGCACTCCACCGATGCGTAGAACGACTTGAGGTCTATGGCTATGAATGTGCGCTGCTTTGCCATCGGTGCCTATTTTGTCAGGTCTATCTCGTCAATCATCAGCCATGCCGGCTGCCCTGCATACTGGTGCCATATCGGCAGTTGCCCGCGGCCGGTGAAGCGCACCCTCACGAAGTGCACGCTCCGCGCTTTGTTTGGCGTCAGCGTGTAGCGCAGACGGCGGCTGTCGGCGTACAGGTCGTCCGGCGGGTTGGCCAGCTCCATGCTCTGCCATGGGCTCCAGCGACTGCCGTCGATGCTCCACTGCACCTGCACGTCCTGCGGCTTCACTACCCAGTCGCCCGGGCTGTGGCATGCACCCACGGCTATGCTGCCGAGGGTCTCGTAGCCTTCCAGGGTGAGCGTCAGCTCCACTGTGTCCTCGCCTTGGAAGCCTGCCCACCCGTGGCACCAGTCGCCAGGCACGGCACGTCGGCCGTCGGCCATCTGCCGTGGGAAGCCTTCCGTGTAGGGCTCCGATGGCTTCACGTTCGAGGCTATGTCTTTTATCTTGAGCGTCTGCATCTGTTCCGCCCCTATGTTGCCACCCATGTCGGGGTGCGTCGCGAATGGGCAGCTGCGCTCCACGTCGCCAGGCACAGCCACGAAGCGGTAGTAGTAGGTGCTGTCGCCGCTCAGCTGGTGGCGTTCCGCCACGCCGGGTCCGCAGGTGGCCGTGCCGAGGCCTGTCTGGCGGTGGTCGACGCTCACCGTATACATATCCTCGGGTGTCAAGCCACGCCAACGGTGTGCGGCGGTGAGCGTGCTGTCGCTCCAGCGGCGCACGCTGAAGTTGAGCACGGTGTCGGGGCTCATCAGGGTCAGCGCCGGCCGCTCGTCGGTGCCGTCGCCGGTGAAGCGCACCCACACCGCCTCGCGGTTGCCCTGCTCTTGCGGCACCACATACTGCGGCAGCGCCAGCTCCTCCATGGCCTTGTACCATGTGCCGTTGCGCTGTGCGGCACGGCGGTCGGGGTAGGTCTCGTACAGGTTGCCGCGGAAGAGGCATGCCGTGTAGCCGGTGTCGAGGCCGAGCTGCACGCCTACCTTGGGCAGGGTTCGGTACTGGCCCCCGGGCACCACCATGTAGCTCAGCTGCAGGCGTCCCTCGTTGTCGGCCTCCACTATCTGCTTCACACGCAGTGCCGCCCCATCGTCGCTCTTCAGGCGCATCAGCATGTTCACCTCGCCCTGGGCGGTGCTCACCGAGAGCACCTCGGCCGTCAGCCTGTCGAGCCCCTGCCAGGCACGTGCTCCGGCTACGTCGACGAGGTCGTTGTCCGTCGGTGGGCGCCAGAAATTGCAGCGCAGCGGTGCCGCCAGCAGCTCGTGTCCGCGGTAGCGGTAGCTGGTCACGCTGCCGTCGTGCAGGTCTATGTGCACCTCGAAGTCGCTGCCCTTCAGCGATACTGCCTCGCGGCCGCGGTGCACGCGCACCTCGCCGTTGTGCAACCCTGTGCTGTGGGCCTCCGTGCCGTCGCGCAGCGGCACCACGACGTTGTCGCTGCCGCGTGTGTAGACGGCCTTCACTTCGGCCGCCGCCGGATGCGGGCTGCGGTCGGCGGCAAGTATGCCGTTGGCGCAGAAGGCGTCGTCGTCTTTCACTCCCGGCAACTCGCCGAGGTCGCCGCCGGCCGCCCACCAGCCGTTTTCCATCAAGAAAGCCTGGTCGGCCCAGTCCCAGATGAAGCCGCCCTGAAGCAGCGGGTAGCGGTCTATGGTGTCCCAGTAGTCCTTCAGTCCGCCCATGCCGTTGCCCATGGCGTGGCAGTATTCGGCCATGATGTAGGGGCGTTTGTTCCTGGCGTTGCGGGCATAGGCACCGATGTCGGCCGCCGACGGGTACATGGTGCACACGATGTCGGTGTTCCATGCCGTCTCGGCGCGCTCGTAGACCACCGGCCGCGTGTTGTCCTTGCCTTTGAGGAAGCGGTAGGCCTCCTCGAAGCAGTAGCCGTTGCCGCACTCGTTGCCGAGGCTCCACACAATGACCGACGGGTGGTTGCGGTCACGCTTGAACATGTTGTATATGCGGTCCAGTATTGGGTTGAGCCATTCCTTCTTGCGTGCCAGCGAGCCTTCGCCGTAGCCCTGGGCGTGACTCTCGACGTTGGCCTCGTCCCACACGTAGATGCCTGCCGAGTCGCAGAGGTCGTACCACAACTCGTCGTCGGGGTAGTGGCTTGTGCGCACGGCGTTGATGCCCAGCTCTTTCATCAGGGCAACGTCCTGCCGCATCTCGTTGGGCGTTATGTAGTGGCCCCCGGCGACGCTGTGCTCGTGACGATTTACGCCGCGTATCTCCACGGCCTTGCCGTTGACGCGCAGCTGCCCGTCGCGGATGTCGATATGGCGGAAGCCTATACGCTTGACGAGGCGCTCTGTCTCGCGCCCACCGGCGTCGTGGAGGCTCACCTGCAGCTTGTAGAGCACAGGTGTCGAGTCGCACCACGGCTGCACGTCGTGTACCGTGGCCGAGAAGCTGGTGTACCAGTCGCGCGGCTCCAGCACCTTGCGACCCTTGTCCAAACATTCCCCCGGTTCTCCACTCTCCACTCTCCACTCCACGCTCCCTCCCTGCACCTCGCGGCTGAGGTCCACTATCACGTCGAGGCGCCCCGTGCGCCAGTCGGCGGTGTCGACGTCGGCGGTGATTTTCAGGTCAGTGATGTAGGTCCACGGCACGCTGTACAGCTCCACGTCGCGCGTGATGCCACTCATGCGCCACATGTCCTGGCATTCCAGGTAGCTGCCGTCGCTCCATCGCACCACTTTGACGGCCATCGTGTTGCGTCCTGCTGCGAGGTATCGCGTGATGTCCCACTCGGCCGGGGTCTTCGAGTCCTGGCTGTAGCCCACCTCGCGGCCGTTGATGTAGAGGTACACGCCGCCGCCTGCAGCGCCGATCTTGGCTATCGTGCGCCGTCCCTGCCAGTGGCCGGGCAGCGTGAAGTGGCGCATGTACACCCCCGTCGGGTTGTAGCTGCGCGGTGCCCGCGGCGGGTCGCTTTTTGAGCCGTTGGCTCCCTGCCGGTCGCCGCCGACGAACTCGTTGCGCATATTGACATAGACCGGTATGCCGTAGCCTTGTAGCTCTATGTTGCCCGGCACGCCGATGCTGTCCCAGCGTGCGGGAGTGAGGGTGGCCTGCTGCGGTGTGTCAAAGATGCGGAAAGCCCATTGGCCGTTGAGGCTCAGGCGCCAAGGCCCTTCGGGCACCACATGGTCGTGCGGCTGCACCTTGTTCAGGCGGTACACCTCAAGGTTGTCCCAATGGGGTTGCGCCTGCGTGCCCACGACGCAGAAAAGCGTCATTATTATGCTAATGGCGAAAATGTGCTTGCTCATATCCGGATGCAAAGATACACATTTTTTTCGAACCGCAAGACATGGGTGCCGAAAAAGGCGCTTCCGGTGCCGACTCCGTACCGGGTCCGAAGGGGAGGGAAGGAAAATAAATTTGTGCAAGGGCACAATAAAAGTGCTGTTTTTGTGTTACCATATAAAAAAATCTTACACTATGGATATCAACACTCTCAACATCGACGACAGCGCCAAACTCAACGTCAAGGCTTGGCTCGAAGGCGAATATGACGAAGCCACCAAGCAGGCCATCCGCGACATGGCCGCAAACCCCACGGAGCTCAACGAGAGCTTTTACCGTCACTTGGAGTTCGGTACCGGCGGCCTGCGCGGCATCATGGGCGTGGGCACCAACCGCATGAACAAATACACCGTGGCCATGGCCACCCAGGGCCTGGCCAACTATGTGAAGAAGGTCAATGCCGGCGAGAAAGATCTGCGTGCCGCCGTGAGCCACGACAGCCGCAACCACAGCCGCGAGTTTGCCGAGATTACCGCCAGTGTGCTCGCCGCCAACGGCTTCCATGTCTACCTCTTCGACGGCATGAGGCCGACGCCTGAGCTGAGCTTCGCCGTGCGCCACTACAAGTGCCACACGGGCGTCATGGTCACCGCCAGCCACAACCCCAAGGAGTACAACGGCTACAAGGCCTACTGGAGCGACGGCTGCCAGCTGACGGCCCCGCACGACACGGCGGTGATAGACGAGGTGCTGAAAATCAAGAGTGTGGGCGACGTGAAGATGAACGCTCCCGAAGGCGGCATAGAGATTATCGGCGAGGAGCTTGACAAGATATACCTGGCACGCGTGGAGCAGAACAGCCTCAACCCCGAGGTCATCCGCAAGCACCACGACGTGAAGATAGTATACACCCCGCTGCACGGCACCGGCATCACCCTGATACCGCGCATGCTGAAGCAGTTGGGCTTCACCAACGTCAACGTCGTCGAGGCTCAGGCTGTGCCCGACGGCAACTTCCCCACCACCCCGAGCCCCAACCCCGAGGAGAAGCCGGCCATGAAGATGGCTGTTGACCTGGCCAAGGAGATCGACGCCGACATTGTCTTCGCCAGCGACCCCGACGCCGACCGCGTGGGTGTGGCCGTGAAGCGCCCCGACGGCGAGTGGATGCTGCTCAACGGCAACCAGACCATGAGCGTGCTGTTCTACTATATCGTCCGCCAGTGGCAGGAGAAACAGATGCTCACCGGCAACGAGTTCATGGTGAAGACCATCGTCACCAGCGAACTGCCCGCCGACATAGCCACCCGCGCCGGCATCAAGATATACGACGTACTGACTGGCTTCAAGTTTATCGGCGCCAAGATATTGGAACTGGAGGGCGTGGAGCAGTTCATCGCCGGCGGCGAGGAGAGTTACGGCTACATGATAGGCGACTTCGTGCGCGACAAGGATGCCGTGGCCGCCTGCTCGATGATTGCCGAGATATCCGCCTGGGCATTGGAGCAGGGCAAGACCTTCTTCGACGTGCTGGTGGACATCTACCGCCAGTACGGCTTCTACAAGGAAGGCCTCGTCAGCGTGGTGCGCAAAGGCAAGAGCGGCGCCGAGGAGATACAGCAGATGATGCGCGACTACCGCTCGAATCCCCCTGCGGAAATCGACGGCGAGAAGGTCGTATGCATCAAGGACTACCAGACCCACGAGAGCAAGGACCTGCTCACCGGCAAGGTGACGCATATTGACCTGCCCACGAGCAACGTCCTGCAGTTCTTCACCGACAAGGGCAACAAGGTCACCGTGCGCCCCAGCGGCACAGAGCCCAAGATAAAGTTCTACTTCGGCGTCAAGGCCGAGCTGCCCTGTCCCCACTGCTTCGATGACGTCAACAACGCCCTCGACGCCAAGATTGAGAGCATCAAGCACAGCATGAAGCTCTGCTAAGAGGCATGGACCTGCCGTCGGAGATACTGCAAGATGCCGTTGACCAACTTGCCACCCTGCCAGGCGTTGGCAAGCGGTCGGCGTTGCGCTACGCGCTAGACCTGCTGAGTCGCGACGAGCAGAGTGTGCGCGACCTCGGCGAGGCGCTGGTGAGGCTCAAGACGAACCTATACCACTGCCGTTACTGCCACAACCTAAGCGACACTGAGGTGTGCCCCATCTGCGCCAGCGAGAAGCGGCAGAAAGGCATCGTGTGCGTGGTGGAGAACGTGCAGGACGTGATGGCCATTGAGAACACGCAGCAGTACCGCGGACTGTACCACGTGCTAGGCGGCGTCATCTCGCCCATCGACGGCGTGGGGGTGCAGGACATAGAGATTGGCAGCCTGCTGCGGCGTGTGGAGACGGGTGACCCCGTCCCCGTGGAGGAGGTCATCCTCGCGCTGCCAACCACCATGGAAGGCGACACCACGGGATACTACATACACCGCCACCTGCAGCCTACGGGCGTGAAGGTGACGACGCTGGCGCGCGGCGTGGCCGTTGGCGACAGCCTCAACTACACTGACGAGATAACCCTCGGGCGCAGCATAGCCCACAGAATACCGTTTGAAGGATGAAGATACTATCGACGATTGCCATGATGCTGGCCATTGTGGCCTGTACGGCAAAGCCGGCCACCCAGGCATGTGAAGGTGACAAGACAGTGGCTGCATACACGCTGGATGACGACATCGGCGAGATGCTGCTGGTGGGGTTTAGAGGTGTGGCGCTTGATTCCACCGACCATATCTGGCGCGACCTGACGCACTTCCGCGTGGGTAGCGTGATTCTGTTCGACTACGATGCCGCCACGGGGCGCCGTGGACGCAATATCACCGGTCGGCAGCAGGTGCAGAACCTCTGCAGCCAGCTGCGGAGCGTCAGGCCTGACTTGCTGATAGGTATCGACCAGGAAGGCGGCAGGGTGAGCCGCCTGCACACGCGCTACGGCTTCCCTGCCGTAGGTACGCCACAGGCTTCGGCCACGGCAGGTGACGACAGTGTGCGCAGTTGTGCACGCATGACGGCGCAGATGCTGCAGGAGGTGGGCATCAACCTCAACTTTGCCCCTGTGGCCGATGTGGATGTCAACCCCGACTGTCCCGTCATAGGTAAGTTGGAGCGCAGTTTCTCGGCCTCGCCGGAGAGGGTGACCGACTGCTGCCGCATTTGGATCGAGGAGCAGGACAGGAAGGGGGTGGCCTCGTGCATGAAACACTTCCCCGGTCATGGCAGCGCCAAAGGCGACACACACAAGGGCTTGGTGGATGTGAGCGGCACATGGAAGGGGATAGAGCTGCAGCCTTACCGCGAGCTCGTCAAGACCGTGCCGATGATCATGACAGCGCATGTCATCAACCGTCAGCTTGACGTCGACGGTTTACCGGCATCGCTGTCACCAAGTATCACCGCTTACTTGCGCGACACGTTGGGCTTCAACGGTGTGATAGTGACCGACGACCTTGCCATGGGCGCCATAGTGAACGAATATTCGTTCGAGGTGGCGCTGCGCATGGCTATAGAGGCTGGAGCCGACATGTTGTGTCTGAGCAACAATGGAGGTACTTACGACAGCGAGATGGTGCCCAAGGCCGTGCATATCATCAAGCGGCTGGTTGCCGACGGCACAGTGAGTGCCGAACGCATACATGCCTCGGCAGAGAGGGTGCGTGCGCTAAAAGCGAGGCTGCAATAGTTATTGTTTAGAAGTTCCAGGTGAACCCGTCGAAGGGGTGCATGCGGTCGAACCCCTGCTCCTTCGAGCGTTCCTGCAGGCGTTTGATGCGCTTGAGCCCCCATCGCCACATCTTGATGTCGAAGATAATGAAGACGATAAAGAGTATGGCGCAAGTGGTCATCACGACTACGCTCTCTTCGCCGTAGGCTTCGCCGAGGGTGCCGGAGACCATCAGCAGGGCGTCGTAGGTGCCGTGGAGCAGCATGGGGTAGAGGAAAGCCTTCCAGAGGTGACTGCGGCGGTGCGAAGGGTCGAACTTGGCGAGGGAGACATAATAGCCCATTGTGACTGCGAAGAGGAAGTGGGCCGGCACGGCGAGCACGCCGCGCATGAGGGCGGTGACCATCTGGTCGCTACCTTGAAACACATAGCCGATATTCTCTATGCAGGCAAAGCCCAGCGAGAGGTATGCAGCGTAGACGATGCCGTCGAAGTATTCGTCGAAATGAGGGCTGCGCCAGATGACCCATAGCAGCAGGAGAAGCTTGCACAGCTCTTCGCTGAAGCCTGCCACGAGGTAGCCGTTGAAGAGACCGTTGAGCACCGGCATTGTCTCTGCATCTGGTGCAAAGGGCATGGTGACAGCCTCCATGAGGGCTGCAGGGACAACACTGAAGCATCCTACAACAAAGACCCATATAAGCTTGCCTATAGGTTCGGGCTGGTATTTATCCTTCTTGTAGATGAAGAAGAGCAGCACCAAGACTGGCAACACTGCTGATATAAAGGCTATGTTCATTGTCGGAAAGATTGCAAAAAAAGCGGTTGGCCACTTGTGGTCAACCGCTTTTGAGTCGATGGAATGTTATTTGTTGTAGCGCTGGCACTCCTTGGGGGTGACACAAGTGCCTGTGGCACGTGCCACGAGGATGCGCTCTTCGAGTACCTCGGCGGCGCTGGCGCTGATTTCCGGCAAGGTGCGGATGACCTTGTAGGCCTCAAACTTCATCTTGCGGGAGGTGTTGCCGACGTGGGTGATCTCGCCGTAGGCTTCAATATAGTCGCCGGCGTAGACGGGGGCTTTGAACTCTACCATATCGTAGGCGCAGAAGAGACCTTCGTCGCCGTCCTGTTTAATGAGAAGCTCTGTGGCCACATCGCCGAAGAGATGTACCATGTGGGCGCCGTCGACTAGATTGCCGCCGTAGTGGGCGTCCTTGGCGCTCATACGAACGCGGAGCATAGATGTAACTGCCATAATTGTTCTTTTATTTTTTGATGATGTAATCAACGAAGATGCCGGGGGTCTTGACGTTCTCGGGAGCTATGCTGCCGGTGGCGACGATCTCCTGAGGTTCGACGATGACGGTGTCGGCGGCGGTGGCCATCATGGGGCTGAAGTTCTGGCTGGTGCCTTTGTACACGAGGTTGCCCTCTTCGTCAGCGATGTTGGCACCGATGATGGCGATGTCGGCGCGGACGGGTTTCTCGAGCAGATACTCTTTGCCGTCAACGGTAATCTTCTGCTTGCCGTTCTCGACGACGGTGCCGAGGCCGGTCTGGGTGAGAACACCGCCGAGGCCTGCACCGGCAGCGCGAATCTGCTCGGCGAGGGTGCCCTGAGGCTGCAGCGTCACCTTCAGTTCACCGGCATTCATCTGGTCAATGGTGTTGTTGTTGGTGCCGATGTGGGTGGCTATGAGGGCTTTCACCTGGTGGTTGGTGATGAGTTTGCCGACGCCCACTTCAGGGTATGCGGTGTCGTTGCAGATGATGGTGAGGTCTTTAACATTGCGGGCCACGAGCTCGTCAATGAGGGCGATGGGATTGCCTACACCGAGGAAACCGCCAACCATTACTGTCATGCCGTCGTGAATTTTGTCGGCGGCCTCTTTTACTGTGACAAATTTGTTCATAATGTATACTTTTTTTATCTATTTTCCGTTATTGTTTCGGAGTGCAAATATACTACTTTTTTGTAAATTAGAAAAAAAATTTGTGCAGATGCCGAAATATGAGTATCTTTGCACCATAAAACTAAGGAATAAAAAGCATGAATAAGACGCTGTTTTTGACGGTTGGACTGATGTTGCTGGCTTCTATTGCGGTGGCACAGGAATACATAGAACCTACTGAAAAATGGAAAAATGCGGAGGTCTGGGGCAACAATTATCATGGCTGGAGTTACCACCAGGATTGGGAGGTTGACTTCACCGTGGAGAACCAGGACGGACGCTTTACCCCTACAGACGAGGAGATTGCCGAGACGGAGAAACTTATACAGAAACGTATAGCTTACTTGAACCGCGAGCATTACAACCAGGGTGGTATGTGCCCTGTCATTGATGAGCACATGCGCATGTATCGCCGTCAGTATGTGGGTTTCACAAATGACCGTGGCGACCATATTGTATGGGTCAACTTCCTCTGGGACGACAACTTGCCTGATGCAAAGCTGGCCAACGACATACTCTTGACGAAAGGCGGCTGTGGCCATTTCTGGCATGTCAAGTGCAACTTGGCTACGCGCAAAATCTACGGTCTTGAAATCAACGAAGACGGTGACATACAGTATCTGCCACGCGTCAAGAAACCTGCGCCACGCATCAGTAAGTCGAAGAGTAACAAGAAGGTCAAGGTTCGCAAGACCGGTATCATCCACAGCCCCGAAGAAAAGGTCTTCAACTAATGGAGTGGCGCCCGCTCATCACCAAGTTCATTAAGTTTGCTGTCGTCGGCGCCAGCGGTGCTGTTATCGATTTTGGCCTCACAGCCCTCTGCAAAGGGATTTTCGGCATTCCTGAATTGCTGTCTAACGCGATAGGATTCACTGTTGCCGCCACAAGCAACTACTTCCTCAACCGGGTATGGACGTGGAGAAGCACCTCCAAGGAGGTCGGCATTGAGTATGCCAAGTTCTTCTTCGTCTCCCTCGTCGGCCTGGGCCTCAATTCACTCATCGTGTTCCTGCTCAAAGACATCAGCATCGTTCCACGCTTCGTCGAGACGAATATTGACTGGGACTTTTGGGTTGCCAAAATCATTGCTACCGGCATCGTGATGGTGTGGAACTTCTTGGCAAACAACCTCTTCACCTTCAGAAAGCAAAAGCAGGAGTAAATACAGGCTTCGACCTTTAATAAAAGACCCTACGGCACATTGGCGTGGGGTCTTTTGTTTTTGTGTCTTTCCGTTCAGGCGACAA
Source organism: uncultured Bacteroidales bacterium (assembly GCA_900318275.1). Lineage (GTDB taxonomy): Bacteria > Bacteroidota > Bacteroidia > Bacteroidales > P3 > Colimorpha. Next base: position 86,326 of record ONJY01000002.1, on the reverse strand, counting down.
TTTTTTGCAAAACGCAATATGTTGTACTGCAACGTGTAGCGTGATACATTGACAGGTAATAGAAAAAAAAATTTTGCCAGTTGAAAAAAAGGTTGTACTTTTGCACCCGATTTCGGAAGAAACGAGAGGGGTATTAGCTCAGTAGGCTAGAGCGCTTGCATGGCATGCAAGAGGTCATCGGTTCGACTCCGATATACTCCACAAATAAGGGTCGACTCAACGGCCCTTTTTTAGTAAAAGGACAACGAGTGGCACATCGACACCAAACAAGGGGTATTAGCTCATTTGGTAGAGCGTCAGGTTCGCAATCTGAAGGCAACGGGTTCGACTCCCGTATACTCCACAACCCAAAACATTTTTTATCGTGAACATCCTTCTACTTGGTGGAGGCGGCCGTGAACATGCCATAGCCGTAAAGATTGCGCAAAGTGAGCATTGCAGCAAGTTATTTATTGCCCCTGGCAATGCAGGCACTGCCGAGGTAGGTATCAATGTCAAGCTTAACCCCGAGGATTTCGCCGAAGTGGAACGCTTCGTCGTGGATAACCATGTCGATATGCTTGTCGTCGGCCCCGAGGCACCACTGGTGGCGGGTATAGCCGACCATTTCGCCAACACGCCGACACTGATGAACGTTATGGTCGTTGGCCCCAGCCGCCAAGGCGCCATGCTCGAAGGCAGCAAGGACTATGCCAAGGCCTTCATGACACGCCACAAGATACCCACGGCGCAATACCGCACTTTCACCGCCGACAATCTTAACGAGGGCGAGGCCTTCCTTGACACCCTCAAGGCCCCCTACGTGCTTAAGGCTGACGGTCTGGCAGCGGGCAAAGGTGTCCTCATCGAGGAAGACCTGGCAACTGCCAAGGCTCACCTTCGCGACATGCTGGCCGGCCAGTTCGGTGCCGCCAGTGCCAGCGTGGTGATAGAAGAATACCTCAGCGGCATAGAGCTCAGTGTCTTTGTGCTTACCGACGGCAGTCACTACCTCATGCTTCCTTCCGCCAAGGACTACAAACGTATCGGCGAGGGTGACACCGGCCTCAATACCGGCGGCATGGGCTCCGTCAGTCCTGTGCCTTTTGCCGACAAGGAGTTCATGAAGAAGGTGGAGGACCGTATCGTCAAACCCACAGTCCGTGGCCTGCGCGACGAGAAGATTGACTACCGTGGCTTCATATTCATAGGCCTTATGAATTGTGGCGGCGACCCTTATGTCATAGAGTATAACGTGCGTATGGGCGACCCTGAGACCGAGAGTGTCTTCCCCCGCATCAAGAGTGACGTCGTCGATCTCTTCAAGAACACCGCCAACGGTACGCTGGACCGCTGCACGCTGACTGTCGACAGCCGCACGGCTGCCTGTGTCATGATGGTCGCTGGCGGCTACCCTGGCAGCTATGAGAAGGGCAAGCCTATCACACTCGGCGAGGATGCCGACGATGTGCTTGTGTTCCATTGCGGCACCAAGCGCGGTGACGACGGCCAGCTGCTCACCAATGGCGGACGCGTCATCTGCACCACCGCCCTCGCAGGCTCCCTGCCTGAAGCCCTGCTGAAGAGCTATAACCGTGCCGCCACAATCCAGTGGGACGGCAAATACAACCGCCGCGACATCGGTCAGGACTTGCTCAAGCTGATGCAGTGACAATTATCCACGACTCGTGGACTTATTGCTTCGGGTCGTAAGTCTGAAAGACAATAATCCTACCCTCGGAGTCAAGCGTGAAGTTGTCTCCGAGGGCTTCGTTTAATGTGGCCTGCCACCAGAGCCTGGCATGGAAGCCGTCGAGAGGCCACTTGAGGCCGATGGCATTGATAGGTATGTCGGGCGTCATTGTGAAGATGCTCACCTGCTGGCGCGGGAAGCTGGCAAAGGTGCGTCTGCCGGTCGTCGCCACGAAGCGTCCGTAATCCGTCAGCATCTCGATGTCGGCTCCAGGGTGCTCGTCGGCGAAGGTTATCAAGTAGCTGATGTTGCCTATGGTGTGGTCCTCGCGGCGGCCGGTGGCACCAACAATTGAGAACTGAGAATTGAGAATTGAGAATTTACTGGTGGCATACTCCATGGCCTTGTGCAGGTCGTTGTAGTCCTGTTCGCCAACCTCAATCCAGCGGTTGCCGAGAGCGGCTTTGTCCGCCTCTGACAGGGAATCGCCGTCGCCGACCACCACATAGTCCCCTATCCCTAACCTGCCATCTTTGACCGTCCCGTAGGCGCTGTCGCAGCACACGACAAAGTCCGCCTCGCGGAGAGCCTGCAAGGGCACAGGGTGCGTGGGGAAGTCGCCCGCCGCCAGTATCACTATATGCTTAGTCTCTTCCATCTTATTATTCCCATGATGCAGAACACCTCGTAGACGGCATACATCAAAGCCGAGGCGGTGTAGCCGGTGCTGAGGTAGATGTATACCAGTATCGGCTCGCTGACGAGCCAGAATATCCACTGCTGCCAGTATTTCTGCGAGAGCATCCACATGCCAACGATGCCGAGCGCTGCCGACAAGCCGTCGAGCCATGGCATGTTGCTCTCGCCCAGCATGCCCAGCAGCCAGCGGAAGAGTAGCGTAAGCACTACTGTGGCCGCTATGAGCCACGGCCATAGACGCCCGGGACAACTGGCTATCGGTCGCTCTTTCTTCTCTTTGCTTTGGACAATGCCGCGCCACACCAGCAGACCATATACGGATATGGCGAAGTTGTACACGCAGATGCCCATGTTGGCGTACCAGCCTATGCTGAAGTTGATGACCGCGTAGAATGCCGCCATCAGCAGACTCGACGGCCACAGCCACCGGCTTGCCTTGTATTCGCTGAACACAAAGACCAAGCCGATGGCGGCGCCGACGATGTCCAACACATTCATTAGAACCTATATATCAAGCGGCCCATGAAGTTGATGCCGGGCTGCTGGAACCAGCCGCGATAGCATTCGAAGCTCCCGTTGACTGGGTCATAGGTGGAGCTGACCCAGGCGCTGAGGCGGTATTTGTGGTTGAACACATTGTTGACCAACACCTGTGCTTCAATCTCGTTGGTGCCTTTGAGGTGCCAGGTATACGACGCGCGCATGTTGAGCAGGAAATAATCGTCCACCTTCATATCCTTGCGGCCTGTGTTGTCGCCGTACTGTTCACCGACGTATTTGCCAATAATCTGTAACTTGGCGTTGTCGATGGGGCGGAATGTGGCGATGGCAGCACCTATGATAGAGGGTGACAGGGCGATGTCGGTAGTGCCGAAGGAGACTGGATGCTGGTTGTAGGAAGCGTCGTAGGCGTTATATGTATAGTCGACAATCTTGTTCATCGAGAGTGTCAGGTTGCCGTCGAGGCTGAACCAGCGAGCCACATTGTAGCCGCCCACAAGCTCAATGCCCATGCGGTAACTCTTGTCAACATTCTCCATCAAAGCATAGCCACTGTTCGACACAAGGCCCGAGGCCACGAGCTGGTCTTTGTACAGCATGGCATAGAGGTTGGCCTCAATGTGATACTTGGCTTGACGTATCTGATAGCCAAACTCTATGTCAACCATCGTCTCTGGCTTGATGGTGTCGCCCATGTGCATGGCATCCTTGATGTCGGCACGTGTAGGCTCACGGTTTGACATGCCTGCCACCAAATAGAGGCGCTGGTTTTCGGAGATGCGATAGTTGACACCCACCTTGGGGTTGAAGAACAGATAGTTGGTGTCGTAGTCTAGATTGTCGTAATCGTCGTCGGAACCGCGCAGCGAGTATTTGAGAGTGCGCACCTGAAGGTCGGCATAGAGGTTGAGGTCGTCGGAGAAGTCATAGTTCAGCTTGGCGAAGACCACAGCATCGCTTTTCTTACCGGTGTTGGTGTACCAGTCGTTGAACGGATGATCGCGCGATATAATTTCGTTGGTGTCGTTCTGTGCCCAGATGACTGAGCCCACGTGTCTGCTGTCGTGGTACTGGAAACTGCCTCCCAGCACAACAGACAGAGCCTCTTTGCCATAACGCAGCGACAGGTTGCCCGTGTAGGCACTGTTGCCCATATCCTTGTAGAGGATAAAGTCGCCGATGCCTATGCCGAGACCGGAGGGTATGTTGTATTTAGACGGTTTCTTGTCATCCTTGTAGCGCTCGTCCCATCCATAGCCGTGCGTGTAGTCGAAGGCGGCGTTGAGCGACCAGTTCTCGCCCAACAGGCGCGAATAATAGAGCTGGTAGTGCTGCTGCTGATAGTTGTCGCTCTCGTTCTCGTAGTAGTGCACATTGCCGAACTCATCATAATATGCACCTGTACCATTATAGTGGGGGTCACGGTTAAGGTCGGCGCTGTCGGCACCGTCCCATGTGATGCCGGTGCTCTGCTTGCCAAATATCATCACTGCCTTGAGGAGGGAGACGTCCGTGTAGTGGCTTGCCGACAAGAAGACGCTCTGCTGGTCGGCGAATCCTCCGCGCACGAAGCCGTCGCTCGTGAGGCCGTTGTAGGCCACGTCGAACGAGAAACCATGCTTGGTGAGACCTGTTCCGGCCAGGATGCCATACTGGCGCGTGTTCCACGATCCCAGCGAGAGGTCGGCTTGTCCATAGGGCTTGTCGGCAGCGTTGAAGGTCTGTATGTTCACCGCTCCGCCGAAAGCGGCCGAACCGCCGTTCGAGGCACCAACACCGCGCTGTATCTGTATGCTCTGCGCCATGCCACCGAGGTTCGGTATGTTAATCCAATAGACTGACTGGCTCTCGGCATCGTTGAGCGGCAGTCCGTTGATGTTCACGTTGATACGCGAGGCGTCGACACCGCGGATGCGGAACGACGAGGCTCCGACAATGCCGTTCTCGGCGGTGACCACCACCGAGGGCTCAAACTCCACAACATCGGGCAGGGCGGGGGAGAACTTGTTCTCCTGCAGTTGTTCGCGATTCATGGTGCTCGTGGTCAACGGCGTCTTGTTGCTCACGCGAACGTCCTGGATCATCACCTCGTCGAGTTTGCGGGCGGTGGTGTCCTGGGCGTGGGCCGTCAACTGAAAACTAAAACTGAAAACCAAAGCTGCGCAGCAGGCTATCATCTGCTGGCGGCTGATGCGGGTGGCTCCAAAAAAGCGATAGCGGCCACAATCAGTATTGTGTTTTACCATATTCATTTTCCTTACGCGGGCATTACCCCGATCAAGTTTTGAGGGTGTATTCTCAGCAGTTTATGCATCTACTTCGCTGTAGACGTGCATCATAAACGCACCCCTTTGTGAACTCTTCACGCCGCAAAGATACAACTTTTTTCCATTTTGCAAGCAATATTTTCCTCCACCCTCGCTTCGGCTTCGTACCGGAGGCTCTCATGCCGACAAGGCGTGAATGCCCTGAAAAGTTTTTTTATGTTGCTTTAGGCAAGCTGTTTGGATGCAGTTTAACAGAAAATAACTTTGCCGTGTCGCAAAATTTTAGTATCTTTGCATCTTCTTTTAATACCAACCACGAAACTATCGGATGAAAAATATAGGACGTATCATTTTGACACTTGGGCTGTTGGCTCTGCCGGCTGTGACGTTGGCGCAGAACGACGACCCGCAGAAGAAGTCGGAAATAAGGGTCGGCAAGCTCGATGTCATCTATGAGGAAGAGGAGTTCAAGGGGATAAAGATTGACCAGAGCGAGGAGGATGAGACGGAAGAGATTATGTATCAGTCGCCTTTCATCGTACGCCCCGACGACGATGACGAGGAGGGCGTGATTCAGCCCTTCACCCTCGACGACGACGGCGTCGACAGCGAGGAGGACATCATCCTTGAGGCTTTCGACACGATGGCCATCCACCTGCCCAAGCTCGACCCGTCGACCATCACCGAGCCCATCATGCTGACGCTGCCCAAGTTTTCGTGGCCCACGCCGGTTACGGCGCGCCCCACGAGCCACTTCGGCCCGCGCCGCCGCCGTTTCCACTACGGCCTCGACCTGGCTCAGCCTACGGGTGAGCCTATCTACGCGGCTTTCGACGGCGTGGTGCGCATCTCGAAGCGCAACCGCAGCTACGGCAACCTGGTCATCATACATCATGCCAATGGCTTGGAGACCTATTATGCCCACATGTCGAAGCGTGAGGTGTCGGTGGGCGACCACGTGAAGAGCGGCGACCTGATAGGCCTCTGCGGCAACACGGGGCGCTCGTTCGGCAGCCATCTGCACTTCGAGATACGCTATATGGGCAACGCCATCAACCCCGAGAATGTGCTTGACTGCGAGACGCACGGCCTATTAAACAACACGCTGACGCTGACGTCCGACTCGTTCCGCAAGGTGTCGAAGGGCGGCAAGGGCTCGCGTGGCGGCAATGTGTCGTCGAGCGGCTGGTACCGTGTGCGCAGCGGCGACACTTTGGAGAAGATAGCACGGCGCAACGGTACCACCGTGAAGCGTCTCTGCCAGCTCAACGGCATCAAGCCCACCTCTACGCTCCGAGTGGGGCAGCGGCTCAAGGTCACGGGCTCTGCGGCCAAGTCGGCCTCGGCCAAGAGCACCACATCGGCCAAGGAGGGCAGCGGCAAGAGCTCCGCCGCACAGCAGGCTACGGGCGCCAAGGGCACCTACACCGTGCGCAGCGGCGACACGCTCTACAGCATAGCCAAACGCAACGGCACCACTGTGAGCCGCCTCTGCCAGCTCAACGGTATAAGCGAGAACAGCAAGCTTCGTGTGGGCCAAAAGTTGAAGCTCGGTTGATGGTTATCGGTTAAAGGTTACAGGTTATTGAAGCTAAGATATGCGGATTGACATCTTGACACTGTTCCCCAACATGATGACGATGTTCTTCGAGGAGAGCATCCTCAAGCGTGCCCAGAAGAAAGGGCTGGTGGAGGTGGTGTTCCACGACTTGCACGACTACTCGCTGACGCGCTACGGGTCGGTCGACGACTACCCCTACGGGGGCGCTGCCGGCATGGTGATGGCCGTGGAGCCGCTGGCCAACTGCATCGAGGGGCTGCAGAAAGAGCGTCACTATGACGAGGTCATCTACACCGCCCCCGACGGCGAGATGCTCAGCCAGCCGATGGCCAACCAGCTGTCGTTGGCACAGAATTTGATGGTGCTGTGTGGGCACTACAAGGGTGTCGACGAGCGCGTCCGCGAGCATTTCATCACCAAGGAGATAAGTATCGGCGACTATGTGCTCACCGGTGGCGAGTTGGCCACGGCGGTCATCTGCGACGCCGTGATACGGCTGGTGCCGGGAGTGATAGGCGACGAGCAGTCGGCCCTCGGCGACTCGTTCCAGGACGGCCTTGTGGCTCCACCTGAGTACACGCGGCCACCGGAGTTCCGCGGATGGCGCGTGCCCGACGTGCTCCTCAGCGGCAACCACGCCAAGATAGAGCAGTGGCGCATGGAACAAGCCATACAGCGCACCAAAGAACGCAGACCCGAATTATTAAAAAACACCAAGATATGACAGAATTTGAGAAATACGCCACCAAGCACCGTGGCATCAGCAGCACGACTTATGCCAAGTATACTTCGGCTATAAACAATTCGCTGACCCCTTACATCGTTGAAGAGCGCCAGCTGAACGTGGCCCAGATGGACGTCTTCAGCCGCCTGATGATGGACCGCATCATCTTCCTCGGCACCGCCATCGACGACTACACCGCCAACGTCATCCAAGCGCAGCTGCTCTTCCTCGAGAGCGTCGACCCCACCAAGGATATCCAGATCTACCTCAACTCGCCGGGAGGCTCCGTCTATGCCGGCCTTGGCATCTACGACACCATGCAGTACATCCAGCCGAAGGTGAGCACCATCTGCACCGGTCTGGCCGCCTCGATGGCCAGTGTGCTGCTCTGCGCCGGCGAGAAAGGCCGCCGCTGCGCCCTGCCGCACGCCCGCGTGATGATACACCAGCCCATGGGCGGCGCCGACGGACAGGCCACCGACATGGAGATTACCGTGCGCGAGATTCTTAAGCTCAAGAAAGAACTCTACGAGATCATCGCCAAGCACAGCGGCCAGCCCTTCGAGCAGGTGGAGAAAGACAGCGACCGCGACCATTGGTTCACCGCCGAAGAGGCCCTCGCCTACGGCATGATTGACGAGGTGCTGACGAAGAAACCTGCTACCGAGGCATGAAAATCAAGATAGTCAATACCAGTCACCACCCGCTGCCGAAGTACGAGACGGCGCAGTCGGCGGGCATGGATTTGAGGGCGTATTTGCCCGATGGACCTGTTACGCTGAAGCCTATGGAACGCGGGCTTGTGAAGACGGGGCTCTTCATGGAGCTGCCGGCGGGCTACGAGGCACAGGTGCGGCCGCGCAGCGGCTTGGCGCTGAAGAAGGGTATCACGGTGCTCAACACGCCCGGCACCATCGACGCCGACTACCGCGGCGAGATATGTGTGATACTGATAAACCTCAGCAATGAGGACTTCGTCATCAACGACGGCGAGCGCATCGCCCAGATGGTCATCGCCCGCCACGAGCAGGCCGAAATCGTCCAGGTGGAAGAACTCACCGACACCGAGCGCGGCGCGGGCGGCTTCGGCCACACGGGTAAGGCATAAACGTGAATTATCGTAAATTGGCCGTGAATTGCCGTAAATTGATATTCTCGCTTTGGGCATTGCTGACCTTCAACGCATGCCATGCGCAACCTTCCGTTGTGCCACAAGGAGCTACTTTTCTGACGGGTGCCGAAGTGCTGATGAAACAGCAGTTGCCAGCGGGACGCGTGGCTGTAGTTGGTAACCAAACCTCCATCGTTGGAAACGCCCACCTCGTCGATACTTTGTTGTCCAGTGGTGTGAACGTCGCCAAAATCTTCTGCCCGGAGCATGGCTTCCGAGGCACTGCGGCGGCGGGCGCGCATATCGACAACAGCACCGACCCCAAGACAGGCCTGCCGATAATAAGCCTCTACGGCAAGAACAAGAAGCCCACGCCGGAGCAGCTGAAGGATGTGGATTGTGTGGTCTTCGACCTTCAGGATGTCGGCTGCCGTTTCTATACCTATATCTCCACGCTGCACTATGTGATGGAGGCTTGCGCCGAAGCGGGCGTACCGCTGGTCGTCCTCGACCGCCCCAACCCCAACGGCCATTATGTCGACGGCCCAGTGCTGGACACCGCGCACTATCGTTCCTTCGTCGGCATGCACCCAGTACCTGTTGTTTACGGTATGACGATAGGTGAGTACGCGCAGATGATCAACGGCGAAGGCTGGCTAAAAGGTGGCATGAAATGCCGCCTCACAGTAGTCCCCATGGATGGCTACAAGCGCGACAGCGTAGGCTACGAGCTGCCTGTGCCGCCGTCGCCTAACCTGCGCAACGCCCACGCCATCGCCCTCTATCCCAGTCTCTGCCTCTTCGAGGGCACCAACGTCAGCGTGGGGCGTGGCACCGACAGCCCGTTTGAAATCATAGGCATCCCTTCGAAATACAGCACATGGTGGTGCAGCAATACCAATTTCACCTTGGCAGGTAATCAGATAGCCGGAGCTTTCTACTTCGCCCCACAGGGTGGCGAGCAGCACTTCGGTATCAATCTGTGGGGAATCGTCGTTCCCGCTAAATTTGACCTCTCATATCTCATGTTAATGTATAGGCTGTCCAAGAAAGGAACCTTCTTCCTCAAGAACAACTTCTTCGAGAAGCTTGCCGGCAACGGCGACCTGCGCCGCCAGATAGAGCAGGGCATGAGCGAGGAGGAGATACGCGCCACGTGGCAGCCCGCGCTCAACGAATTCAAGAAGATTAGAGAAAAGTATTTAATATATAGTGAATAAGGTTCAGATATTCCAAGACAAGAAGGTTCGTACCCATTGGGATGCAGAACGCGAGGAGTGGTACTTCTCAGTGGTGGATGTTGTTGGGGCATTGACAGATTCAACTAACCCTACGGACTACCTCAAAAAAATGCGTAAGCGTGACCCTGAGCTTGCCTCGTTTATGGGGACAAATTGTCCCCAGGTAGATATGTTGACCGAGACTGGCAAGCATAGAAAGACCCTTGCTGCTGATAGCAAGTCTGTTTTCCGTATCATACAGTCCATTCCGTCACCCAAGGCAGAACCCTTCAAGCAGTGGTTGGCACAGGTGGGTGCCGAGCGGTTGGATGAGATTGCCGACCCGGAGAAGGCCATCGTGCGTGGTGCCGACTTCTACCGCGCCAAAGGGTACAGCGAAGGGTGGATAAACCAACGGCTGCAATCCATAGAGATGCGCAAGGAGTTGACAGACGAATGGAAGGCCCGTGGCATCGACCAGGAACGCGACTATGCCATACTGACCAACGAGATGACCCGTGCGTGGAGTGGCCTTACGGTGCGTGACTACAAGGAGGTGAAAGGACTTAAGAAAGAAAACTTGCGCGACAATATGACCAACCTTGAGTTGGTGTTGAACATGCTTGCCGAGGTTACCACCACCGCCATCTCCCGAAGTCGTCAACCGGAAACCTTTGACGAGAGTCGCAATATCGCCATTGAGGGCGGCAATGTCGCCGGTTCGGCCCGCCGTGAGATAGAGCAACGTACGGGCCAGCCTGTTGTCAGCACCCTTAATGCCACCGATAAGTTGGCATTGGATACTAGTATTGAAGAAGTTCAACAAATAGGTACAAAGAAAAGTTAAATCAAACAATCCTCATTAATATGAAGAAAGTAATCGTTATGATGGCCGCCGCAGCCATGCTGTTCGGCGCCTGCTGCACTAAACAGTGTGACACCCCTAGCATTTCGGGAGTGGTTATGGAGAACATCCTCGCCCGCAAGAGCGTGCGCTCCTACAACGGCGACAGCATCCCTGCCGACGTGATGGAGAACCTGCTGCGCGCCGCTATGGCCGCCCCCAGCGGACGCGACCTGCGCCCCTGGCAGATTGTGGTCATGACCGACAAGAGCCAGTATGAGACAGTCTTTGAGGGCAACTTCAACATGCAGAAGTTCATGGAGAGCGGCGCTGTTATTATCCTCTGTGCCGACACCGTCTTCACCGCCCCTACGCGCGAAGACCCCGACGGACCTGCTGTGACGCAGGTGAACCATCTGTGGCGCGACGACATGGGCGCCGTCACCGAGAATCTGCTGCTGGCCGTGGAGGCCTATGGCCTTGGTGCCTGCTGGACGGCCTGCTATCCTTATCCCGACCGCATGGACCCCATCAAGAAAGCCCTGCAGCTGCCTGCCACGGTGGTGCCCTACGCTGTGGTGCCCATCGGATACCAAGACGGTACGACCCAGCCCAAGGACAAATGGGACCCGGCGCGTGTGCACTACAACCGCTGGTAAATCTTACAAGGAAAGAAAAGAGAAAGGTGCCACTCCGTTTCAGGGTGGCACCTTTCTCTTATGCCTTAGTGGCCGTAGTCGGACATGAACTTGATGCGCATCAGGCGTATCTCCTCCTCCGTGTAGTCGGGGTCGTCGCTGAACTCCTCGTAGGCGTCCTCGAGAGAGTCGCTTTCTGAGTTGCGCCAGTAGTCGAGTAGCGCTTCCTGATGGTCCTCCTCGATGACGTCGTCGATGTAGTAGTCGATGTTCAGTTTGGCGCCGCTAGCGATGATATGTTCCATCTCGGTAAGGAGGTCCTGCATGGTGATGCCTTTGCCGGCGGCAATGTCGTCGAGGCTCTTGCGTCGGTCGATGGCCTGGATGATGTATACCTTGAGGCCGGATTTGTTGACAGCCGAGCGTACCACTATGTCCTGCGGGCGTTCGATGTCGTTGTCGTCGACATACTGTTTTATGAGCTCGATGAACGGTGCGCCGTGTTTCTGCGCCTTTGCTATGCCCACGCCGGAGCAATGGGCAAGCTCTTCGATGGTGCATGGATATTGCAGCGTCATGTCTTTCAGCGAGGTGTCCTCGAAGATGACGTAGGCGGGGAGTTTCTCGCGTGCGGCGATGCTGCGTCGCAGGCTCTTGAGCTGCACGTAGAGGGCTTCGTCGCCGGCTGCGGAGGCGCCGCCGGCATTGGCGGCCATCTCTTCCTCGTCCTCCTCGGAGGCTGCTGAATAGTCGTGGTCGCAGGCCACGAGGATGCTGTAGGGTTTTTTGAGGAATTTTGTGCCTGCTGCTGTGACTTTCAGCACGCCGTATTGCTCTATCTCTTTCTGCAGAAGTCCGTCGAACTGGGCCTGGCGCAGGACGGCCTTCCAGAAGAGGTCGTTCTTGTCGGCGCCGGCGCCGAACTGCTCGAGGTCGTCGAGGTGGTAGTTCTTGGTGCTGGCGTTGCGGCGTCCCATAAGCACGTCGACAATCTCCTTGGGCTTGAAAGCCTGCTTCATGGCGATGATTGTCTCGATGGCCAGAGCCACCTCTTCCTTGGCTTCCTCCTGGGGTTTGGGGTGCAGGCAGTTGTCGCAGTTGCCGCAATAGGGCTCGGAGTAGTCTTCGCCGAAGTAGCGCAATATGTTGAGGCGTCGGCAGGCGGAGCTTTCGGCATAGGAAACCATCTCCTGCACCAGTTGGCGCGCCATCTCCTGCTCGGTGACGTTCTTCTCGGTGAAGAACTTGTAGAGTTTCTCCACGTCCTGCTCGCTATAGAAAGCTATGCAGCGTCCTTCGCCACCGTCGCGGCCGGCACGGCCGGTCTCCTGATAGTAGCCTTCGATGCTCTTGGGGATGTCGTAGTGGATGACAAAGCGCACGTCGGGCTTGTCGATGCCCATGCCGAAGGCTATCGTGGCCACGATGACGTCGACCTCTTCCATGAGGAATTTATCCTGGTTTTCGGCGCGCACCTTGTTGTCGAGGCCTGCGTGGTAGGGCAGGGCTTTGATGCCGTTGATGACAAGCAGTTCGGCGAGGTCTTCCACCTTCTTGCGCGTCAGGCAGTATATTATGCCGCTCTTGTTGGGGTTCTCCTTGATGAAGCGTATAATCTCCTTGTGCAGTTGCATCGGGTCGGCGGGCTTGGGGCGTACCTCGTAGTATAGGTTGGGGCGGTTGAACGACGAGACGAAAGTCTTGGCCTTCTCCATACCGAGGTTCTTGATAATGTCCTGCTGTACTTTGGGGGTGGCCGAAGCGGTGAGCGTCAGTATAGGCACATTGGGCTGTATGGCCTTGATGGCTTCGCGCAGACGGCGGTATTCGGGGCGGAAGTCATGGCCCCATTCTGAGATGCAGTGGGCTTCGTCGATGGCGAAGAACGTAATCTTAATCTGCTTCAGCAGCTCAATAGTGTCCTCTTTGGAGAGAGTCTCAGGTGCCACATAAAGCAGTTTGGTGTCACCCTTTAGCAGGTCGTCTTTCACCTCGGCTACCTGTTGGCGTGAGAGTGAGGAGTTCAGGAAGTGTGCCACGCAGTCACTGCCGGAAGTGTACCGCACAGCGTCCACCTGGTTCTTCATGAGTGCTATGAGAGGAGACACCACAACGGCGGTGCCTTCGAGTATCATGGCTGGCAGCTGGTAGCACAGGCTTTTGCCACCGCCTGTGGGCATGATGACAAATGTGTCGTTGCCGTCCAGCAGACTCTGTATGATGGCCTCCTGGTCGCCCTTGAATTTGTCAAAGCCGAAAATCTCCTTGAGGTATGTATGTAAATCTTTCATACTGTCTACAATATTTTAAACAAAGCAGCGTTATAGAAGTATAAATAGCGTTCAGTGCTTTGATTATTCTTTTACAAAGATACAAAAAAACGTTGAACCGACAAAATAAAAAATGCAGTGAAGAGCCGTGAGGAAATAAAACAGATTGCAATTCAGGTTATTACTGACGAAAAAAAAGCAGTAGAGAACTTGTGTGGCCATATAAACGATGCCTTTGTCGAAGCTGTTGAGACACTCTTTTCAACGACTGGGCGTGTTGTAGTCACGGGTATAGGCAAGAGTGCCAATATTGCCACAAAGATTGTTTCGACGATGAATTCCACAGGCACGCCGGCGCTGTTTCTGCATGCTGCCGACGCCATACACGGTGACCTCGGTATGGTAAGGCCCGACGATGTGGTGATATGCATCTCTAAGAGTGGCAACACTCCTGAGATAAAGGTGCTGGTGCCTCTCATCAAGAACTTCGGCAACAAGCTGATAGCCATAGTGGGTAACTGCGACTCGTTCCTCGCCCACGAGGCTGATATTGTGCTCGACACCACGGTGGAGCATGAGGCGTGCCCCAATAACCTGGCCCCGACCAGCAGCACCACGGCGCAGTTGGTTATGGGCGACGCTCTTGCTGTCGCACTCATAGAGTGCCGCAATTTCTCGGCACGCGATTTTGCCCGCTTCCACCCCGGCGGAGCCCTTGGCAAGCAGCTGTATCTGCGCGTCAGTGACCTGTATATACAGAATGAGCGCCCTGCTGTACCGCCTACGGCGACGATTGATGAGACCATCCTTGAGATGACCTCCAAGCGTCTTGGATGTACGGTGGTGACAGAAGGTGACAAGATAAAAGGCATCATCACCGATGGCGACCTGCGCCGCATGATGCAGACGTTCCACCAGCCGAAGTCGGCTGCCGACATCATGCATGCCAACCCCAGAACCATCCTCGACACCGAGTATGCCGTCAATGCTTTGCAGCTCATGCGCAACAACTCCATCACCCAGCTCATTGTTGTTGATGCCGACGGGCATTACCTTGGGATAATACACATCCATGACATATTAAGAGAAGGTATTATATGAAACTATACACCGACAAAGTCGTTAAGATATACCGCTCGCGCACCGTTGTCAAAGAGGTGTCTGTGGGTGTCAGTCAGGGTGAGATAGTGGGTTTGCTCGGTCCCAATGGTGCCGGCAAGACCACCACGTTCTACATGGTCGTGGGCATCATCAAGGCCAATAGTGGCAAGGTGTTCTTCGAGAGTACCTGCGAGGCTGACAAGCAAAGCGCCATTTTTGAGAACAAAAACGCTGAGCGGCCGGAAGGTAACGAGCCGTGGCGTCTGGAGATAACAGGCTTCCCAATGTACCGGCGCTCACAGATGGGCGTCGGCTATCTGGCCCAGGAGGCCTCTGTCTTCCGCCAGATGTCAGTGGAAGACAACATCGGGTCCATCCTTGAATTCCGTAAAGACCTTACCAAAGAACAACAGCGTGAGAAGCTGGAGTCTCTGCTCGATGAGTTCCGGCTGCAACATATCCGTAAGAGCAAAGGTATACAGCTCAGCGGTGGTGAGCGACGCCGCACAGAGATAGCGCGTGCCCTTGCCAACGACCCCATGTTCCTGCTGCTTGACGAACCTTTCGCCGGTGTCGACCCCATCGCCGTGCAGGATATACAGGATATTGTGGCGCACCTCAAGGAACGCAACATAGGCATCCTTATCACCGACCATAATGTGCGCGAGACCCTTGCCATCACCGACCGTGCCTACCTCCTCTACGAAGGCAACGTGCTTCACCACGGAACCCCGGAGGAGATGGCTGCAGACCCCGACGTGAGAGAGAAATACCTCGGTCGTGACTTTGAGTTGCGCCGCGCCAAAACCCAACAGATATGAATCGTTATTGTGTCATAATGGCCGGCGGCATCGGCAGCCGCTTCTGGCCACTCAGCAAAAACAACTACCCCAAGCAGTTCCTCGACATCCTCGGTACAGGCAAGAGCTTCATCCGCTCCACCTATGAGCGTTTCCTGCCATTGGTGCCGTCCGAAAACTTTGTTGTCGTCACCAATGCAGCCTACAAAGAGCTGGTGCTTCAACAGCTTCCTGAGATCAGGGAGGAGAACGTACTCTGCGAACCTATGCGTCGCAACACCGCACCGTGCATCGCATACGCCGTTTATCATATTCTCAGCCAGTGCCCCGAGGCATCGATAGCCGTCACCCCTGCCGACCATCTCGTCACCAACGAGGTGGAGTTCCAGCGCATCATAGGGCGTGGGCTTGACTTCGTGGAGCAGAACCGTGAGGCCTTGATGACCATAGGCATAAAACCCTCGCGTCCCGAGACGGGTTACGGCTACATCGAGGTGGCCTCCAAGCCGGGCGACACGATAGTCCCCGTGGCATCATTCAAGGAGAAGCCCGACCTTGCCACAGCAAAGCGTTTCCTTGCAGCAGGCAACTTCTTCTGGAACTCAGGCATATTCCTGTGGAGCACAGATGCCATCATGGGCGCTTTCCGGCAGTACCTGCCAGACCTCGTGCGCCTCTTCGACGAAGGAAAAGACAAGTTCGGCACTCCTCAGGAGCAGGCTTTCATCAACGCACAGTTCGAGCATTGTGAGAACATAAGCATCGACTATGGTGTCATGGAGCGTAGCCAGTGCCGTTATACCGTCGCCGCCGACTTCGGCTGGAGCGACATAGGTACATGGGGTTCACTCTATACCCATGCCGCCCATGACGAGGCACAGAATGCCGTCAGTGGCAATGCCGTTGTTGTCGACACAGCCAACAGCGTGATAAACATCGAGAACGGCTATGAAGCCATCGTGCAGGGGCTCGACCACTGCCTTGTGGCGTTGCGCGACCACTCGCTCTTGGTGTGCCGTCTCGACGACGAACAGCAGATAAAGCACTGGGTAGAGAAGCTCGGTTAGACTAAAAGAGGGCGGGCCACTCGTTGAGTGGCCCGCTTTCTTTAATTACCCCTTTCAGTTCAGGAAGAGGTCAATCGGCATTCCCTCCACTTCCACAGTCTGGTAACTGCGGGCGAAACTCATGATGTTCTGTACCACTTGTTCCGAGGGCCGTACGTCTGTGCTTGCAGAAATCGAAAATGTGTCGGTGCTTGTAAAATCGTAGTTCTGCATCATACGCGCCGTTATTTGGTTATTAATACATTCACCATTAATAACACTATTGTCGCGCATTTATTGTGCACAAGCGAAAATTTAACATTTCACCCTCGATGGTGATAGTCAGTATATATAGAGATAGTCGCCGTCAACGTCGGCGCTGTATCTGTGCAGCGGGCATGATGTCGCCGAGCCGTCGAGGGGATTGCCGTTTATCAGCTCAAAACGGGAGCCGCAAGAGGGACATGTGAGTACCATTGCGGCATGGTCGTCGTCGGGCAACATGTGCACGTCATGGTCGTTGGGACAGGCGCACTCAAAGGCGTCGTAATGGCCGAAACTCTCGCAGCGCACAATCACGCCGCGGTGGCCGCGGTTGAGCACTACTGTTCCGCCCACCACATTGTTGATCTCTGCATAGTCAGCCAGAAGGATCCTGCCCACTTCGCCGATGGGGGTGTTGCAGACGTCGCGTTTGCACGCTGTCAGCAATAGCAAGGCAATGATTATGGACAGCCGTCTCATTTGCTTGGATAGTCGCCGTAGATGGTCTTCATGGTGACTGTGGCAACCTTGTGCATGGTCTCTGCGTTCAGGTTGTCGAGGTTGTCGGTCGTGGTGTGCCAGTGGGGGAAGAAGCTTGTGGTGCCGCTGTTTTGCACTATGTCCACCATCGGTATGCCGGCAATCTGGTTCACATATAGATGGTCGTCAAGGATGGCGTCGGTGTTCTGTGGCACAAAGATGTTGCCGTATCCCAAGGCCGCTGCCACATTCCACATCTTGTCCGTAAGTCCCGGCGCATAGTATCGGCTAACCTCCTCTTTTGTATAACGCGGAGCGTCAGTCCCTACCATGTCGAACAGCACGCCGTATACGGCCGTGTAGGCGGGCACATGGCGGTTCTGTGCCCAGTGCTGCGACCCCTTGCACCATGTGTTGTCTTCATATCTGTCCGACCATTCCGGTTGTCCTTGGTCTTCTACGTCGAAGAAGATGAAGTCCACGCCCACCGATGGCGGCATCTGGCTCATCACACGTGCCATCTCCATCAGTGTGGCCACTCCTGAGGCGCCGTCGTTAGCCCCGGGCACCGGCTTGCGCTTGTTGCCCTCGTCGGGGTCGTGGTCGGCCCATAGGCGGCTGTCCCAGTGGGCTGCCAGCAGTATGCGTTTGGCGGCCTGCGGATTCAACGATGCTATGATGTTGCGGCCGGGCACCGTGCTGCCGTCCCAGAGGGTGGCCTTGAATGGCTGTACCATCACCGTGTCGCACCACCGCCCCATCTGTCCGGCAAGATACTGGGCGCACTCCTCCCAGGCCTTGGAGCCTGGTGTGCGGTATCCGAAAGCCAGCTGTGCGGCGGCGTAGGCATAGGCCGAGTCGGTGGAGAATGCCGGCACAGCCACCTGGGTATAGTCAGTCGACGGGGCCGTCGACTGACTGTCTGTCGTTTTATGTTTGCAGCCTGCCAGCATCAGCAAGCAGGCTGCAATAAAGACAAGACGCTTCAATTCTTAATTCTTAATTTTTAATTCTTAATTATTTCAAGCGTTCTGCATACTCGCAGGTGCGGGTGTCAACCTTGATGCGCTCGCCTTCCTTGATGAACAGCGGCACGCGGACCTGCACGCCGGGCTCCACGGTGGCGTCCTTCATGGCGTTGGTGGCGGTGTTGCCGGCGAAGCCGGGTTCGGTGTAGGTGACCACGGTCTCGATGAACGGGGGCAGCTCGCAGGTCAGAGGGGTCTCGGTGTCGGCGTCGACGGTGATTTCCACATACTGGCCGTCGCGTAGGAACTGTGGGGCGTTGATGATCTGTTCGGGGATGTATATCTGCTCGTAGGTCTCCGTGTGCATGAACACGTGCATGTCGCCCTCCTTGTACAGGTAGGTGTAAGGGCGGCGTTCCACGCGCACGATGTCGATCTTGGCACCGCTGGGGAAGGTGTTCTCCAGCATGCGGCCGGTCTTCACGTTGCGCATCTTGGTGCGCACGAAGGCCGCGCCCTTGCCGGGTTTCACGTGCAGGAACTCTACGATGGTGTAGATGTCGTTGTTGAAATTGATGCAAAGTCCGTTCTTGATATCGGTGGTTGTTGCCATAAAATGATGATTGTTTATTTGTTATTATTGTTTTTCTTCTTCTCTTCTGCCAGCAGCTGTGTGAGGCGTCTCAGGTCGTCGTGCAGCTGGTCTATCTCCTCGTCGGCGGCCTTGAAGCGGTGACGCTCCATGAGCCAGCGCATGGCTATGGCCAGCGCCACGAGTATCATCGTCAACGACAGGCGCATGGGGTTCTCCTTCATCAGGAAAAAGATCACCGTCGCACCCAGTATCAGCGCGTAGGACGCTATCTCATAAACCTTTATAACAGTCTTGTGGCTCATCGGCATAAATGTTTTAGAATGCAAAGATACGAAAATTTCTCAAACCGAGAGAAAAGAAAATGAATTTTCTTTTCCAAGGTGCCATAATTAAGGCGAAGCCAAAGTTGCGAAAGTCGAGAGAAGAGAAAACGGGTTTTCTTTTCCGAGATGCAGCAGCGCAGACGAAGTCAAAGTTGAGCGATATGGTAAAATTTTATTTCGCGGCAGACCACCTCTCCCTTTCATTACCGTGAATTGGTGTAATCATTTTATAGGGTCTTCAGTAGGTTTACCAGCCGTTTAGTAGCCGTTTAGAGGCTTCCGTCCCTCTCTGGAGGAGATATAAGGTGGGAGTTGTATTTGTGAAAGGGAGACCTTTCTATAATATATTAAGAATAATATAATTAGGAGAGGCGTTAGGGTGAAAATGGGACAGTGGGACATCTGGGACAGTTAAAAAATATGGTATGCAAAAGTCAAAAGAGAAATTATATATATAATATTATATATTATATATAAATAGTATTTAGAGGAGGGGGGTAGTATAAAAAACAACTGTCCCAACCGTCCTACTGTC
The DNA here is from genome assembly GCA_900318275.1 of uncultured Bacteroidales bacterium. Taxonomy (GTDB): domain Bacteria; phylum Bacteroidota; class Bacteroidia; order Bacteroidales; family P3; genus Colimorpha. The sequence continues at coordinate 66,707 of ONJY01000002.1, read as the reverse complement.
CCAGGTTATATTTTTTGCTGATTTAGAAGTAAATAACCATGGGGCAGTGCTTGTTGTCGGCTACAATGGGGAAAGCAAAAGCCCGCCATGTGAGTGGCGGGCTTTGCGTTTTGTTCGTATCTCAGCTGTTTATTTCTGCAGGAACTTGAAGTCCTTGCCGAGGTAGTAGGCCTGGTCGCCGAGGCCTTCTTCGATGCGCAACAGCTGGTTGTACTTGCAGATGCGGTCGGTGCGGGAGGCGGAGCCGGTCTTGATGAGGCCGGCGTTCATGGCCACCACGAGGTCGGCGATGGTGGTGTCCTCGGTCTCGCCGCTGCGGTGGCTGATGATGGCGGTCATCTTGTTGCGCATGGCGAGGTTCACGGCCTCGATGGTCTCGGTGAGGGTGCCGATCTGGTTGAGCTTGATGAGGATGCTGTTGGCCACTTTCTTCTCAAGGCCCATCTTCAGGCGTTCCACGTTGGTGACGAAGAGGTCGTCGCCTACCAGCTGGCAGCGGTCGCCGATGGCGTCGGTGTGCAGGCGCCAGCCGTCCCAGTCGTCCTCGGCCATGCCGTCCTCGATGGAGATGATGGGGTATTTGTTCACCCAGTCTTTCCAGAAGTCGCTCATCTGGGCGGGCGTCAGCTTGTCGCCGGTGCTCCATTTGAGGTGGTACATGTTCTCGTCGGCCAGGTAGAACTCGCTTGTGGCGGCGTCGAGGGCTATGTAGACGTCCTCGCCGGGGCGGTAGCCGGCCTTCTCGATGGCCTGCAGGATGCACATGATGGCCTCCTCGTTGCTGCCCAGGTTGGGGGCGAAGCCGCCTTCGTCGCCGACGTTGGTGCTCAGACCTTTGCTTTTGAGGACGGTCTTGAGGTTGTGGAACACCTCGGCGCCCATGCGCAGGGCTTCGCTGAAGGTGGGTGCGCCGACGGGCATGATCATGAACTCCTGGAAGTCGATGCTGTTGTCGGCATGCGAGCCACCGTTGAGGATGTTCATCATGGGTATGGGCAGGGTGTGGCCGTTGACGCCGCCGAGGTAGCGGTAGAGTTCCTGGCCGGTCTCCTGGGCTGCTGCTTTGGCGCAGGCGAGGCTCACGCCGAGGATGGCGTTGGCGCCCAGACGGCTCTTGTTCTCTGTGCCGTCGAGCTCGATCATCTTGTCGTCGATGGCTTTCTGCTCGCTGACGAACATGCCCTGCAGCTCGTCGTTGAGGACGGTGTTGACGTTGTTCACGGCGTTGAGCACGCCCTTGCCGAGGAACTGGCTCTTGTCGCCGTCGCGCAGCTCGCAGGCCTCGTGCACGCCCGTGGAGGCTCCGCTGGGCACTGCGGCGCGGCCGATGGCGCCCTGGTCGGTGTATACGTCTACTTCTACTGTGGGATTACCGCGGCTGTCAAGTATCTGACGCCCCTTGATACCTATGATCTGACTCATAATTCTATATTATTTGTTTGTGTTAATAATTTACCGTTGGCTCTGAACAAAAAAGGCCAACCCCTTGCGGCGGTCGGCTGTCTCTTTTTTGTTCGCTCGCGCGGGTCACGCTTACATGGCGTTGACCTGACGCATGCACTTCGACTTGAGGTTGGCGGCTTTGTTCTTGTGGATGACGGAACGCTTGGCCAGCTTGTCGATGATGGAGACCATCTTGGGCAGACGCTCGGTGGCAGCGGCCTTGTCGGTGAGGGCGCGGAAGTCACGCAGTGCGTTGCGCATGGTCTTGGCGTAGTAGCGATTCTCTACTCTTCTTTTTTCGCTTGAGCGAATTCTTTTCTTTGCAGACTTGTGGTGTGCCATAAATTCTTATTGTTCTTTTTTCTTATTATTCTTTTCCTTCGTACCGCGTGCGGGATTCGAACCCGCGATTTTGAGAATGAAAATCTCACGTCCTGGGCCTACTAGACGAACGCGGCGCAGTGCTTCGGCGGCTACCCTGAAAGGGTATTTTTTCCGCAAAAAGCGGGTGCAAAATTACTAACATTTTTTGACATGGCCAAATTTTTTTCAACCGCTGTTGTTGAAATCGCCATGCTGCTACTCGCTATCTGCTTGGAAACGAAAGCCTAAACGTTTGCCGGTGACCAGTGATTTTTTGTCAAAATTGTTTTTCATCTCGCCCACCGAGACGAGCTTGACTTCGTCGTAGGGAGGGGTCAGGAGGTCGAAATTGGTGGTGTACTCGATGGCCGACTCCACGATGCCTTGCACAGTGTCCTGATTTACAACCGATGTGTTGAAATTGGTGTAGAGCATGCCCAGCTCGCGCTTGCCTTCGATAAAGTAGTGTTTCTCCTTGTTAACGAACACGCGTCCAATCATATAACCCAAGTCGTTGTCGCGCTGGTAGGCGAACGAGTCGGCGAGGAAGTTATAGATGTGTATCACTCCGCAGTAGGAGCGTGTCGTGTCCTCGCGAATGTAGGGTGACTTCATGACCTGGTGGTCGCGTGAGAACTCGAAGACGTTGGTGTGCATCATGAACAGCAGTATGTCGCCTGCGAACTTGACCTCGAACTCGAAGTCGCCGCGGTCGGTGAACTCGAAGGCCACATCCTTGCCTTCCTTGTGGCACTGCTCGCGGAAGAGGGCTATGAGGTCGCGTGTGGTAGAGCGGAAGATTTCGAAGGTCTCCTTGGTGGCGTCGTATACATTGCGTTTCAGCTCGCTTTTGCTGAATACCAAGTCTTTGAGTGATTCTTTCAGTTCCATGTCCTTGTTGTTTTTCTGTTTATGCCGTTATGTTGTCGGTTCAGCCGTGGAAGATAGCCATGATGTTGCCTGCAAAGAGTTTCACCGCCATAGCCAGGAGTATGACGCCGAAGAACTTGCGCAGCACGTAGATGATGTCCTGTCCCAGCCAGTGGGTTATCTTGTCGAGGTGGCGTAGCACGAAGAAGTCGATGACGATGTTGACGGCGAGGCCGATCATGATGTTGACGGTCTCGTACTCGGCGTGCAGCGAGATGAATGCCGTGATGGCTCCGGGTCCGGCTATCAGTGGGAAGGCTATGGGCACGATGCTCGCTCCCGACGAGGTGGGTTCGTTCTTGATGATGTCGCGTCCCAGGATCATCTCGAAGGCTAGGATGAAGAGCACCACAGAGCCTGCTACGGCGAACGACGGCATATCGATGCCGAAGAGCTTGAGCAGCTGGTCGCCGACGATGAAGAAGCCCACGAAGAGCAGCAGTGCCGCCCCGGTGGCCTGGAAAGGCTTGATTTTCGTGCCTTTGTCGCGCATGGAGACGAAGATGGGTATCGACCCTGTGATGTCGATGATGGCGAACATCACGAGGAATGTGCTGAAGATTTCCTTGAAGCTAAGTGCCTGTAACATATCTTATTGTGGTTTTATTGTATCTTCTATGATGCTGAGGTAGTTGCGGTAGCGCTCGTCGCTGATGCGACCTTGCTCCACGGCCTCCTTGACGGCGCACCCGGGTTCGTGGCGGTGGGTGCAGTTGGCGAAGTGGCATCCGTGCAGCACGGCGCGCATCTCGGGGAAGAAATGCGAGAGCTCCTGCTCGTTGAAGTCCACCATGCCGAACTCCTTGATGCCGGGGGTGTCGATTAAGTAAGTTAGGAGTTTGGAGTTATGAGTTATGAGTTGGATTGGATGTATTTCGGCGAAGGTGGTGGTGTGGCGTCCTTTGAGGCTCCAATCGGAGATGGCGCCGACCTTGAGGGCGAGGTCGGGACAGAGTGCGTTGAGCAGGGCGCTCTTGCCCACGCCGCTGTGGCCGCTGAAGAGCACCGTCTTGCCGGCGATGGTCTGCTTCAGCTCCGCGAGGCCGTCGCCGCGCAGGGCCGACACCTCCAGTACGGGGTAGCCCGCGGCGCGGTAGATTGCCGACACCTTGTCCTGCAGGGTGCGGAGGTCGGGGTCGTCCAGCAGGTCGCACTTGTTGAAGACGAGGCATGCCGGTATGTGGTAGGCCTCGGCGGTCACCAGCAGGCGGTCGATGAAGCCTGTGGAGGTGCGTGGCAGGCCGAGGGTGGCCACGACGCACAGCAGGTCGATGTTGGCGGCGATGACGTGGGTCTGCTTAGACAGCTTGGTGGCGCGTCGCACGATGTAGTTGCGGCGGTCGCGCACGTCGTGTATCACCCCCGTGCCGTCGTCCTGCAGCTCGAAGAGCACGCGGTCGCCCACGGCCACAGGGTTGGTCTGCTTGTTGCCGCGGAGGCGGTAGTTGCCGCGCAGGCGGCATTCCAGCGCCTCGCCGCTGTCGGGCAACACCCTGTACCAGTTGCCGGTAGTTCTTATGACCAGTCCTTCTGTCATCGTTTTCGGGGTGCAAAAATACGACTTTTTTTTAACATAGAGTCAAAAACCTTTCCAAGCCTCATCCGGTACACAGTTCCACCGGTCTCCCTACCTGATTGGTACGGCACAGGTGCGTAGTTGCGTCTCTGTTCCATCGCCGCCTCTACGGCAGTTGAAGTATTGTCGAAATGCCGTAGGGACTCCGTTGGGGAGAGAGGTCGGAAAGGGGGCGCGGGAGGGGCCCGGTGGGGGAGCTGTGGGAGCATAGGTGGGGCGTCGGGGTAGGGGTGAGGTGAGGAAAAAGGTGTCGAATGGATAAAAATTGCTATATTTGCAGTTGGAAAACGAACGTACATTTATGGAGAAAGCGCTGACTATCAAATATAAAGAATATCCTTCGGTGGATGCCCTCGGTGCCGCCGACGCCGAGTTGATGCGTCGGGCTGTTGCCGCCACCGACGGGGCTTACGCTCCCTATTCGGACTTCCGTGTGGGTGCTGTCGTGCGGCTGGCCGACGGCAGCATGGTTGTGGGCAGCAACCAGGAGAACGCCGCCTATCCGTCGGGCCTCTGCGCGGAACGCACGGCGATCTTCGCGGCATCGGCGCAGCGTCCCGACATGCGTGACTATGAGGCTATTGCCATTGTCGGCCGCAATGCCGGCGGCGAGTTGTGCGAGGCGTCGCCCTGCGGTGCCTGCCGCCAGGTGCTGCTGGAGTACGAGCAGCGTCAGGGTCATCCGCTGCGTGTGCTCTGTCTGCTGGAGGGCGGCGCTGTGCGCGAGGTGGGGAGTGTGGCCGACCTGATGCCTTTCAGCTTCGCCCTGTAGGGTGCCGATTTTGCCTGCGGGCAGAAAAAAAATTTCGCCATGTGCGAAAATGTTTGTAAATTTGCACTTTCGGCAACCGGGCGCGCCGCCGCCGAAGTGGCGTGCAGGGTGCTGGGCGATAGTAATTTAAGTAAAGAATAAACTAATAAAAATAACTAACAAAATGGGAATTATTGGAAGTATTAGAAAGCATTCCGGCTGGGCTGTGGCCATTGTCGGTATTGCTATTTTGGCCTTCATTCTGGGCGACCTGACAAAGAACAACGGCGGCATCCCCGACGTCGGCAAGGTGAACGGCGAGGTGCTGACCTCGCAGCGCTTCAACGAGAAGGTGGCCGAGATGGAGAACAACTACAAGATGCAGCAGCAGACCACGCAGGTGCCCGCCGAGATGGAGAACCAGATCCGCGAACAGGTGTGGGCTCAGTTCGTCGACGAGTCGCTCATGGAGGAGCAGACCGCCAAGCTCGGTCTCCGCGTGACTCCCGCCGAGGTGAACGACATGTACACCGGTCATTTCATCCACCCCTATGTGCGCCAGAGTTTCACCGACCCGCAGACGGGCCAGTTCGACGTGCGTTTCGTCAACCAGTTCATCGAGAACTTCGACCAGATCGACACCATGCGCCGCATGCAGTGGGTGGAGCTTGAGAAGTATTGCAAGACCGACCGTGAGCAGCAGAAGTACTCGACGCTCATCAACTCGGGCTTCTACATGCCCAAGGCCCTGGCCAGCAAGGTGGCGGAGTATGCCGGCACCGTGGCCAACGTGCGTGTGGTGACGATGCCCTTCTCGTCGGTGAGCGACGACGAGGCCACCGTGGCCGATGCCGACTACGAGAAATACTACAACGAGCACAAGGCCGAGTTCCGTGTGCGTGAGGAGCTGCGCGACCTCGATTTCATCGCCTTCCCGGTGAACCCCACTCCGCAGGACCTCGCCGACATACAGGAGCAGGTGAACAAGACCTGGGCTGAGTTCCAGACGGTGCCTGCCGACGAGGTGGCTTTCTTCGTCAACGCCGAGAGCGACCGCAGCTACGACTCCACCTACAAGCGTGCCAACACCTTCAAGGCCCCCTTCGACGAGCAGATTGCCGCCGCCAAGGACGGCGACATGCTGGCTCCCGTGATGGCTGGCAACGAGTGGATGATGGCCAAGGTCATCAGCAGCGCCGTGCGCCCCGACTCGCTGCGCGCCTCTGTCGTGTACATCCTCAACCAGAACGCCGGCGGCAACATCATGCGCAGCGACGCCCAGGCCAAGAGCCTTGCCGACAGTGTGCTGGCTCTGCTCAACGGCAACAAGATAACCTTCGAGCAGGCTGTGGAGCAGTTCAGCGACGACCCGCAGAAGGGCGAGACCAAGGGCGACATGGACTGGCAGCTCGACGGCGGCTACGGCTTCCTGAACGAGGAACTCGTCAACCGCCCCGTGGGCAGTTGCTTCGTCTTTGAGCACCCGCAGGGTGTGGGTTACTTCCTCGTGAAGGTGACCGACAAGACCAAAGCCGAGAAGAAATACCGCGTGGCTCTCATCACCCGTGAGATCGCCGCTTCGGCAGCCACCAACCGTGCCGTCTATAACGAGGCCAACCGCTTCGCCGGCCAGAACCGCAACATCACCGACTTCACCGCCGCCGCCCAGCAGCAGAACTTGCAGGTGCGCAGTGCCCGTGTGACCATGATGTCCAACAACCTCAGCGGCATCGGCAACGCCCGCAGCATAGTGCAATGGGCCTACAACGAGGATACCAAGGTGGGCGCTGTCGCCGACCAGGTCTATGAGTGCGACGGCATGTTCGTGGTCGTGGCCCTTAAGGATGTCTTCAAGAAGGGCTTCGCCACCCTTGAGCAGGTGCGTCCGATGATAGAGCAGGCCGTGCGTCTCGACAAGAAGGCCGAGGTGCTTATGGCCCGTGCCGACGAGGCTGTCAAGGCCGCCAAGGACATCACCTCGATAGCCGTGAAACTCAACACCGCCGTCGACACCATCGACAGCGTGTCGTTCGCCGACTACTACTTCGACCGCTACGGCATGGAGCCCAAGGTGCAGGCCGCCATCAGCGCCAAGCAGAGCGGCTTGGTGGGTCCCGTGAAGGGCGCCAGCGGTGTCTACATGGTGCAGATCGACAGCAAGGCCCCCCGCGCCGCTGCCGACGGCCAGGTGACCATGCAGCTTGAGCAGGGCTACCGCAGCAAGGCCCGCATGGCCTCGCAGGTGCTCCGCGAACAGGCCAAGATAGTGGACCAGCGCAACAAGTTCTTCTAAGAGACAGATTGCTTAGTGGGTAGTGGATAGTGGGTAGTGGATAGCATTCGATGCGTGCGCTACCCACTAACGACTACCCACTACCCTCTTCTTATAAGACGATGCAATGGGCATAAAGGATTGGTGGCTAAAGATCAAGAACTCGCAGGTTGGCGATGTCATAAAGCACAAGCACCGCTTTGTGGTTATTGACAACGACACCTTCAAGGAGAAGTTCTCTTTCCGCCTGTCGGGCATCAACTTGTTTGTCTTCACCGGCGTCACGGTGATAGTGCTCATAGTGCTCACCGCCGTGCTCATAGCCTTCACGCCGCTGCGCGAATACATACCGGGCTACACGGACACGGAAATGATCGAGCAGACATACGTCAACGCCAAGAAGATAGACTCGCTGGAGACGGCCCTCGCCGACCAGGAGTGGGTCGTGGCCACGGTGCAGGCCTTGCTGCGCGGCGAGAACATGGGTGCCGAGGTGGACAGCGTGATGGCCGACAGTGCGGCGTCGCTCAGCGTCGTGGCCGGCGTCTACCGCCACTCCAAGGAGGACAGTCTGCTGAGACTTGAGGTGGAGAGCGAGGACAACCGCTACGAGGTGAAGAGTGCGCGTGTGCAGTCTTCCGGCACGGTGGCGTCTGCCGCCGACATGCAGCCTACGGTCACGCAGCTCTTCTTCGCCCCCGTCAAAGGCAATGTCGTCAAGCCCTACAGCACCGCCATGCGTCATTATGGTGTCGACATCGCTGCTGCAAGCGGCAGTCCCGTCAATGCCGCCTACAGCGGCACGGTGGTCTCGACAGGCTTCGCTGCCGAGTACGGCCACGTCATAGTCCTGCAACACCCCGCGGGGGTCATAACCATCTACCGCAACAACAGCGCCCTGCTGAAACACCAGGGCGACGCGGTGCGTGCCGGCGAGCCGATAGCCTTTGTGGGCACGGGCTCGACGACGGAGCTGGGTCCCCACCTGCACATGGAGGTGTGGGTCAACGGCATGCCCGTGAACCCCGAGGAATACATATCTTTCTAAACAGAGAAAACAGCATTGAAACGCATAGCAATATTAGGCTCCACAGGCTCTATCGGCACCCAGGCGCTCAACGTCATCAGGCGTCATGCCGACCTGTTCTGTGCCGAGGTGCTCTGCGCGGGTAGCAATGCCGACCTGCTGATAGAGCAAGCTCGCGAGTTCAGCCCCAACGCCGTGGCGATAGCCGACGAGAGCCGTTACGCCTATGTGTGTGACGCGCTGCGTGACACCGATGTCAAGGTCTATGCCGGCACCGAGGCCATCGTGGGTCTCATGGAGATGGAGAGCATCGACATTGTGCTGGCGGCGATAGTGGGTGTGGCAGGCCTCAGGCCCACGCTGCATGCCATAGAGTGCGGCAAGCCCATCGCACTGGCCAACAAGGAGACCATGGTGGTGGCCGGCGCCATAGTGACAGCCAAGGCCCGTCAGCACCGTGTGCCGATACTGCCCGTGGACAGCGAGCATTCGGCCATCTTCCAGTGCCTCGTGGGCGAGGTGAGCGCGGTGGACAAGATACTGCTCACCGCCAGCGGCGGCCCCTTCCGCGGCATGAAAAGAGAGGAACTGGCTACGGTAACCCTGGCGCAGGCCCTCAAGCACCCCAACTGGAGCATGGGCCGCAAGGTGACCATCGACAGTGCGACGCTGATGAACAAAGGCCTTGAGGTGATCGAGGCCAAGTGGCTTTTCGGCGTCGCCGCCAAAGACATTGTGGTCCATGTGCACCCGCAGTCGATAGTGCATTCCATGGTGCAGTTTGCCGACGGCAGCGTAAAGGCGCAGCTCGGCATACCGACCATGGAAACACCGATACAGTATGCCTTCAGCTTTCCCGAACACATAGAGAGCCATCTGCCGCGCCTCGACCTTTTCACGCAGGGTGCTTTGACCTTCGAGCGCCCAGACATGGACACCTTCCGCTGTCTCGCTCTCGCCTACAAGGCTATAGAGCGCGGCGGCAACATGCCGTGTGTGATGAATGCCGCCAACGAGGTGGCTGTGCAAGAGTTCCTGGACGGCAGTATCGGCTTCCTCGACATCGCCGACCGTGTGGAACGTGCCATGCAGGACGCACAGTTTATGGCATCACCTACGATTGACGACTTGATAGCAACAGACAAATCCATTAGACAGCAATGAACTGGATAGCATTACTCTTAAGCCTCTCGCTGCTTGTGGCCACTCACGAATTGGGCCATCTGGCTTTCGCCAAGCTCTTCCACACGCGCGTGCGCCGTTACTATATATTCTTTAACCCGTGGTTCTCCATTGTCAAGGCCAAGAAGTTTGGCGGCAAGTGGCACTTCCTGTTTTTCAACAGCAAAACCCCTGACAGCTGGGACGAGAAGAACCTCGCCCCTGAGGACCAGGACAACACGCTGTGGGGCCTCGGATGGCTGCCGCTGGGTGGATACTGCGACATAGCAGGCATGATCGACGAGACAAAGAGCGCCGACGACCTTGAGAGCGAACCTCAGCCGTGGGAGTACCGCACCAAGCCGGCATGGCAGCGCCTCTGCATAATCAGTGGTGGCGTGCTGGTGAACTTTGTCTCGGCCCTCCTCATCTACGGCATGATATTCGCGCATTGGGGCAAGGACGAGCTTCCGCTGCGCAGCGCCTCGCTTGGTTATGACTATCACCAGGTGTTGCTCGACGAAGGGTTCAACAATGGCGACATCATCTACGCCATAGACGGCAAGGACTATTATGAGATTACCGACGCTGCCAGCGCCCTGCTGCTGGACAACCCGAAGACTGTCACCGTGATGCGTAACGACTCGCTCATAGATATCGCCATGAGTGGGCGTCTGTTGGAGCGCGTCAACAACGAGGGTGTCAAGCAGCTTATGGACTATAGGGTTCCGTTCGTGGTGCACTCTCCCATCGATGGTGGCAACGCCGCACGTGCGGGCCTGATGGCTGGCGACAGCATAGTCAGTGTTGCCGACAGCGCTCTTGCGGCCTTCTCGGATATAACGGCGGTATTCAGCGACCATGCTGGCGACACAGTGAGCTTGGGCTTCTATCGCGCAGGCGAGTACATGACGTTGCCTGTCGCCGTAGACGGCCAAGGCAAGATAGGTGTACAGGTAGAGACAAACATTGCGTTGCTCTTCAGTGACTACCGCCATGTAGACTACACCTTCTTCCAGGCCATCCCCGCGGGCATCAAGCACGGCTGGGAGACATTGGTCACCTATGTGTCGTCGCTCAAGGTGCTCTTCTCGCCGGGAGGCACCAAGCAGCTCGGTGGCTTCAAGGCCATGGCCGACCTCTTCCCCGACCACTGGGTGTGGCAAGCCTTCTGGGAACTCACGGCGCTGCTGGCATTGGTGCTGGCCTTCATGAATATCATCCCCATACCGGGTCTTGACGGCGGACATATCTTCTTCACCCTTGTGGAGATAGTTACACGCCGCACCCCCTCGGAGAAGTTCCTCACCGTGGCACAGAACGTCGGCATGTTCCTCCTGATAGCCCTTATGATATTGGCCAACGGCAACGACATCCTTCGTTGGTTAGGCTTTATGTGATGAAGAAATTAGACAAGCTCATACTACGCTCTTTCCTCGGTCCGCTGCTGCTCACCTTCACGCTGTCGGTCTTCGTGCTGCTCATGCAGTTTGTGTGGAAGTATATAGACGACATGGTGGGCAAGGGACTCGACTTCAGCGTCATCGCCGAGCTGCTTCTTTATGCTTCGGCCACATTCGTGCCCATGGCGCTGCCCATCGCCGTCCTCTTTGCCTCAATCATGACCATGGGCAACTTCGGCGAGAAGTACGAACTTGTGGCCATGAAAGCCGGCGGCGTGAGCGTCAGCCGTGTCATGCTGCCCATGACCGTCGTCGTGGTGCTGCTCACAGGTGTGGCCTTCTATTTCGCCAACAACATCATGCCTGAGGCCATGGTGAGCTACCGCAAGACCCTCTACGACGTCACACGCAAGAAGCCTGCTGTCAACATACGCCCGGGCGAGTACTACAAGGAGATCGACGGCTATGTGATACGCGTAGGCAGCAAGTCGCAGGACGGACATACCTTGCAGGATGTCGTCATCTACGACCACAAGAAGGGCAGGGAAGAGTCCACGGTCATTGTTGCCAAGACCGGCACCATGCAGTCCACCATGGACAACCGTTACCTTATCTTCTCCCTCGACGACGGATACACCTATACCGAGATTGGCGGCAGCCGCGATGCCAACCGCTCGCACCCCATGACCGCCATCCATTTCAGCAAGCAGACCATCTCCATAGACATCTCGTCGTTCGCCTACAGCAAGAGCGGCGAAGACCTTTTCAAGGGCAGCTACCAGACCATGAACGTCGCGGAACTCAGCATCGCCATAGACTCGCTCAGGGTGGGCCTTGACAAGCGTTACGACACCTATAAGCGCGACGCAGAGATCAACCTGCGCACCTGGAAGCGCTATGTGGCCAGGGCCGACGAGGAGCACCATCTCGAAGCCTTCAACCTGCACACACGCCTCGATACCGTCGATGACGCTACGCGCCTGAAGATGCTCAACCGCGCCCGCTACATCGCCAACACCGCCGTCACCGACAGCCGCAACTACGGCGAGTTCCTTGAGACAGACCGCGAGTATGTCAACAAGCACGACATCGAGCGCCACAAGAAATTCACCCTCTCCGTGGCCTGTCTGCTGCTCTTCCTCATCGGCGCCCCCTTCGGCTCCATAGTGCGCAAAGGCGGCCTAGGCCTCCCGTTGGTGGCCTCCGTGGGCTTCTTTGTGTTCTACTATGTCGTGGGCATGATTGCCGAGAAAGCCGTCCGCGAGTCGGCCATAGGCCCCATGGGCATGTGGATATCATCCTTTGTCATGCTGCCTATAGGCCTTTTCCTCACCCTGCAGGCCACCACCGACTCGTCGCTCTTCGACGCGGCCTCGTGGAAGCGCTTCTTCAACAGATTATTCAAGTCAAAGCAACAATAATGAAGGAAATACACAACTTCAGTATCGCTGCATGCCAGCAGCTCGGCGACCAGTACTTCCGTCTGGTGCTGCAGCATGGCGGCAAGATGCAGCCCATAGCCCCCGGCCAGTTTGTCGAGGTGCTCGTCGAGGACGAGCCTCGCGTCATGCTGCGCCGCCCCATCTCGGTGCACGATGTCGACGCCGAGGCCGGCACCCTGAGCCTGCTCATCCAGATTGTCGGCAACGGCACCCGCCGTCTCGCCACCCTCGCCGTGGGCGACAGCCTCAATGTCGTCTATCCCCTCGGCCACGGCTTCACCACAGCCATCCCCGCCGGCAGCCATGCCCTCCTCGTGGGTGGCGGCGCCGGCACGGCACCTCTGCTGCACCTCAGCAAGGTGCTGAAGGCTAGTGGCGTACGCTGTACCATACTCCTCGGCGGACGCACCGCCGGCCTCATCCCCGTGCGCGACGACTTCAAGCCCTACGGCGACCTCCTGATAGCCACCGACGACGGCAGCCTCGGTCACCATGGCATCGTCACCACGCACCCCGCCTTCGCCGACAGCTACGACATCATCTACACCTGCGGTCCTACGCCCATGATGAAGGCCGTGGCACGTAGCGCCGCCGAGCGTGGCCTGCGCTGCGAGGTGAGCCTGGAGAACATGATGGCTTGCGGCGTCGGCGCATGCCTTTGCTGCGTCACCGACACCGACCAGGGCCACCGTTGCGTCTGCAAGGACGGCCCGGTGTTCGATATTTCCACAATGAAAAAATGGTACCAATGCTAAACGTCAACATACACAATCTCAAGCTGAAGAACCCCGTGATGACCGCTAGCGGCACCTTCGGCTATGGCGAAGAGTTCTCCGACTTCATAGACCTCAACCGTCTCGGCGGCTTCGTCGTCAAGGGCACCACAGGCAGCCACCGCGAGGGCAACCCCTATCCTCGCATGGTGGAGACCCCCTCGGGTATGCTCAACTCCGTGGGCCTCCAGAACGGCGGTGTGGAGAAGTTCTGCAAAGAGGTATACCCCCGTATCAAACACCTCGACACCAATATCATAGTCAACGTCAGCGGCTCTTCCATCGAGGAGTACTGCGACGTGGCCTCGCAGGTCGACGCCCTCGACCGCATCCCCGCCATCGAGCTCAACATCAGCTGCCCCAACGTCAAGTGCGGAGGCATGGGCTTCGGCACCAGCCCCGACATGGCGGCACAGGTCGTCTCCGCGGTGCGCAAGGTATACAACAAGACGCTGATAGTGAAGCTCTCGCCCAACGTCACCAGCATCGCCGAGATAGCCAAGGCCGTCGAAGGCGCCGGCGCCGACAGCGTGAGCCTCATCAACACACTGCTGGGCATGGCTATCGACATCGAGCGCCGCCGTCCCTGCATGGCCAACATCACCGGCGGCCTCAGCGGTCCCGCCGTCAAGCCCGTGGCCGTGCGCATGGTGTGGCAAGTTGCCCATGCCGTGAAGATTCCCGTCGTAGGCCTGGGTGGCATCTGCACCGCCGAGGACGCCATCGAGTTCCTCATGGCCGGTGCCACAGCCATCGAGGTGGGCACCGCCAACTTCATCGACCCCGCCGTCACCGTCAAGATCATCGATGGCATGGAGGCCTGGTGCCGCCGTCACAACGTCAACGACATCAATGAGATTATCGGCATAATATGATACTCATAGCCGACAGCGGGAGCACCAAGACCACGTGGATGGAGGTAGAGTCTGGTAACATGGTAGTTACCGAAGGCCTCAACCCACACTTCACCACCGAGGAGCAGTTCCTCGTCGCCTGCAATGTTGTGCGTCAGCAACTCTCAATTCTCAATTCTCAATTCTCAATTACCTTCTACGGTGCCGGCTGCGGTCTTCCCGCCCAGCGCGAGAAGGTGGCCACATGGCTTGCTAAAGCCTTTGGAACAAGCGTTGTACATGTCGAGACCGACATGCTCGCCGCCTGCCGCGCCACCGCCGGCGACCAACCAGCCCTTGTCGCCATCCTCGGCACAGGCAGCAACGCCTGCCTCTACGACGGCTTGCAAATTAGGCATCAAGCCACCAGCACAGGCTATATACTCGGCGACCGCGGTTCGGCCAACCATGTGGGACGTGTGCTACTCAACGACTATCTCGCCCATCACATGCCGTCTGACTTAAGACTCATGTTCCATGATACTTACCGTATGAGCGACGCCCAGCTGATGGATGCCGTCTACCATCAGCCCAACCCCAACCGCTTTCTAGCCTCGCTGGCCCCCTTTGCCGTGAAGCACATCGCGGAGGACTATTGCCGCAGTGTCGTCACCAAGACTCTGGACGAGTGGTTCACCGACGCCATCATGCCCCTGATGCGCAATGGCGACTTCCCGCTGTCGGTGGTCGGCAGCTACGCCAAGGCCATCGAGCCGACGCTGCGCGCCGTCATGGAGGGCAACGGACTGAAAGTAAGCACTATAGTAGCCGACCCCATCGTCGGCCTGAGACGCTTCCACAGCGAAAAATAATTCTATACGTATAGTGTTGATTTAGTTGCTTTCCGAGATGTTGTTTCTCGGAGTTCTTGCTGTGTCTACTTTCGTTCGAAGCCCATTCGGCCGATAGCTATACCGGGCGATGAATTAATGTGCGGGGGGCGTGAGGCCGCCGCCGTCAGTGTACTGGAAGTAGTACCTGCCGGAGCCACCGGCGGAACTGTAACTACACATAGAGGGATAGTCGCCGTCGTAGGTGTAGGTATAACTTCTCGTGCTGGAATTGCCGCCGTTTTCAGGAATCCAGCGTTTTGTCTCCAGATTATTGGCGGACAAGTAGTAGAAGTCCTCATCCAGAAAAGCCATAAACAATGCATAAGGTTGTGGGTAAGGGTTGCGCTTGTTGTCGTAGAGGTAGAGGTTGTAGCCCTCGCTGACTACGTCGCGGCGTGTGATGTTACCGTTAGTCCATGTTAGGTAAAATACAAAATAGCCACTGTTGATGTCGAACGACGACAAGAGACCTTCGCTGTTGTAGGAGAGCACGTAGTCGTCCTCATGGACGCCGTCGTAGTAGCAGGCCACGCCGGTTATACGGTCGCCGTTGTAGGTGAGGCGGAAAACATCGGTCTCGCCACCCTTGCCGGTCTCCTGGTAGGTGATTTCGTCGAGGCGTCCGTTGTTGTACGTGAAGTCAACATAGTAATCTCTTTCGCCCTCGTCCCACAATTCAACCCGCTTGAGGTTCGCGCCATCCCATGTGAAGATTGTCTCTTCGCTAAACGTTTGGGCGCCGCCTTCATCGTAGATCCAGGTCACTTTGGACAACTTTTTGCCGCCAGAACTGTTGTTGTCGGAGGCATTGTTCTGGTTGTTGTCGTCTTTGTTGCATGCCGATGCCAAGAGCAACGTCGCCACGGCCAGCGAATAGACAAATAATCTTTTCATAATGGTGTCTGTGAATGGTGAATTTGTTTATAACAACGGCAGAATGAAGTAATTATTGTGTAGGGTAGAAAAAAATATGCCATATACAATAAAAAAGGCCGGCAGACGTTATAAGACTTATATAAATACAACTAAAAAAATATAGACTGAAATGGATTTATCTAACATCCTTGTGATTGCCGGCAAGCCGGATTTGAGTGAACTGGTGTCGCAGACCAAAGGCGGCGCCGTGGTGAAGAACCTCGTGACGGGTCAGAAATACCCTGTGTTCAAGACAGATAGAATCAGCTCGCTGGGCGAGATACGCCTCTTCACCGAGAGCGACGAGCGTCCGCTGGAAGAGGTGATGCAGGCCATCCACAAGGTGCTGGACGGCAAGCCGACCCCCTTCGAGCCCAAGAAGGCCGAGGGCAAGGAGCTGTTCGCCCTGCTGGAGAAGGCCTTGCCCGACTACGACCGCGAGCGTGTGCATACCTCCGACGCCAAGAAGCTCTTCGCATGGTACAACATCCTGCTGGGAGCCGACAAGATTACCTTCGACGAGCCCGAGGCCGAGGATGCCAAGGAGCAGTAAGGCTGAAGTTGTCTATTAACCAATAAAAACATAACTATGAAGAAAGTATTGTTTGCGCTCTGCGCCGTGAGTCTGCTGGCTTTCAGTGCCTGCAAGAAGGACAATGTGGAACCCGAGAACACCGCCGCGTCGCAGCCCGGTGCTCCTGCTGACCAGATGCCCACGGGCGAAGGCTACTATAACCCCGGCGCCAAGATTGTAGAGATTATAACGGACGACGTGACGGCTCAGCGGTGGAGCTGGGAGAATGGCCTTGTGATGTCTATCCAGGAGGCCGACGAGAACGGCAACATGGGTGGCGCCAATACGTTCACATACAGCAACAAGCGTCTGAATACGGCAATGATGACGATAATGGACATGCCCATCTCTGCCAACTACACCTACCAGGGCGACCTGCTGACGAAGGTCGATGCCGTTATGAGCCCGATGCCTGTGGCCAGTATATTGTATGACCACAACGCCAACAACAAAATCAGCCACCTGACGGTGAACGTCAACGAGCAGGTGCTGAGTATGCTGGGCCCGCTGCTGGGCAGCGGTCTGCTTGGCAACCTCGGCGACCTCTTTGGCAAAGGGCCTCAGGAGAAGATGGAAATCACCGGCTCGAACATCGCTGTCGACATGCAGTGGGAGGGCAACAATGTGTCGCGCCAGCTGGTGTCGGCCGAGCTCAACGGCACCATCACCCTGGGTGAGATCCGCCAGTTTGTGAACATTGATTCATTGCTGGGATCCATGATAAATTTATTGGTCTCGACAGATGACTCTCTCACATGTCCTGTAACTATAGTAGTCAACGACACCATAGACATGACCTACGACAGCCACCCCAACCCCTATTGCGGGTTCCTGGGCCGCATGGAGCCGTCGGCCTATTCGGCCAACAATGTGCTGACTTCGCACAATGCCGCGTCGGCAAAAGTGACGTTGACTGCTCCCACCATCATGGGTAACATTCCGATTCCCTTCTCACGGCCCCTGCCTCTTGGTGGCGACGACAGTTTCACCTATACCTACAACGCAGCAGGCTTTCCTGAGACTGTCACGAACGGCGTGGGTAGTGTGACGCGAATCATTTACCAGCAGTAAAGATATGACATACACAGAGAAAGACAAGAAATACAAGCGTTATACCGTCACCTCGGCGCTGCCCTACGCCAATGGCCCTGTGCACATCGGCCACCTGGCCGGTGTCTACGTGCCTGCCGACGTCTATGTGCGCTATCTGCGCGCTCAGGGCGAGGAGGTGATGTTCATAGGCGGCAGCGACGAGCACGGCGTGCCCATCACCATCAAGGCCCGCAAAGAGGGCGTCACGCCGCAGGACATCGTGGACCGCTACCACAAGATCATCAAGGACAGCTTCGCCGAGCTCGGTATCTCGTTCGACATCTACAGCCGCACAAGCAGCAAGGAGCACCACGAGACGGCAGCCGAGTACTTCAAGAAACTCTACGACGAGGGCAAGTTTGTGGAGAAGGTGTCGCAGCAGTACTACGATGAGGAGGCCGGCTGCTTCCTTGCCGACCGCTACATCACGGGCACCTGCCCCCATTGCGGCAACGAGCGTGCCTACGGCGACCAGTGCGAAGCCTGCGGCACCTCGCTCAACGCCACCGACCTCATCAACCCCAAGAGCGCCCTCAGCGGCAGCAAGCCCGTGCTCAAGGAGACCAAGCACTGGTTCCTCCCCCTCGACAAAGACGAGCCGTGGCTGCGCCAGTGGATACTGGAAAGCCACAAAGGCGACTGGAAGACCAACGTCTACGGACAGTGCAAGTCGTGGATAGACGCCGGGTTGCAGCCCCGCGCCGTCACGCGCGACCTCGACTGGGGTGTGAAGGTGCCCCTGGAGGGTGCCGACGGCAAAGTGCTCTACGTCTGGTTCGACGCACCTATAGGCTACATCAGCTTCACCAAGCAGCTCAAAGGCGACGACTGGGAGAAATGGTGGAAAGACCAGGACACCAAGTTGGTGCACTTCATCGGCAAGGACAATATTGTGTTCCACTGCATCATCTTCCCCTCGATGCTCCACGCTGACGGCAGCTACATATTGCCCGCCAACGTGCCTGCCAACGAGTTCCTCAACCTCGAAGGCGACAAGATAAGCACCTCGCGCAACTGGGCCGTGTGGCTGCACGAGTACCTGCGTGAATTCCCCGGCAAGCAGGATGTGCTGCGCTACACGCTGTGCAGCAACGCCCCTGAGACCAAGGACAACGACTTCACCTGGAAGGACTTCCAGTTGAAGAACAACAGCGAGCTGGTGGCCATCCTCGGCAACTTCGTCAACCGCACGCTCGTGCTGACGCACAAGTTCTACGGTGGTCGCGTGCCAGCTTGCGGACCCCTTGGAGAAGCCGAGCAGGAGCTTGTCAAGGAGATGGCTACTTTCCCCGAACGCATAGGCCGCAGCATTGAGACCTACCGCTTCCGTGAAGCCCTCGCCGAGATGATGAATCTGGCCCGTCTGGGCAACAAATACCTGACGGATACCGAGCCGTGGAAGCTCGTCAAGACTGACCCCGAGCGTACCGCCACGGTGATGAACCTCTCGCTGCAGATATGCGCCAACCTTGCGGTGCTCTGCGCCCCCTTCCTGCCATTCACGGCCGACAAGATGCACAGCATCATGAACCTGCAGGCCCTCGGCTGGCAGGACGCCGGCCGCGCCGACATCCTCTTGGAAGGCCACATCATAGGTACCCCAGAGCTGCTCTTCGAGCAGATAAGCGATGAGACCATACAGGCACAGGTCGACAAACTGCAGGCAACCAAGGAGCAGAACGCCCTCAACGCATGGCAGCCCGCCGAGGTGAAGGCCCCGGTGACCATCGACGACTTCGGCAAGATGGATATCCGCGTGGGTACCATATTGGAGTGCCAGAAGGTGCCCAAGGCCGACAAGCTGCTGCAGTTCAAGATAGAGGACGGCATGGGCACGCGCACGATAGTGAGCGGCATAGCCAAGTTCTATCCTGACCCGCAGGCCCTCGTGGGCAGGCAAGTTTGCTTCATCGCCAACTTCCCGCCGCGCAAGTTGAAGGGTGTCGAGAGCCAGGGAATGATACTCAGCGCCGAGGACAAGGACGGACGTCTGGTGCTGCTAACCCCCTCGGACATAGTTACTCCCGGCTGCTCGGTAGGCTGATGGGGAAAAATAGGTGACGCTTTCGGAATTTCCCTCACGGAATGGTTGTACTTTTGCAGCAGAAAACGGAACCAAAAAAGAAAGGAGCAAAACTATGAAAACCGCAAAAGCAATAATCCTCGCAGTGACGGCCCTGGCGCTGGCAATGCCTGTCATGGCCCAGCCTTCGCGCAGCGGTGGCCACGGTGGCGGCAGCCGCGGCGGCTCGTCGATGAGCGCACCGAGCCGCAGCAGCGCCCCCTCGCGCAGCAGTTCGAGCTACAGCTCACCGAGCCGCAGCTCGAGCACTCCCTCGCGCAGTTACAACAACTCGTCGGCAACCAAGAGCACGCCGAGCCGTAACTACAGTGCCCCGAGCCGCAGCAACTCAAGTGTCTCGAGCCGCAGCTTCAGCAGCCCGAGTTCTTCGAGCCGCAGCATAAGCCGCCCGTCACGCAGTGGTGGCGAAGTTGGCAGCGCAGCATCGGTCGGCCGGCCGTCGCGCGGAGAGGCTGCACCTACCCGCAGCGGTATGGGCCGTCCGGCCCCGACGGTGGGTGGCGCAAAGCCCGCCGGCACGACAGCCCCGTCGAGAAGGGATGTGACGCCTACGCGTCCGGCCTCGCCTGAGAGCACAAGCGCATATCACGGCTATGCCCGCCCGGGACGCAGTGGCGGATACCTGCCACCGGCAGCACGCCCGATACATCCGGCACCGTACTTCCACCACCCCTGGCATCGTCACTATGTGCACTGCCACCCCATCTACTGGGATCCGCTGCCCCCGCGTCACTGGTACTGGCCTGGCTTCTGGCACTACTGCAACAGCTACTGGTATGACTATCATGTGACTGACGTAGTGGTTGTGCGCGACTACGTGAAGGAGACCTACAAGGTCGACATAGTGACCTACGGCATCAGCGGCGACATCATGTATGCCATAGTCAAGGACGGCGGCGATACATACCTGCAGGTCTACGACAAGGATGACCACCTGCTGGCCGAACAGAAGATCAACAGGAAGTACTGCAACATGGTCATCGATGCAGAGAACGGCGGCTGCTGGATAAGCAAGAAGCATGACAAAGACCCGCTGCTCTTCATCTGGGCCGATGGCAAGCTGCTGATATACGAAGAAGATTAAGTGAGCGAAAAAGGGATTTACACATACGAGTACCCCCGCCCGATGCTTACGGCCGACTGTGTCGTCGTCCGCCATCGGGCGGAGGTTCTTCTGGTGAGGCGCGGCAACGAGCCTTACAAGGGCTGCTGGGCCTTGCCCGGCGGTTTCATGGAGATGGACGAGACCATAGAGCATTGTGCCGTCCGTGAACTGCAGGAGGAAACGGGCTTGACGGTCGGCGAAGGACAGCTGCGGCTGATAGGAATCTACAGTGCCCCGGGGCGCGACCCTCGTGGACGTACGGTGACGGCAGCATACCGCATCGACGTCGCTGACGACGTTTGGGCAACAGCCGGAGACGATGCCGCCGAGGTGCGGTGGTGGCCGACAGACGCACTGCCGCCGTTGGCATTTGACCACGCCGAGATAACAGCCGCAGCACTTGCCCTTTAGTTTTTTTTACATCGGTAAATAATAATAACATTGCTCCGTCGTTATAACGATATGGATTCCGACAAGGCAAGACAGACGGGCAATTGTATATTGGTGCTCATAGCAATGGTGCTTGGGGTGCTGATAGGGTTGATGTTTGCCTCGCACAACAGGCAGAAGTCTGACGGAACGCTGGAGGGCAAGGTGAGCGAAGTGATGAGACTGGTGGAGAGTGAATATGTGGATGCCGTGGATGCCGACTCGGTGAGCGAACGTATCGTGGCGGCCATACTCAGCGAGCTTGACCCACACAGCACTTATCTCTCGGCACGTGAGACCGAGAGAACAGACGAGATGATGCGCGGCAACTTTGAGGGTGTCGGCATAGTGCTGCACTATGAAGGTGACAGCGTATATGTTGGTCAAGTTATTGCCGACGGACCGTCGGCCAATGTAGGCTTGCTTCCCGGTGACCTGATAATGACTGTGGACGGCGACACGATGAGTGGTGTGGGTATGCCCCGCGACAGCGTGGTGGCACGCCTGCGCGGTCCGAGGGCCACAACGGTGGAGGTGTGTGTGAATCGACGAGGCAACGACTTATGCTACAAGATACGTCGTGGGCTGGTTAATCATCAGACAGTCACTTGTGCCACGATGCTTGACGACACGATAGGGTACATACTGCTGTCGTCGTTCTCGTCGACAAGTTATGATGAGTTTCACAATGCTTTGGTCTCGCTGAAGGGTAAGGGGATGAAAAAGCTTATCTTTGACCTTCGCGGGAATGGAGGAGGCTCGTTGGCGAGTGCCGTGGGTATTGCCGGAGAGCTGCTCCCGTCGGGAAGCCTGATAGTATACACTGAAGGCGCCCACAGCCACCGTCGTGATGTAAGGGCTCCGATAGGTGGACTCTTCACCAAAGGTACTGTTGTAGTGATGGTGGACGAGAACTCTGCTTCGGCAAGTGAAGTGGTCAGTGGTGCCCTACAGGACAACGACCGTGCCACTATCGTTGGACGTCGCACCTTCGGAAAGGGATTGGTGCAGACGGATTTCTCACTGAACGATGGGTCGTCGGTGCTGCTCACGACGGCACGATATTATACACCTTCGGGACGCTCGATACAACGACCGTATGACAGCGGTACGGATGAATACTACCGCTCATATATTACGCAGTTGTTAGATGAGTCGTATGCCGACAGCATGACGGTGCATATAAATGACTCCACGCCATACTACACCAAGGGTGGACGTGTGGTATACGGCGGTGGCGGCATTATTCCCGACAGGTTGCTGACATATCGCAAGGACGAGACGTTTGTGTACTACAACGCTTTGGCTAATAAAGGACTTATAAACATTGTGGCATTCCGTCATGTGCAGCGTCATGCTGCGGAACTGTTGCGGCGTTACCCAGACAGCAAGAGTTTCGGAAAAGGATTCAAGGCAAACGAGGCATTGTTGGAGGAGCTTGTCAGCGAAGGGGTACGCAAGGGTGTGGAGAGAGACGAAAAGAGCATCGCCGCTCAGCGTCCGCTGATTATGGCAATGCTTAAAGCATACGTAGGTCTGGCCCTGTATGGCAACGATGCATTCTATGATGCATATCTGCCGATGGACGAAGACCTGAAGGAAACAATAAACATGAAGTTATGAGAAAGCTATTGACGATATTGTTTGCTTTGTTGCCTGTGACGGGTATTGTCGCACAGAAATGCAGCCTTAACTGCACGCTGACAGGCCTTGACGCCGGTGTCGGGGTTGTTGTGTGTGAGCCGCAGGGGAACCGATTGGCGCCTGTCGATACATTGATGCCCGACAGCAAAGGCCGTATAAAGATAGAGCGCTACAGCAATGACGGCGATGCTCAGTTTTTCGCACTGGCACTGGCACGCCCCCAAAGCCCGATTCTGCACGTGATAGTGTTACCAAAAGAGAGGGTAAGCATGGATGTCGCGTATAATCCTACGCTTAATATCCTTCAGATCAACAAGGTCAAGGGCTCGGGGAATATGGAAATGTATCGCCGCTATACTGACATAATGGCAGAGGTAACAGCCAATCCTGAACTGCAGGGCGCCATGCCTGACGCCATGGAGGCCTTGATACGTGCCAACAGTAATGAGTTGATGAGCGCATTCCTTGTCACTTATTTTGAGTCAGCCTTTGAAGAATATTATGACCTCTACAAGACGGTGCGCGACAGTACCATTACTCGCTATGCCAACAATGATTTCGTGAAACATGTAGACCAGAAGGTGCGCTCGGTGATAGCTACAGGTACTGAGGCACCGGATATTGTGATGGCCGGCCGTGACGGCAAGGAATTACGTCTGAGCGACCTGCGTGGCAAAGTGGTGCTTATCGACTTCTGGGCTTCGTGGTGCCGTCCGTGCCGTTCGGAGAACCCCAACGTTGTACGGCTCTATAACCGTTATCATGATAAAGGTTTTGAGATATTCAGTGTCTCGCTCGACAACAACCGTGATGCGTGGTTGCGTGCCATTGAGGCAGATGGCCTTGTTTGGTCGAACCATGTCAGCGATTTGCGTGGCTGGAGTTCCGCAGGTGGACGACTCTATGGCATTAGCTCGATACCCGCTACAGTGCTGGTTGACCGCGAAGGGAGGGTCTTGGCACGTAATTTGCGTGGACAACAACTGGAACAGAAATTAAAAGAGATATTCGGACAATGATAACAACAACACAAATAGAGATGGCCCTGGGCCATGTGAACGACCCTGACCTTGGCCGTAGCTTGACAGAGTTGGGCATGATAGAGAACATCAAGGTCGAAGGCAAGAAAGTGAGTTTTGACCTTGTACTCACCACCCCCGCCTGCCCCATGAAGAAAAAGATGAGCGACGACTGCATCAATGCTATCCACGAATTGGTAGATCGTGAAGCAGAAGTAGAGATTAACCTCACCAGCAAGCCCCAGCCTGACCCAAAAGAGGAGTTTAAGGAAGTCTTCAAGAACATACATAACACCATTGTTGTGGCTTCTGGTAAAGGTGGCGTGGGCAAGAGTACTGTGGCCGTCAACCTGGCTATCTCGTTGGCAAAGACTGGTGCAAAAGTAGGCCTGGTGGATGCCGACATCTACGGTCCCTCAATCCCTATTATGCTTGGAGTGGAAGGGGAGGAAATCTATGGACACCGTGTGGACGAAAAGACCTATATGCTGCCAATAGAGAAATAT
Organism: uncultured Bacteroidales bacterium; assembly: GCA_900318275.1. GTDB lineage: Bacteria > Bacteroidota > Bacteroidia > Bacteroidales > P3 > Colimorpha. Next base: position 42,473 of record ONJY01000002.1, on the reverse strand, counting down.
GGCATCAAGCTGATGTCGGTGGGCTTTTTCGTGGATGCCAACAAGGCAATGGCATGGCGTGGTCCAATGGCAAGTGGTGCTCTGAAACAGCTGATAGGGGAGACCTGGTGGGATGAGATAGACTACTTGGTTGTCGATATGCCTCCGGGAACGGGTGACATTCAGCTCACGCTGGCACAAACTATGCCGGTAACAGGTGCCATCATAGTCAGCACCCCGCAACAGGTGGCTTTGGCCGATGTAGTGCGTGGCGTTGAGTTGTTCCAGAACGAGGCGATCAATATCCCGGTGCTGGGCTTTGTGGAGAATATGGCATACTTCACTCCTGCGGAGTTGCCACAGAACAAGTACTATATCTTTGGAAAAGGTGGGTGTCGCCGTTTGGCTGAGGAGATGAACATACCGTTGCTGGGAGAAATACCCCTGGTGCAGAGTATAGCCGAGAGTGGCGACAGTGGCAAGCCGATAGCACTTTATGCACCCGACAAGACGCAAGACCCTGTGCGAGACGCCTTTGATGAACTGGCACAGAACACCATAAAAGAGATTTGTAAACTAAATATCAAATAGCCATGACCGATCAAGAGAAACCGGCCGTCGAGCAGAAAGTGAAGAACGCTCTGGCACAGATACGCCCCTACCTTCAGCAGGACGGTGGCGATGTAGAATATGTTGATATGACCGCCGAGGGTGTTGTCATTGTGCGCCTTAAAGGACATTGTGGTTCTTGTCCACATGCTATGCAGACCCTCAAGCAGGGTATAGAACAGGCCCTCAAGAAGGTTATTCCTGAAGTAAAATCAGTTGAAAAGATATGATTTATACTAAGACAGGGGATAAAGGCACCACATCGCTCGTGGGGGGTACCCGTGTTAGTAAAGACGATGTACGAGTAGAAGCTTACGGTACTGTAGACGAGCTCAACTCGCATATTGGACTTCTTGCGGAGATGATGCGTAAGCAGCAAGGTGGCTATTATGACGAGTTAAAGGCTGTGCAGCATAACCTATTCACCCTTCAAACACTTTTAGCTACCGAGGATGCTGAGATCTATGCTCGTTTGCCACAGTTGGAGCAAGAGGAGGTGGATATGCTTGAGCGTCAAATAGACACTATCACAGACCAACTACCGAAGTTGCATAATTTTGTCATTGCTGGAGGTACCATGGAGGGTGCCCAGTGTCATGTGTGCCGTACGGTATGCCGTCGAGCAGAGAGGTGCGTTGTGACTCTAGCTAAAGAGACGAAAATAGACGATGTTATACAGCGCTATCTAAACCGTCTTTCCGACTATCTGTTTGTGCTTGCAAGACGTGCTGTGGTTATGTCGGGAGAGAAGGAGGATTTGTATATCAACTGATTGAAAAAAATATTTGTCAGTATTGGAAAAAGATGTACTTTTGCAAAAATTTTTAGCTACAGAGTATGTATTGGACACTTGAATTGGCATCGAAATTGGAAGACGCACCTTGGCCGGCGACGAAGGAAGAACTTATTGATTACGCACAACGTACCGGTGCTCCTATGGAGGTGATAGAGAACCTGCAGGAGATTGAGGATGAAGGAGACCAGTATGAAAGCATTGAGGACATCTGGCCCGACTATCCCACCAAAGAGGACTTTTTCTTTGAAGAAGACGAATATTAGCATTGTTGGCTCCGGAAACGTAGCCACCCACCTTGCCATAGCTTTTCACGCCGCCGGTTGTCAGATACGGCAGATTTTGTCTCGCACTTACAAACATGCGCGGTTGCTTGCCATGCGTGTTGATGCTGTGCCTATCGACGATTATGCTTCTCTTGACGAGGATATTGATGTATGTATACTTTGTGTTGGCGACGATGCACTCTACGACTTGGCTCTCGACCTACGTCTACGCCACTCGTTGGTAATTCATACTTCAGGTTCAACCCCGGCTTCTATTCTCAAGCATATAAGCCCTCGCTATGGTGTCGTGTGGTCTCCCCAGACTTTCGTGCGAGACATTGCTATGGACTACAACCGTATACCGTTCTGCATCGAGGGATGTTCCGCTGATGTAGTGAAGGAGATAGAGGACCTTATGCTGCTTGTTAGCCCTTGTATTTACCACCTGGATGGCGAGCAACGCCGTCATGCGCATCTGGCTTCTGTTATGGTCAGTAACTTTGTCTGCGCAATAAATGCCTTGGCTCAGGATTACATGCAGGGCCAAAATCTTGACTTCAGTATGTTGCGCCCATTGGCAGAGCAGACGCTCCGCAAGTGGGACTTTGGTAGCCTGTGGCCGCAAATGACTGGTCCGGCGGTACGCCATGACGACAAAACTATTGCGATGCAGCGTTCGTTGCTTGCCGACCAGCCAGAGTTGCTGCGCTTATACGACCTCATGACCGAGATAATTCAGTCGCGATGACATTTATTGACACCCATTGCCATCTTTATGATGAGGCTTTTGACGCCGACCGTGAACAGACGATTCAGCGTGCCATCGATGCCGGTGTGGATATGATGTTGCTCCCTGACATTGATAGTTCCTCAACTGCACGCCTTGATGCGCTCTATGAACATGAGCCGTCTCACTTTCGCCGTATGGCTGGCCTACATCCAACATCGGTGAAAGAGGATTTCGAGACAGAACTCACGCATGTGCGAGGGAGGCTTGAAAAAGGAGGCTTTGTGGCTGTCGGCGAGATAGGCATGGATCTTTATTGGGACCGTACCTATGAAGAACAGCAACGCGAGGTGTTGAAGCGTCAGATGCTTTGGGCTGAGGAATTCAACCTGCCGGTAGCACTACACATACGTAAGGCTCACAACGAGGTCTTCGGTCTGCTGCGCGACCTCAACCGCGCCACCTATCGTGGCGTCATGCATTGTTTTGGAGGAAGCCTGCAGGAGGCTCAGCGCGCTGTCGAGATGGGCTTCATGCTTGGCATCGGTGGTGTTGTCACATTTAAGAATGCCGCCATGGCCGAAATAGCACGTGTAATTCCTCTCGACCACTTGCTGCTTGAGACCGATGCCCCATATTTGAGTCCTGTGCCACATCGCGGCCAGCGCAACGAAAGTTCTTATATCCCGCTTATTGCGCAGAAAATAGCCGACCTGCGTGGTATTACCATCGCCGAGGTTGCCGAGCAGACTACCGCCAATGCCCGTGCTCTTTTCGGGATACAGTAATGGCGGTTTTGTGTTAAAAAAGTTCACGGTTCAGTTTTTTTTCGTATCTTTGGCAGGTCATAATCTAAGCTATGTCCTGACAAATAGATTATAAATCAAAAATATAGCATAATATGAAGATTTTAGTATTGAACTGCGGAAGCTCGTCGATCAAATATCAGCTGGTCGACATGGCAAACAATGCCCAGGTGATGGCCAAAGGTCTGCTGGAGCGCATCGGTCTTGAGATGGGTGAGTTCACCCACAAGTGGAACGGTCAGAAGCACTACGAGCAGGTGCTCATCCCCGACCATACCGCCGGTATCAAGATTGTCCTCAACGCCCTTATCGACCCCCAGATGGGTGTCATCAAAGACTTCAAGGAGATTGGCGCTGTCGGCAACCGTGTTGCCCATGGTGGCGAGACCTTCGACAAGAGCGTTGTGGTAACCGATGAGGTCATCGAGAAGATTAAAGCCCTTACTCCCCTTGCCCCGCTGCACACTCCAGGCAACCTCGCCGGTATCTATGCCATGCGTGAGGTGCTGCCCGGCGTGCCCCAGGTGGCCGTGTTTGACACCGCCTTCCACAGCACCTTGCCGCCCAAGAGCTACCTCTATGGTGTGCCTTACGAGTACTATGAAAAGTACGGCGTGCGCCGCTACGGCTTCCACGGCACCAGCCACAAGTTCGTCGCCGAGAAGGCCGCCAAGATGATTGGCAAGGACTGGAAAGACCTTAAGATAGTCTCTTGCCACCTTGGCAGCGGTGCTTCTATATGCGCCATCGACCACGGCAAGAGCTTCGACACCACCATGGGTATGACCCCGCTTGAGGGCCTGCTGATGGGTTCACGTCCCGGCGATGTCGACCCCGGCGTCATCGAGTTCATCATCAAGAAAGAGATTGTCGAGAACGGCAAGGACTGGAAGGACATCACCAAGATTCTCAACAAGCAGAGCGGCTTGGTGGGCATCAGCGGCGGCAAGCAGGACATGCGCGACATCCGCGCCGGTCGCGATGCCGGTGACGTACGTGCCACCTACGCCTTCGACATGTTTGCCCAGCGTGTGAAACGCTACATAGGCGGCTACATGGCCGAGATGGGCGGCTGCGACCTGCTGCTCTTCACCGGCGGCATCGGCGAGAACGCCTGGTTCATGCGTCGTCCTATCCTGGAGAACATGGAGTGCCTCGGCATCAAGATAGACTTCTCGAAGAACGACAACGTCATGGGCGAGGACATCATCCTCAGCACACCCGACTCGAAGATGGCTGTCGTCGTCGTCACCACCGACGAGGAGTACGTCATCGCCAGCGACACCTACAGCCTGGTTAAGTAATACAAACAAACAATGAACAAAGGGTTTCCCACACACAGAGGGAGACCCTTTGTCCTTAATAAGGCCTTGCTATGGAAGATATACCCAATCCCCCCGAACTTCAGCCCATGAACGGTGGCAATCGCTTCTGGAGAAACTTGCTATACACCTTCCTCGGTACCACCATATCCATCATCCTCACCTTCGGTACCACCGCCATCATTCAGCAGCACCACAAGGCGCAGGAGCGCAAGCTTACAGCCATGATGGTGATGGGCAACATCGAGCAATACGCGCAGAGGCTGGAAGATGTCCATAAGGAGCTTTCCTGGCGCGACACCCTTGGCACCATGCTCCTCGCCATTCCCGTCGATTCGCTCGATGACCCTAAGTATTCCGGCATGATTGAAAACGTGAACATGGTGGCAGCCGTCACTATGTTCAGCTATGACAAAACGGTGGAGCAGATATTCTCCAACTCCATCGAGACGTGGAAGAATATGGGTAGTTTCCAGTTCATAGACAATGTGGGCAAGTGCTTCAGCGCCATGAATCACATCAGGGAGGACTACATGTCGTTCGCCCAGGATCTCCAGGACGGGATTGATGAGGTGAAAGGCAATCGCGATGCCTACGATGGAAAGTCGTTGCAGTCAAAGATTTTGCACAATATGAAGTTTCGGAGTACCGTAAGGCAGGTGCACAACCGCGCCACCTATTACCTTTACCTTGCCGAGTATATCCGCTACCTCAACGCCATCAACATGCAGCTGATGGATGTGACCGAGGATGAAGTGCTGCAGTTTATCAACGAGCGTGAGGAGGAAGTCAAGGTTGACCGTCCCATTCCAATGCAGCAAGACTACCTCAAGCCGGTGCTCGTCCGCGACAGCCTCCCCGATTTCCATACCTGGATACAAAAGCATAAGGTATAACCATGAAAAGAAGACTGCTGCTGTTCCTGCTCCTGTTGCCGCTTGCATCGGTGGGCCAGACGCCCAAGAGCGAACCCCTCTTCGAGCAGGCTGTGGAGAAGAGCGTCGTGGGGCAGTATGAGGAGGCTATCAAGCTGCTCAACAAGGCGCTGGATATAGACCCCCAGTATGCCGAAGCCTGGCTGCTGATGGGCAACCAGTACATGGCTCTGACGCAGTATACCAGAGCGCGCGACTGCTATCAGCGCTGCCTCGACCTCAACCCCAAGAGCACCCGTTGGCGTCAGGAAGCGCAGGAAGGCATCCGTACGGCCGAATGGCGTCAGCATGCCGTAGAGAACCCCGTGCCCTTCCGGCCCGTCAACCTTGGCCCTAACGTCAACACCCCCGACGACGAGTATATGCCCGCCCTCACGGCCGACTACCGCACGTTGGTCTTCACCCGCCGCTCGCCACGCAACCTCTACACCCAGCGGGGCCTGCCGCAAGAGGAGGACTTCTACATCTCGCTCTACGACACCATGGAGCTCGACTGGGGCCCTGCCGAGCGCATGCCCGAGCCCCTCAACAGTCACGGCAACGAGGGGGCGCAGACCATCTCGCACGACGGCCGCATCGTCATCTTCACCGGCTGCGGCCGCAACAACGAGCCCACGGGCTGCGACTTATACATGAGCGTGCGACACGGCGACCGCTGGGGCCGTCCCCGCAACCTCGGCGCACCCGTCAACAGCGTCTACTGGGAGTCGTTCCCTTCGCTCAGCATCGACGGCTACACCCTCTACTTCGCCTCCAACCGCAGCGGCGGCTACGGCGGCATAGACATCTGGTACTGCACCCTCGAGGAAGGCCGCTGGAGCAAGCCCCGCAACATGGGGCCCACGGTAAACACCAAAGGCAACGAGACAGCGCCCTACATACACTTCGACGACAAGACCCTCTACTTCGCCTCCGACGGCCGCATGGGCATGGGCGGCAGCGACCTCTACATGGTCAAGCGCACCAGCGACAGCACCTGGGGCAACCCCGTCAACCTGGGCTACCCCATCAACACCCCCGGCGACGAAAACAACCTCATCGTAGCCCCCGACGGCCGCACGGCCCTCTTCTCCAGCGACCGCCCCGACGGCTACGGCCAGCAGGACCTCTACTCCTTCGTCATGCCGGCTCCCTCGCGCCCCGAGCGCATCACCTTCATCGACCCCATCCGGCAGGCCGAGAACCTGCTTACCCTCGGCGACACCGTCACCCTGCGCAACATCTTCTTTGAGACCGCCAAAGCCACCCTGCTCGAGACCTCGCTGGCCGAGCTCGACCGCCTGGCCGAGGCCCTGCAGCGCCATCCCAAGCTGCGCCTCGAGGTCGGCGGCCACACCGACGCTGTGGGCAGCGACGAGGACAACCTCGTGCTCAGCGAGCGCCGCGCCAAAGCCGTCTATGACTACCTCGTGGAGCGTGGCGTCGCCGCCGACCGCCTCACCTACCGAGGCTATGGTGAGAGCCGCCCCGTGGCCGACAACGACACCCCTGAAGGCCGCGCCAAGAACCGCCGCACCACCCTCACTCCGCTAAATTAACGACATTACACGCATACCTCATCATATTTGCAATACACTATCATTACATCCTCCTCACAAAAATGTGATGTGGATGTGATGATGATGTGAGGAGAGTGTGATGAGGATGTGAGGAGGGTAGGTGTTCATGGTTGGTTTACAGGCTGTTAGATTGGTGTTAATGAGATATGGCACTGTAAACATGTGCGTTACTTGCGTTTTAATGTGATGTTGAGGCTTTGTTGGGTGCCTTTTTATATGTTTACACAATATAATAAGAGCAGGAGCGTTATAAAGAATTATGAAAAAGATAGTGGTATTGACGGGCGCGGGCATCAGCGCCGAGAGCGGCATCTCGACCTTCCGCGACAGCGACGGCCTTTGGGAGCACTACCGCGTAGAGGACGTTGCCACGCATGAGGCCTACGAGCGCAACCCCGAGCTGGTGCTCAACTTCTACAATGAGCGCCGCCGCCAGCTCTTCAAGGCGCAGCCCAACGAGGCGCACCGCCAGCTGGTGAGGCTCGAGGAGAAGTACGATGTGCGCATAGTGACGCAGAATATCGACGACCTGCACGAGCGTGCCGGCAGCACCCATGTGCTGCACCTGCACGGCGAGCTCACCAAGGGCCGCAGCGACCGCAACCCCGACCTGATAGTGGACATCGGCGACCGCGACATCAAGCTGGGCGACAAGGCGCCCGACGGCACGCAGCTGAGGCCGCACATCGTGTGGTTCGGCGAGGCGGTGCCTAACATTGAGCCTGCAGCAGCGCTGTGCGAGGAGGCCGACATCTTCGTCGTCGTGGGCACGTCGATGGCCGTTTACCCCGCCGCTGGGCTGATACACTATGTGCAGAGCGGAGTGCCGTGCTATGTGGTGGACCCCAAGGAGGTGCCTGTCAGCCGCAAGGTGACGTTCATCAAGGAGGTGGCCACCAAGGGGGTGACAGAACTTGTAAACAAACTGATGCAATGAAAACTATAGTGTTAGTATTGACGGTTGTCCTCGCCGTGCTGGCTGCTGTGGCTGTGACGGGATGGATTGTGTATCTGCTTGTTAAACGTTATTTCGACAACCAGCAGAAGGAGCAGCTCCTGAGGATCAAGATGGACGAGCGCGCCGAGACCCTCAAGGTCGTCACGCCTATACGCCTGCAGGCCTATGAGCGCATGGCGCTGTTCCTGGAGCGCATCAGCCCCGACAGCCTCGTGCTGCGGTGCTGGAAGCCCGGCATGGACCTGCGGCTGCTGCAGGGGGTGATGACCAAGAACATACGCGACGAATGGGAGCACAACTTGTCGCAGCAGGTGTACCTCTCGCCCGAGCTGTGGGCGCGCATACGCGAGGCCAAGGACGAGATGGTGAACCTCGTCAACTCGGCGGCGGTGACGCTTGCCGACACTACGGACCCCACGCGTCTGGCAGCGGGCATCTTCGCCTCGGCGGCGCAGCATTCGCCCACGGGTGTGGCGCTGGAGGCCATGCACAAGGAGATAAACGAACTCTTCGGATAGTCGATGCGGAGAAAAAGTGTTATAGGCGTGATGCTGGCGTTGCTGGTGACAGCCGTTGCGGGCTGTGCCAAGCAGGGCTATCCCAGCGGAGGCCCCAAGGACGAGACGCCTCCGAAGGCCGTGGACGCCAAGCCGGCAAGCGAAAGCCGCAACTTCGCGGGGCGCCAGTTCTCCATTGGCTTCGACGAATACATCTCGGTGAAGGATGCCGACAAAAACATCCTCATCTCGCCGCCTATGCGGCAGAAACCCGAGTTCACGACCAAGGGCAAGCGGCTGGTGGTGAAGCTCAACGACACCCTGCAGCCCAACACCACCTATCTGTTCCAGTTCAAGGGCGCCATCGTGGACTTCACCGAGGGCAATGTGTTGCCAAGCTTCGAGTATGTCTTCTCGACGGGCGACCACATGGACACTATGATGCTGGCCGGGCGTGTGCTCAACGCGCGCGACGGCAAGCCGTGGAAGGAGCCCGTGACGGTGATGGCATACAGGGTGAAGGGCGATGAGCCGGACGGTGCTTTAGACACCGTAGCAACAGCTAACCAGCCTGACTTTATCACGAGGAGCGACAAGGACGGCGTCTTTGCCTTCCACTACGTGCCTGCCGGCAATTACCGTCTGGTGGCCCTTGAGGACAAGAACCGCGACCTGCGTCTGGGACGCGGCGAGGCGGCGGCCTGGGAGCCCACCATGGTGCAGGCTGCCGACAGCATAGACAGCGCCACCGTCACCCTGCTGCGCATCTCGGTGCCCGACAGGCGCGTGCAGCGTGTGGCCAAGGCCGAGTTCACCGCCAAGGGCCGTGCCACCATAGTCACCATGATGCCCATGCAGAGCCCTACGCTCACGGGCGACAGCGTGGAGTGGCGCCTCAACGCACGGCGCGACACGATGAGCGTGTGGTTCCGCAATGCGGCGTGCGACTCGGCACAGCTGGTGCTCAGCGACACGGCGCTCCAGGATACCCTCAAGATGCGCTTCAAGGTGCCGAAGTCGGGGCGTCGTCGCCGCGGTGCCTCGCAGCAGAACCAGGCCGAGCCCATGGTCAAGGCCCTCTGCAGCGGCAGCAGCGCCTTCTACGACGACCTGCGGCTGGCGTTCACGGTTCCCGTGGCGGCTATGGCCGAGGATGCGCAGGCTGAGGTGATGCGTATTAAAGACAGCAGTGTGGCGCAATATGCGCTGACGCTCGACAGCAACGGCCTCGGCGCCCGTATCGAAGCAGCGCTGCGTTCGGGCGAGGAATACAGCGTAAGGCTGCGCGACAGCCTCTTTACCGACATCTTCGGCCACCGCTCCGACAGTCTTGTCTTCAAACTTACGCCGCAGGACTACGGCACTCTGATATTCCAGCTCACCAACCGCACAGGTAGTCCTGTGGTGCTGGATGTGCTCGACGACAAAGACACCGTGGTGGCATCGCGTACGGTGACCGTTACCGGCGAAGTCAAGATACCGCACCTCAAAGCCGGTACCTACCGCGTGCGAGCGGTGCTCGACACCGACGGCAACAACGCCTGGACGCCGGGCGACTACTGGATCGACCGACAGCCCGAGTATGTCATATACTACAGCAAGAGCCTGCAGGTGCGCGAGAAATGGGAGCTGGAGGAACGATGGACCTTGACGAAGACTGATTTTGGCAGGAAAGAATGAATAGTCTAAAGGGGCATAGGGAACAATCGATGCAGAGGAAACTGCTGTCCGGGTTGTTTTGGGTGCTGCTGGCCAACCTGCTGGTCAAGCCATTCTGGATACTCGGCATCGAGGTGGGGGTGCAGAACGCCGTGGGCAACGAGGCATACGGCTTCTACTATGCCATCTTCAGTTTCAGCTATATCTTCAACATACTGCTCGACCTAGGGCTTACCAACTTCAACACGCGCAACATAGCGCAGCATCCGCAGCTGATAGGCAAGCACCTGAGCGGTATACTCGGCATCAAGCTGTTGCTGCTGGGACTCTATGTGGTGGTGACCTTCACCGTTGGTCTGCTGCTGGGCTATGGCAGCGAGGAGTTCCGCCTGCTGGCGTTGCTGACGCTCTGTCAGTTCCTCAACTCGCTGGTACTTTACCTCCGCAGCAACTTCGAGGGGTTGTTGCTGTTCCGCTGGGACAGCCTCTTCTCGGTGCTCGACCGGCTGCTGATGATTGTGATATGCGGATGCCTGCTGTGGAGCCCGCTACGTGAGCGGTTCAACATCTACTGGTTTGTCTACGCCCAGCTGGCCGCCTACGGCCTTACGGCGCTACTGGCGTTGGTGGTGATAGGCCGTAAGGCTGGCCTGCGACGCCTGCGCTGGGACCGACGTTTCTTCCTTGTCATACTGCGCAAGAGTGCTCCCTTCGCCCTGCTGGTGCTGCTGATGGCCGCCTATGGGCATGTGGACAGCATAGTGCTGCGCGCCATGGCCTCGGACGAGCAGGCGGGCATCTTCGCCGGAGCCTTCCGCCTGCTGGACGCCCTCACCATGGTGGCCTACCTCGTCAGTGTGCCGCTGCTGCCTGTCTTCTCGCGTCTGTGTCGCGAGGGCGAGGCTGTAACACCTTATCTGCGGCTGGTCTTCTGGCCTATGATGCTCTTCGCCATTGGCGCGGCGGTGGCTTGCGCTGTGTGGGCCGAGCCGGTGATGCGCCTACTCTACCACGGGCGGGCGGCGCTGTATGTGCCTGTGTTCAGGGGCATCATCTTCGGCATCATCCCTATCGGGCTGACATACATCTTCGGCACGCTGCTTACCGCCGGCGGCTACCTGCGGCAGCTCAACACTTTCGCCGCCGTGAGCTTGGTGCTCAACATTGCGGTGAACATGCTGCTCATACCGCGCCTCGGCGCTGTGGGCTCGGCTTGGGCCTCGCTGTCGACACAGAGTTTCATGGCATTGGCCCAGGTGCTGCTCTCCGTGCGGCTGTTCCACCTCCCAGCAGCTGCCTTTGGGCTGCCGTATCCGAAAGAAATAGTGAACAATATCAAAGCAATAATAACTAAACAAGACGAATAATGAAAGCATACGTATTCCCCGGACAGGGGGCCCAGTTTGTGGGCATGGGTAAGAACTTGTATGACGGCAACGAGGAGTGCCGCGCCATGTTTGAGAAAGCCAACGAGATAATTGGTTTCCGCATAACCGACCTTATGTTCGGCGGCACACCGGAGGACCTGAAGCAGACCAAGGTGACGCAGCCCGCCATATTCCTGCACAGCGTGATTCTGGCCAAGTATATGGGTGCTGACTTCAAGCCCGACATGGTGGGTGGCCACTCGCTAGGTGAGTTTTCAGCTCTGGTGGCTGCCGGTGCCATGAGCTTCGAGGATGGCTTGCGCTTGGTCATAGCCCGTGCCAACGCCATGCAGAAGTGCTGTGAGAAGACCCCGTCGACCATGGCCGCCGTGCTTAAGCTCGACGACAAGACTGTGGAGGATATCTGCGCCAGCGTCGAGGGCGAGGTGGTGGTTCCCGCCAACTACAACTGCCCGGGCCAGCTGGTTATCAGTGGCACCAACGAAGGTGTGGCACGTGCCTGCGAGAAGGTAAAGGAAGTGAAGGGCAAGGCCCTGCCGCTTGCCGTGGGTGGCGCTTTCCACAGCCCCCTGATGGAGCCCGCCCGTGTGGAGTTGGCCGAAGCCATCGAGCGCACCGAGTTCCACAAGCCGGTGTGCCCCTGCTACCAGAACGTCGACGCCATGCCGCACAGTGACCCTGCCGAGATAAAGAAGAACCTGCTGATGCAGCTCACCTCGCCGGTGCGCTGGACCGCCACAGTGCAGCACATGCTGGCCGACGGCGCTGACGAATTCATAGAGGTAGGCCCCGGCACCGCCCTGCAGGGTATGGTGAAGCGCGTCAACCCCGATGCCAATGCCAACTCGGCTGAGTAAACAATGAGGCATAAAAAGAAAGCCCGCGCAGATTGCGCGGGCTTTTCTTGTATTTGAAGGTTACTTATTTCTTGACAACCTTCTGGGCGGTGACACCGCTGAGGCTCATGACGCGAACCATGTAGACGCCCTCGGCGAGGGTGCTCATGTCGAGCTGGCCGGCACGGTCGTTGGTGAGTACAACACGGCCGTTCATGTCGATGACCTCGACGTTCTTCACGTCGTTGCCCTCGATGGTGAGCATGTTGCGCACGGGGTTCGGGTAGATGGCTACGTTGGCGGCGTTCTCTACGTTCTCGATGCCGGTGGTGGCGGCGATGGTGACATCATCGATGCCAAGGATGTATGCATCAGAGCAGTTATAGTGACGGAAGGCCACGTAGACGGTCTGACCGGCATAGTTGGCGAGGCTTACGTTATGTTCTGTCCAATCGCCAGATGTGAGGGTCTCCTCATAGAGGGCATTGGTGGCGCTGAAGGCTGCCTCGGTGTTGGCAGTGGCCACATAGACGGCATAGTGCTCTTCGGGGTACTGCGGGGCGGAACCGGCGAACCAAGAGAGGGTGTAACTGCCGGTGGCGGGCAGAGTGATGGCGGGGGTGACCAGCCAGTTGTCGGGAGTGACGGCTCCGACGCCGTTGATATAGGAGTTGGAGTAAGCACTGTTGCTTCCGTTATTGCCAAAGCCGGCAAGATCATTGTCGTTCAGAGTAGCCATCCAGGAGTAGCCGTCGCCGTTAGCGTCAATCGTGGACCAGCATCCGCCGATGCCGTTCTCAAAGTCTTCGTTCCAGGGGAAGGAGGTAACGGCGTCGCAGGTGTATACGTTGACGGTCAGGCTGGCGGGGGCGCTGGTGCCGATGCTGTTGGTGGCGGTGACACCAATGGTGTGGTTACCGGTGGTGTTGAAGGTGTAGGTGAGGGTATTGTTGGTCACGTTCTGGGCGGCACCGTCAACTGTCCAGGCAAAGCTGGTGGCGTTGGCGCAGATGGCGGTGTAGGTGGCGCTGGTGCCGGCCATGACGCTGGTGGGGCCCTGTATGCTGACGCTGGCGGGGGCGCTCAGGGTCTGCACCTTGATGCTGTCGATGCCGAGGGCATAGCCGCCGACGCAGTTGTAGTGACGGAAGGCAATCTTGAAGTTGCCGGAAACGGTGGCGGGGATAGCAGCCACGCGCACAGCGAAGGTGGTGTCGCCGGCGGTGAGGGTCTCGCTGAAGACTTCTGTCGTGTCAGCAAGAGTGGTGCCGCTGATGACGTAGACGCTGTAGTGGTCGGCAGCATAGTTGGGAGCGCCGAAGGCGAAGGGGCGCCAGCTGATCTCGTAGTTGCCGTTGCTCATAGCTATCTCGTTGCTGATAATCCAGTTATCCTGACCCATATCCATCATGCCGAAGATGCTCTGCTGTGCGGAGAGGGAGATAATCTGGCAGGTGGGGTTATTCATCAGCTCCTCGGCGAGGTACCAGCGGGTGCCAGTGGTGCTGACGGTGTCCCAGCAGCCGAAGCCGTTGGTGAAGTCGGCGGTGAAGGGCAAGCTCTCGGCGGGGCAGAGGAAGACGTCGGTCACAACGGTGTCGTATGCGGTGCCAACGGTGTTGGTGGCGCCAACGATGACGGTGTGGAGACCGGCGGTGGTGAAGGAGGTGGTCAGCACGTTGCCGGTAGTGTTCTGGTCAACGCCGTCGACAGTCCAGCTGAAGGTGTTGACGGTGCCGGTGGCGGTGTAGACGGCGGTGTTGCCGGCCTTGATGGTGACGGGGCCTACGAGGCTTACGCTGGGAACAGTGGGAGCACCGATGTAGAGGTCGTCAACGTAGAGGCGGTACTGGTAGTTGGCGCAGTAGTTGATGGCCACATATTTGGTGCCGGCGGGCAGGTTGCACACGAGCTCGGTCCAATCGGTGGCGGGGGTGGTCACGCTGGCCAGCACGGTGGTGAAGGCGCTGACAGCATTGGTGGTGGTGGACACTTTCACGTAGAAGGTGTCGGTGTTGCGCTGGGCTTTGTACCAGAACTTGAGGTCATAGCTGGAGTTGGCGTCCAGGCTCAGCTCGGGGGTGATGAGGTACTGGTTGTAGTTGCCCGAAGTGGCACGGCTGTAACTGCTGAAGCGGAAGTCGTTGGCACCGCTGTGGGCGGTCGCGTCGGCATAAAGGCCAAACTCATCGTCGTTGCCATTGTCCATGCTCACCATGCCCCAGCAGTCGGTGAGGCCGTTCTCGAAGTCCTCGGTGAAGGGGAAGGTGGTGATGGCGTAGCAGGTGTAGACATTGGTGACAATGGTGTCGCTGGTGCTACCTACGGCATTGGTGGCGGTGACCACGACGGTGTGGTTGCCGTCGGTGGTGAAGGTGGTGGTGAAGGTGCCGCTGGTCTCAGACTGCTGCACGCCGTCGAGGTGCCAGGTGAAGCTGCTGGCATTGCTGGTGGCGGTGTAGGTGGCCGTGGCGCCGTTCTGGACGGCGGTGGGGCCAGCAAGCGTCAGGTCGGGAGTCTCGGCGCCGCCGATGCGGAGGTCGTCAAGGTGGAGCTGATACATGTCGGTGGTATTGTAGTGACGGAAGGCCACATAGATGGTCTGGCCGGCATAGCTGGTGAGGTCGACAGTGTATTTGGTGTACTCCTGGGTGGTGGTGCCGGTGTAAACGGGAGTGGTGGCGGTGAAGTCGCTGACCGCACTGCCGGTTGTGCTCACGTAAACGCTGTAATTCTCCATGTAGTAGGAGGTTTGGTCGTAACCAAGTGCATACCAGCTCAGGTTATAGTCGCTGTTGGCAGGCAAGGTGAAGGCCGGGAGAATGAGCCAGTTGTCGGGGGTGAGGGGACCAACGTTGTTGATGTACGACGCCGAGGACAGTAATCCAAAGCTACCGTTGTGACCCAAGGCAGAGCTGGTGTAGTAGACATAATCCCAGTTGTTGCCGTCATTGTCATTGTCGATGACACTGAAGCCGGCCGGCATGGCCGAGCCGTTCTCGAAGCCTTCCGTCCACGGGAAGGTGGTGATCTGGGCGCGCAATGCGAACGGGAGCAGCATTGCCATCGCCATAGTCAATAATACTTTTTTCATTTTGTTACTGTTTTTATTAATATAATTATTTGTTTCCTATTTTGTTAGGTCATTGCCTGACGAAAGGCGCCGAAATGCAAAGATACGACTTTTTTTCAAATACGCGTGCGCGGTACCTTTTTAACTTTTGTTTCGTCCGGCATCAATACCGTTTTTTTCGCCCCGGTTTCCACCGCATCCCCTACGGAGTTGGTATGGCCGTTTGACCATCATTGGCGCCAGTGTGTGAGCACGTCGCGGTAGCCTATGTCGCGGAGGTATTCGTAGGCTCCTTCGGTGCGCAGCAGGTCCTCCGGCGCGTGGGCGTCGGTGCTGACAATGACGGGTATGCGCAGAGCCTTCATATCCTGCAGCAGCCACTTGCCGGGGTAGTAGTCGGCGTGGCGTCCTTTGTAGATGCCGCGGGTGTTGACTTCGCAGATGAGACCGAGCTCGTGGATGAGGTATATGGTCTCCAGCGCCAGGTCGCGGTACCAAGGTTCTTCTTCGGTGAAGTAGCGGTCGCGGTTGTGCATCACTATCTTGTCGGGGTGGCCTACGATGGTGGGGCGGTTGCGCTCGAGCATGGCGTTCTGCTGGTGGTAGTAGGCACGCACGCCGCGGCGTATGTCGCCCCCGAAGAGGCGCTGCAGACCCTCGTCGTAGCGCTCCCAGCTGGGGCCGTCGATGAACCAGAGGTCGGCAGCCTCGCGAGGTGTCACGCCAGGCGCAGGTATGAGGTGCACGCTGCCTATGGTGTACTCCAGCCCGCCCTGCTCTATCAGAGGGGTGAAGTCCTCGAGCATGCCGGGTACGTAGTCCATCTCCAGGCCGAGGCTTATCTCCATGCGGCCGTTGTACTCTTGCTTGAGGGTGCGTACTTCGCGGCAGTAGCCGTCATAGTCGGTGATGGAGAAGGTGTTGTCGAAGGGCAGGGGGCAGTGTCCCGAGAAGCCGAGGGCCCCGAAGCCATGGGCCGCGGCATACTCCGCCATCTCGCGCGGCGTGGCCTTGCCGTCGCAGTAGCAGGAGTGGGTGTGGTAGTTAGAACGCATAGACGATGCTGAGTGAGAGGCGCAGGTTGCCCACGGGGTCCTTGTAGCCGGCGCAGGTGTATTCCGCCTCGGCGGTGAAGCTGAGGCCCGTGAGGGTGGTGTAGGTGAGGCGTGGCTGTACGCGCCATAGGTACTCTATGTCGTGGCCGAGGCCGAAGGTGTGCATGGCGTCGGCATGCTGGCCGTAGTCGGCGTTCTTGGCGTAGCCCAGGAAGAGGCCGGGGCGCAAGTGGCCTTTGTTGCGCTCCACGTCGAGCCACACGGAGTTGAAGTGCCAGTCCAGGAACGAGCTGTCGGCCAGCATCAGGTAGCCGCCCAGCGAGCAGCCCTCGTAGAGGCTGTTGTTGAGCAGGGTCTGGGCCTTGACGGTAAAGCCGTCGAAGCGGTAGCTGCCGAAGATACTGTATGTCAGCGAGCGGTGTTTGGTGTCCAGCGTCGGGGCGTTTCTCACGGTAGCTACTACCGGCTGGATGCTCTTGAGGTTGACAGCGGCGCCTACGAAGAGGCCGCCGGTGCGGTAACGCAGCTGCGTCGTCAGCTCGGGCACCAGGCTGTTGCGTGCGAAGAGGGTGCTTTGGGCCTCGTCGCCGTTCAGCAGGCCCTGGCTCTTGTTGTCGAGCTGCCACTGCGCCACGGCCACAGCCTCAAAGCCGCCGAGGCGGTACTCATAGCGCACCTGCGGCTGGCGGGCGTAGCAGTGGAACGGCGAACCCATGTTCAGCGGGTTGGTCATGGGCATTATCTCATGCACCACCATGGCGTACCAGTACTGGCCCATGAGCAGTCGGTGGCGCCCCCAGTCCATGTCGATGTAGGCATGGCGCAGGCGCAGGGTGTTGATGTTGTCGTTGGTGGCTCCGGTGAAGTCGCCTTCGATGTAGCCCGAGGTCTTGGCGCCCAGCATCTCGGGACCGTTGATGCGGAGGCCGAGGCGGGCGGTGATGGCCAGCATGTCGGCCTTCCAACCGTCGTTGATGTCGCGGCCGGTGCTGTCCTTGGCTATGGGCTTGGGGAAGAAGAGCATCATGTCCTCGCGCCCGCCCACCACCGAGCGGCTGTCGGCATAGTAGTGGGGGTTGACGAAGCCGTGCCAGTCGAAGCTGAAGCCTTGTGCTTCGGCTGAATTGAATAGTGAGAATTGTGAAATGAAAAGTATTAAAAGAAAACTCCTACGGAGTATTTTCAGAATAGATACCCCGTAGGGGTTCTCTATTGATAGAAAATTCCTACGGCATATTTCCGTCTCCATCATTCCCCGTAGGGGATTTCTTTTCACCTTCTCCATGTTTTTCATTTCTTGCTGCCTCCGGCCAGTGCGAGTATCAAGCCCAGGGCCACACCCAGCAGGGCGGCGAAGAGCACCTGCAGCGTCGTCGGCAGGATAAAAGTGATGGTGTGTGCCGGGAACCAGAAGAGGGGGATAGTCTTCTTGATGACCAGGTTCCATTGCACGTCCCAGTTGATGCGCTCGCGGAATATCTCGCGCATCTTTATCGGGCGGAATAGGCCACGCACCGTGCCGCCGTTGTCGGTGATGTGAATGTCGGTGCACTTGTGGAAGGTCATCATCACAGGCGCGAAGATGCTGTTCATCAGCACGCTCACCGCGAAGGCGATGCCCAGCTTGCCCCACGTCAGCTCAGAGGCCTTGAAGACCGTGGCGTAGGCGTCAGCGTGGCCACCGTTGCCCGTCAGGGCATCGGCCACCGAGCCGAGGAACACCGGCACGCCGCTCTTGAAGATGACCATAGCCATAGCGATAGCCATGCCGAGGAAACCCCATACAATCATGCGCGGCGCCACGCCGAAGCCTGGCTTGCTGTAGACGCCCTCGCGGATGCGCAAGGCCAGCATCTCGCCCAGCGTGGCCAGTATGGCGAACTTGAAGAAGGCCATGATGTAGGGGTGTGCCGTCGTGGCTGCGGTGAACCACGCGAAGAACCCCGTAGCGGGAATGAAGAACGGCGTCAACACCACGATGACGCACAAGATAAGTATCCAGTCAGCTCTTTTCATTGGTTGTATTGTTTGCTAATATTATTTGTTGCCGATTGCGTCAAATACTGCAATATACTCCGCATCGCATGTGGCGGTAATCGAGCGCGGGTTGTCGGTGACGCCATCGCTCCAGCGCACGAACGCCGTATCAGCAAGGCTTGTTGCTGCACGAAGCATCACTTGGCGACCAGCCTCATAATCTCCGCTACCCAACACGTAAATAGCGGTATTAAACTGTAAGTTGCTTTTAGCGTGTATTCTGTATGTCTGTGGTTCCGAGGCTCCGCTCCCGTCGGTATAGTGTAGATATGATGTGCTTTCGTGTGAGTAATAATCGTCGTTATCCAATGTACTTACCGTAATTGGCCAATCCCCATCGTAGGTATATGTGTACACCGTTGTACTTCCATCTCTTGTCTCTCGCAGCACATTGTTGCGTGACAGCATGGAGTATCCTTCGGAGCCCATTATCAAAGCGAAGTTTTCCATGCCTGTATAATAGGATGTTTTGTTGTCGTACAGATAATCCCTTATTCTGGTGCTGGTGTAGGATGAATGAGAGTTAGTGTGTGTTGTTGTCTCTCTCATCACGTTTCCATTCTCCCATTCCAATGTTGTTGTGGTTACATCGCCTTCGTTTGTTTCAGTCCGTGACGAGGCCAACGTTCCGTCTGTGTTGTATGTTAATGTCTTCCTTGACCATCCATTTGCCATGGTGACATCATTGACCATGGTGACATACACCTCCGTCAAATTGTTGCTGTCGTACGTGCATGAAACATCTGTTATTCTCTCACTGCCACCAATTATGTCGCTAAAGATAATGCGTGATATCTTATCTCCATTGTACTCTATCGTAATCATGTCTATATTGTCCATACCGAAGCACACAGGCAGCCCCGCACTCGACCATCTAAAGGTCGTTGTGCTTTTGCTTCCATAGGTGTAGGACAGCACGTATTGTCCCGTGTTGTAGTCGCGGTTTAGGTTTTGGGTGTAGCTGATGTCTGTAATTGACGCCAGCCGTTTAGGCGTAGTGCTTTGGGTGGGAGGTTGCACCTCGTCGTTGTTTTTGTTGCAGGCGGCGAGCAGGGCTACGGCTGCCAGCAGGATAAGGTATCGTTTCATCGCGGTAAACATTATATGCACCATGTGGCGCCGTCCTTGCCGTCTTTGACGGTGACGCCGGCATCCTTGAGGGCGTCGCGTATCTTGTCGCTGGTGCCCCAGTCTTTGTTGGCTTTGGCGGTGGCGCGGATGTCGAGGATGATGTGCATCAAGCCATCAATGAGGGCGGTGTTGTCGCTGGCGGCTTCGTCGCGCATGCCCATGACCTCGAAGAGGAAGGTGTCAAAGACCCAGCGCAGCTCGTCGATGTCGGCTTGCGAGAGCTTCATCTTACCGTCGTTGGCTTGGTTGATGATGCGTGCAGCGTCGAAGAGGTGGCTGATGACGATAGGCGTGTTGAAGTCGTCGTTCATGGCGTCGTAGCACAGCGTGCGGTATTTCGCCACTTCGGCGGTGCTCTCCTTTGCGGCCTGCAGGCGGCCGAGGGTCTTGTAGGCCTCCATAAGCTTGGCGAAGCCCTTCTCCGAAGCCTGGAGAGCCTCGTTGCTGAAGTCGACGGTGCTGCGGTAGTGGGCCTGCAGGATAAAGAAGCGTATGGTCATGGGGCTGTAGGCCTGCTCAAGCATCTCCTTGCCGTCCTTGTCCTTGTGGCTGCCGTTGAAGAACTCGTCGAGGGTGATGAAGTTGCCCAGGCTCTTGCCCATCTTCTGTCCGTTGATGGTGATCATGTTGTTGTGCATCCAGTAGCGGCAGGGTGCATGGCCGGTGGAGGCCACGCATTGCGCTATCTCGCTCTCGTGGTGCGGGAAGACGAGGTCCATGCCGCCGCCGTGTATGTCGAACGGCGAGCCAAGGTACTTGGCGCCCATGGCGGTGCACTCGGCATGCCAGCCGGGGAAGCCGTCGCTCCAGGGCGAGGGCCACCGCATGATGTGCTCGGGCGAGGCTTTCTTCCACAGGGCGAAGTCGCCGGGGAAGTGCTTCTCCTCCTGCCCGTCGAGCTCGCGCGTGGTGGCTAGCATCTCCTCTATCACGCGGCCGCTGAGCTGGCCGTACTTGTGGGTCTGCTCCTGGTATTTGCGCACGTCGAAGTACACCGAGCCGTTGCTCACATAGGCCAGGCCGGCGTCGAGTATCTGCTGCACCAGCGCTATCTGCTCCATGATGTGACCGCTGGCGTGGGGCTCGATGCTGGGGGGCAGCACGTTGAGACGCTCCATGGCCGCATGGTAGCGGTTGGTGTAGTACTGCGCCACCTCCATGGGCTCCAGCTGCTCCAGGCGTGCCTTCTTGGCAATCTTGTCCTCGCCCTCGTCGGCGTCGTGCTCCAGGTGTCCCACGTCGGTGATGTTGCGCACATAGCGCACCTTGTAGCCCAGATGCGTGAGGTAGCGGAATACCACGTCGAAGGTGATGGCGGGGCGTGCATGGCCCAGATGGCCGTCGCCGTAGACCGTCGGTCCGCAGACATACATGCCCACGCGACCCTCCGTCAGCGGGCGGAAGAGCTCCTTCTGGCGGCTCAAAGTGTTGTATATCAGTAGTTGCTGTTCCATGATGCTTGTAATATTTGTTTGCAAAGGTACGCAAAAAAAATGAATCGCAGGCTCTTTTTTTACATATCCGCGCGTATGTACCCTTGTGATACCATCGTCATTGGTACGGAGTTGGTACGGCTGTTCGACAATCCTTCGAGGAATGATAGTGGTGAACAGATGCGAAAGTGGTGTGCAACCCGGCTGATGGTACTGGCTGACGGGCGTGTGCGGCGTCAGGCCGCTATGGCACCGCGGCGGTGGACGGTGAGGGCCACGGCGGCGCTACTGATGGCCATGACGAGAAGGAAGGTGTAGAGGAAGTCGACGGCGCGCATGGCCACGGGGAAGGCGCTGACGACGAAGTTGCCGTCGCCCATGCGCACGATGCCGAACTGCTGCTGCAGGAAGCAGACGACGAAGCCCAGCAGCAGTCCCGCCACGACGGCCACGAGGCAGATGAGCAGCCCTTCGGCGAAGAAGGTGCGGCGCACCTGGCGCACGGTCATGCCCATGCTGCGCAAGGTGAACACATCTCGCCGCTTGTTGATGATGAGCAGCGACAGCGAGGCGGCGAGGCTGAGGGTGGAGATGAGCACTATTAGCGAGAGGATGAGGTAGATGCCGAGGCGCTCCGTGCGGAATATCTTGAAGTAGAGGGGCTGCTGGTCGTAGCGGTCCTTTATTTTTAGTTTTGAGTTTTGAGTTTTGAGTTTTGAGTTTAGGGCTTGCTTTACCTTTTGGGCGTCGGCGCCGGGGCGCAGCTTGACGGCGAGGGCTGTGACCTCGTCGGGGGCGTAGTCCATGAGCTGGCGCACGAAGTCGATATGCGTCACCACGTAGCGGCGGTCGATATCCTGCTGTATGAAGAAGTAGGCCGTAGGGTAGGCGTAGCCTATGTTGAAGGCCTGGTCCATGGTGAAGCCCATGGCCGTGGTGCCGCGTTTGGGTATGTGGACTGCTGCGGGGCGGTTGGAGAGGAGGCGCATGCCGAGGTTGTAGTAGATTTCGCCGCCGACGATGAGCGCCGGGGCGTCGGCCACGGTGAGGGCGTAGGGGCCTTCGTGGAGCATAGTGTCGAGGCCGCTGACGGTGCGGTAGCTCTCGTCGACGCCGCGGAGGGTGACGATGGCCTGCTGGTCGCCGTATGTGAGCCATGCCGTCTCGGCGGCGATCTGTGCCACCTGTGCCACGCCGTCGGCCTGGCAGAGGGCGCCGTAGTCTATGTCCGCGGTGTGGAAGGTCTTGCACTCGGCGGGCTCGATGACAAGCTCGGGGTCGAAGGTGCCGAAGAGGCCGCGCGTGATTTCGCCGATGCCGTTGTAGACAGACAGCACAACGATGAGGGCCGCGGTACTCACCAGCAGGCCCACGAGGGAAATCCACGATATGATGTTGACCACCGACTTCTGGCGGCGGGCGAAGAGATAGCGTACGGCGATGAGCTGTTCGAGCCGCATCGTGTTACTGTTTCAGCAGGCGGTTGATGTTCTCCACGTAGTCCAGCGTGTCGTCGATGAAGAACTCGAGCTGCGGTATGATGCGCAGCTGTTTGCCTTCGCGCATGCCGAGCCGGCGTCTCAGGTCAGCGGTGTTCTCGCGGATGAGGGCCATGATGCTGTCGGGCGTGCCGCCGCCGATGGGCATGATGGAGACGTAGATGCGTGCGATGGAGAGGTCGGGGGTGATGCGCACCTCGGTGACGCTGATGAGCGACGGGCCGAGGACGGGCTTCATCTCGCGGAGGAAGATGTCGCTCATGTCCTGCTGTATGAGGCGGCAGATCTTGTTCTGGCGTGTGGATTGCATAATCAATAACCAATGACCTATAACCAATAACCTTTCATTACCAACGCCAACCCACGCGGATGGGGAGGAAGAAGGTCTGCTGCATGTAGGCCACGCCGAGGGTGGCGTAGAAGGAGTGCCAGTTGTGCTCCATGTTGCGGAGGCCGTGTGCGTAGTACCAGTTGATGCCGCCGTAGGCTTCGAGCATGGGGGTGAAGAGCATCTTGTCGGCGAAGAGGAGGCTGCCGCCCACGCGAGCACCCATGAGGGGCGCCCACTTGATGGTGGTGGGCTGGTAGTCGACACCCATGACGGCCTTCCAGATGGGGCGGAAGTCGAAGTCGACGAAGACGTTGGCGCCGAAGAGCGACTTGGCCTCCTTCTGGGCGAAGTTGTGGTAGTAGTTGGCCCCCACGCCGCCGCCGAGGAACCAGTCCTGGCTGATGTTGATGCCGGCCATGACGTTGAGGCCAGCGGCGTTCTGGTAGTAGGAGAGGTTGTAGCCTTCGTTGCCCAGTTTGCCGTAGTTGCCCATGAAGGGGGCGTAGCCTATCTCGGCCTTCAGCATGAACTGGTTGGAGGCGCCGAGCTGTGAGAACTGGGCCGTGGCGTTGAATGAAAGTGCCACAAGGGCTGCAGCGATGATTGCTTTTATTCTGCTCATAGTATTATTATTTTCGATTGCAGGTTTATGTTTTTGTTCTCTATTTTCACGGTGTAGGTGCCCGCGGGCAGGTCGGGCGTCAGGCGCTCGCCGTTGCGGCAGCTGTCGCGGTGCCAGGCTGTGCGGCCGGCGGCGTCGACGAAGGTGACGCTGAATGGGGCGTCGGTGTCGGCGTCGATGGCTATGGGCTCGCCGCTGTGCACGGGGTTGGGGAAGAGGGTTAGTGCTGTGGGCTGCGCGGCAAGCGGGGTGTCGCCGATGGAGAGTATGTTGGTGTCGATGACGGCGAGGGTGTATTCGCCGGTGCGGAGGTTGTCGAAGGTGAAGTGGCCGTCGTTGCGGTTGCCTACGCGGTGGGTGCTGGCTACCTGCCAGGCGGTGCCCGGAGCGGGGCGCCACAGCAGGGCTATCGAGTCGAGCGACGTGCTGTTGCGGTAGAAGCCTTCGTCGAGGTAGGGGTAGTCGCTTGACATGTAGCCGTCGCGTATGAAGCGGAAGCGGCCCATGACGCCGTTGTTGACGGCGTGGTCGCCCCGTACAACCCAGTAGCGACGGGCCGGGCGCAGCACGCCTGTGATAGTGTCTACGTCGAAGGCCTGCGCATAATGGTGCTCAATAAAATACTGTGTGATGTGTTCGGGCGAAGGGGCGCGAAGGGCGAAGAAAGCCATGTCGGTGGGGAATGTGCCGCTCGTGCCGTAGAGCCTCATGCTGTCTACGGTTACGGCGTCGCTTATCTCGCAGTCGAGGTCGAGGACACAGAAGGCCGGAGTGAAGGGCAGAGTGTGTGAGGCTATGACTGTGTCGGTGCCGGTAAAGGCGAACCACTCTTTGTGTCGGCGGCCGTCGGCGCCGAAGAAGGTGATCGGGACGCGGTTGTGGCGCATCAGGTTGGTGGTGCCCACGCTGTTCTGACTGATGGTGACGCTGATGTTGTTGGTGGTCTGGTAGCCTTCGCCCGGACCTATGCTGACGTTGTAGTTGTTGAAGCCTGGGCTGAAGACGTGGAAGTCGAAGAAGGCGGTGAGGTCGACGCCGCTGTAGAGGCTGAGTGAGTCGCGCAGGCGGTAGGCGTCGATGTTGCCGAAGGCGCAGCGATCCATGAGTGTGCGGACGGAGGCGTAGAATAGCGAGTCGCCGAGGTAGCCGCGCAGCGAGTGCCACACCATGGCGCCTTTGTCGTAGGTGGTGGAGCCGTAGGTGTATGCGTTGGGCATGCCGTGCAGGGGCATGTATGAGTTGTCGGTGTGGTGCGTGGTGCGCAGTACGTTGTCGAGGTCTTGCTGGTAGGTGGCGTTGGAGGCGCGGCGGCCGTGTGTGGCCTCGCGTGCCACCTCGCTGGTGAAGCTTGCGCCGCCTTCGTTTATCCACATGTCGCCCTCTTCCTCGCAGGTGACGAGGTTGCCGAACCAGGCGTGGCCCAGCTCGTGGGCTATGGTGCTCTGGCCGGCCTGGCTGACCGATGCCATTGCGGGTCGCGCGAGGGCTATGTTGTTGACGTGTTCCATCGAGCCCATGGCTGTGCCGATGTAGCCTATGCGCCCCCAGCGGTAGGGGCCGAAGCATTCTTCGAACTTGGGCACCACAGCGTCGAGGAGGGCGTAGACGTTGCGTGTGACGGTGCTGTCCTGCGTGGTGTAGCCTATGGTGAGCGGATATCCGGCTACGGTGTCGAGGATGCGGTGGTAGTCGGCCTGGCTGATGCCGACGAGGTAGGTGCATACGGGATGCGAGATGTTCCACACCGAGTGTTCGCAGCCGTCGCTGTCGACGCTGCGGCTCTGCAGCATGCCGCTGCACTCGGCCGTCCACCCGGCCTTGGTCTTAACGCTTATGGTGTAGGTGGATTTGTCGTTGAAGTTGTCGCGGCAGGGGAACACGGCGCGGCCTATGGGGTGGAGGGCCTCGCCGAAGGCGGCGCCGAGGTTGTAGCTCATGTCGTTGTCGAAGTGGAAGCCCCCGAAGCCGTAGCTTTCCACATGGCCGCTTCCGAGGTAGGCGATGGCGACGGTGAATGTGTCGCCGGGGGCTATGCCTGCTGTGGGGATGTGGAGTATGTTGTTGCCGGAGGTCCTTATGTTGTTGACCTTGATGGAGTCTACGTTGCCCGAGAGGTTGAGGCCTATCTCGTTGCAGGGGCGCAGGAGGCGTACTGTCAGCAGGGCGTCGCCGCGGAAGGGCTTGCCGTTGCTGAGGTCGAGCTGCAGGCTGTAGTGCAGCACGTCGACCGAGTCGGCGGTTTGCGCCTGCACAGCGGCGCAGCACATGAGCAGCGCCAGCATTGCCAATAACCTCTTTATTCCAAACATATAGGCATTATTTTTAGGTTGCAAAAGTACATCTTTTTTTATAATTATTGACAATTATTTTATTCGGCGCTGAAAATCAGGCGCAATAAAACGGGGGAAACGCCGTTTATAATGGCAAAACACACGAAAATGTCAAAGAAAAAGACTCTACTCCGCATAGCTGTGCTCCTGCTGCTGGCAGGACTTGCATGCTCGGCTTGCTCGTCGGGCGACCACATGTACCGTCACAAGAAGAGTGACTGCGACTGCCCAACCTTCTGACGCCGAGCCTTCTTGACCACCGAAGAGCGATACCGTGCCATACTGCGCAACCACCTGCCGGCTGAGTCGGTGGGGTGGGTGTATGACTTTCTGAACCACTACAAGGTGCATTTCCATGTCACCCGTGAGCGGCGCACAAAGTATGGCGACTACCGGTGGCCGCAGCCGAACCACCTTTTCCATGAGATGTCCGTCAACGGCGACCTTAACCCGTACCTTTTCCTGTGGGTGTTCCTACACGAGGCCGCACATCTTGAGACGCACTTGAAATACAGCGATGTGCAGCCGCATGGGCATGAGTGGCAGGCCGAGTATGCCCGTCTGCTTGCCGAGCGCTTGGGCGACTTCCCCGACGATGCGCGTCCGCTCATCTCGCGCTATGCTTCGCGTGTGCCTTTGTCGCGCGTGATTGGTCGCCGCGTTGAGGAGACGTTGCATCGCTATGATGCTGGTGCCCGGGATGCTCCGACGCTGCATCTTGACGACTTGCCTGTCGGTAGCCGGTTCCGCCTGAAGAGGAATCCGTCGATGCTTTTTGTCAGCGTCGAGCATCGTCGCACGCGCTGGCTTTGTCGCGACGAAGCGTCTGGCCGCATGTATGTTGTTGCCGGAAGCGCCGAGGTTGTTTTGTCGTGATTTTGGTTGGGGCTTCATGGGGTCTTCCTGCCGTCTTCTAGCCGTTTAGGTGGGGTTTAGGTGGGGTTGTGACACAAGGTCTTTCCGATCGGCTTCATTTTGTGGAAAACTTGTTGAAAAGTGCTTCTTGTCGTCGCCCGTCGTGCTGTTGAAAAGTGAAAAATATCACAAAAAAATAGTGTTAAAATATTTTTGTAACAGACTGAAGTCCAGCGGCGCCGAAATATTTTAAGATTATTTAACACAAGTGGATGCCAAAGATGTTTGGTGGGTATGGAAAATAGTTGTAATTTTGCAATTCCTTTTTGGGCGCATAGTGCCCATGAATGAGACTGAAAAACAAGTAATAAAATAATAAAACAAGAAACGAAAAATGCCAACAATTCAGCAATTAGTTCGCAAAGGACGTCAGCAGATGGAGTACAAGTCCAAGTCTCCCGCCCTCGACAGCTGCCCGCAGCGTCGCGGTGTCTGCACCCGTGTGTACACCACCACCCCTAAAAAGCCTAACTCGGCCATGCGTAAAGTGGCCCGTGTTCGTTTGACCAACGGCAAGGAGGTCAATGCCTACATTCCGGGTGAGGGTCACAACCTGCAGGAGCACTCCATAGTGATGATTCGCGGAGGTCGTGTGAAGGACCTTCCCGGTGTGCGTTACCATATCATCCGCGGTGCTCTTGATACCAGCGGAGTCGACGGTCGCCGTCAGCGTCGTTCGAAATACGGTGCCAAGCGCCCGAAACAGGCCGGCAAGTAAACCAGTTAAGAGTTAAAAGTTAAGAGTTAAAAGTTAAAGCATTTCAGAAATGAGAAAAGCTAAGCCCAAGAAAAGAATAATCCTTCCGGATCCCAAATACAATGACGTGATGGTCACCAAGTTCGTCAACAATCTGATGATGGGTGGCAAGAAGACCATCGCCTACAAGATTTTCTACGATGCAATCGACGTCGTTAGCGACCGTACCAAGGAAGACGGCCTGGAGGTGTGGAAGAAGGCTCTGGCCAACGTCACCCCGAGTGTCGAGGTGCGCAGCAAGCGTATCGGTGGTGCCACTTTCCAGATTCCTACCGAGATCCGCGCCGAGCGTAAGCAGAGCATCGGCATGAAGAACCTCATCGGTTTCTCGCGCAAGCGCAGCGAGAAGACCATGGCCCTGAAGCTCGCTGCCGAGATTCAGGCTGCCTATAAGGAAGAGGGTGCCGCCTTCAAGCGTAAGGAGGATATCCACCGTATGGCCGACGCCAACAAGGCATTCTCGCACTTCCGCGCGTAACATATTATATAATATAGAGCAATGTCAGATCTCCACTACACACGCAACATCGGCATTATGGCCCACATCGACGCCGGCAAGACGACGACGACGGAGCGTATCCTTTTCTATACCGGCAAGAACTACAAGCTCGGTGAGACTCACGAGGGTAGCGCTACGATGGACTGGATGGTGCAGGAGCAGGAGCGTGGTATCACCATCACTTCTGCCGCCACCACTGTGTTCTGGGACTGGCACAACAATCGCTACAAGTACAATATCATAGACACTCCGGGTCACGTGGACTTCACCGTCGAGGTGGAGCGTTCGCTGCGTGTGCTCGACGGCGCCATAGCCATCTTCTGCGCTGTGGGCGGCGTTGAACCGCAGAGCGAGACTGTCTGGCGTCAGGCCGACAAGTACGAGGTGCCGCGCATCGCCTTCATCAACAAGATGGACCGCGCCGGTGCCGACTTCTTCTCGGTGGTGAACCAGATCAAGGAGCGTCTGGGCGCCAATCCCATCCCGATAGAGATACCTATCGGACAGGAGGACCTCTATAAAGGTGTGGTGGATCTTATATCCAACAAGGCTCTGGTGTGGGACGAGTCGTCCAACGGCCAGCGTTTCGAGGAGATTCCCATGCCCGAGGACTTGAAAGAGATTGCCGCGGAGTATCGCCAGAAACTTGTCGAGGGCGTTGCCGAGGAGAACGAGGAGCTGATGATGAAGTTCTTCGACGACCCCGACAGCATCACCGCCGACGAGATTATTGCCGAGATCCGTAAGGCTACCCTCGCCCGCAAGATAGTGCCTGTGATGTGCGGTTCGGCCTTCAAGAACAAGGGCGTTCAGACATTGCTCGACGCTGTTGCAGCATTCCTGCCCAGCCCCCTCGATGTGCCCGAGGTGAACGGCACCAACCCCAAGAACGACAAGCCCGAGAGCCGTAAGGTTGACGTCAAGGCTCCTTTCGCGGCTCTGGCCTTCAAGATAGCCACCGACCCCTATGTGGGCCGTCTGTGCTTCTTCCGCGTATACAGCGGTTCGCTCGAGAGCGGCTCGTATGTATACAATGCCAACACCGGCAAGAAGGAGCGTATCTCGCGTATCATGCAGATGCACTCCAACAAGCAGAACCCCCTCGACCGCATCGAGGCCGGCGATATCGGAGCTGCCGTGGGCTTCAAGGAAATTAAGACGGGTCACACGCTCTGCGACGAGCAGCACCCCATCATCCTTGAGTCGATGAAGTTCCCCGAGCCGGTTATCAGCATCGCCGTGGAGCCTCACACGCAGGCCGACATGGACAAGATGACCAACGCGCTGATGAAGCTCGTTGAGGAAGATCCCACCTTCCGCGTGAAGACCGACGAGGTCAGCGGCCAGACCGTCATCAGCGGTATGGGCGAGCTGCACCTCGACATCATCATGGACCGTCTGCGCCGCGAGTTCGGCGTGGATGTGAACCAGGGGCGTCCGGAAGTGGCCTACAAGGAGGCTATCACCACCACTGTGCAGCATCACGAGATCTACAAGAAACAGACCGGCGGCAAGGGTAAGTTTGCCGACGTGCTGTTTGAGATAGGTCCTGCCGACGAGGGTGTCATGGGTCTGCAGTTCGTCAACGAGGTCAAGGGCGGCAACATCCCCAAGGAGTTCATGCCCGCTATCGAAAAAGGTTTCAAAGAGGCTATGCAGAACGGCGTTCTGGCCGGCTATCCCATGGACAGCATGAAGGTGCGTGTCATCGACGGCTCCTTCCACCCCGTGGACAGCGACCAGCTTTCGTTCGAGCTCTGCGCCAAGATAGGCTTCAAGGCCGCCTGCCGCAAAGCCAACCCCGTGCTGCTTGAGCCTATCATGAAACTTGAGGTGCTGACTCCCGACGCTTATGTGGGCGATGTCACCGGTGACCTTAACCGTCGTCGTGGTGTGTTGGAGAACATCACCGCCAAGGTGGGTGTCCAGGCTGTCCATGCCAAGGTGCCCCTGGAGCAGATGTTCGGCTATGTCACCTCGCTGCGCACCATCACTTCCGGCCGCGCCAACTCCACCATGGAGTTCTCGCACTACGCCGAGCTGACGCGTGACCAGCAGGAAGCTATACTTAAGAATAAAAATAATTAAACAATAAATAACAATGAGTCAAAGAATCAGAATCAAGCTCAAATCTTACGACCACAACCTCGTCGACAAATCGGCCGAGAAGATTGTGAAGACCGTTAAGATGACTGGTGCAGTGGTCAATGGCCCCATACCCCTGCCTACCAACAAAAAGATTTTTACCGTGAACCGCTCGACCTTCGTGAACAAGAAGTCGCGTGAGCAGTTCGAGTTGAACACCTACAAGCGCCTGATGGATATCGAGATCAACGATCGCGCCAAGACCATCGACGCTCTGATGAAGCTCGAGCTCCCCAGTGGTGTCGAAGTTGAAATCAAAGTGTGAATTTAATCAGCCTATGTCAGTAAGATAAGCTGAATGTCTAACAAATTAAAAGAATCCAACTAAAAAAATGTCAGGATTAATCGGAAAGAAAATCGGAATGACCAGTCTTTTTGATGCCGACGGAAAGCAGATTCCGTGCACAGTTATTGAAGCTGGTCCTTGTGTTGTGACACAAGTGAGAACAATTGAGAAGGATGGTTACGAAGCCATCCAGCTGGCCTTTGGTGAGAAGAAGGAAAGCCGCACCAACAAGCCTATGCGCGGCCATTTTGCAAAGGCAGGCACCACCCCCAAGCAGTATCTTGCAGAGTTCTCTCGTTTTGAAGAGGGCCACAAGAAGAAATACGGTGAAGTGCTTACCGTCGAGGTCTTCCAGGAAGGCGAGTTTGTCGACGTGGTTGGTACTTCGAAAGGTAAGGGCTTCCAGGGTGTTGTCACCCGTCACGGTTTCGGCGGTGTCGGTGACAAGACTCACGGTCAGCATGACCGTCTCCGCGCCCCCGGTTCGATAGGCGCTTCGTCCTATCCTTCGCGTATCTTCAAGGGTATGCGCATGGCCGGCCAGACCGGTAACCATCGTGTGAAGGTGCAGAACCTGCAGGTGGTGAAGATTATCGCCGAGAAGAACCTTATGCTTGTCAAAGGCTCTGTCCCCGGTCCCAAAGGTTCTATTGTCAAACTTGAAAGATGGAGTTAATAAGACATGGAGATAAAAGTTTATAACATCAACGGAAGCGAAACCGGTAGAACCATCACCCTCGACGATTCTATCTTCGCCATCGAGCCCAACGATCACGCCATATACCTCGATGTCAAGCAGTATCTCGCCGACAACCGTCAGGGTACTGCCAAAGCCAAGGAGCGCAGCGAGAACGCCCATAGCACCCGCAAGCTGAAACGCCAGAAAGGCACCGGTGGTGCCCGTTCGGGTGATTTGAAGAGCCCCGTGTTTGTCGGTGGCGGTACCATCTTTGGACCCAAGCCCCGCGACTATCGCTTCAAGCTGAACATCAAAGTGAAACGTCTTGCCCGTCGCAGCGCCCTCGCCTATAAGGCAAAGGATAACGCTATGACTGTTGTTGAGAATTTTGCTTTTGAAGGTCCCAAGACCAAGAAGATGATTGAAGTACTCAATAACCTGAAACTCGGCGACAAAAAGTCACTTTTTGTGCTTGAGAATCAAAATAATTTCGTATCTTTGTCCGCTAGAAACCTCAAGAACGTGAAGGTTGTAAACGTGTCACAGTTAAATACTTACGACATTGTTAACGCCTCCAATATTGTCGTTTGTGAGGGTTCATTGAGCGAGATTAACCGCGTTTTGGCAACAAAATAAGGGAAGAGAGTATAACTATTTAAGAAAGTTTAACAATGATGAACGTAATAGTAAAACCGCTGATCAGTGAAAAGATGACCCGCCTCACCGAGGCTGCGGCTAATCCTATCCAGACCCGCATACAGCGTAAGAAAGGCATTGCTGTTGCTCCTGCCCAGAACCGCTATGGTTTTGTCGTTGACAAACGCGCCAACAAGATTCAGATTAAGAATGCCGTTGAGGAGTTCTACAATGTGAAGGTTGTTGATGTGAACACGATGAACTATGCAGGCAAGGTGAAGTCCCGCTATACAAAGGCCGGCTTCCTTACTGGTCGCACCAATGCTTTCAAGAAGGCTATCGTAACCCTCGCCGAGGGCGACAGCATTGACTTCTACGCCAGCATTTAAAAGCAAACAGAAAAACAGGTAATAATAGTTAAGGTCCACTGATAAGAGACCAATAAGAAAACAAAGAAATGGCTTTAAAGAAAATTAAACCCACAACCCCCGGTCAGCGTCATAAACTTGTCGTTACCAACGATGATATCACCGCAACAAGACCGGAGAAGAGCCTTGTCTATGGTATCCGCAAAAGCGGCGGCCGCAACAACCAAGGTAAGATGACCATGCGTTATATCGGTGGTGGTCATAAGAAACTCTACCGTTTTGTTGACTTCAAACGCAACAAAGACGGTGTTCCCGCAGTTGTGAAGACAATCGAGTATGACCCCAACCGCAGCTCGCGTATCGCCCTCGTCTGCTATGCTGATGGCGAGAAGAGCTATATCCTCTGCCCCCAGGGCTTGAAGGTTGGTCAGACCGTCATGTCGGGCGCCGGTGTGGCTCCTGAGATTGGCAACACTTTGCTGCTCTCCGAGATACCTTTCGGTACACTCATTCACAACATTGAGCTTCGTCCTGGTCAGGGTGCCAAGATGGTGCGTTCCGCCGGTGCTTATGCCCAGCTCATGTCTCGCGACGACAAGTATGCTATCATTAAAATGCCCAGCGGTGAGATGCGTATGATCCTCCAGGCTTGCCGTGCCACTGTCGGTATCGTCAGCAACCCGGAGCATAACCTCGAGGTTGGTGGTAAGGCCGGCCGTAGCCGTCACCTTGGTCGCCGTCCGCGCAACCGCGGCGTTGTCATGAACCCCGTTGACCACCCGATGGGCGGTGGTGAAGGTCGCCAGACTGGCGGACATCCCCGTTCGCGCAAGGGTATCCCGGCCAAGGGTTACAAGACTCGCGCTCCCAAGAAGCAGTCGAGCAAGTATATCGTCGAAAGAAGAAAGAAGTAACTCAGTAAAAAAAAGAAACAATGAGTCGTTCATTAAAGAAAGGTCCTTATATTTTCCACAAACTGGAAAAACGTGTAATCGAGGCACAGCAGTCGAACAAGAAGGTTACCATCAAGACATGGTCGAGAGCTTCGATGATATCGCCCGACTTTGTGGGTCAGACTATTGCCGTTCACAATGGCAACAAGTTCATCCCCGTGTACGTCACCGAGAACATGGTGGGTCACAAGCTTGGCGAGTTCGCTCCCACCCGCATCTTCCGCGGCCATGCAGGATCTAAAGATAAAGGTAAAAAGTAAACACTGAAAGAAAATGGGACGTAGAAAACATAACAGTGCAGAAGCACGCAAGGAAGCCAACAAGACCATCTATATGGCCAAGTTGATGAACAACCCGACGTCGCCTCAGAAGACTCGTCTGGTTGCTGACTTGGTTCGTGGTGTTGATGTAGAGAAAGCCCTCGGTATCCTCCAGTATAACCCCAGAGAGTCCGCTCCCAAGATGCGTAAGCTCCTCCTCTCTGCCATTGCTAACTGGCAGGCTAAGAACGAAGGTGTCCGCATGGAAGATGCCAAACTGTATGTCAAGCAGATTATGGTTGACGAAGGTCGCACGATGAAGCGTATGCGTACCGCCCCGCAGGGTCGCGGCTATCGTATCCGCAAGCGCAGCAACCACATCACCATGATTCTCGGCAGCCGTCTTGAAGACGCTCCTGTGGCAACGGCAGAAAAAGAAGAAACAAAATAAGTAACAAAAAAGAAGAAACGAAACAATGGGACAAAAGACTAACCCTATTGGAAACAGATTAGGTATTATCCGCGGATGGGATTCTAACTGGTTTGGTGGCAGACGTTTTGAGCAGAAACTTGTTGAGGATGATAAGATTCGTAAGTACCTCAACGCTCGTCTGGCCAAAGCTGGTATCGCAAAGATTTACATCGAGCGTACACTGAAACTCCTCACCGTCACTATCAACGCTGCTCGTCCGGGTCTTATTATCGGTCGTGCGGGTTCTGAGGTTGACAAACTCCGCGAAGAGCTCAAAAAGCTTACTGGCAAGGATGTGCAGATTAATATCAGCGAGGTTAAGCGCCCTGAAATGGATGCCGTTCTCGTTGCCCAGAACATTGCCAAGCAGATTGAAGGCCGCATCCAGTATCGTCGTGCCATCAAGAATGCCATCACCTCCACCATGCGCATCGGTGCCGAGGGTATCAAGGTTTCTATAAGTGGCCGTATCGGCGGTGCTGAAATCGCCCGCAGCGAGCACTTTAAAGAGGGCCGTACTCCTCTGCATACCCTGCGTGCTGACATAGATTATGCCAATGCTGAAGCTCATACAACCTATGGCCGTATCGGTATCAAGGTGTGGATTTGCCGTGGTGTTATCTATGGCAGACCCGAGTTGGTTTCATCCGCTATCGGTGGTCAGCAGAAAGATCACCGTCCCGGCATGGGTGCAGGTCGTCGTCCGGAAGGTGGCGCTCCCCGTCGTCGTCAGGGCGGTAGCAGAAATAGCAAATAAAATAACACGAGCGTTTAACATAAGTGTGCTAAACACTAAATAACAAGAAGAAATGTTACAACCTAAGAAAACAAGATATAGAAAGCAGCAAAAGGGTAAAATCAAAGGTAACGCTTTCCGTGGACACGAACTTGCCTTTGGTACTTTTGGTATTAAATCGTTAGAGACTTGCTTTATCACAGGTCGTCAAATTGAGGCTGCTCGTCAAGCTGTAACACGTCATATGAAGCGTGAAGGTCAGATATGGATTCGCATCTTCCCGGACAAGCCCATCACAAAGAAGCCTAATGAGGTGCGTATGGGTAAAGGTAAAGGTGCTCCCGAGTATTTTGTGGCTCGTGTCATGCCTGGTACGATGCTCTTTGAATGCGAGGGTGTTCCTATGGATGTCGCCAAAGAGGCTCTGCGTCTCGCCGCACAGAAGCTCCCGATCTCGACCAAGTTTGTCGTCAAAAGAGACTATATCGAAGAATAAATAAGAAGCACCACTACAGTCATGAAGAATGAAATCGTTTTAAAGGAGCTCTCGACTGCTGAATTGAAGGAGAAACTCGACACCGAGCGTGCACTCTATCAGAAGATGCTCATGAGCCACGCTGTCTCGCCCCTCGAGAATCCCAACAAAATTAAAGAAAGTAGAAAAAACATTGCCCGCTGCCTTACTGAGCTCCGCGCGCGAGAAATCGCCGACCAAAAGTAAGCATGGCAATTAGTAAAATCCAATTCTAAGATGGAAAGAAATTTAAGAAAAGAAAGAATCGGTGTTGTGGTCAGCAACAAGATGGACAAGTCTATCGTGATTCTTGTCGAGCGCAAGGTTAAGCATCCCATGTATGGCAAGTTCGTGAAGAAGTCCACTAAATTCATGGCTCACGACGAGAAGAACGAGGCTGGCATAGGCGATACTGTCCGTATTATGGAGACTCGCCCCTTGAGCAAGAACAAATGCTGGCGCCTGGTCGAAATCGTTGAGAAGGCTAAGTAACTACTTTTAGAAAAAATAAGAAGAAATGATACAACAAGAAACCAGAATGACAGTTGCCGACAACAGTGGTGCCAAAAGCGCCCTGTGCATCCGCGTCCTCGGTGGTACCAAGAAGCGTTATGCTTCTATTGGCGACACCATCGTGGTTGCTATCAAGGATGCTATTCCTTCCGGCAATGTGAAGAAAGGTAGCGTGTCGAAAGCAGTCGTCGTGCGCACCAAGAAAGAGATTCGTCGCAATGATGGTTCCTACATCCGCTTCGACGACAATGCCTGCGTGTTGCTCACCGCAGCAGATGAGCTCCGTGGCACCCGTATCTTCGGCCCGGTGGGTCGCGAGTTGCGTGAGAAACAGTTCATGAAGATTGTTTCCCTTGCACCCGAAGTTTTGTAAACAATAAAAGAAAAGAGAACAATGAAATTGCACGTTAAGAAAGGGGATATGGTTCAGGTCATAGCCGGTGACGACAAAGGTAAGGTCGCCAAGGTGCTGAAGGTCTATCCCGAAAAGAACCGCGCCATCGTTGAGGGTGTCAACGTGAATAAGAAACATACCAAACCCAATGCGAAGAACACGCAGGGCGGTATTGTTGAGCAGGAAGCTCCCATTCACATTTCCAACCTTATGGTTGTTGTTGGCAAGACCCCCACTAAGATTGGCCGCCGTGTTGATGAAAAGACTGGTAAAATAGTCCGTTATTCTAAAAAAACAGGGGAGGAGATTAAATAATGGCATACATTCCGACATTAAAAACCAAGTATAAAGAGGAAATTCTGCCCGCTCTTATGAAAGAGTACGGCTATAAGACTGTTATGCAGGCTCCTCGTCTTAAGAAAATCACCCTCAACCAGGGTCTTGGCAAGGCCGCTATAGCTGACAAGAAAGTCATTGACAAGGGTATTGAGGAGATGACTGCCATCACTGGTCAGAAGGCTGTGGCTACCAAGTCGCGCAAAGATATCTCGAACTTCAAACTGCGTCGTGGCATGCCTATCGGCGTCCGCGTGACCCTCCGTGGCGAGCGTATGTATGAGTTCCTTGAGCGCCTTGTGACAGCTTCTATCCCCCGTATCCGCGATTTCCGTGGTATCAATGACAAGGGCTTTGACGGCAAGGGTAACTATACTTTCGGTATTGCCGAGCAGATTATCTTCCCCGAGATTGATATCGACAAGATTGACCGCATTCAGGGTATGGATATAACCTTTGTCACTTCCGCAAATACAGACAAAGAGGCTATGTCGCTGCTCAAAGAGTTTGGTTTACCGTTCAAGAATCAACAAAAATAAGCATAATGGCTAAAGAATCAATCAAAGCAAGAGAGCGCAAAAGAGCAAAAATGGTTGCCAAGTATGCAGCCAAGCGCGCCGCCCTTAAGGAAATTGTACGCACTGGTGAGCCCGAGGATGTGGAGAAGGCCGTCATCGCCCTTCAGAAGCTTCCGAAGAATGCCTGCCCTATCCGTCAGCACAACCGCTGCCAGTTGACCGGTCGCCCGAAAGGATATATGCGCCAGTTTGGTATTTCGCGTATCAACTTCCGTGAGATGGCCGTTTCCGGCCTCATCCCCGGTGTAAAGAAAGCCAGTTGGTAAAAAAGAAGAAACAGTAATTTATTGGTAGCTTTGCAAGTTGGCATAACACCAATACTACAAAACTTAAAATCAAAAATTAAAAATGGTAACAGATCCTATTGCAGATTACTTGACCCGCATGCGCAACGCTATTGCCGCTAAGCACCGCGTGGTTGAAATCCCCGGCTCCAAGCTCAAGAGAGAGATGACCAAGATTCTCTTTGAGAAAGGCTACATCCTGAATTACAAGTTCGAGAATGAGGGAGCCCACAACCAGAGCATCAAGATTGCTCTTAAGTATCACCCCGTCACCAAGCAGTCGGCCATCGCCGAACTGAAACGCGTTTCCACTCCGGGTCTGCGTAAGTACGTCTCGGTTGATGAGATGCCTCGCGTTCTCAATGGTCTCGGTATCGCTATTGTTTCCACATCCAAGGGTCTTATGACCGATAAGGAGGCTCGTA
Source organism: uncultured Bacteroidales bacterium (assembly GCA_900318275.1). Lineage (GTDB taxonomy): Bacteria > Bacteroidota > Bacteroidia > Bacteroidales > P3 > Colimorpha. Next base: position 4,878 of record ONJY01000002.1, on the reverse strand, counting down.
CACTCAATGTGGGTGGTGAGGTTTTATGTTACATCAGCTAATCAAAGAGAGGAGAATAGAAAATGTCAAGAATTGGTAAAATGCCCATCCACCTTCCCAAAGGTGTTGAAGTGAAGATTTCTGATGATAATGTGCTGACCGTGAAAGGCCCTCTCGGAGAACTCAGCCAGAAAGTGAACCCCATGATTGAGATGAAAGTTGAAGATGGCGTGCTCCATTTCAACCGTCCCAACGACGAACGTGAAACAAAAGCCCAGCATGGTCTTTATCGTGCCCTTGCCGCAAACATGGTGAAGGGTGTCAGCGAAGGTTTTAAGACCGTTCAGGAGGTTATCGGTGTCGGTTACAAGGTTCAGGCCACCGGCAATGTGATGGAGATGGATCTTGGCTACTCGCACAAGATTTTCTTTGAGCTTGCCCCTGAGATTAAGGTCGAGACCGTTACAGAGAAGGGTAAGAACCCCATTATCACCATGACCAGCTGCGACAAGCAGATTCTTGGTCAGGCAGCTGCAAAGATTCGCTCACTGCGTAAGCCGGAGCCTTATAAAGGTAAGGGTATCCGCTTCCAGGGTGAAGAAATCCGCAAGAAAGCTGGTAAAGCTGCTGCTAAATAAGTTTTAAGGTAAAAGTATAACCTTATTGTTAGCTAGCCAAAAAGAAACAATATTATGGCAACAAAAAAAGACATAAGAAGAACAAAAATTAAATTCCGCATTCGTCATAAAGTCAGCGGTACTGCTGAGATGCCTCGCCTGTCGGTTTTCAGAAGCAACAAGGAAATTTATGCCCAGGTGATTGACGATGTAAAAGGTGTGACACTGACCGCAGCTTCTTCCAAGGAGAAGGGCTTTGAAAAGAGTGGCACAAAGAGTGAAGTGGCCGCCAAGGTTGGCAAGACTGTTGCAGAGCGTGCCCTCGCCGCCGGTATTAATACCGTTGTTTTTGACCGTAATGGTTATCTTTACCATGGTCGCGTGAAGAGTTTGGCCGATGGCGCCAGAGAAGGTGGTTTAAAATTCTAATAAAGTCATGGCAGAATTAAACGTAAATAGAGTTAAGTCGAGCGACATTGAGTTCAAAGATCGTCTTGTCGCAATCAATCGTGTCACGAAAGTCACCAAGGGTGGTCGTACGTTCACCTTTGCTGCCATCGTCGTTATTGGAAACGAGAACGGTGTTGTCGGTTATGGTCTTGGTAAGGCCAAAGAAGTTCAGGCAGCTGTTCAGAAGGGTGTTGACGATGCAAAAAAGAACCTTATCCGTGTTCCGGTGCTTAAGGGTACTATTCCCCACGAACAAATGGGTAAATATAGCGGTGCCAAAGTATTTTTGAAGCCAGCTGCCCCGGGTACGGGTGTTATTGCAGGCGGTGCTATGCGTGCCGTTCTGGAGAGTGTCGGTGTGAAGGATGTTCTTGCCAAATGCAAGGGTTCATCCAATCCCCACAGTGTTGTGAAGGCGACCATCAATGCCCTTCTTCAGATGAAGGATCCTTATATGGTTGCCCAGCTTCGCGGTGTTTCACTCGATAAGGTGTTTAACGGTTAAAAATAGGAGGTCAGTATTATGGCAGAAAAAAAGCTTAGAATCAAACAGGTCAGAAGTATTATTGGCCGTCCTGCTCGTCAGAAACGTACCATGGAGGCACTCGGCCTTCGTCGCATCAACCATACACGTGAGGTGGTAGCCACCCCTCAGATTCTTGGTATGATTGACAGTGTCAAGCACCTTCTCTCTGTGGAAGAAATTTAATTACGTAAAGAAAGAAAGGAAAAGATAAATGAACTTAAGTAATCTCAAACCCGCGGAAGGTTCTATCAAACATTCGAAACGTATCGGACGTGGTGCCGGTTCTGGCAAAGGTGGTACTGCCACTCGTGGTAACAAGGGTGCCAAAGCTCGTTCCGGTTATCACCAGAAGGTTGGTTTCGAGGGTGGTCAGATGCCCCTCTACCGCCGCGTGCCTAAGTTCGGCTTCAAAAACCTCAACCGTGTTGAGTATGTTGGTATCAACATTGATACCATTAATACTTTGGCTGAGACCAAGAATATTACCGACTTCAATATTGATGTTTTGAAGCAGAACGGCCTCATCTCTGGCAAGGATCGTATCAAGATTCTTGGTCGTGGTGAGCTTTCCAAGGCAGTCAATGTCACTGCCCACGCTTTCTCCGCTACCGCAAAGAAGGCTATCGAGGACAAGGGTGGCGTTGCTACCGTTATTGAATAAAACAAACAGATACAATGAAGCGCTTTATACAGACACTTAAAAACATCTGGTCAATAGAAGACCTGCGGAAGAGAATACTTTATACCCTTGGGTTGGTACTTATCTACCGTATTGGCTCTTATGTTGTACTGCCGGGTGTTGACCCCTCGCAGCTGCAGGGATTGCAGAAACAGGGCTCCGAAGGCTTGATGGGACTTCTCAACATGTTCTCCGGTGGAGCATTCTCCAATGCCTCTATTTTTGCTTTGGGTATTATGCCGTACATCACGGCCTCTATCGTCATCCAGTTGTTGGTGATGGTGGTGCCCTATTTCCAGAAGATGCAGCGCGAAGGTGAGAGTGGCCGTAGAAAAATGAATCAGATTACACGCTGGCTCACAGTTATTGTTACCGCCATGCAGGCTCCGGCTTATATCACGAATATGATGTATCAGCTCGGTGCTTCATCCACAGCTATATATCCGTTTGATGGTAGTGCTCCGTCACCCTTCTTCTGGGTGTCAAGCATTATTATACTTATCAGTGGCACATTGTTTGTGATGTGGCTTGGTGAGAGAATTACTGATAAAGGTGTGGGTAATGGTATCTCGCTTCTTATTATGATTGGTATCATCGCCCGCTTGCCGTTTGCCTTGTTTGGCGAATTTGCCTCGCGTTGGTCAGAAGGCGGTGGTCTTGTGATGTTCCTTGTTGAACTTGTCGTTCTGCTTGCTGTCATCTTGCTCGTCATCCTGCTCGTCCAGGGTACGCGTCGTATCCCTGTGCAGTATGCCAAGCGCATAGTCGGAAACAAGCAGTATGGCGGTGTCCGTCAGTATATTCCCATAAAGGTTAATGCTGCCGGTGTTATGCCTATCATTTTTGCTCAGGCAATTATGTTCCTGCCCATTACTTTTATGGGCTTCACAGGCAATAGCAGCTCCAAGTTCGCCATGGCATTTGCCGATTATAATAGTTTCTGGTACAATCTTGTGTTTGCTATACTTGTGATACTGTTCACATATTTCTACACTGCTATAGCAATCAACCCCAACCAGATGGCCGATGATATGAAGAAAAACGGTGGTTTTATCCCCGGTGTCAAACCTGGTAAAAAGACAGCAGAGTATTTGGAGGGTATTCTTTCCAAGATAACCCTTCCCGGGTCTGTTTTCCTTGCCATCGTTGCTATTCTTCCTGCCATCATTCGTCTGTTTGGTGTGAATACTCAGTTTGCCCAGTTCTACGGTGGCACATCGCTGCTGATTCTTGTCGGTGTCATCCTCGACACCCTTCAGCAGATTGAGAGCCATCTGCTCATGCGCCACTACGACGGTCTGACCAAGACGGGGCGTATCAAGGGTCGTACCTCAATGTCAATTCAGGCGTAAACCTAAATATCAAGGATGATTCTGCTCAAGACAAAAGAAGAGATAGAGCTCATACGTGATGCCGGCCTCCTCCTCGGGAAAACTCTCGCGGAGGTGGGCCGTCATATACATGCAGGTGTAACAACGGCTTATCTTGATAAGATTGGTGAGCAGTTCATCCGCGACAATGGGGCAAAGCCTCTTTGTAAGGGTTTTGAAGGATTTCCTGCAGCTTTCTGTATCTCGGTAAACGATGTGGTTGTGCACGGTATTCCTGGTGAAACTTTTATAAAGGATGGCGATAATGTTACTCTCGACTGTGTCATTGAGTACAATGGATATGTGGCCGATTCGGCTTATACCTTTGCTGTCGGAGATATTAGTCCCGAGATGCGCCGCCTGATGAAGGTGACTCGCGAGGCTCTCTACATCGGTCTTGACCAGTGCAAGGCTGGCAATCGTGTTGGCGACATCAGCCATGCCGTCCAGATGCATTGTGAGAAGAACGGCTACTCAGTGGTTCGCGAGCTCTGTGGGCATGGTGTTGGTTTCCAGATGCACGAGTCCCCCAATGTACCTAATTTCGGTGTCAAAGGCACTGGTCCCCTGCTCAAAGAGGGCATGGTGATAGCTGTTGAGCCAATGGTTTGCATGGGTTCCAAGAACGTCAAGTTCTCCAAGGAGGACGGCTGGACATGCCGCACTAAAGATGGCAAACCGGCAGCCCACTTCGAGCATACTGTCGCCATTACCGCCCATGGCCCCGACATATTGACGACTTTTGACTTTATTGAGAATAATAACTAATACGATAAGTTATAGAATGGCAAAACAGGCATCCATACAACTTGACGGAACCGTTACCGAATCTCTGGGTAACGCCATGTTCCGCGTCGAATTGGAGAACGGACACCAGATTATTGCGCACATCTCCGGTAAGATGCGTATGCATTACATTAAGATACTCCCCGGTGACAAGGTGCAGATAGAGATGTCTCCCTATGATCTCACAAAGGGTCGCATAACTTATCGTCACAAGTAGACAGTACGGACAGAAAAGTAAAACAAGATTAATAATTACACAACAATGAAAGTAAGAGTTTCAGTAAAGAAAAGATCCCCCGAGTGCAAGGTGGTCCGCCGCCACGGAGTGGTCTATGTAATCAACAAGAAAAATCCTAAGTTCAAACAGAGACAAGGATAATTAACAAAAACAACAAAAAGAATTTATGGCACGTATTGCAGGTATTGACTTACCCAAGAACAAAAGAGGAGAGATAGGTTTGACCTATATCT